>DASRED010000060.1:0-35886 GCA_035652255.1 Gaiellaceae bacterium | reverse complement strand
TGCCGATCGTCTCGAGCGAGGCCGGCTCGGACTCGAAGCCGAAGCGAAGCTCGATGATGCGCCGCTGGCGCTCGGGCAGGTCCGCGACCGCGCGCTGGACGCGCTGCCGGCGGACCGACTCGACTGCCTCCTCGGCGGGATCGACCGTCGACTCGTCGGCGAACAGGTCGCCGAGCTCCGAGTCGCCGTCCGAGCCGAGGCCCTGGTTCAGGGAGACCGAGTCGACCGCGTCGAGTGCCTCGACGACGTGCTCGAGCTTGAGCCGAGTCGCCTGGGCGAGCTCCTCCGGAGTCGCCTCGCGACCCAGCTTTGCCTGCAGCTCGGCCGAGGCGCGGTTGAGCTTGATGCGGCGCTCCTGGACGTGCACCGGGATGCGGATCGTCTTCGACTGGTTCGCGACCGCGCGCTGGCATGCCTGGCGGATCCACCAGGTCGCGTAGGTCGAGAACTTGTAGCCCTTGCGCCAGTCGAACTTCTCGGCGGCGCGGTTAAGGCCGATGACGCCCTCCTGGATCAGGTCGAGGAGGGGAACGTCGTGACCCTGGTAGCGCTTCGCGATCGAGACGACCAGGCGGAGATTGGAGTTGATCATCTTCTCCTTCGCCGCGAGATCGCCCTTCTCGATGCGCTTCGCGAGCGCAACCTCGTCCGCAGCCGTGAGCAGCTTGTGGCGGCCCGCGGCGTCCATGAAGAGCTGCAGCGGGTCGAGCGTGCCCGTGACCGGCGCGGCTGCGACCGGGCGCGTCTCCTCGGGCGTCTCGTCGCGCACGACGACGTCACGCTCTTCGAGCGCAACGCGAAGGCCAGCGAGGTCGTCCTCGGTCAGCTCGTGCTCGTCGGCGAGAGCCTGAATGTCCTTCTCCTCGACGAAACCGCGCTCGGCGGCCTCCTCGAGCAGGCGCTCGGCAGGCGAGAGGTCGTGCAGGTGAATGGTCTCGTTCAGTTGTGTTCCTTTCGCTCAAGGTGGGCTGCCGGATTGCGGCGCCCTGGGCGGCGTGGTTGCGCGGTTTCCCGCGATCTTTGTGCCGCCCTACGAAGTTATAGAACGGCGTTGCACGGAAGTCCATTCCCAAACATGGGGATTTTGCTCTTTCCGAACAAACTCTTAAGTCCTGCTCAGCGGCGAGAAATCACCGTTCCATGGCCCGGCCGGATAGGTCCTCGAGTCGAATCCGTAGGACCACGGTACCCGGACTGAGCGGCCGCGGCCCGGCCTGACGGCCCGCCGTGCGGGCGAAACGCTCCCGCAGAAGCGCCAGCGCGGCCTCGATCTCGTCCCCTGCGAGCTCCTCCGAGGCGCCCTGGGCGATGACGCTGCGCCAGCTCCCCTTCGCGTCGGCGTCGTACTCGTCGACCTCGACGCAGACGCGGGGGTTCTCGCGCAGCATCGCCGTCTTGCGGCCCTCGGTCGTGACGGTGACGACGGCGCCGTCCTCATAGGCGTAGATGACGGGGACGACGTACGTCTCGCCGCCGGCGTGGCAGCCGAGCCGCGCGATCCGCTGGCTGCGGAGGAAGTCCTCGATCTCGTCGCGCGACAGCTCCCGCATGACGTCGGAGGCTACGCTGATTTCGTGGTTGCGCGCGCTTGGGTCATCGGGGCGCTCGTCGTAGCGCTCCTCGCCGGAGGTGCGGCGGCCGCCGCGCTGCTCGCCTGGCCGCAGGGAGCCGTCGGCGCCTCGAGCACGGGCCTCGCGGGAATCTCGCTGCCCGGCTTCGCGGGCCACGTCGAGAGCGTCTCGGTCGTGGATCCGCACGGGAAGCCGCTCGCGGTCCGCGTCAGCCACGACACGATCTGGCCGCTCGAGCGCCTCGCGCCCGGCGAGAAGCTGACGGTCACCGTCGATCTGCGCCGGCCGGGCTGGATCGGCTGGCTCGTCGGTCGCCAGGTCGAGCGCACGGTCAGCGTCGTCACGCCGGTCGCGCACGTCCGCCAGACCCTCCTGCGGCCGGCGGAGGGGTCGGCCGTGGCGATCCGCTTCGACACGCCCGTCAGCCGCGTCGCGATCGGCGGGCGCGTGCAGCGGCTGGACGTCCGAGCCGTCGTGCCGCTCGGCGTCGTCGCGTCCGGCAGCACGGCCGCGGGCGCGACGACCGTCGCGGCTGCCGTCCGCCCCTGGGAGTCGCTCTCGCAGCCGGTACGCGTCTCGTGGTTCACGCCGGGAGCTCGCGTCCAGGTCGTCGCCGATCCCGCGCCGAACACCCGCGTCGCGCCGTCGAGCACGTTGACGCTGACGTTCGCCGAGCCGGTCTCCGAGGCGCTCGGCTCGAAGCTGCCGAAGCTCGTCCCCGCGACGCCGGGCAGATGGACACAGGTCGACGCGCACACGCTCGAGTTCCAGCCGGCGGCGCTCGGCCTTCCGATCGGCGGAGCGCTCCGCGTGCACCTCCCCGGCCGCACCGTCACGTGGCAGGTCGAGCCGGGCTCGACCCTCCGCCTGCAGCAGATCCTCGCGCGGCTCGGCTATCTCCCGCTGCGGTGGAGCGGCGGGCCGGCGAAGACGCAGGCCGCCGAGCTCGCGGCCGCCGCGACGCCGCCGCAGGGAGTCTTCTCCTGGCGCTTCCCGAACACGCCGGCCTCGCTGCAGCGGCTCTGGAAGGAGGGGAGCTGGAACGTCGTCACCGAAGGCGCGGTGATGGCGTTCGAGGACGACCGCGGCCTCGCGACCGACGGCGTCGCCGGCCCGGCCGTCTGGCGCGCGCTCCTCCGCGCCGACCTCGACGACCAGCGCCGGCTCGGCGGTTACAACTACGTCTTCGTCCACGAGACGATCCCGCAGTCGATGAACCTCTGGCACGACGGCAAGGTCATCCTCACCTCGCCGGGCAACACCGGCATCGCGTCCGCGCCGACGGCGCAGGGGACGTGGCCGGTCTTCGAGCACATCTCCTCGGGGACGATGAGCGGGACGAACCCCGACGGCTCGCACTACAACGACCCGGGCGTGCGCTGGATCAGCTACTTCCACGGCGGCGACGCGCTCCACGCCTTCCCGCGCGCGTCGTACGGGACGCCGCAGAGTCTCGGCTGCGTCGAGCTTCCCTACACGGCGGCGGAGCAGGTCTGGCCGTACACGCCGGTCGGAACGCTCGTCACCATCGAATCGTGAGCGGCCTCTCCCGCGCGCTGCTGATGGTTGCGCTCGTCGTCGTCGCGGGGGCGGTCGTGATCGCCGTGCGCGGCCGCGGCAGCGGGATTCCGTCGGTGAGCGAGGTGCCGGCGTCGCTCCCCGCCGGCGGCGTGTCGCTCAACGGCGTGGTCGTCCTGAAGCCGCTCGTCACGCGGCCGGCTCACGTGCTCTCGAAGGCCGCGGCGATCAAGTCGGCGCGCGCCGACGCCGCCAAGCACAGCTCCGCCGCGAGGGCGATGGAGGCGGCCGTGACGATCTCCGGCGACCCCCATCTCCAGAGCACGCCGGCCTGGATCGTGACCTTCGACTATGCGAAGCCGATCAACATCTCCGGCTCGAAGACGCCGGAGCTCGTGACCCACGACAGCATCTTCGTCGACGCCTCGACGGGAAAGCTCCTGCTCGGCATCTACACGAAATAGCGCGGCTAGACTGGACGCTCCCCGCCGACGTAGCTCAGCTGGTAGAGCACTTCACTCGTAATGAAGGGGTCCGCGGTTCGAATCCGCGCGTCGGCTTCAATCCTGAAGCGGCCTTCGGCCACTCGTCGGGTTCGTCGCTTTGGCTGTCCGCGTACTCCCCGCGTACATCGAACTCTTCTCGCGCAACCCGGATCGCGTCTGCCGCGGGCAACCGCTCAGCGGGGTCTAGCTCCTCGAACACGTGCGCGTACGTCCGAAGCATTACGTCCGGCGCGTTCCCCATTTGCCGCGCGACCTCGACTACCGAGACGCCCTCGTGGATCAGCAGCGACGCGAACGAATGGCGCAAGTCGTACGGCCGGCTATTCGTCAGCCCGACCGCCTCTGCGAGCGGTCGAAAGACACGCCTGCGCCAGTTGCGCCAGTCGTAGTCCGTCCACACGCTTCCGCGCGAGCTCGGGAAGACCAGCTCACCAGGACTGGGCGATGCCAGCTTCCACCGGGCGAGGTCCTCCGCCAGCGGTGCAAGGAGCCGCACCGAGCGAATGGTCCCCGTCTTCGTGCTCTTGATCTCCGAACCCGCGGCCGCCCGTTCCACCAGGATCGTTCGCTCTCGAACGTCTGACCAGCGAAGCGCCCGCAGCTCTTCTGGTCGGAGTCCCGTATAGGCCAAGACCGCGAGCAGCACGGCATCGCGCTCTGCGCCCGCAGCGAGAAGCCGAGCCCGCATTGCCTCGACGATCGCCGGCGTAAGCGGCTGTACGTGCCGCGACCTTCCCGCGGCCGGCATCGGAACATCGGCGACCGGGTTGCGGTCGATCCGGTCCCACGCGACTGCGCAGCGGAACATTCCAGACAGGAGGGCAAGAGCCTTCCGAACGGTCGGAGCCCCAACCTTCGCAAGGAGCTCCGCCTTGATCCCGTGGACAACCGCCGGCGACACCTCCCGCAGCCGGTAGCCGCCAATCCTCCGCCGCAGATGCTTCTCCCACACCTGCGCGTAGCCTTTTCGCGTGTTCTCCTCGAGCTGCACCAGTGCGTACTGCCTCCACCAGCGCTCGATGAACTCCGCGACCGTTTCTTTCCCTCGCTCCGGGTCCAGGCTCTCGCCGAGCTCGCGAGCCGAGCGCACACGAGTTGCGAACCTCTCCGCGTCCGCCTTCCGCGTGAACGACCTGGACCGGTGCCGGCCGTCCTCGCGCCACCGGATCTCCCACTTTCCCGTATCGGGACGCCGCCGCATCACGCGCTGACCTCGCGCTCGATCCGTCGCAGAGCCCCCCCGGATCCTCGCGGCGGAACCGGAGCAAGCTGCGGAGCTACCGCCGCCTCGTCCACGATGTAGGTCGCGCGCTCCACCCAGTCCTCGAAGTCGCACGGGCGGATACGCCAGCGACCGCACGGCTTCGACGCTCGAAGCTCGCCCCTCCGTATCGCCCTTCGGACCGTCTTTGTGCTGAAGCGCGAGCGCTCCGCGACCTCGTCAACAGTGAGTAGCTCGGGGAGTGCCATAAGTTGCACACTAGCGGCAAAGCTCACCGCGCGCAACTACGTGGCGAACTGAACCGGTGTGCCCGTCGTCGGCAACGCCAGCGGTGTGGCGAGCAACTTGCCGACGTAGCCGGCCGTGAGCCTCTCGTTCCGCCGGCGGTACTCCGCGATCAATGCGTCCGCGAGCCGATCCGGCGTCTCGAATCCCGCGAGACTCCAGCACTCCCGAAACTCCTCAAGCTTGCGGTACATCGTCCGTCGCGGCTCGCCCCAGACCTCGGCGAGCCGGTCGACCGAGACCTCCCCCTCCTGGTACTTCGTAATCGTCCACATCGCGATCAGCTCGCCCACGCGGCTCGCCTTCGGCATTGCTTGCACCATGAGACGCGCCTGGTCCATCAGTGGCAACCGCTTCTTGGTCGCCCGCTGTTCCTCGGTCATCAAGGACGCCGCCGCAAGCAGGACGTTCACTTCAAGAAGAGTCTTAGGCTTCCGCCGTGCCACTACTTGCAATCTACCAGCATCAGCCGTCTCGCCTGCACCGTCGCCGCAGGCAGTGAGCCCGCCGGTGCACCCGGCTCCCCCGGGACCGCGTTGGCGAGCGATTCCGCGAGAATTTGCTTGGCCTATACGGAGCCGAAACCGTTCTCTTACAGGACTTTTATGCCCGGACGCTAATCTCGGCCCCATGAAGGGCTACGGGTCCGTCCGATCCTCGGGTTTTCATCTCCCCTGCGAGGGTGATAGCCTCGTGTGCCCCCAGCGCCGATCAGGGAGAGGAGCGTTGCTATGACCGGTGCATGTGCAGAAGTCGTCATTCTCGACACTGTTGTCGAACCGGACTACGATCGTCCGATCCCGCAGGCAGAGCTGACGACTGCCTACGACGAGCGGACCCGGGCCTTGAAGCCCGGCGAGCGCGTCGAGGTCGATCTCGTCGGCAACGACGAGTTCGACGTCTAGTTGCCCTACATCGGGCGCGCCGAGGCCGTCGCCCTCTGGGCGGAGGGCGACCCTGACGTAGACGAGTCGCACGTCTTTCAGGGCGACCTGTTCCACAGCGTCAACTTCTACGTTCCCCACAAGGACGAAACGGTCCTCTACGAAGGCATCATCGTCTCGTACGACTGCGAATACACGAAGGCGCGCCTCCGCCCGGACAAGGCTCCGCTGTCGATCGCACCAGTCCGCGCTATCTCAGCGTTCTCCGAGGAACACGCCGCCTACATCCGAGACGGCCAGGTCGCCTCGGCTCTCTACCTTCCCGCACACGACGGCATCCTCGACGTTGAGTCGATGGTCGACTTCCGTCTCCTCCAGCCGATCGTCCCCAACCAGCTCGCGGGATATCAGTACGTCGCGACCCTCGGTCCAGAGCTTCGAAACGCTCTACAGGCCAAGCTCGTCGAGCACTTCACGCGCCGGCTCCTCCTGGAGGACGAGTCGTGAGGCTTGACTTCTTCATGCTCGCCGACTCGGCCGAGGTGGTGGACGCGCCGAGAGGTGCCCGCAAGCTCAACATCACCGGCGGTGGAGTTACCCACGTTGGCGCTGCCGAGTTTCCCTACAGGGTCCCGTCCCTCGCGATCGTGATCCGCTTCTTCCTCGGCGCCGACGACGCTGATACCACCCACGCCCTCGTCGTCAGGATGACAGGCCCGGATGGGGAGGAGCTCCTCGCACTTGGCCACGAGCTCAAGTTCGAGGGAGATCCGGCTAGCCATGAAGGTGAGGAACCGTCGCTCTTCATCGTCGGTCAGCTCGCGAATGCGCCTTTCCCGACGTCGGGGACGTACCACTTCGACCTCGTTCTCGACGAGGATCTCGTCGATCGGAAGGCGATCACCGCCGTCGAGTGGAGCGAGACGCCCGCCGAGGGGGAGTAGGCCTCCATCACGCCGCTGGCGTCGCGTTACCGGCGTGGTTTACGTGATCAAGTCGTGGTCAGGGGCGCCGCTCGCGCCGGGCAGTGATGAGCTGGAGGCCGGCAACCCCGAAGGCGGGGATCGCCATCAAGGCAGCTAGCGGCGCATGAAAGACGAAGAACGCGCCAAGGATGAACGCTATGCCCACGACACCGAACCCAATCGCTCCTCGAACTCTAGGCTCAGGAATGAAGCGGGCAGGCTCGGCCTCGCCGGACTGAGCGAGAGCAACCTCGGCGCCAGGCGATATGAGGACTCCCACGTCTCGGAGAGCGGCCTGCAGCCGGGCAAGGTCGCCGTCGAGGGGGCGCACGGCAACTTCCTTGCCACGTACACCTGGCCTCGGCGTGAGAACGACGGAGTCCTTAGCTCCTAGGAAGGTGCCACCCCACCCGTGTAGGCCGGTGCTCATCGAGACTTCTGCCGGATTGACCTGGTAATGCACACCGAGCCGACGACTGAGGGCGGGCACTCCCCCTCCAGACGCCGTGACGACGATCGCATTCGGTGTCACGGTCATCAGAACGCCACCGAACCCGTTCTTCCAGACATTGAACGCCGCCGACCCGTTCGCCGGCCGCGAACCCGCGGTGACGAAGGCCGCGTATGTCTGACCGTCTGAGAGCGCTACCGGGCGAGACAGCTCTTGTCGGCGCTGGCGCCCGATGAAGACCATCACTGTGACGCCGACGACCAGGAATATCGCTGGCGCAAGGTCATTCGCAACTTGGGAGAAGCCTTCGATCACCGTGTCCTAGTCCCACTGTAGGCGGCCCCTCTAGGCCCGTCTACCGCACCTCCGGCTAAGACTGGGCGATGCAGGCGGCCACTGTGCCCGGAGCCGGCGCGCCGCTCCGGGGCCCCCTCGCGGGGGCTCCCGGGAGGCGGGCGCTCCGGCTCACGGGGCCCGCGTGCGCGCGCTGAATCTCTCAAGCAAGCAGAGCGCGTGCATCAGGTCGAACGGGTCGAGCACGTCGGCTGGGATGTACCCCTCCCGCCAGGCCCAGGCCAGGCGCACGTCCCGGAGGACGCGCATCGTGATCCCGCTCTCCGCGGTCAGCTTCCGGCTGACGTAGTTCAACAGCGTCCGGCCGGCAGCGAGAACCGTCTCCGTGACCTCCATCGACCCGTCCTCCTTCCACTTCGCCAGGTACTTGCTCAGGTAGCCGCTCGCACGTTCCGCCGGCTGTGGAGACCGCAGCGGCTTCGCGTCGACGAAGCCGAAGCACCACACCGCCCCGAGCTCGCGCAACGCGGCCACGTACTCGAACGCCCAAGCTTGCTCGACCGCCGTCTCCATCCCCAGCACGAAGTGGAGGTGCCAAACGCCGCGCCGCTGGAGCTCCCACTCGTACATCAGCAGCCCACCCCGGTAGTCGCTCCCGAGCCGCTTCACGGCGCGATCCGCCCGAAGCTTTGCGCGTCGGTTGAGCTCGCGCCACCAGCCACGCGAGCGCTCGTTCCACATCTCAGCGGCTCCGCCTACCACGCGACAACCGAGCTTTCCGCTGCATCGAACCCCTCCCGGATGAGTGCACTGCTCGCGGTCCCAGACCAGCCCGAGCTCCTCGCCCGGAGCCGTCAGCGTGCACATGGCGACCAGCCCGCCGTACGTCCGCAGGTTCTCTCGGATCTTCCGCATCGTGTCCCGCGCCCAGGTCGGCGCGTAGCCCGGACAGCGCCGCCGCCGGCAGCGGGACACCGACACTGGCAACAGCCCGCCGCAGTCTTCGCACTTCTTGTAACCGCGTTCCTCGAGCGCGGCCGCGTCGAGCCGACCAGCAAAGGCGCTCGGCTCAACCGGCCGACTCATCGGCCGCTTTCGGTGCCGGCACCCGCCCGTCCGCGGAAAGAAGCGTGAGCTGACAGCACGGCCCGATGCCGGCAGGACAACGGTCGCCCTTCGGCCAGAAGTAGCGCTGCCCGCAGCAACCGCACACCCGCGGCGTCACGACCGGCGGCTCGCCGCTCACGCGGCCCCACCGCACTCGTCTAGTTCATCGCCCGCGTACTCGGCGCGTACATCGCCGGGTTCTCGCGGGTCGTCCTCTGGCTCTAAGAGTCCGCCGCAGTGCGGGCAACGTGCAGGACGTTTTCGCCCTTCATCACCCTCCGACGGACCCGCGTTGCCCTCTCCGGTGTTCTCTCGTAATGAAGGGGTCCGCGGTTCGAATCCGCGCGTCGGCTTTGCTCAGGCGTCCGCGACCCGGGGCTCCGGGTCGGCGACGAGGTCGATCGAGCTGAGGGATCGCGCCTCCGCCGTCAGGGCCGCGTCGAGATCGAGCGCGGACGGCTCGATCGGGCTCGCGCAGTACGGGCACATCTGCCAGAGCGGCTCGAGCGGCGCGTCGCAGTGCGCGCACGGCTGGCGGAGCCGCGTCGCGCAGACCGGGCACGCGAAGTAGTCCGACTCGACCGGCGAGCTGCACGTCGGGCACGACGGCCGCGCCCGGGCGAGCTGCTGCTCGAGGGCGCGGAGCTCGGCGCGCCGCGAGCGGATGTCCGCGAGCGTCTCCGCCGGCCGGAAGAGGAGGTAGACGACCGGCCCGAGATACGGCGGCAGCAACCCGAGCACCGTCGCCGTCCCGACGAGGAACGGATCCTCGATTCGCCGGCGCGCGTCCCGGTGCACCCAGTAGGCGAGGGCGAGCCAGAAGACGACCGCGAGGAAGATCGCGAGGTTGCGGGCGATGACGAACGCGGTCGAGTGGAACGCGTTGTGGAGGCTCGAGAACGCGGTGAAAAGCGGAACGGCTGCCAAGGCGCTAGACAATTGCCCGCCGCGCCGACCAGCAAACGCGCCCGCATCCGGACGACCTAGGATCGACCCCGGTGTCCTTCGACGTCGAGACGGCCGTGCTGCTCGCGCTGCTCGGCGTCGGCGTCGGCGCGTTCGGGACGCTCCTCGGCGCCGGCGGCGGCTTCATCCTCACGCCGATCCTCCTGCTCCTCTACCCGCACGACTCGCCGCAGACGATCACGGCGATCAGCCTCACGGTCGTCTTCTTCAACGCCTCCTCGGGGACGGCGGCGTATCTCCGCCAGCGCCGCGTCGACGTCAGGAGCGGGACGATCTTCGCGCTCGCGACGCTGCCGGGCGCGGTCGGCGGGGCGCTGCTCACGGGCGTCGTCTCGCGACAGATCTTCTCCGCGCTGATGGGCGGAGTGCTCGCGCTGCTCGCGGTGTGGCTGCTCGCCGGCGAGCGCTGGCGGCCGGTGCCGCCGCGGCGGGGCGTCCACCGGCGGCTGTTCACCGACCGCTACGGCCTCCTCTACGACTACGACGTTCCCGTCTGGCGCGGGGCGGCGTACAGCGTCGTCGTCGGCTTCGTCTCGAGCTTCCTCGGCATCGGCGGCGGGATCATCCACGTGCCGCTCCTCGTCCGGGCGCTCGGCTTCCCGACCCACGTCGCCACCGCGACCTCGCACTACGTCCTCGCGTGGATGGCCGGCGTCGGGACGCTCACGCACGTCGTGACGGGGAGCTTCGCCGGCGGCACCGGCGTGCGGCGCGCGGTCGCGCTCTCGGTCGGCGTGATCGTCGGAGCGCAGGGAGGAGCGCTCTTCTCGCGCCGGATCCGCGGCCACCACATCGAGCGGACACTCGCCGTCGCGCTCCTCGCCCTCGCCGCGCGCCTCTTCGCCGGGCTCTGAATCTGTTTCTCGAACCGCCGCTTGAAGCACAATGGCGGCAGTGGGCGGACCGAACGGCGGGAACGGCAACAGGCGGGGACGGGGGCCGCGGGCGGACCTCGAGCTCGAGCGGCTGCTCGCGGCGCGGCACGCGCGGCGGCGGCGCACGCGGCGCCGGCACCGCAGCGTCCTGCTCCTCCTGGCCATGGTCGTCGCCGCGAGCGTGACGCTCGTCGTCGCGACCGTCGCCTTCACCGGCCCGCAGCTGCTCTCGACGATGTGCAGCCTCAAGGATCTCCGGCCGCTCTCGCTCGGCTCGAACTCCTTCCTCTACGCGGACAACGGGACGCTGCTCGGCGTCGTGCCGTCGGCGACGAACCGCCAGCCGCTGCCGCTCACGCAGATCTCCCCGTGGCTGCCCGAGGCGACGGTCGCGATCGAGGACGCGCGCTTCTGGGAGCACGGGGCGCTCGACTACCAGGGAATCCTCCGCGCGATCTACGAAGACGTCACGGCCGGCCAGCTCGCCCAGGGCGCCTCGACGCTGACGCAGCAGCTCGTCCGCAACCTCTACATCGGCAACCCGCAGCGGACGTTCTCCCGCAAGTTCAAGGAGGCGTGCCTCTCGGAGAAGCTCTTCCAGAAGCTGTCGCGCAAGCAGATCCTCGCCGCCTATCTCAACGAGGTCTTCTACGGCCGGCACGCCTACGGTGCGCAGGCCGCGGCGCAGACGTACTTCTCGAAGAGCGCGAAGGATCTCACGCTCAGCCAGGCCGCGCTCCTCGCGGGCCTGCCGCAGGCGCCGACGACGTACGATCCGGTCGTCAATCCGCAGTACGCGATCGCGCGCCGGAACCAGGTCCTCAGGGCGATGCTCAAGAACGGCTACATCACGCGCCCCGCCTTCCGGCAGGCGCTCAGGAAGCCGCTCGGGCTGAGGCTCGGCCACCTCTACACGCAGCTCCACCAGCCGAACTTCTTCGGCTGGGCGACGCAGCAGCTCGTGGACAAGTTCGGCGAGGCGCAGGTCGAGCGCGGCGGGCTGAAGGTGAAGACGACGCTCGACCCGCGGTTGCAGGCGCTCGCCCTCCGGGCCGTCTCGGACGCCCTCCGGCAGCCGACGGATCCCGCGGCCGCGCTCGTGTCGATCGACCCGCGCACCGGCGCGGTGAAGGCGATGGTCGACTACCTGCCGGACCACAGGCGGATGCAGTTCAACCTCGCGACGCAGGCGCACCGCTCCACCGGCAGCGCCTTCAAGCCGATCACGCTCGCGACCGCGCTCACCGAGGGCGTCTCCCTGTACTCGACCTTCTACGGGCCGCCCGAGCTGTACATCACCGACCCGCAGTGCGCGACGAACGGCGGGCCGTGGGACGTCCACAACAGCGGCGACGAGTCGGCGGGAACGGTGAACCTCATCTCCGCGACGGCGGGCTCGATCAACACGATCTTCGCCCAGCTCATCGCGAAGGTCGGCGTCGCGAACACGGTGAAGATGGCGCACTGGCTCGGGATCACAACGCCGAGCGGACCGAAGAGCCCGTACTTCAAGCCGGTCTGCGCGATCACGCTCGGCTCGGTAGGCTTCACGCCGCTCGAGCTGACCGACGTCTACGCGACGCTCGCCTCCGGCGGGATCCATCACGCGCCGGCCGCGTTCACGTCGGTTCGCGGCCCGAAGGGCAAGCCGCTGCCGGCGACGTCGCCGGGCCGCCGGATCCTCAGCTCGAACGTCGACGCCGAGGTGACGTACGCGCTCGAGGGCGTGATCTCGAGCGGCACCGGCACCGCCGCCAACATCGGGCGGCCGGCGGCGGGCAAGACGGGGACGGCGGAGAACTACCAGGACGCCTGGTTCTGCGGCTACACGCCGCAGCTCGCGACGTGCGTCTGGATCGGCTATCCGAAGGGCGAGATCCCGATCCTCAACGTCGAGGGCTTCGGCACGATGTTCGGCGGCGACCTGCCGGCGGAGATCTGGCACAACTTCATGGCTCCCGCCGTCGCGCCGTATCCGCCGACCGGCTTCCCGACCCCGGTGATCGGCGGGACGCTCATCAGCGGCACCGGGACGTACAGCTACGCGCCGTACTACTCGCCGTACTCCACGACGACGACCACGACCCCGACGACGACGGGGTAGCTCCCGGTGGCGCCGTACCCGCTCGACCGGATCGACGACCGGATCGGCGAGGCGATCGAGCGCGCGATCCGTTCCCATCACCGGCGGCGGCTGCGGCGCCGGGGAAGCGAGGAGGCGATCGTCCCCGAGCCCGGCGGCTGGGCGCGGAGCGGCGCCTTCGCGCCGCGCCCCGGCTGCCGCATCGAGCCGCTCGTCGACGGCTCCGAGGCGCTGCCGCGGATCGCCGCCGCGATCGCGAGCGCCCGCTCCCACGTCCATCTCGCCGGCTGGCACTTCGACCCCGTCTTCGAGCTCGACGCCGGAGGCCCGGCGCTGCGCGAGCTCCTCGCGGAGGCGGCGGAGCGAGTCGACGTCCGCGTCCTCGCCTGGGCCGGCGCGCCACTGCCGCTCTTCCATCCCGACCGGAAGGAGGTTCGCGAGGCGCGCGACCGGCTCGTCCGCGGCACGCGGATCTGGATGGCGCTCGACGCGAAGGAGCGTCCCTTCCACTGCCACCACGAGAAGCTCGTCCTCGTCGACGACGCGATCGCCTTCGTCGGCGGCATCGACCTCACGTGCCTCGCCGGCAACCGGCTCGACTCGAGCGAGCATCCGGTGCGGGACGGGCTCGGCTGGCACGACAGCTGCTCGCGTTTCGAAGGGCCGGTCGTCGCGGACGTCGGCCGCCACTTCGCGATGCGCTGGAACGCCGTGGCGGACAGCCCGGTGCCGGAGCCGCCGGAGCCCGCGCCGCTCGACGACGGTCTCGACGTGCAGCTCGTCCGGACGGTGCCGGAGCGGCTCTACGACCCGGCCCGCGCCGGGGAGTGGACGATCCTCGAGAGCTATCTCCGCGCGCTGCGCGCCGCCGAGCGGTTCGTCTACCTCGAGAGCCAGTTCCTCTGGTCCCCCGAGGTGAGCTTCGTCCTCGCCGACAAGCTCCGGAACCCGCCGAGTGACGACTTCCGCGTCGTCGTCCTGCTCCCGGCGCACCCGAACAACGGGGAGGACGACAGCCGCGGCCAGGTCGGGCTGCTCATCAACGCGGACAAGGAGTCCGGCGACGAGACGAAGCGCTTCCTCGCGTGCACGCTCTACCAGCCCGGCCCCGGCGGCGGGCCCGTCTACGTCCACTCGAAGGCGGCGGTGATCGACGACGCGTGGCTGACGATCGGCTCGGCGAACCTCAACGAGCACTCGCTCTTCAACGACACGGAGGTCAACGTCGTCGTCCGCGACGAAGGGCTCGCCCGCGAGACGCGGCTACGCCTGTGGTCGGAGCACCTCGAGCGCCCGCGCGAGGAGGTGGCGGGCGACCCGGCGCGCGTCGTCGACGACCTCTGGCGCCCGCGCGCGGAGGAGAACTACGAACGCCGCAAGCGAGCAGGCTGGTCGGAGGGGAAGCTGACCCTCCTTCCAGGCGTCTCCCGAAGAGCGGAGGCGCTCTGGGGCCCGCTCAACGGTCTGCTCGTCGACGGCTAGCTCGGGCGAGAGGCTCCGCTGGCCCATGTCACGGCCGATATCCTCGGACGAGCCGTGGAGATCTCCGTTTCACGCGTAGCGAGGTGGCGAATCGGGAGCCACGGAGGTCAGCTCTGGATATGGGGATCCCCTCTCGGTGATGACGAGCTGATCCGATCTTCGTATTCGGCTCCTGACAACAACCTTGACTTTGAACACATCGATCACCACGGTCTCGCACTCTGGCTCCAGCGGGGCTTCCCGATCGAAGAACTGACAATTGGATGGACGCCGTTCACAGGCGTCGATGTCACTTGGGTGGGGACCGTCGGCGCTGGCGGGGGATGACCGACGTGCTCGGGGGACATTCCCCAGCACTGGCGCACGCGAGGGCTCTCACGCTCGAACGAGACCGCGGCTTGGGGCCGGAGGCTAAGACGTCCGCTTTAGCGGCGGCTTAGCCGTAGGCCGGACCGCGCTCGCGCCGGCCTCCGCTGCACGCGAGCGCACAAGAGCACGGCTTCGTCCAGAGCGTCTTCAGAAGAAACAGCACGGAGCGCGGACGAGACCGCGCTCTCGTCCGCGCGGAGTTCCGTCACCCAGCGAGCGAGAACGCAGCTCTCGCGAGCTACCTAGATCTGCCAGTACCCGTCGCGGATCAACGGGATCCGCTTGCCCTTGGGGCCGATGCCGGTGACTTCGAGCTTCGGGCTGCCGATCATCACGTCGAGGTGCGTCGTCGAGCGGTTGATGCCGCGCTCGGGCTTCTCCGACCGCGTCCCGCCGAAGCCGCTGCCGAAGGCGATGTGCGCGGCGGCGTTCTCGTCGAGGAGGGTGTTGTAGTAGATGCGCTTCTTCTGCCCGATCCGGGAGGAGGCGTCGACGAGGGCGACCTCGCCGAGCCGGCGGGCGTTCTTGTCCGTGTCGAGGTAGGCCGCGACGAAGTCGCGGTCCTCCTCCGAGTCCGCCTCGAGCCGGACGAGCTTGCCGCCCGAGAACTCGCCGCGGAGACCTTCGATCATCCGGCCGCGGAAGGAGAGCGGAAACGTGCAGCGGAACGTGCCGCTCGTCGCGGCGGCGTTCGGGCTCGTGAAGACTTCCTCCGTCGGGATGTTGGCGGCGAACTTGCGTCCGTCCTCGAGCGTGTCCCCGCCGCCGATGAAGACGGTGCCGGGAGACAGTCCGACGTCGAGGGCCGTGCCGGGGCCGCGCAGCTCGAGGCCGGTGAGGCCGAGCTTCGTCAACTTCGTGGAGCGTCCCTTGAGCGTCCGCAGATGCTTGAGCCAGCCGCTCGTCCCCTTGCCGTCCTCGTCCGTGAGCCGGCAGAAGTAGAGGAGGTCGTCCGCGAGCTTCCGCTTGCCCCGCTTCGCGTCGAGCTTCGGGTAGACCTGGCTCGCCCAGAGGTCCGTCGGCCACGCGGCGACCGTCCAGCGGGCGCGGTAGTTGAGCTGGGCGTTCTGGAGGAACATCGTCTGCTTTGCCCGGCGCGCGTAGTCGGTCGCGATCCGCTTCGGCGAGACGTCGTCGAGGTAGCCGGTCTCGCCGTCGCCGATGATCGCCGCGAGTGCGCCGTTCGGCCCGGCCACCTCGCGCAGGCGGCGCTTGTTCCACGGGGAGACCGCGCCGAGCGCCTCGTCCTTCCCGTAGAGGAGACGCGCGCGGTAGACGAGCGGGTCGCCGGTGATCACGTCGACGTGGAGCGCGCCGGCCCGGTAGGCCGACTCCGCGAGCGCGACGAGCAGCTCACGGTGCTCCGGCTCGCCCTGGACGACGAAGGTGTCGCCCTTCCCGATCACGAGGGAGGCCTTGACGATCGCGTCCGCGTAGCGCCTGAGCGAGTCGGGCGGGAGGATGGGATCGATCGGCAGCTAGGTTCCCGCCTCGAGCGCGGCGTCGACGGTGTCGTGGACGGAGAAGTGGCGGTCGAGACCGGACACCTCGAGCGCGCGGCGGGTCTCCAGCCCGGGCGCTGCGAGGCGGAAGCCGCCGCGGTCTGTCATCCGCGAGCGCGCCTCGATCAGGACGCCGAGCGCGGTGGAGTCGATGAAGTTGACCTCGGCGAGATCGACGACGAGGACGGGCGGCTCCTCTGCGCAGCACTCGAGCAGCGCGGCGCGCACGTCCTCGGCGTTGTAGAGGTCGAGCTCGCCGGTCAGCGAGACGACGACCGCGCCGTCGCGGCGATCGACGCCGGCGACGGGCGACTCGCGACTCGATCCCGGGGCATCTGTCACATCGCGATTCAAGCAGAATGGCCCCATGGAGCTCGCTGAGGTAGCTGCGCGCGCAGCCGGCGAGAACTTTCCCGTCGGCTCGGTGCTCTTCCCCCGCCCGCTGCGGCCGCATATCCGGGCGCTCTACTGCTACGCGCGCTTCGTCGACGAGCTCGGCGACGCGTACGACGGAGACCGGCTGGCGGCGCTCGACGAGCTCGAGCGGGAGGTGGACGCCGCGTTCGCCGGCGAGGCGAGCTGGCCGGTGCTGCGGAACGTCGAGCCGACGATCCGCGAGTTCGGCCTGCCGCGCGAGCCGTTCCTCCGCCTGATCGAGGCGAACCGGATGGACCAGCGCGTGAGCGCATACGAGAGCTGGGACGACGTCAAGAACTACTGCGTCCGCTCCGCCGACCCGTGCGGAAGGCTCGTGCTCGGCGTGCTGCGGCGGCTCGACGAGCCGGAGCTCGTCGCCGCGAGCGACTCCGTTTGCACGGGGCTCCAGCTCGTCAACTTCCTCCAGGACGTGCCGCGCGACCTCGAGCTCGGGCGGGTGTACCTGCCGGCGGAGGACATCCGCCGGTTCGGCGATCCGGCTCTCGACCGTCCGAGCGAGGAGCTGCGCGAGCTGCTCCGGTTCGAGGCGGCGCGGGCGGCGGAGCTGCTCGCACCCGGAGAGGTGCTGCGCGCGCGCATCGGCGGCCGGCTCGGCCGCGCCGTCGCGCTCTTCTCCCGCGGCGGCCTCGCGGCGCTCGACGCGCTCGAGTCCGCCGGCTGGGACATCTTCACGCAGCGGCCGAAGCCCTCGCGGACGCGGCTCGCGCGGGAGGCCGCGGTCGTCCTCGTCAAGTGAGCACCGCCGCCGCCTACGACGACGTGCTGCGGATCACCCGGCGCGAGGCGAAGAACTTCGCGTACGGGATCATGGTCCTGCCGCGGCCGAAGCGGCAGGCGATCGCGGCGATCTACGCGTTCGCGCGCCGCGTCGACGACGTCGCCGACGGGCCGCTGCCGCCGCAGGAGAAGCGCGCCGCGCTCGAGGAGCTGCGGGCGGCGCTCGACGCCGAGCCGGCCGACTCCGTCTTCGTCGCGCTCGCGGACGCGCGCGCCCGCTTCGGCATCCCGCGCGAGCCGCTCGCGGCGCTCGTCGACGGCGGCCTGCAGGATCTCGAGCAGGAGACGTACGCCGACTTCGCCGAGCTCCGTGGCTACTGCGAGAAGGTCGCCGGCGCGGTCGGGCTCGCCTGCCTGCCGGTCTACGGCTCCGAGGACACCGCGCGGGCGGAGACGCTCGGGATCGCGCTTCAGCTGATCAACATCGTCCGCGACGTCGGCGAGGACCGGCAGCTCGGCCGCGTCTACCTCCCGCAGGACGAGCTGACGCGGTTCGGCGTCAACCGGCTCGAGCCGTCACCGGAGTTCCGCGCGCTCATGGCCTTCCAGGCGAAGCGGGCGCGGGAGCATCTCGCCGAGGGCCTGAAGCTCCTCGACTCGCTCGACCGCCGCAGCGCGCTCTGCGTCGGGACGTTCGCCGGGCTCTACGAGGCGACGCTCGATCGGATCGAGGCGAACGGCTGGGACGTCTTCGGGGAGAAGATCCGGCTCTCGGCGCCGCAGAAGCTCGCCGTCGTCGCACGAGGGCTGCTGCGGTGAAGGTCGCGGTAGTCGGCGGCGGGCTCGCCGGGCTCGCGGCCGCGCTCGAGGTCGCCGACGCAGGCCAGGAGGTGACGCTCTACGAGGCGCGGCCGACGCTAGGCGGCGCCGTCCAGACGCTCCCGGCGCGCGAGGGAGATCCCGAGCCTCCGCCCGACAACGGCCAGCACATCGCGCTCGGCTGCTTCACCGAGTACCTTCGCTTCCTCGACCGGATCGGCGAGGGCGGCTCGTACCTGCGGCAGCGGCTCGACCTGCCCGTGATCGCCGAGGACGGAAGCGTTGCCGAGATCAAGCCCAGCCTCGGCGGCGTCCTCGGTTACCGCCATCTCCCGCTCCGAGACCGCGTTCGTCTGCCGGCCACGCTCCTGCGACTGCGCGCCGCGCAGTCGCATCCGACAGAAAGCTTCGGGCAGCTGCTGAGAAGGCTCGGAGAGAGCGATCGATCGATCGACTGTTTCTGGGACGTCTTCATCCGGCCGGCGCTCAACCTCCCCGCCGACGAGGTCGACGCCGGCGCGGGGCTCTTCACCGTGCGGACGGCGCTGCTCGGGCCGCGCGCGAACAGCGACCTGATCCTGCCGGCGCGGCCGCTCGGCGCGATGCACGGCGACGCGGCCGGGCGCGTGCTCGGCGACCGCGTCCGGCTCGACACGAAGGTCGGCTCGCTCGAGGAGCTCGATGCCGACGCGATCGTCGTCGCGACGCCGCCGGCGGAGAGCGCCCGCCTCCTCGGCGAGCCGGCGCCGGCACTCGAGGACTCGCCGATCGTCAGCGTCCACCTCTGGTTCGACCGCGAGCTTCTCCCGCAGCCGCTCGCGGCGCTGCTCGCCTCCGACGCGCACTGGGTCTTCGACCGCGGCGCGCTCACCGGCCACCGGCCGGAGCGCGGCCAGTACCTCACCGTCGTCTCGAGCGGCGCGCCGGAGCTCCTCGAGGTGCGCGGGCGCGGGCTCGTGGAGCAGATCGCGGGCCAGCTGACCGAACGGCTCGGCGACGCCGAGCTCCTCTGGTCGCGCGTCAGCCGCGAGCCGTACGCGACGATCGCGCTTCGTCCCGGCGTCGTCCGGCCCGGCGCCGATACGTCACGCCCGAACGTCGTCCGGGCGGGGACGTGGACGGACACGGGCTGGCCGGCGACGATGGAGAGCGCGGTCCGGAGCGGCCGCCGGGCGGCTCAGCACATCTTGAGCGGCGCATCCGCAAAACTCGCGGTGTGACCGTTGCCCCCGAGCTGACCCGCCTCGACCAGGCGATCGAGCGCGGCACCCAGCGGCTGCTCGAGCTGCAGCGGCCCGACGGGATCTGGGTCGGGGAGCTCGAGTCGAACGTGACGATGACCGCGCAGCACCTCTTCTGGCACCACTTCCTCGGCCTCCGGACGCCCGACCTCGACCGCCGCATCGCGAACGAGCTCATGGCCCGGATGCGCGACGACGGGACGTGGTCGATCTGGTTCGAGGGGCCGCCCGACCTCTCCACGTCGATCGAGGCGTACGTCGCCTGCCGGCTCGCCGGCGTGGATCCGGGTGAGCGAGCGCTCGCCTTTATTCAACAACAGGGCGGGATCCCGAAGAGCCGGATCTTCACGAAGTGCTTCATGGCCCTGATCGGCCAGTGGCCGTGGCAGAAGATGGTGCCGATCCCGCCCGAGCTCGTCCTCCTGCCGCCGCGGGCGCCGGTCTCGATCTACGACTTCTCGTGCTGGGCGCGGCAGACCTTCGTCGCGCTCTCCGTCGCGCAGTCGCTCCGCCCCGTCCGCCCGAGCGACGTCGACCTGCGCGCGATCGGCGCGATCCCGGGGAAGACCCGCCCGCCGCGCCGCGCCAACCCGCTGCGCCGCCGCGCCCACGCCGTCGCCGAGCGGTGGATCCGCGAGCGGCAGGAAGCGGACGGCTCGTGGGGTGGAATCCAGCCGCCCTGGGTCTGGTCGATCGTCGCGCTCGCCGCGCTCGGCCGCGGGCTCGACGATCCGACCCTCCGCAAGGCCGTCGACGGCTGGGAGGGATTCATGGTCGAGGACGGTGAGCGGCTCCGGCCCGAGGCGTGCCAGTCGCCGGTCTGGGACACGGCGCTCGCGGCGCTCGCGCTCCGCGCCTGCGGGGTCCCGTCCGACCATCCCGCGCTCGCGAAGGCCACGGACTACCTCCTGCGCGAGGAGGTCACGGTCAAGGGCGACTGGGCGATCCGGAATCCGCACGTCTCGCCCGGCGGCTGGGCCTTCGAGTTCGAGAACGACCTCTACCCCGACGTCGACGACACGGCGGTCGTCGCGCTCACCCTCCACGAGCTCGGCGCCGGCGAGGACGCGATCCGGCGTGGCGTCGACTGGATGGTGGGGATGCAGTCGCGTGGCGGCGGCTGGGGCGCGTTCGACGCCGACAACCAGGCGATGTGGCTCTACAAGGTGCCGTTCTGCGACTTCGGCAAGGTGACGGACGAGCCGAGCTCCGACGTCACGGCCCACTCGCTCGAGGTGCTCGGAGCGCTCGGCACCCACCGCGACGCCGCCGAGCGCGGCCTCGAGTGGCTCCTCTCGGAGCAGGAGGAGGACGGCTCGTGGTACGGCCGCTGGGGCGTCAACCACCTCTACGGCACCGGCGCGGCGCTGCCCGGCCTCGAGGCGATGGGCGTCCCGTCCGACCATCCCTCGATGCGCCGCGCGGTCGCCTGGCTCGACTCGGTGCAGCAGGAGAACGGCGGCTTCGGCGAGGACATCCGCTCGTACGCCGATCCTGCGTGGCGCGGCCGCGCCGATTTCACGACCGCATCGCAGACCGCGTGGGCGTTACTCGGCTACGTGGCTGCAGGAAACTCTGAGGATTCCGGTGCGCGGCGGGCGGCAGACTATCTCTGTGCCGCGCAGCGCGCGGATGGGGACTGGGACGAGGAGCATTTCACCGGAACGGGATTTCCGCTCGATTTCATGATCCGCTATCACCTGTACCGCATCACGTTCCCCCTCTTGGCACTCGGACGACTGAGAGAAAGGTTGGCTGGATGAAGTTCCCGCTCGCATCGACCGTCTCGATCGGCAAGTACGTCGCCGCCCAGCAGCGCAAGGGCCAGCGGTATCCGCTCGTCCTGATGCTCGAGCCGACCCTCGCGTGCAACATCGCGTGCATCGGCTGCGGGAAGATCCGCGAGTACGAGTCGAACCGCGCGCGCCTGAGCGTGGAGGAGTGCATCGACGCGGCCGTCCAGTGCCCGGCTCCCGTCGTCTCCATCTGCGGCGGCGAGCCGCTCGTCTACAAGGGGATCGACGAGGTCGTCGCGGGAGTCCTCGAGCTCGGCAAGACGATCGAGCTCTGCACGAACGCGCTCCGGCTCGAGCAGTGCCTCGACTGGTTCGAGCCGTCGAACCGCCTCAGCTTCGTCGTCCACCTCGACGGGATGCGCGAGATCCACGACTACGTCTGCGACTACCCGGGCCTCTGGGAGATCGCGGTCGACGCGATCAAGACCGCCCGTTCCCGCGGCTTCCGCGTCACGACGAACACGACGATCTTCAAGGAGACCGAGGTCGGCGACGTCGTCGAGATGATGCGCTACCTCACCGACGAGGTCGGGATCGACGGGATGATGATCGCGCCCGGCTACCAGTACTCCCAGATCGACCCGGCGCTGACGATGACGCGCGAGGAGCACGAGGAGAAGTTCCGCGTGATCCGCGCCGCGACGAAGAAGCACGGCTACCGCTGGATCGCCTCGCCGATCTACCAGGACTTCCTCACGGGCCAGCGCGAGCTGACGTGCGCGCCGTGGGGCTCGATCACGCGCAACCCGTACGGCTGGAAGGGCCCGTGCTACCTCCTCACCGACGGCATCTTCCCGACCTACGAGGCGCTGCTCGACGGGATGGAGTGGGAGGCGTACGGCCCGGGCAACGATCCGCGCTGCGAGCACTGCGGGATCCACTGCGGCTTCGAGCCGTCCGCCGCGTACGAGGCCTCGTCGAGCCTGAAGGAAACCGTCCGGAGCCTGGCTTGGACGCTGACGGGCTGACGTTCTGCGCCGCGACGACGGCGGAGGAGCGGGTCGCGAGGCGCGCCGGCCTCAGCACGGCGCGGGTCGGCGTCTGCGTCGCCAACGGCGTCCCCGACGGCCGGCTCGTCTCCTTCGGCGTCGCGGGCTCGCTCGATCCCGCGCTCCGCATCGGCGACGTCCTCGACGCGACGCGCGTCGTAGACGAGACCGGCGCGACGCTGTGGGAGGGCCCGGGCCTCGGCGTCCGCGGCGCCCGCGGCGGTGTCGTCCTCGGCGGCGACGTCCTCGTCCACGACGCGGCAGAACGCGCGCGGCTCCGCGCCGCGAGCGGCGCCGACGCCGTCGACATGGAGAGCGGGCTCCTCGCGCGGAGCGGCCGGCTCGCCGGCGTCGTCCGCGCCATCTCCGACGATGCCGCGAGCATGGTCGAGGGAGTCGACACGACCGTCCACGCGGACGGCCGCACGAACGTCGCGGGGCTGCTCCGCTGGGTCGCGACGCGACGCGGCGACGCGGTCCGCTCGATGCGGGACGCGCTCCGCGCGCTCAAGGCTCTCGAGGAGGCGGTCGCGTGAGCCGCGGTCGCGTCCTCCTCGCCGCGCCGCGCAGCTTCTGCGCCGGCGTCGACCGTGCGATCGAGATCGTCGAGCGGCTGCTGGAGGAGCACGGGCCGCCGGTCTACGTCCGCCACGCGATCGTCCACAACGACCACGTCCTCCGCCGCCTCGAGAAGCTCGGCGCGGTGTTCGTCGAGTCCGAGGACGAGATCCCGCCGGGCGCGATCTGCGTCCTTTCCGCGCACGGTGTCGCGCCGGCGGTGAAGGAGAACGCGCAGGCGCGCGGCCTCCGGGTCGTCGACGCGACCTGCCCGCTCGTGAACAAGGTGCACGCGGAGGCGCGCCGGTACGCCGACAGCGGCCACCTCGTCGCGCTCGTCGGCCACAAGAACCACGTCGAGGTGATCGGGACGCTCGGCGAGCGGCCGGACAACACGATCGTGATCGAGTCGCCGGAGCAGGCGCGCGAGCTCGTCACCGACAAGCCGGTCGCCGTGATCACGCAGACGACGCTCTCCCTCGACGACGTCGCGCCGATCGTCAACGCGCTCGAGAATCACCTCGGGACGCTGCGCCGGCCCGGCGCCGACGACATCTGCTACGCGACCCAGAACCGCCAGGACGCCGTCAAGGCGATGGTCTCCCAGGGCGCGACGCTCGTCCTCGTGATCGGCTCGGAGACGAGCTCGAACGCGCAGCGGCTCGTCGAGGTCGCGCAGGCGATGGGCGCGCAGGCGACGCTCGTCGACGGGGAGAGCGGGCTCGATCCCACGCTCCTCGACGGCCACGAGATCGTCGGCCTCACCGCCGGCGCCTCGACTCCGGAGGAGCTCGTCCGGGCGACGGCGGCGCGGCTCGCCGACGTCGGCTACGCGCTGCCGGAGGAGATCGAAGTAGCGAAGGAAGACGTCCATTTCAGGCTGCCGAAGGAGGTTGCGCAGGCATGACGAGCATCGAGATCCCCGTTTCGATCGCGGCAGCCCTCCCGTCGCTGTCGGTCATGGACATCACGAACGACGTCTCGCGCGAGGTCGCCGCCGCCGGCGTCGACTCCGGCATCGCCTTCCTCCATGCGGAGAGCCCGCTCACCCTGATCCGCGTGCAGGAGCGGGAGACGGGCTTCTTCGAGGATCTCGAGTCGCTGCTGGAGCGCGTCGTCCCGTCGAGCCTCCGCTCGCGCGAGCGGCTGCTCGCCTTCCTGCTCGGCCCGCGCTCGGAGCAGGTTCCCGTCGCCGGCGCGAAGCTCTGCCTCGGCCAGTGGCAGCGGATCCTCCTCTTCTCGCTCGACGCGCAGCACCGTCCCGAGTGGACGCTCACGCTGCTCGGCTAGCGGTACCGTCAGGGCTGCGATGCTCGTCCTCAGCCGCAGCGACGTCGAAGAGCTCCTCGACCTCGACAAGCTCGTCGACGCGCTCGCGGCGGCGCACGCCGAGCTCTCGTCCGACACCGCGAAGCTCGTGCCTCGCGTCGGGGTCTTCTCGGGCGGCGGCGTGCTCGGCGCGATGCCCGGCTACGCGCCGTCGGCGGGGCTCGGCTGCAAGCTCGTCACGCTCTTCGAGGGGAATCGCGACCGGCCGACGCACCAGGCGCTGATCGCGCTCTTCGAGCCGGAGACGGGCACGCCGCTCGCGCTCATGGACGGGACGTACATCACCGATCCGTACCGCCGCTGCGGCGGCGCTCGCGACGAAGCTCCTCGCGCGCCCCGACGCGAGCGTCCTCGCGATTCTCGGCACCGGCGTCCAGTCGCGCGCCGCGCAGGAGATGTTCCCGCGCGTGCGCGACTTCTCCCAGATCCGCGTCGCGGGCCGCGGCGAGTTCGAGGAGGCCGTCCGCGGCGCCGACGTCGTCCACGCGACGACCGCGTCGCCGGAGCCCGTCGTCCGCTGGGAGTGGCTGAGCCCCGGCGCGCACGTCAGCTCCGTCGGCTACGGCCACGGCGGCTCGGAGCTCGACCCCGAGATCGTCTCCCGTGCGGACCTCGTCGTCGTCGAGCAGCGCGACTCCGCCTTCGCGCCGCTCCCCGCCGGCGCGCCCGAGCTCGAGCCGCTCGGCCGGGACGGCGTCGTCGAGCTCGGCGAGATCGTCGCCGGCACGGCGACGGGCCGCATCTCGCAGGATCAGGTCACGCTGTACAAGTCGGTCGGCGTCGCCGTCCAGGACCTCGCCGCCGCGGCGCTCGTCGTCGCGGCAGCCCGCGAGCGCGGCGCCGGCACGGAGATCGAGTTGGAGGAAATCCACGCATGAGCGACTACAGCCCGGGCCTCGAAGGCGTCATCGCCGTCGAGACGGAGATCATGGAGCCGGATCGCGAGGGCGGCACGCTCCGCTACCGCGGTCTCGACGTCGAGCCGCTGATCGGGAGGTACCCGTACGAGAACATCTGGGGGCTCCTCGTCGACGACGACCTCGACTCGAAGATGCCGCTCCCCGAGCCGTTCGAGCCCGTCGGGCTCACCGGCTCCGCGCCCGCCGACCTGCAGGCGCAGACCGCGCGGCTCTCCGGCCTCTGGGGCCTCGGCAAGCTCAACGAGATCTCCGACGACCAGGCGCGCGAGGATCTCGGCCGGATCTCCGGCCAGATGATGTCGATCGTCGCCCGCTCGGCGCGTCTCGCCGACGGCCACGAGGACGACGTGCCCGCAGACGTCGTCGCGGAGGGGCAGACCGCCGCCGAGCGTTTCCTCCTGCAGTGGAAGGGCCACGCGGATCCGAAGGCCGTCCGCGCGATCGACACGTACTGGATCTGCACGGCCGAGCACGGTCTCAACGCCTCGACGTTCACCGCGCGCGTCGTCGCCTCGACCGGGGCGGACTGCGGCGCGGCGCTCTCGGCGGCGGTCGGCGCGCTCTCCGGCCCGCTGCACGGCGGCGCCCCCGCCTACGTCAAGCCGATGCTCGACGAGGTCGCCGCGATGGGCGATCCGGAGAAGTGGGTTCGCGACACGCTCGACTCCGGCAAGCGGATCATGGGCTTCGGCCACCGCGTCTACCGCGCCGAGGATCCGCGCTCGCGCATCCTCAAGAACACGGCGCGCGAGCTCGGCTCCCCGCAGATCGAGATCGCGGAGCGGCTCGAGGAAGCCGCGCTCGCCGAGCTCGAGCGCCGCAAGCCGGACCGGCCGCTCAAGACGAACGTCGAGTACTACTCGGCTCTCGTCCTCGACGTCGCGGAGGTGCCGCCGCCCGTCGCCCCGGCGATGTTCGCGTGCTCGCGCGTCGCCGGCTGGTCGGCCCACATCCTCGAGCAGAAGCGGAAGGGCAAGCTCTTCCGGCCGTCGGCGCGCTACGTCGGGCCGGCTGCGCGCAGCCTGCAAGGGGTTTAGTGTCTTCGCCCATGAGACGGCTCGCGATCCTGCTCGCCTCGGTGCTCATCCTCGCCGCCTGCGGCGGCGGCGGAGGCGGGGGCAACTCCGACGCAGCGAAGGTCAAGCAGGTCTGGACGTCGTTCTTCTCCAGCAAGACGCCGGTCGCGCAGAAGCCGGCCATGCTGCAGGACGGCTCGAAGTTCGCCTCGACGATCAAGGCGCTCGCGAGCAACCCGCTCGCGAGCCAGCTGAGCGCCAAGGTCTCGAGCGTGACGATGGAGGGCTCGAGCAAGGCGAAAGTCGTCTACTCGATCTACCTCGGCAGCACGGCGGCGCTCAAGAACCAGACCGGCTACTCGAGCAAGCAGAACGGCAAATGGGTCGTCGACTACGCCAGCCTCTGCAAGCTGATCTCGCTCGAGGGAAGCACTCCAGCCGCGTGTAAGTCGTAGGTTCTGCCGCGTGAGCTTCCTCACGCGGTTCCGGGAGGGTCACGCCCGCGAGGCGGCGCTCGCGGCGATCTGCGCGATCCTCTTCCTCACCTTCCTCGACAACACGATCGTCAGCGTCGCGCTCGCCGGCATCCAGTCGGGGCTGAGCGTCAGCGTCACCGGGCTGCAGTGGATCGTCGACGGCTACATGCTCGCCTTCGCGGCGCTCATGCTCACGGGCGGGACGCTCGGCGACCTGCTCGGCCGGAAGAAGGTGATGCTCACCGGCGTCGGGATCTTCTGCGCCGGCTCGGTGCTGGCGGCCGTGGCCACCAACCCGTCGATGCTCATCGCCGGCCGGATCGTGATGGGCGTCGGCGCAGCGGCGTCGGAGCCGGGGACGCTCTCGCTCATCCGCCACATCTACCCGGAGCGCCAGGAGCGTGCGGTGGCGCTCGGCGTCTGGACGGCCGTCTCGGGGCTCGCACTCGCGCTCGGGCCGGTGATCGGCGGCGTCCTGATCGGAGGCAACTCCGTGCAGCCGCGCTGGACGTGGATCTTCTGGTTCGGCGCGATCTTCGCCGCCGTCGCATTCGCCGTCGCCGCGGTCACGTTGACCGAGAGCCAGGACCCGGTCGGGCGGAAGCTCGACGTCCCGGGCCTCGCCACGGGCGCGTCCGCGATCATGGCGGCGACGTTCGCGGTGATCGAGGGGGAGAACCGCGGCTACCGGACGTGGTGGATCGCGCTGCTCTTCGCCGCCGCGGCCGTCCTGCTCGCCGCCTTCGTCCTCGTCGAGCAGCGCGTGCCGGACCCGGTGCTCAAGCTCCGCTTCCTCCGCGAGCCGACCTTCACCGCGGCGAACCTCGTCGCCTTCGCGGCGAACCTCTCGATCTTCTCCGTCTTCTTCTTCACGGCCCTCTACCTCCAGCTGATCAGCGACTTCTCGGGGTTCCAGATCGCGCTCGCGTTCGCCTCGCTCGCGTTCGCGATGATCGTCTCCGGCCCGGTTGCGGGGCAGTGGACGGCGCGGGTCGGGCCGCGCGTGCCGATGGTGATCGGCTGCGCGCTCTCGGGGCTGGGGCTTCTGCTCGTCGACTGGAAGCTCACGGCGGACACCGACATCGCCGCGCTCGCCTGGACCCTCGCGATCGCCGGCTTCGGCTTCGGGATCGCGCTCGTCACCGTCACGGCCGCCGTCCTCACGCTCGTGCCGCCGGAGGAGTCGGGAATGGCGGCCTCGACCGTCAACACGAGCCGCGAGCTCGGCGGCGTCTTCGGCGTCGCCGTCCTCGGCTCGGTCGTCAACGCCCAGCTGACCGGCGGGCTGACGCAGAAGCTCATCGCGCTCCACATCCCGGCGACGTTCCGCCAGATCGTCATCCAGTTCGTCACGACCGGCGGCAACATCAGCACGGCAGAGAGCAACCCGGCCGCGCGCGGTCATGAGAAACTCGTGGCCAAGGTGCTCAACGCAGCTGCAGGCTCCGCCGGTCACGGCATCCACCTCTCGCTCGAGATCGGCGCGGCGATCGTGTTGCTCGCAGCCGCCGTCGCGCTCTTCGCCGTGCGGCGGCATTCGGCAGACTTCGAGACGGCGCTCTGATGCCACGCGCAATCCTCATCGGCGGCACGGGCATGATCGGCCGGGCGGCCGCGCGTGCGCTCGCCGGGGACGGCTGGGACGTCGTCGCGGTCTCGCGCTCCGGGGAGCTGTCCGACGAGCTCGCCGGGCTCGGGGTCGAGGCGGCGCAGGCCGACCGCTCCGACGACGCGCAGCTCCGCGCCGCGATCGGCGCCGGCGCGGACGTCGTCGTCGACATGGTCGCGTTCACCGGCGCGCACGGCGAGCAGCTGAACGGCCTCGCCGGGCTCGTGGGCTCGCTCGTCGTCATCTCGAGCGCCTCCGTCTACGCGGACGACGAGGGGCGCGCGCTCGACGGCGTGAGCGACCCGCCGCAGATGCCGGTGCCGATCCCGGAGACCCAGCGGACGGCGGAGCCTGGCGACGAGACGTACTCGACGCGGAAGGCCGAGCTCGAGCAGGCGCTGCTCGGCGGGCCGCTGCCGTCCACGCTTCTCCGCGCCTGCGCGATCCACGGCCCCGGCGCGAAGCTGCCGCGCGAGGTCGTGTTCGCCGAGCGCGCCTTCGACGGCCGCCGCCGGGTCGCGATCGCGTGGGAGGGCAAGAGCCGCTTCCACACGACGTCGGTCGCGAACCTCGCCGAGCTGATCCGGCTCGCCGCGGCGCAGCCGGGCAACCGCACGCTCAACGGCGGCGACCCCGATCCGCCGACGACGCTCGAGATCTGCCACGCCGTCGGCGCGGCGATGGGGCACGAGTTCGAGCCAGTGCTCCTGCCGGACGACGCGTACGACAACCCGTGGGGCGCGCCGCCCGAGTTCCCGTTCGTCGTCTCGATGGAGAAGGCGGAGCGCGAGCTCGGCTACCGCCCCGTCACGACGTATCCCGACGCGGTGCGGGAGACGTGCGCGTGGCTCGTGGGCGAGCTCGAGGCCGGCCGCGACTGGAACGGGACGTACCTCGAGGGGATGCTCGACTACGAGGCCGAGGACGAGGTTCTAGGCTCCGCCGGGTGATCGACGCGTCGGACTACCGCGACCGCTTCCCGATCCTCGCCACCTGCACGTACCTCATCAACCACTCGCTCGCCGCGATGCCGGCGGCGGCGGAGGACAACCTGCGCGAGTACGCGCGCATGTGGCGCGAGCGCGGCATCCGCAGCTGGGGCGAGGGCTGGTGGGAGATGGCGTGGACGGTCGGCGACCAGCTCGGCCGGATCCTCGGCGCGCCGCCCGGCTCGATCGTCATGCACCAGAACGTGACGGTCGCCGAGGCGGTCGTCCTCTCGTGCTTCGCGGAGCCGGGCGAGCGGAACCGCGTCGTCTACGAGGCGGCGAACTTCCCGTCGGTTCGCTACCTCTACCAGGCCCAGCCGTCGCTGACCGTCGTCGCGGTGGAGGACGACGCGGCGATCGTCGACGCGATCGACGAGCGGACGCTCCTCGTGCCGATCAGCCACGTCCTGTTCAAGAACGGCGAGATCCAGGACGTCGAGCCGATCGTGCGGCGCGCCCACGAGGCCGGCGCTCATGTGGTGCTCGACTGCTACCAGTCCGCCGGCGTCGTCCCGTTCGACCTGGCCGAGCTCGGCGTCGACTTCGCGGTCGGCGGCAGCGTCAAGTGGCTGTGCGGCGGGCCCGGGGCCGGCTGGCTCTACGTCCGGCCCGATCTCGCGGAGCGGCTCGAGCCGACGCTCGTCGGCTGGCAGGGGCACGCGCGTCCGTTCGCGTTCGAGCCGGAGCTCGAGTACGCGGCAGGCGCGCGGCGCTTCCTCACCGGCACGCCGAACGTCCCCGCGCTCTACGCGGCGACGGCCGGCTACGACGTGATCGAGGAAGTGGGGGTGACGCGGATCCGCGAGCGCTCGCTCGCGCTGACGGAGCTCCTCATCGAACGGTGCGACGCGCACGGCCTCGAGGTCGTCTCACCGCGCGAGCCGGCGCGGCGCGGCGGCACCGTCACGGTCTCGACCCCCGACCACGCCGCCGTGCACCGGGCGCTCGCCGAGCGGAACGTCATCTGCGACTTCCGTCCCGACCCGGAGGGCGGGATCCGGCTCGGCCCCCACTTCTTCAACACGGAGGACGAGGTGGGCCGCGCCGTCGACGAGCTCGCGGAGATCGTCGCGGGCGAGTTGTACGAGATTGACCCAGAATCAGTTGCCCGATTCTGAGTTTTCGCTGCTATAACGAGCGGCGATGCGGTGGATCGCGGGTCTGGGGGTCTTTGTCGCTGCCTTGCTGCTCGGGACGGGGGCGGGCGTCGCGCGGACCGCGCAGGCCACGGTCGCCGTCTATCCGTCCGGCACGTCGTTCACAGCGGCGGGCGCGGCGCCCGTCGGCTCGACGGCCGGCGTCTCGCTCGCGATGCCGATCGGCGGCGTCGACGACGCGACGCTCCTCGTGCGCGGCGCGCAGCACGTCTCGATCCAGTCGCCGACGATCGACTCGCCGCTCCAGCTCAAGCTCCTCTTCGCCCACTTCGTCTCCGTCAACGGCACGCCGACGCCGGACGCGCTCGAGCCCTGGGACGGCGCGCAGCGCGCGACGGAGGAGACGAACCAGCCCGTCTGGCTCCAGGTCACGGTTCCGTCGACCGCGTCTGCGGGCGTCTACCACGGCTCGGTCGTGGTCTCGGCGGACGACACGACGACGGTCGTCCCGCTCGTCGTCACGGTGTTCAACGTCCGGCTGCCCGCGCTCGGCTCCACCGCCGGCGCGCTCCTCACGGCGTTCAACGTCTCGCCGCAGTCGTACGGCGCGGAGGTCAACCAGCTCTACGGGATCACCGCCGATCAGTCGCTGCCGGGCCTGTTCGACTTCATCTCGCAGTACCGGATCTCGCCGAACAACTGGGGCTACGGCAACCCGAGCTCGAGCAAGGGCTACACGAGCAGCCCGAAGTGGTGGCTCGACAAGGCGAACCAGATGGTCGCGGCCGTCGGCAGCCCGCGCCGCTTCGGCTCGATGTGGATCCCGGTCTCGAGCAACCGCTGGCCGAAGAACTCGTACGTCGGAGGGCTCTCGCCGTACAAGCCGCAGACGTGGTGCTCGTACCTCCGCTCGGTGCACGGCTTCTGGCAGTCGCACGGCTGGCTCGACGGCTCGTTCCCGTACCTCTACGCGCTCGACGAGCCGGGCGCGAAGCTGTTCAAGGTCGTCGCCCAGCAGGCGAAGGCCGCCCACGCGTGCTTCGCCGGTAGCCACGTGCTCGTCACCGGCAATCCGGGTCCGACGAACAAGTACCTGTGGAACGGCGGCAGCGACGACGTCGACGTCTGGGCCGTGCTCGCGAGCCGCTACTACGGCCAGTACACGGTGCCGGCGCAGACGAAGAAGCACATCTCGCACGCCATGGACTCGCTCAAGTCCATCGACGCGGCGCGCCAGCGCGGCAAGCAGATCTGGGCGTACACGTACCAGTCGGGCGCGCACTCCACGCCGGGCTTCGCCGCGAACGAGCCGCTCAGCGACCCACGGATGTTCGTCGACTGGGCCGGCCTCGAGGGGATGAGCGGCATCCTCTACGGAGAGGGCACGACGTCGTACAGCGGCCCGAATCCGCTCGTCTCCAACGACAAGGCGAACGGCTCGTACGTCCTCATCTACCCGGGCCGGTCCGGGCCGATCGCGAGCGCGCGGCTCGAGGAGATCCGGGAGGGGATCGAGGACTGGGAGATCCTCAACGTCGTCCGGCAGAGCCACGGACAGCACGCCGTCGCACAGCTCCTCTCCAGCCTCTTCTCGACGACGGCGACCGGCGCCCAGCTCGCCTGCACGATCGGCTGCCCGCTCAAGTCGAGCACGCCGTACTCCTGGCCGATCTACTCCCAGGACGCCACGACGCCGGCCAAGCTCGCCGCGATGCGGCTCGCCGCCCTCACCGCAGCGTCCTGAGCGCGCTCTAGGCTGCTGGTCCCTTGGCAGCCGCGGATCTCAGCGTCACCGTTCCCGTCGAGCGCTTCACCGAAGAGGAGCGGGCCCGGCTGGCCCCGCACTTCACAAACCTCGACCGTCCCGTCTTCGCGCTCGTCAACCTGCCGGAGACGGTCAAGGGCGCGCTCTTCGCCCGCTACTCGCGGTACGCGGGGACGCTCCGCCGGCTCTTCCTCGACGAGTTCGCCGACTCCCTGCCGGAGACGCCCGTCGTCGAGCTCGGCGAGGGCGAGCGCGCGGCGAAGCTCTACGAGACGATCTTCCTCGGCTACGGGGACGACTCGGTCGCCCAGCTCGGAGGCGCCCACATCGCGTGCGAGTGGACGTCGAACCTCCTGACGAAGCTCCTCCAGCGCCCGCGGCTCGCCGCCTACCTCGAGCAGTCGACGCGGTACATCGCGTACGACGCGGAGCTCGATGGCTTCGGCTACCGCTACCACCGCGACGCGCGCCTCGGGCCGGCCTACGAGACGGCGCTCGACGACCTCTTCGCGACGTACTCGCGGCTGCTCGCCGGCGTCGGCGAGTGGGTCGCCGAGACGTTCCCGGCGGCGGAAGGGGAGTCTCCGGCCGCGCACCGGCGCGCCGTGCGCGCGAAGGCCCTCGATCTCGTCCGCGGCATCCTCCCGGCGGCGTCGCTCTCGCACGTCGGGATCTACGCGAGCGGCCAGACGTACGAGCAGCTCGTCCTCCATCTCCTCGCGCACCCGCTCCCGGAAGCGCGTGCGTACGGAGAGATGCTCCTCGAGGAGCTGCAGGCCGTGATGCCGAGCTTCGTCGCGCGCGTGCCGCGACCCGACCGGGGCGGCCGCTGGATCGAGTACCTCCGCGAGCGCGGTGACGCGGCTGCAGCGGTCGCGGCGCGGCTCGGTCTCGGCGAGTCCGTGGAGGACGCCGCGACGCCGTCGGTGCGGCTGCTCCGCACGCACGGCAGCGAGGAGGAGCTCCTCGCCGCGCTGCTCTACGAGGCGGCGGCCGTCGCGGAGGAGCAGGCGCTCGCGGCCGTCCGCGGCCTGTCGGCGGGCGAGCGCGCCGCCCTCGTCCGCGAGCTCGTCGCGACGCGGGAGAACCGGCGCCACCGGCCCGGCCGCGGCTTCGAGACGCTGACGTACCGCTTCGAGATCGTCTCCGACTACGGCGCCTTCCGCGACCTGCAGCGGCACCGCCTCCTGACGTGCCAGTGGCAGCGCCTCTCGCCGGAGCTCGGCGCCGACGTCCCGGAGGAGGTCGTCGAGGCGGGGCTCGGGGGCGAGTTCGAGCGCGCTCTCGACGTCTCGCGGACGGAGTACGAGCGGCTGCGTGGTGACGGCTTCGTCGAGGAGGCGCCGTACGCGCTCTGCCTCGCCTACCGGATCCGCTACGTCCTCGAGCTCGACGCGCGCGAGGCACTCCACCTGATCGAGCTCCGCTCGGGCCGGGAGGGGCATCCGTCGTACCGCGCCGTCGCGCTCGAGATGCGCGACGCGATCGCCGCCGTCCATCCGAGCGTTGCCGCGGCGATGAGCTTCGTCGACGAGTCGACGGAGCCGCGCCTCGAGCGGCTCCTGTCCGAGATGCGGAACGAGGCGAGAGCTAGACCGGCTTGAGGACGGTCGGCCCGGGCTTCTCCGTGCCGGGCAGCTGCTTCGTCACGACCCACGTGTCGCCGTGCTGGAACACGTACGGCGCGTTGAGCTGCACGGTGAGCGGTGCGCTGCCTCCGTCGACCGTGAACTCGCCGCACGAGAGGTAGGGCTTGCCGTTGCGGACGAGGAAGACCTCGTAGTACGCGTGCGAGGGGAGCTTCGGCAGGTCGGCCACCGTGAGCGTCATCGGCCAGTTGCCGGCCTGCTTCGCGAAGATCTGGAGCGACGCGACGGCGTGCGGCGCCGTCGCGGTGCCGCGCAGCGAGAGGAGCGACTCCGGCGACGTGGAGCGGTGGATCTTCCCTGCCCCGTAGCCGCCGAAGAACGCGGCGAGCACGACGAGCGCGGCGGCGAAGAGCAGCGTCGTCCGGTGCTTGGCCGGGACGCGCGGCAGCCAGAAGACGCTGCCCTGCGTGGACGGCGTCCGCTCGAGCCGCGGCGTCAGCTCCGGCGGCGGCCCGGCGGTCACGAGGAGCTCGTGCACGCGGCGCAGGCGCTCCCGCTCGCCGTCGTCGGTGCCGACGATCTCGTCGAAATCCGGGCTCACAGCAGCTCGCCTTCCAGGACGTCCGCGAGCCGGGCGAGCCCGCTCCGCGTCCGCGTCTTAACCGTGCCGAGCGGCAGCCCGAGGAACGTGGCGACCTCGCTCTGGGACATCTCGCCCCAGTAGGCGAGCTCGATCACCTCGCGCTCGCGCGGCGGCAGCTCCTCGAGCGCGCGATGGATCTGCCAGGCCGTGTGCGACTCCTCGGCCTGCCGGTCGGGGCCGCTCTCCGGGGAGACGAGCTCCGGCAGCTCGCCCTCGGTCGCCGGGCCGCTGCGGCGGAGCCGGTCGACGATCGCGTTCCGCGCGACCGTGTAGAGCCAGCCGCCGGCGGGCCCGCGCTCGGGGCGATAGCTCCCGGCCGAGCGCCACACCGCGGCGAACACCTCCTGGACAGCGTCCTCGGCGTGACCACGGTCACGCAGCCGCCGCAGCGCGAGCCCGAAGACCGAGTGGACGTAGCGGCGGTAGAGCAGCTCAAACGCCGCACGGTCCCGCTTGCCGACCCGGACGAGGAGCTCGGCGTCCGAGGTCTCCCCTGTCGGCGCGGGCGTGGCGGCACGTGTGGGAACCGCCCGCAGGCGCGGTACGTCGAGTGCAAGCTCCATGTCCTGCTCCGATTTACGCATCCGGTCTCGAACCGGATTGTCCTACTTCGTCGTCGCCTCGGCGAATCGCCGCTCCACCTCGGGCCAGTTGACGACGTTCCACCAGGCCTCGAGGTAGGCGGGCCGCTTGTTCTGGTACTTGAGGTAGTAGGCGTGCTCCCAGACGTCGATGCCGAGGAGCGGGACGTCGCTCTGCATGATCGGCGAGTCCTGGTTCGGCGTCGAGTAGAGCGCGAGGCCGGTGCCGTCCCAGACGAGCCACGTCCAGCCGCTCCCGAAGCGCTTGACGCCGCCGTCGTTGATCGCGGAGCGCAGCTCCTCGAACGAGCCGAACGTCTCCTCGATCGCGGAGGCGAGGGCGCCGCCGGGCTCACCGCCGCCGTCCGGGCTCATGATCTGCCAGAAGAGGGAGTGGTTGGCGTGGCCGCCGGCGTTGTTGCGCACGGCCGTCCGCTTGTCGTCGGGGATCGCGTCGAGGCTCGAGAGAACGCTCTCGACGGAGGCGTCCGCCCACTCGGTTCCCTCGAGCGCGGCGTTCGCGTTCGTCACGTACGCGCCGTGATGCAGGTCGTGGTGGATCCGCATCGTCTCCGCATCGATGTGCGGCTCCAGTGCGGCGTAGTCGTACGGCAGATCCGGCAGCTCGAAGGCCATCTCGGTTGCTCCTTTCGCGGCTTCTGTTCCTGCTCCGGAGGATATGCTCCGCGCTCGTGTCCACGCTCGCGTACAGCTTCGAGGAGATCGCGCCCCGCCCGCTCCGCCCCGAGACACTCGCGCTCGACGGCATCTCGCGTGCCGCCGTCGAGGCGCACTACAAGCTCTACGAGGGATACGTCGCGAAGCGGAACGAGATCCTCGGCCGGCTCGCCGACGTCGACCTCTCGACGGCGAACCAGACGTTCTCCGAGCTCCGGGCGCTCAAGGTCGATCTGACCTTCGCGATCGGCGGGATCAAGAACCACGAGCTCTACTTCGGCCACCTCGGCGGCGCCGGCGGCGAGCCGGACGGCGTCTTCGGCAAGCTCGTCAAGCGCGACTTCGGCTCGACCGACGCCTGGCGCGCCGACCTGAGGGCGACCGGGATGGCCGGCCGCGGCTGGGCCTGGACCGCGTACGACTGGGACGAGGGCCGTCTCTTCAACTACATCGGCGACGCCCAGAACACGTTCCCCGTCTGGAACGCGACGCCGCTCGTCGCGCTCGACGTCTACGAGCACGCGTACTTCCTCGACTACCAGACCGACCGCGCGTC
>DASRED010000059.1:0-39140 GCA_035652255.1 Gaiellaceae bacterium | reverse complement strand
CCCGCCAAGGCCTACCTCGAACGCAAACAAGCCGAAGGCAAAAGCCGCCGCGAAGCCCTCCGCTGCCTCAAACGACAACTCGCCCGAACCATCTACACCACCCTCAAAAACCAGCCGCTATTGACATAGGAGCAGCACTGGCCCAGGCGAGCGCGTACGGCCGGGCTAGCGCTCGCGTGGCTCCGGCCGGTCGAGGTACCAGTGGTGGCCGACACCGACCCGGTACCGGCCGGTCTCCTCGAGCGGCGAGAGCCCGAAGCGCGTGATCACGCGTTGGCCGCCCTCGAAGTCCCCGTAGAGGACGTCGACGGTGAGCCGCTCGTTTGCCTCGATCGCGGCTCGCACGGCTGCGTACTCGTCGGTGGACGGATCGCGCGAGACGCCTTGCCAGAACCCGATATCTCCGGGCGCGACGTAGAGGTCGCGGGTCAGGCGGTGGAAGTCCTCGACCGGCGCGTGACCGGTCGTGCCGCGCCGGACCTCCGGATACACGTGCCAGCCGTGGAGCAGGGCGATGCCGGTGCCGATGTTGCGGATGCTCGCGGCGAGATAGAAGCCGTCGTCCGTCACGAGCGCGGCTCCGGCTGAGCCCTCGACGTGGAGCCAGACATCGTCGGCGAAGCCGACCTTCTGCGTGACGTCGTCGAGGCGGGACGGGACGAGGAGCGGACGCTGCGCCGCCAGAAGGGACTGTTCCGCGACCCGCGCCGCACGATTTGCGGAACGCACCGACGCAACGGTCACGCCGGCGAGGACGAGCGTCCCGCCGGCGGACGCGAGTGCGGAGATCGTGACCCAGTCGGCCATCGCGTGACCCTATCGCCGGGAAGTCGCGACGGACACGTCACGGTTGCGCCGGCACGGTGGACGCATGGGCTCCCTGTTCGCATCTCTTTCCCGCCGGCAGCTGTTCGGCGCCGCGATCGCGGTTGCGGTTCTGCTCGTTCTCCTCGTGCGGCATCTCGGCGGCGGCTCGAGCGCGGCGGCGTCGACGACCTTTGCCCCGGTGCCTGCGCGCGGAGCGAGACCGGCGGCGGCGAAGCTCCTCGTGATCGACGTCGCTGGTGACGTGCGGCGACCCGGCCTCTACAGGCTCCCCACCGGGTCGCGCGTCGACGACGCGATCGCGGCGGCGGGCGGCTCAACCGCGAAAGCGGAGCTCGACGCGGTCAATCTCGCCGCGCCGGTGGCCGACGGCGAGCAGGTCGTCGTCCCAGGTCGTGGCGCGGGCGGTGCGGCGGTTCCTCCCTCTCCCGCCGGTGGCTCCTCGCCGTCCGCGCCCGTCGACCTCAACTCGGCGACGCTCGAGCAACTCGAGACGCTGCCGGGAATCGGGCCGGTCACCGCGCAGAAGATCCTCGACTACCGGCAGCAGCACGGCGCCTTCCATTCGGTGGCCGAGCTCGAGGGAGTGCCGGGAATCGGGCCCGGTCACATGGCGCAGCTGCAAGGGCTCGTGATCCCGTGAGGTGAGGCTCCGGACACCGCACGTCCTCGTCGGCGCGCTCTGCCTCGGCTGCTCGCTCGCGAACGCCTCGCGGGTTGGACTGCTGCCGGCCGGGATCGGCGCCGTCCTGCTCGGCGGCGCGGCGCTCTTTCTCGCGGAGGAGCGCTCCCGCTGCCTCGCCGCAGCGGTCGCGCTCGCGCTCGGCGGCTGGGGCTGGGGAAGCCTCCGCTTGGCGCAGCTCGACCGAAGCGTCCTCGTATCGCGTATCGGGACGGTCGAGCGCGCCCTCGTCGAGGTCGACGAGCCGCCGAAGGCCGGTAGCTTCGACCAGCGGGCGCGGGCCGTCCTCCTCCGCTGGGGCACGCTGCACCCGCACGAACCGGTCTATCTCGAGTTGCCGCTCGGCCGCTCGCCGCCGCAGGGTGCCGACATCTCGCTCCTCGCCGAGCTGCGCGCGCCGACCGGGCCGTCGAACGGCTTCGACCAGGCGACCTGGCTGCGGCGGCAGGGAATCCATGTCGTCCTCCGCGCGAAGAGCACGTGGCGGATCGCCGGCCGGCGCGGCGGGCTTTACGGCGTCGGCGACCGCGTCGAGCGCTGGCTCGCCGGCGACAGTGTCCGCGGCCTGAGCGGGGAGCGGCGCAACGTCGTCGAGGCGATCGTCCTCGGCCGCTCGAACCTCGTCGGGAAGAGCTTGCTCGCCGACTTCCGCGCCTCCGGCCTCTATCACTGCCTCGCGGTCGACGGGCTGAAGGTCGCGACGATCGCCGGCGCCGTCCTGGCGATCGCGCTGCTGATCGGGATCGGCCGTCTCCTCGCCGAGGTCGCGGCGCTCGCGGCCGTCTCCGCGTACGCGCTCGCCGTCGGTCTCCATCCATCGGTCGTCCGCGCCGCCGTCGCAGCCGGGCTCGGCTCGCTCGCGTGGCTCGCCGCCCGCCAGCGCGACCGCTGGCAGGCGCTGCTCGTCGGTGCCGCAGTGCTCCTCGCGTGGAATCCGTACGCGCTGCTCGACCCCGGCTTCCAGCTCTCCTTCGCCGCCGTCGCGTCGATCTTCGTCGTCACGCCGCGGGTCGTCCGCGCGCTCGAGGGCTACCCGGTCTCGCGGACCGTCGCGCAGTTGATCGGCGTCTCGACGGCGTGCGGCCTCGCGACCGCGCCCGTCACGTGGCTCCAGTTCCACCAGATCTCCTTGGTCACCGTGCCGGCGAACGTCGTCGCGGTCCCCGTCGTCGTGGAGGTGCTCGGCCTGGCGCTCCTCACGGCCGCCGTCGCGCCGGTCGCGCCGCCGCTCGCCGCGGCGCTCGGCACGCTGAACGGCTACGGCGCCGCCTTCGTCGCGGCGTGCGCACGCGGCTTCGGGAGCCTGCCCGGCGCCCAGATCACGTCGGGGCGCGCCGCCGCCGTCCTCGGTCTGGGTGCGGTCGGGGCAGCGGCCTATGCTTGGCGGCGTGGCGAGCGAGCGCGAGCTGAAGCCGGTCTACCTCTTCACGGGGAGCGACCGGCCGAAGATCGCGCTGGCGCTGCGGCGCCTGCGCGCGCGGATCGGTGAGGAGGCGACGGAGCAGCTCCACGCCTCCACAGCCACCGGCGACGACGCAGTCGCGGCCTGCAACGCGCTCGGGCTCTTCGGCGGCGAGACGCGGGCGGTGATCGCCGACGGCGTCGAGGCGTGGAAGGCGGCCGACGTCAAGGCCATCGAGGAGTACCTCTCCTCGCCTGCGCCCGACACAGCGCTCGTCCTCGTCGGCGACGGCGTCAAGAAGGACTCGGCGCTCGCGAAGGCCGTGGCGAAGGCAGGCGAGGTGCACACGTACGAGGTGGCGAAGAAGGATCTGCCGAACTGGGTGGCGGAGCAGTTCGCCCGGCTCGGCGCCTCCGCCGACCGCGACGCGTGCCGCGCTCTCGTCGAGGCGGTCGGGGACGAGATCGGCGCGCTCGCCTCCGAGATCCAGAAGCTCGCGACGTGGGCGAACGGCGAGCAGATCACGCGCTCGGTCGTCGAGGAGCTCGCCGTCGGCCGCGCCGAGACGCCGATCTTCTCCGTCACCGACGCGTGGGGAAGCCGGGACGTCGCGGCGACGCTCCGCGCCACCGAGTCGCTGCTCGAGCGGTCGCACCGGCCTCGGTCGGGCGAGCTCGCGCGGGTCGTCGCCTCGCTCGTCAGCCACGTCGGCCGCGTCCGCAAGATCGCGGCACTCGCGGACGAGGGCGTGCGCTCGAGCGAGATCGCGTCGCGCCTCAAGATCCATCCGTTCGTCGCGGAGAAGTCCGCGCGGCAGGCGGGGAACTTCTCGGCCGACGAGCTCGCGCAGGCGACCGTCCGCCTCGCGGAGCTCGAGGCGGGATCGCGCGGCGGGTCGCGGCTTCCCGCCGAGCTTCAGCTCGAGCGGACGCTCGTCGAGATCACGCGCCGGCCGGCGTAGAGAGAGCTACTTCTTCGGCGCGACGAGCTTCGCGGCCTGCGACTTGCGCCGCGCGACGGTGTTCTTGTGGAGGACGCCGCGCGAGACGGCGCGGTCGAGCCAGCGGACGAGCTCGCGGTGGCTCGTCTCGGTCGCGTCGGCGTCGCCGGCGTCGACCGACTCCTTGAGGCGCCGCATGAGCGTCTTCGCGGTCGAGCGCCAGCGCAGGTTCTCCTGCCGCTGTCTCGCGGCCTGGCGAACGCGCTTCTCCTGCTGCTTGATGTTCGGCATCTCGTAAAAGCGCCCGCGGCTCGCGGGCCGGGCGATGGTAGCAACCTCTCTCCCTATGCTGCGCACGTGGACGACGCCGAGCGGCAGCGGCAGGAGCGGCGGCTGGAGCGCGACCGGCGCCGCCGCGAGCAGGGCAAAGAGGCGTATTTCGAGAGCGAGGCGAAGCTCGATTCCTGGCCGATCGCGCAGGATCCGTCGGAGCAGTCGACGATGATCCTGCGACCGAGCCGCGACGCCGGCACCCTCGCCGGTCTCGAGGCGGAGGCGCTCGACGAGGAAGGCCTGGCGACACAAGGGGCGGCCGCCGCACCCGCGCTCGCGCAGGAGACGGCAGAGTCGGAGCGGGGACTCGCGCGTTCCGGCGTGATCTTCGCCGTCGCGACAGGGCTGTCCCGGATCATCGGACTCGTCCGCGAGATCGTCCAGGCCGCCGTCTTCGGCATCAAGGGCCCGGTCAACGCGTTCGAGATCGCGTTCCTCATCCCGAACACTGTCCGCTCGCTCGTCGCCGACTCGGCGCTCTCGGCTGCGTTCGTCCCGGTCTTCAGCGACCTGCTCGTGAAGGGAGAGCGGAAGCGGGCCTGGCGCGTCGCATCGTCGCTCTTCTGGCTGATGCTGCTCGCGCTCGGCGGCCTGACTGCGCTGTTCGTCGTGATCGCGCCGTGGGCGATGGCGATCTTCGGCTATGGCCCCGGCCACAAGTACGCAGCTCTCGCCGCCGGTCTCGCACGCGTCCTCTTCCCGCTCGTGCTCGTGCTCGGGTTGACGGGGATCGTCGTCGGGATCCTCAACAGCTACGACCACTTCACGATCCCGGCGCTCACGCCGATCGCCTGGAACGCGGTGATCCTGGTCGGCCTCGGGCTAGGGGTCGAGAACTCGCACGCGCCGTCGACGCGGCTCTACTACTACGCGGTCGCGATCCTCGTGGCGACGGTCGTCCAGTTCCTCCTGCCGTTGCCGTGGCTGCGCGGCCGGGACGACCGGCTCCACTTCGTGATCGACCTCCGCGACCCGGCGGTGAAGCGGACGTTCGCGCTCATGCTCCCGGTGACGATCGGGCTCGGCCTGATCAACATCAACGCCGCGATCGACCAGCTGTTCGCGACTCATTTCCTCAATCCGCATCTCGCGCCGGCGGCGATCGTGCGGGCCTTCCGCCTCTACATGCTTCCGCAGGGGATGTTCTCGGTCGCGGTGGCGACCGTGCTGTTCCCGCTCCTGTCGCGGCACTCGGCGCGTGAAGACTGGGAGGCGTTCAAGGGCACGATCGCGACGGGGCTCCGGCTGATCTCGTTCCTCCTCCTGCCGGCGAGCGCGGCGGCGGCCGTGCTCGCGACGCCGATCATCCGGCTTCTCTACCAGCACGGTGAGTTCACTGCGAGCCAGACGCGCATCGTGGCTCCGTGCCTCGCCGCGTTCGCGCTCGGGCTGACATTCAACGGGACGATGTTGATGCTCAACCGCGGTTTCTTCTCGCTCCAGTCGCCGTGGATCCCGAGCTGGGTCGCGTTCGGCAACCTCGGCATCAACGCCGGGCTCGACGCCGTCTTCTACCGCTTCGGGATCTGGGGGATCCCGCTCTCCACCTCGGTCGTGAACATCGCAGGGACGTGGGCGCTGATCGTTCTCTTCCGGCGCAAGATGGGCGGCTTCGGGATGCGGGAGACGGCCCGGAGCTTCGTTCTCGTGGCGGTCGCGTCGGCGGTGCTCGCGGCGGTGGCGTGGTGGGGATGGCACCTCCTCGACTCGGCGCTCGGACGCTCACTGCCGGGCCAGATCGTCTCCCTCGGCTTCGGGCTCGGCCTTGGCATCGCCGCCTTCTTCGGCGCCTGCAGGCTGCTCGGTGTCCGCGAGCTGGAGACGATGTTGCGACTGCGACGCCTCCGCGCTTGACCCGGCGACCCGCCGCCGGGAGACTCGCGCCGTCAACGAGGAGGAGGTTCGGATGTCCGTGATCATGACCCTGGTTTTCGACGGCGACCCGGCGGGCGTCGAGCGGTACGCGGCCGATAACCCGGATGCGATGCGGGGGATCGTCGACCACGCGGCCGAGCACGGCGTGATCGCGCACCGCTTCTACGGCGGCGACGGGAAGATCATGGTCGTCGACGAGTGGCCCGACGAGGAGAGCTTCCGGTCGTTCTACGCGCACATGGGCTCGCAGATCGCCCCGATCATGGAGGCTGCCGGGGTCCGCGAGGGCGCCGAGCCGTCCTTCTGGCGGAAGCTCGAGACGAACGACGACTACGGCTGGGGCGCGTAACCGGCCACGAAGAACGCGCCGACCCGCCGGGCCTCCCCGGCGGGTCGGGAGCGCGAGATTTCCCGGGACCTGCGGCGAAGGCTCGACACTCCCGACACGGGTCCACCGCTAGCGTCTTCGCCGAGGGCGGAGGGACAGCGACCCCACCCTGGGTGGGGAGTGCGGCTCGGCCGCGGCTCGGCCGGCCATGTCCGCGCAGGACAGGCCCCGAGTACCATCGCCCGCGGCATGGATCAGAGCCGCATCCGCAACTTCTCGATCATCGCGCACATCGATCACGGCAAGTCGACGCTCGCGGACCGCATCCTCGAGCTCACGGACGCCGTGTCCGCGCGCGAGATGCGCGAGCAAGTGCTCGACTCGATGGAGCTCGAGCGCGAGCGCGGCATCACGATCAAAGCGCAGGCCGTCCGCGTCTCGTGGAAGGGGCACGAGCTCAACCTCATCGACACGCCCGGCCACGTCGACTTCACGTACGAGGTCTCCCGCTCGCTGCAGGCGTGCGAGGGAGCGCTCCTCGTCGTCGACGCGGCCCAGGGGATCGAGGCGCAGACGCTCGCGAACGCGTACCTCGCGATCGAGAACGGCCTCGAGATCGTCCCGGTCGTGAACAAGATCGACCTTCCCGCGGCCGACCCGGACGGCACCTCCGTCGAGGTCGCCGACCTGCTCGGGGACGATCCGGCCCGCGTTCTCCGTATCTCCGCGAAGACCGGCGAGCGGGTGGACGAAGTTCTCGACGCGATCGTCGAGCGCGTGCCGGCGCCGGGCGGCGACCCGGACGCGTCGGCCCGCGCGCTCGTCTTCGACTCCGCGTACGACCAGTACCGGGGCGTCGTCGCGTTCGTCCGGATGGTGGACGGCTCCTTCTCGACGCGCGAGCCGCTCCGCTCCCTGGCCACCGGCACGCGTTTCGACGCGGAGGAGCTCGGCTTCTTCTCGCCGACGATGACTCCCGTTGACTCGCTCTCCGCGGGCGAGGTCGGCTACGTGGTAACCGGGCTCAAGGACGTCTCGCGCCTCCGCGTCGGCGACACGCTCACCTCCGTCGAGCAGCCGGCCACCGAGGCGCTACCCGGCTACAAGGACGTCAAGCCGATGGTCTTCGCCGGCCTCTTCCCGACGGATTCCGACGACTACCCCGAGCTCCGCGACGCCCTCGAGCGTCTCAAGCTCAACGATGCTGCGCTCGTCTACGAGCCCGAGACCTCGCAGGCGCTCGGCTTCGGCTTCCGCTGCGGCTTCCTCGGCCTCCTCCACATGGAGATCGTCCGCGAGCGGCTCGAGCGCGAGTTCGACCTCGACCTCCTCGTCACCGCGCCGAACGTCGCCTACCGCGTGCAGGAGAAGAACGGGAACTGGATCGAGGTGCACAACCCGGCCGAGTTCCCGCCCGAGGTCGAGGAGGTCGAGGAGCCGTACGTCGCCGCCTCGATCATCGTCCCGAAAGAGTACGTCGGCGCCGTCATGGAGCTGAACAACGAGCGCCGCGGAACGTTCGACAAGCTCGAGTACCTGTCCCCCGAGCGCGTGCACCTCACGTATGAGCTGCCGCTCGCCGAGATCGTCCTCGACTACTACGACCAGCTGAAGTCGCGCACGCGCGGCTACGCGTCGTTCGACTACGACGTCGCCGGCTTCAAGCCGGGCACGCTCGTCCGCGTCGACGTCCTCGTCGCCGGGGAGCCCGTCGACGCGCTGTCGCTCATCATCCACCGGGACTTCGCGTACGACCGCGGCCGCCTCCTCGTCGACAAGCTGCGCGAGGAGATCCCGCGCCAGATGTTCGACGTCCCGATCCAGGCCGCGATCGGCGCGCGCGTCATCGCCCGCGAGACCGTCAAGGCCAAGCGCAAGGACGTGCTCGCGAAGTGCTACGGCGGCGACATCTCGCGCAAGCGGAAGCTGCTCGAGAAGCAGAAGGCCGGCAAGAAGCGGATGAAGCAGGTCGGCGCCGTCGAGGTGCCGCAGGAGGCGTTCCTCGCGGTCCTCAACATCGGGCAGGGCGGGAAGGGCTCGTGAGCCTCGAGATGCGGACAGCATGCGAGCGCTGCGGAACGGCGCTCGCGGCCGACGGGGCCGCCGTCATCTGCTCGTACGAGTGCACGTTCTGCCCGGACTGCGGCGACGCGCTCGAGCACGTCTGCCCCAACTGCGGCGGCGAGCTCGCCGCGCGCCCGCGGAGGGCCGGCACGTGAGCGGCGCCCGGCACCTTTACGTCCATCTGCCGTTCTGCGCGCACCGCTGCGGTTACTGCGACTTCGTCACCGTCGTCGGGAGGAGCGGCCAGCACACCGCGTATGTCGACGCGCTCCTGCAGGAGCTCGAGCTCGAGAGGAACGCGCTCGCGGGCGAGCTGGAGACGATCTTCCTCGGCGGAGGGACGCCGACGTTCACCGCGTTGCCCGAGCTCGTCCGCCTGCTCGAGGCGCTGCCGGCGGCTGCGGAAGTGACGGTCGAGGCGAATCCGGAGACGGTGACGCCGGAGCTCGCCTCGGCCCTGCGCTCGGCAGGTGTCACGCGGGTCTCGCTCGGGGCGCAGACGTTCCGGCCGGAGCTGCTCGAGGTGCTCGAGCGTGTTGCCGGACCTGACGACGTCCGACGCGCCGTGCATCATCTGCGTGATGCCGGATTTGACAACATCTCGCTCGATCTCATCTACGGGATTCCCGGCCAGAGCGCCTCCGATCTCGAGGGAGACCTCGACGACGCGCTCGCGCTCGAGCCGGAGCACCTCTCCTGCTACGAGCTCGAGGCGAAGCCGGGGACGCGCTTCACCCATGCCTGGGGAACGGAGCTCGAACGGCAGGCTGACGCGATGGAGGACTACTTCGAGCGCGTCGTCGCCCGCCTGACGGACGCCGGCTACCGCTGGTACGAGACGGCCAACTTCTGCCGCACGGACGCGGACGGACGGGATCTCCGCGCGCGGCACAACCTGGCCTACTGGCTCGGCCGCGACTACCTCGGGCTCGGGATCGGCGCGGTCAGCACAATCGAGAAGCGCCGCTGGCGGAACACGCCGAGGCTCGGCCGCTATCTGGCGGCGCTCGCTGCCGGACACGCGCCGGAGCGCGAGGTCGAGCCGCTCGCGGCGGCGACGCAGAGGCGGGAGCGCGTCATGCTCGGGCTGCGGCTCGACGAGCCGCTGCCTCTCGCCGGGCTGCGCGGTGCGCTCGACCCGGCCGGGCTCGCGCGGGCGGAGACGCTCGGGCTCGCGGTGGACGGCGGCGACACGCTCGCGCTCACGCCGCGTGGCCGCTTCCTGGGTGGCGGCGTGACCGCAGAGATCCTGGCCTGATTCGCGGCCGGCCGGGGCCGGCCTGGGCGGCGGCTAAAATCTCCTGCAAATGGAGGAAACGCTGCAGCTCACGGAACGGCAGAGCGAAGTTCTCCGTCGCGTCGTCGAGGAGTTCGTCGCCACCGGGCAGCCGGTCGGCTCGAAGACGCTCGTCGAGCGCTCCGACCTGCGCGTCTCGCCGTCCACCGTCCGCGCGGAGCTCGCGGAGCTCGAGAACCTCGGCCTGCTCACGCATCCGCACACGTCCGCGGGCCGCGTCCCGACCGAGGCTGGCTATCGCCTCTTCGCCGACGAGCTGCTCGGGCATCTCGAGCCCCAGCCGCAGGCGTTCCCGCTCGACCTGACCTCGACGAGCACCGAGGTCGAGTCGGCCTTGCAGGCGACCACCGAGATGCTCTCGCAGGTGACGCGGCTCCTCGCGCTCGTCTCGGCGCCGCCGCTCGAGGTGACGCACGTGCGGCACGTCGAAGTCCTCCTGCTGCAGCCTCAGATGGTGATGGTCGTCGTGATCACGTCGGCCGGCGGAGTCTCGAAGCGCGTCTTCCATTTCGACGAGCCGGTCGATCCCGGCGTCGCGCAGTGGGCGAGCGACTACCTGAACGAGGCCGTCTCGGGCCTCCAGCTCGGAACCGGCCTCTTGCGCCGCCGCTTCGAAGACACCGGCCTCTCGCCGCGCGAGCGTGCCTTCCTCGACGCGCTTCGACCCGCGTTCGTCGAGCTCGTCTCCGCCGAGCAGCGCCTCTACGTCGGCGGTGCGGCGGACCTGCTCGGCGGCGTTCGCGCCGAGGAGCTCGACGCGTACCGCAGCCTCTTCGAGCTCGTCGAGCGGCGCGCCGATCTCCTCGACGTGCTCGGCAGCCCGAGCAGCTCGCAGCGCCCGTACGTCCGGGTCGGGCACGACCTCGCGCACCCCGCGCTCGCCGAGATCGCGCTGGTCGGGGCTTGTTACGGCCTCGTGCATCGCGCGCTCGGCGCCGTCAGCCTCATCGGTCCGGTCCGCATGGACTACGAAAAGGCGCTCGGCGCCGTTCGCTCGGCCGCCGTCGAGCTCTCGCGCTTCGTCGAGTCCATCTACGACGAGGCCTGAGCCGCCGCGCCAGCGGCGACGGAGGGCCTCGCTACATTCCGGGCCATGGCGACGACCGACCGCGACTACTACGAGCTGCTCGGAATCGAGCGCGGCGCGAGCGACGCCGAGATCAAGCGGGCCTTCCGGAACCTCGCCCGCGAGCTCCACCCCGACGTCTCGGAGGAGCCGGACGCCGAGGAGCGCTTCAAGGAGGTCGTCGAGGCCTACGAGGTGCTTTCGAAGGCGGAGACGCGCGAGCTTTACGACCGCTACGGCCACGCGGGGCTGCGCAGCGGCGGCTTCCGGCCCGGCCACGTCGACTTCGGCAACCTCGCCGATCTCTTCGCCGCCTTCTTCGGCGACGACATCCTCCTCGGCGGACGCCGCCGCCCGGGCCGCGGTGCGGATCTCGCCGCGACGGTCGAGATCGAGCTCGTCGACGCGGCGCGCGGCACGACGCGGGACGTGCCCTTCGAGGCCGCGGTGACGTGCTCGCGCTGCGACGGAGCCGGCGCCGAGCCTGGCAGCTCGGTATCGGCCTGCCCGGCCTGCGGTGGCGCCGGGCGCGTCCAGCAGGTCACGCGCAGCGTCTTCGGCGAGTTCGTCCGCACCCAGACGTGTCCCGACTGCGCGGGCTCCGGCCGGCGGATCGAGAAGCCGTGCGTCGAGTGTCGCGGCGCGGGCCGCGTCGTCGAGGAGCGAACGCTCACGGTCGAGATCCCGGCGGGAATCCACGACGGCCAGCGGATCCGACTGACAGGCGAAGGACATGCCGGCCTCTCCGGCGCGGCGGCGGGCGACGCGTACGTGGAGGTGCGGATCCGCCCGGACGAGCGGTTCGTCCGCGAGGGGAACGACGTCTACACGACCGTCGGCGTCACGATCACCCAGGCCGCGCTCGGCGCGACGATCACGGTCCCGACCCTCGACGGGGAGGAGGAGCTCGAGCTCGAGCTCGAGCCCGGCACGCAACCCGGCCAGACGATCGTGCTCCGCGGGCGCGGCATGCCCGTGCTGCAGGGATTCGGCCGCGGCGACGAGCGGATCCTCGTCAACGTCCTCGTGCCGCGCCGCCTGACGGACGAGCAGCGGCGGCTCCTCCGCGCGTTCGACGAGCACGCCGACGAGCACACGTACGACAGGGGCGAGGGTTTCTTCGAGAAGCTGAAGAGCGCGTTCCGCTGAAGCGCTACGTCGTCGTCGGCGGCGAGGCCGAGCTCGCGCTCCTCCTTCATCTCTTCCCCGAAGGCGTGGAGGAGCTGGACGGCGCCTACGCGGTCTACGCCGACGAGCCGCCGATCGGCTTCGACGTCGTCGAGAGCGGAGACGTGCGGGACGGCTGGGAGGACGCCTGGCGGGAGTTCCACCACGGCGTCGTCGTCGGCCGCCTGTGGGTCGGCCCGCCGTGGGAGCAGGTTCCGGCCGGCGCGCTCGCGGTCGTCGTCGACCCCGGCCGCGCGTTCGGGACGGGAGCCCATCCGACGACGCGGCTCTGTCTCGAGCTCCTGCAGGCGGTCGACCCGACGAGCCTCGTCGACGTCGGCTGCGGCTCCGGCGTCCTCTCGATCGCCGCGGCGAAGCTCGGCTTCGCCCCCGTCAGCGCGCTCGACCTCGACGACGTCGCCCTCGAGGTGACGGCGGCCAACGCGGCCGCCAACGGCGTCGCCGTCCAGCTCGTGAGCGAGCCGCCGCCCGTCGCGCTCGCGGTGATGAACATCGCGCTCGACGTCGTAGAGAGCGTTCTCCCGACGCTCGCCGTCGAGCGGGCGATCACGTCGGGGTATCTCGACAGCGACGCGCCGGCCGTCGCGGGCTGGCACGCCCTCGAGCGGCGCACGCGCGACGGCTGGGCGGCAGACCTGCTGGAGCGGAAGCCCTAGGCTGCGATCCGGCAGGCGAGGTCGACGGCAGGAAGGTAGGGATCCGCCCCATCCGGCCGTAGCGGCTCGTCGATTCGGAAGAGCCTGTCCGTGACCGCGCGGAAGACGAGCGCGCGCAGCAGGTATTGCGGGAAGTCATCGAGATGCGCGACGGCGTCGAGGAGCGACTCGTCAGCGCCTTCCCAGACGAGCGCGTCGGCGACGACGATTGCGGCGGCATAGGCGGTCGGCCGCCAATACGGCACGAAATCGATGATCGCGGGAGCGAGCCCCTCCGCGAAGAGAACGTTGCCGGTCAGGTCGCCGTGGACGAGTTGGCTCGGGGCCTCGAGCGGCAGCATCGCGGCGACAAGCCGAGGCACGTGCTTCACGTGGGCGAACTCCGCCGCCGGAAGGTCTCCCCAGGCGACTCGGTCGCCGATCGCCCACCGATCGGTTCGCTCGTCGAGGAAGTGGGGCCGCGGCACGCCTCGCAGCGCCGCGTGGAGCCGCTCGCCCACACCGATGATCTCCCTCCACCGGCCGTCTTCGTGCCGGCCGTCGAGTGCCTCCCAGCCGCACCAGCCCTCGACGACGAGCGAACCGTCCGTCGCCCGCAGCGGGAGAGCGATGCGGAAGCCGTCGGCGGTGAGCGTGGCGAAGAGCTCTGCCTGCCACGCGAGCCCGGCCTCCGGCATGTCGAGCGGCTTGAGGACGATCTCGCCGCTGCGCCACGCCTTCTCCTGCCCGCCGCCGAGCGGCTCAGGCGGCGCCTGCGCGCCGAAGGCCGCGAGCACGGCCGCGCTCGGCTCGAGACTCGACATGTGCGGAGGCTAGTCCGAGACGTTTTACGATCCTGCGGATGGCGAGCTTCTCCGTCCGGTTCCTCGGCTGCAAGGTCTCGCACGTGGACGCCCACGCGGTGCGCGAGCGGCTGCTCGCCGACGGCCACACGGAAGGCGAGAACGCCGAGGTCGCGGTCGTCAACACGTGCTGCGTCACGAGCGAGGCCGTCGCGAAGTCGCGCAAGGAGGCCGCCCGGGCGGCCCGGACGCACCGCCGCGTCTACGTCACCGGCTGCGGCGCGAACCTCGCCGGCGACGCGTTCGCCGGGCTCCCGGACAACGTCGTCGTCGTGGCTCGGCGGAGCGAGGAGACGCCCGAGTTCGTCGCCGGCGACGTCGGCGCGATCGGCTGCGTCCAGGCCGACGCGCGGCTCGACCGCGTGCGTGCCTTCGTCAAGGTCCAGGACGGCTGCTCGTTCTCGTGCCGCTTCTGCGTCATCCCGCTCGTCCGCGGGAGCTCACGCAGCCGCGCGGCCGACGCCGTGCTCGGCGAGGTGCGCCGCCGCGTCGAGCAGGGGCACCGCGAAGTCGTCCTCACGGGGATCAACCTCGGCTGCTACCGCGACCGCGCCGCCGGCTACGACCTGCCGCGGCTCGTGCGCGAGGCGGGGGAGACGCCCGGCCTCGAGCGTCTCCGGCTGTCCTCGATCGAGATCAACCATGTGAACGACGAGCTCGTCGCGGCGCTCCGCGAGACGCCGGCGGCGAGCCGCCACCTCCACGTGCCGCTTCAGTCCGGCGACGACGGCGTCCTTCGCGGCATGGGCCGCCGCTATTCCACCGCGACCTACCTCCGCCGGCTCGAGCCGCTCCGCGGCGAGTTCAATCTCACGAGCGACGTCATCGTCGGCTTCCCGACCGAGGACGACCGGGCGTTCGAGAACACGCTCGCGGTCGTTCGCGCCGCGGGGCTGACGAAGATCCACGTCTTCCCGTATTCGCCTCGCCCGGGCACCGGGACCGCGAGAGACGACGAGGTTTCCCCCGCGGTGAAGAAGGAGCGCGGCGCCCGGCTGCGCGCCGCCTCGCACGACGCGTGCCTCGCCCATTGGCGCGCGAAGCTCGGGGAGGCGGACACCGTGCTCGTCGACCGCCCCGGCCGTGGCTACGGAGACGACTACTCGCCGTGGCTCGTCCCCGGCTCCGTCCGCGTCGGCGAGCTCGTGCGCGTCCGCGCCGCCGGCGTCTCCGACGAAGGAGTGCTCGCGGCGTGAGCGACGACTGTCTCTTCTGCCGCCTGTACCTCGAAGGAGACCACGTAGCCGCAGTCGCGGGCTTCGTCGCGCTCCGCGACATCAACCCGCAGGCGCCGACCCACCTCCTCGTCATCCCGGAGCAGCACATCGACTCGTTCCGCGACATCGGCGAGTACTCCGCAGCGGACGACAAGCGGATGCTCGACTTCATCGCCGACGTCGCCGCACGCGAGGGCCTGACCGATTACCGTGTCGTCGTCAACGTCGGTAGAGGGGCCGGGCAGACGATCTTCCACCTCCACTGGCACATCCTGGGCGGCGACGGAGACTTGGGCGGGAGGATGGTGTGAGCCTGATCGAGGAGATCGAGGACGAGCTGAAGGACGCGATGCGCGCGCGCGACGCCGAGCGCCGCGACGCGCTGCGTCTCATCCTCAACGCGCTCAAGGGCTCCCAGAAGGAGCTACAGCGTCCGCTCAGCGAGGAGGAGGAGCTCCAGGTTCTGCAGCGCGAGCGGAAGCGGCGGATCGAGGCCGCGGAGGCGTTCCGCTCGGGCGGCCGCGAGGAGCAGGCGGAGTCGGAGGAACGCGAGCTCGAGATCCTCGAGGAGTTCATGCCGGAGCCGCTGAGCGAGGCGGAGATCGAGGAGATCGTCGACGACGTCATCGCCGAGGTCGGCGCGACGAGCATCGCGATGCTCGGCCGAGTCATGGCGGACGTCATGCCCCAGATCGCCGGCCGCGCCGACGGCTCCCAAGTCAGCCAGATCGTCCGCGAAAAACTCGCTTAGCTCGCGAGTCCTGCGGACTTGCTCGCTCTTGATCGAACTGCGCACGCCCGAGAGCGCGGTCTCGGGCGTGCTCCGTGCTGTTTTGGCTGGAGATGCTCTGGACGAGATGGTCGTGTGGTGCGCTCGCGCGCGGCTTAGGCCGGCGCGAGCGCGGTCCGGCCTGCGGCTAAGTCCTGCGGTCTTAGGCTCCGGCCCTTCGTCTAGCCACGGCTCAAGCGGGCCACGCGGTGCGAAGGCCGGAGCGTAAGCCGGCACGGCTTACGCGGAGGCCCGACGGAGGCGCGCTGCCGCTCTTGCGCCGCAGGCGCACGACCGGCCGCGCCACGAACGAGACGTCCCGCACCGGGAGGTCCAGGCAAGCCCTACTGCACGGAGCCGACCGGAGACCGCGCTCTCCGGTCGGCGCAGTTCGGTTAAGAGCGAGCGGGCGCGCAGCACCCGCGAGCTACGGAACGCGTCTCGCGCCGACGAACGAGCCGCCCCAGGAGGAGAGGCTGTCGATGCGGACGACCGAGCCGGTGTGGGGGGCGTCGACGAACTGGCCGCCGCCGATGTAGATCCCGACGTGGCCGAGGCCGTCGAAGAAGACGAGGTCGCCCGGCTGCATCTGCGAGGTCGAGATCGGCTCGGTCGCGTTCCACTGGGAGACCGTGTAGTGCGGGAGCGAGATACCGAGCTGCGCGTAGACGTACACCACGAGCCCGGAGCAGTCGAAGCCGGCCGGGCTCGCGCCGCCCCAGACGTACGGGACGCCGAGGTACTGGAGCGCGATCTGGGCCGCCTGCGGATGGCCGGCGCCCGTCACGCCCGGGGTCGGGATCGGAACGCCGACCGGTGAGCCGACCAGACCGGTGCCGCCGCCGGAGCTCGACGACTGGGCCGCCGCCGCGGCAGCCGCCTTCTGCTCCTGCGCGATGCGGCGCAGGCGCGCCTCCGCCTCGGCCTTCAGCCGCGCCTCGCGCTGCGCCTCCTGCACCTGGAGGTTGTGGATCGTCGTGTGGATCGAGGCGAGCAGCCGCTTCTGGCGGGACAGCGCGGCCTGCACCTGCTGCTTCTCCCCGGCAAGACGCTGCACGCTCGCGGCGCGCTGCTGCCGCAGCTTCGTCAGCTCCCGCTGCCGGTGCACCACGGCCTGCTGGAAGCGGAGCGCCTGGCGGCCGAGGGCCGAGTCCTGGTTCGAGAGCGCGTTCGCCGACTCGGCGCGGTTGATGAGCTCCGTGATGCTCGTCGCGCCGGCGAGCACCTCGAGCGAGCTCGGCTTGCCGTAGAGGTAGTCGGAGTAGATCCGCGCCATCAGCCGCTTCTGGGCGGCGTGGAAGTTCTTGCGCGCGACGTGGAGCTTGTACGTGTTGCTCTTGAGGCTCGTCTCGACGCGCTGCAGCTCGAGCTTGGCGCCGTCGTACGCCTGAACGACGGACTCGAGGTTCTGGCCGATCTTGTTCACCTCGGCGATCACGGCGCGCTCGTGGGCCTGCTGCGCACGGATCTGCGGCGTCGAATGGGCACCCGCAGCCGACGCGCCGAGCGCGGCGAGAACGAGCGCGAACAGGAGGATGAGCCCGTGGCGTTTCATGGAAACGGCGTGAGAACGTTCGACCCGGAGCGCGTCACGCTAGCGCACGGCCCGGCGAGAGCCAACTTCGTGGCTCATGCGACGAGTCCTTTCGGCCCTACACTGGGCCGCATGCAGGCTGTTCTCGACGTCCCGAACGAGGTTGCGGCGGAGCTCGCCGGCATCAGCGACGGGATCCTCGACGCGCTCCGCGACAGGCTCGGCTGCACGGTCAATCTCCGCGGAAACCGGCTGACGCTCGACGGCGACGACCTCAAGGTCGCCGAGGCCCAGGCTGTCGTCGAGGAGCTCGTCGAGCTCGTCGAAGGAGGCCAGGAGGTCGGCGCCGGCACCGTCGACGCGATCCTCAGCGCGATCGACCAGGCGGAGGACGTCCGCGAGATCTTCGAGGACGTCGTCTGGTCGCATCGCGGCAAGCGGATCACCCCGAAGACCGTCACGCAGAAGCGCTACGTCGATGCGATCCGCGAGTGCACCGTCACGTTTGGGATCGGCCCCGCCGGCACCGGCAAGACGTACCTCGCGATCGCGCTCGCGGTCGCCGCGCTCTCCGAGCGCCAGGTCGGGCGGATCATCCTCACGCGTCCCGCCGTCGAGGCGGGCGAGCGGCTCGGCTTCCTGCCGGGCGACGTCCTCGCGAAGGTCGACCCGTACATGCGGCCGCTCTTCGACGCGCTCTACGACACGATGGACCCGGAGAAGCTCAACACGTTCATGGAGCGCGGCACGATCGAGGTCGCGCCGCTCGCCTTCATGCGCGGCCGGACGCTCAACGACAGCTTCGTCATCCTCGACGAGGCGCAGAACACGTCGCCCGAGCAGATGCAGATGTTCCTGACCCGGCTCGGTTTCGGCTCGAAGATGGTCGTCACCGGCGACGTCACCCAGATCGACCTGCCGCGGGAGCAGGCGTCGGGGCTGATCCAGGTGCGGGAGATCCTCTCCGCGGTCGACGGCATCGCCTTCGTCGAGTTCGGGCACGAGGACGTCGTGCGCCACAAGCTCGTGCAGCGGATCGTCGAGGCGTACAAGCATCACGCCGAGCAGACGGGGACGCAGCGCGCGCGGTGATCGAGGTCGAGGTCGAGAACCGCTCCGGCGAGGCGGTCGACGAGGCGGCGGCGGTGGCGCTCGCACGGCGCGTGCTCGCCGGCGAGGGAGTCGAGGCGGGGGAGCTCGGTCTCGCCTTCGTCCCGCCGGAGGAGAGCCGCGCGCTGAAGAGCGAGCACCTCGGGATCGACGAGCCGACCGACGCGCTCGCCTTCCCGCTCGACGGGCTCGAGGCGGTGCCCGACGGGCTGCCGCGGCAGCTCGGAGACGTCGTCGTCTGCCCGCAGGTGGTCGGCGAGGAGTGGCGCCGGCCGCTCGTGCACGCGCTCCTCCATCTCGTCGGCTACGACCACGGCGGGGAGATGGAGGCGCGGGAGGCGCTCTACCGGTGAGCGTCACGCCGCTGCCGCGCGGGCCGGAGGACGAGCAGGGCGACCGGCCGTCGCGGCGCTCGCCTCCGCCGGCGCCGGGCCGCGCGCCGAGCCTCCTCGAGAGCTTCAACTACGCGTTCGAAGGGATCATCCACGTCCTTCGGACGCAGCGGAACCTCCGCATCCACTTCCTTGCCGCGATCGTCGTCTTCGCCGCCGCGATCGCCCTCGGCGTGACGCGGCTGCAGCTGATCGCGCTCGTCCTCGCCATCGCCTTCGTCCTCGTCGCCGAGATGCTCAACACGGCGATCGAGGGAGTGGTCGACGTCTCGACGACGTCGTTCGACCCGAACGCGAAGCTCGCGAAGGACATCGCCGCGGGCGCCGTCCTCATCGCCTCGATCAGCGCTCTCGCAATCGGCTTCCTCGTCTTCGAGAGCGCGGCCGGCAGCCGGGCGACGCACGTCCTCGACCGCGTCCGGAACGCCCCGGCGGACATCACGCTCGTCGCTCTCGTCCTCGTCGTGCTGCTCGTCATCACGACGAAGGCGCTGACCGGCCGCGGCACCCCGCTGCGCGGCGGGCTGCCGTCCGGCCACGCGGCGCTCGCCTTCGCGGGCTGGGTCGCGGTGACGTACCTCGTCGGGGACGTCCACCGCTTCGTCGTCTCAGGCGTGACGCTGATCATGGCCCTACTCGTCGCGCAGACGCGTGTCGAGTCGGGCGTCCACTCCGTCCTCGAAGTCGTCTACGGCGGCGCGGTCGGAGCGCTGCTGACCCTCGTCGTCTTCCAGCTGGTGAGCTGACACCGTGCGGCTGCTGATCTGGGACTTCGACGGGACGCTCGCGCACCGGCGCGGCGAGACCGGCTGGAGCCTCCTCCTCGCGGAGGCGCTCGACGCCGCGGAGCCGGGGCACGGGCACAGCGCCGACACGTTCCGGCCGCATCTCCGCGACGGCTTTCCCTGGCACCGGCCCGACGTCGCGCATCCCGAGCTCTGCGACGCCGACGCATGGTGGGCGTCCGTGCGGCCCGTGCTCGCGCGCGCGTACGAGGCGGCGGGAATCGCGCCCGCGCGGGCGCGCGAGCTCGCGGAGGCGGCGCAGCGGCTCTACGTCGACCCGGCGAGCTGGACGCTCTTCGAGGACACCGCGCCCGCGCTCGAGCGGCTCGGCGCGGCCGGCTGGACGCACGCGATCCTCTCGAACCACGTTCCCGAGCTTCGCCGCATCGTCGCCGGGCTGGGGCTCGACCGGCTCGTCGCGACGCTCTCGTGCTCGGCGGAGACCGGCTTCGAGAAGCCGCATCCGCAGGCCTTTGCCGCCGTCCTCGACGAGCTCGGGCCAGAGGAGGCGTGGATGATCGGCGACAACGTCGTCGCCGACGTGCTCGGCGCCGAGACGGCCGGCATCCCGGCGATCCTCGTGCGCCGTCCCGATTCGCGCGCAGCGAGATACGCCGAGACGCTCGCCGGCGTCGAGGCGTTCCTGTCCGAGGAGGTCGTCGCCGCATGAACGACGTGCTGCAGGAGCAGAAGCGCTACTACGCCGAGCGCGCGCCGGAGTACGACGACTGGTGGTACCGGCGCGGCCGCTACGAGCTCGAGCCGGACTCCCGCGCCCGCTGGCAGGCGGACGTCGCCGAGGCGGAGGCGGCGCTCGACGCGTTTGCGCCGCGCGGGCGCGTCCTCGAGCTCGCCGCCGGCACCGGCATCTGGACGCGCCGGCTCGTCCGGCTCGCGGAGCGCGTCGTCGCGGTCGACGCGAACGCCGAGACCCTCGCCCTCAACACGCCGGAGGCGGAGCTCGTCCAGGCCGACGTCTTCGCGTGGCGCGCGGACGAGGAGTTCGACGTCGTCTTCTTCTCCTTCTGGCTCTCGCACGTGCCGGAGGAGCGCTTCGACGAGTTCTGGCGGACGGTGCGCGCCGCGCTCGCGCCGGGCGGCCGCGTCTTCCTCGTCGACAGCGGCGCCGGGGACAGGGCGCACACGGGCACCGACCAGGCCGGCGAGGAGGAGACGCGGACGCTCTCGGACGGCCGCTCCTTCCGGATCGTCAAGCGCCGCTGGCCGCCACGGGAGCTCACCGACCGCGTGCGGCCGCTCGGCCTCGAGCTCGAGCTGCGCGACACCTCCAACGGGCATTTCCTCGTTGGTGGAGGATCCGCCGTATGACCCCGGAGGAGCTCCTCGCGCAGGCCGAAGCCGTGGCTGCGCACGCGTACGCGCCGTACTCGAACTACCTCGTCGGTGCGGCCGTCCTCACGCGGGACGGCCGTGTCTTCGCCGGCGCCAACGTCGAGAACGCCGCCTATCCGCTCGGCGTCTGCGCCGAAAAGTCCGCGCTCGTGAAGGCGGCGAGCGAAGGAGTCCGGCCCGGCGATGTCGAGGCGATCGCGATCACCGCGTCGCCGTGCGGCGGCTGCCGGCAGTGGCTGCACGAGTGGCGATTCGAGCGCGTCTGGTTCCGGCGCGCCGACGGCTCGATCGCGGAGTACGCCGCCGACGATCTCCTCCCGGACACGTGGGATCTTCCGGAGTAATCACGATTCGCGCCTCGCAGCCTGCCGACCACGAGCGGCTCCGCGAGGTTGCCTTCGCGTCGAAGGCCCACTGGGGCTACGACCGCGGGTTCGTGCGCCGTTGGGCGGAGGAGCGGACCTTCGACGACGAGTGCGAGCGGTGGGTCGCGGAGGCGGACGGCGAGGTCGTCGCGTGGGCCGCCCTCCTGGCCGGCCAGGACGGGATCGCCGTCCTCGACGACCTCTGGGTCGATCCGGCGAGCTTCGGCCGGGGCATCGGGACGGCGCTCTTCCACCGGGTCGAGGAGCGGGCGCGGGAGCTCGGCGCGAGGAGCCTAGAGTGGGGCTCCGAGCCGAACGCCGTCGGCTTCTACGAGAAGCTCGGCGGCCGCTTCCTCCGCGACCACGTCTCAGAGTGGGGCCGGATCACGCCGTGGATGGGGCTCGACCTGTGAGGTCCGGCTTCGTCGCGGTCGCCGGCCGTCCGAACGTCGGCAAGTCGACCCTCGTCAACGCCCTCTGCGGCGGCAAGGTGGCGATCGTCTCCGACAAGCCGCAGACGACGCGGCGTCGCATCTTCGGGATCGCGAACGGCCCCGACTTCGACGGCGGGGACTGGCAGCTCGTCCTCGCCGACCTGCCCGGCTTCCAGAAGCCGCTCGACGAGCTCACCGAGCGGATGCAGCACACGGTCGACGCTGCGTTCGAGGAGATCGACGCCGTCCTCTTCGTCCTCTCCGCCCGGGAGCGGATCGGCGCCGGCGACCGGTTCATCGCGTCCCGGGTCTACGGGCTCGGCGTCCCCGTCGTCATCGCCCTCAACAAGGTCGACCGCCTCAAGGCCGGCCACATCGCGACCCAGATGAACGGTGCCGCGAGGCTCGGCAACTTCCACGCGCTCCATCCCGTGAGTGCGAAGACCGGGGACGGCGTCGGCGAGCTGCGTGACGAGCTCGTCGCGCTGCTGCCGGAGGGGCCGCTCTATTTCCCGCAGGAGCAGCGCAACGACCTCTCGGTCGAGCTGCAGATCGCGGAGCTCGTCCGGGAGAAGGCGCTCTGGCTGACGCGCGACGAGGTGCCGCACGCGCTCTCGGTCGAGGTCGAGGAGATCGAGGAGAAGGTCGTGCGCGCGGCGATCCTCGTCGAGACGGAGTCGCAGAAGCAGATCCTCGTCGGGAAGGGCGGCGCGATGGTGAAGGAGATCGGCGTGCGGGCGCGTCCCGAGGTCGAGGCCCTGCTCGGGCATCCCGTCTTCCTCGAGCTGCGGGTCAAGGTGCGGCCGAAGTGGCGCCGCGACGCAGCGACGCTCGAGCGGCTAGGGCTCTAGGGGCTACGAGCAGCTCGGCCCGCCCTGGGCCGTCAGCCATGCCTTGAGCGCGCGGATCCTGCCGGCCGCCTGGGCGAGCCTCGCCTGGAGGCGCTTCGACGTCGCCGCGTCCTGGGCGAGCGTGAGGTAGCCGGCCTCGGCGGCGCTCTCGCTGCCCCAGATCAGGAGGTCGGAGCCGGCGAGCATCGCCTTCGTCGCCGCGTGCGGGATCGCGTCCGGCGCGGGAGCCGTCAGCGAGTCCGTGACGGTCACGCCCTTGAAGCCGAGCTGCTTGCGGAGGATCCCCTGGATGATCTTCGCCGAGAAGGCCGCGGGCTTCCGGGAGGGGTCGAGATGCGGGTAGATCGCGGTCGAGATCATCACGAGCTTGACGCCGGCATTGACCGCCGCCTGGAACGGCAGCAGTCCCTCTTTGATCTTCCACGCCGCCGAGTCGATCTCGATCTGACCGTTGTCCGTGTTGCCGCCGGCAAGCCCGAGGCCCGGGAAGTGCTTGGCGGTCGCGGCGACGCCGTTGCGCTGGAGGCCCCCGACGAAGGCGCGTGCCATGGCCGCGTTCCACGTCCGTGAGCGCGAGAAGGCGCGGGTGCCGAGGAAGTTGCTCGCCGAGCTCGGCGTGTCGACCACCGGGGCGAAGTCGACGTCGATGCCGGCGGTGCGGAGCGCGGACGCGGCGGCGGCCGCCTGCGCGTGCGCGTCGGTCGGGCTCTGCATGTCGGCGGGCGCCTCGGTCGGCGGCGCCCACGAGAGCCGCTTGACGATCCCACCTTCCTGGTCGACGGCGATCAGGAGCGGCTCGCCGGCCACGCACGCCGCCTTCTGCAACTTCGACGTCATCGCCTTGACGTTGCTCTGCGTGAGCCAGCCATTCCCGAGGAAGAGCACGCCGCCCATCCCGCCCTCGCGCACGCGAGCGAGGAACGACGAGCTCGGCGGCGCGGTCAGCGTCCCCATCACGACCTCGGCGGTGTCGGCGATGCCCGACGTGCGGCGATGCGTGTGCGTCGCGGGCTTCGTCGTCGTCGCGGCCGTCGTCCCGGCGCCGACGCAGGCCGTGGCGGCGGCGATCAGCGCGACGACGGCTCCTGCGGCTGCGCCCCTCCTCGACACGCGGACAGCGTAGCCGGGAAAGTGGCCGAGACTAGACTCACGCCATGGCGCAGGCGCCGGCACTTCCGGCTGGTTTCGAGCTGCCGCTCGAGGCCCGGCTGCCGCGAATCGGCGCGGTGGACGCAGTCGCGCTCGAGGAGCGGGCCGGCTCGCTCGCGAAGCGCTCGATCAAGCGCGACGCGAAGGTCTGGGCGCTGCTCCTCGCGATCCGGACGACCGACCTGACGACGCTCGAGGGCGCGGACACGCCGGGCAAAGCGGCCGCCCTCGCGTCGAAGGCGCGGCGCCCCGATCCGGGCGACGCGTCCGTTCCCGCGGTCGCGGCGGTCTGCGTCTATCCGAACCTCGTCCCGGCGGTGCGCGCGCGACTCGCGGGAAGCGAGGTCAAGGTGGCGGCGGTCGCGACCGGCTTCCCGTCGGGTCAGTACCCGACCGCGGTGAAGGTGGCGGACGTCCGGTCGGCGGTCGAGCTCGGCGCCGACGAGATCGACATGGTGATCGACCGCGGCGCCTTCCTCTCCGGCCGGTACGCGAAGGTCTACGACGAGATCGTGCAGGTGAAGGAAGCGTGCGGCGACGCGCATCTGAAGGTGATCCTCGAGACGGGTGAGCTCGGGACGTACGACAACGTCCGGCGCGCGACCCTCCTGTCGATCGCGGCCGGCGCCGACTTCGTGAAGACGTCGACGGGAAAGATCTCGCCAGCCGCGACGCTGCCGGTCGCGCTCTGCATGCTCGAGGCGATCCGGGACGTGTTCGAGGAGACGGGCCGGCGCGTCGGCTTCAAGGCGGCCGGCGGGATCCGGCAGGCGAAGCAGGCGATCCAGCATCTCGTCCTCGTCCACGAGACCCTCGGCCCGGAGTGGCTGTCGCCCGAGCTGTACCGGCTCGGCGCCTCGTCGCTCCTCAACGACATCCTGATGCAGCTGCGCAAGGAGCGCACCGGCGCCTACCAGAGCGGCGACTACTTCACCCTCGATTGAAGATGCACGAACTCGCGACGAACCCGGCACACATGCGGCACGCACGCGGCCCTAAGCTCGCCCCCACCCAAGAGGGTGGGGGGTGGGTTTGGGGAGGTCGCGCCGGGACGAGCACCGTCCTTTCCAGCCTTGTCTGGAGCGGGCGTGTCTGAAGTCGACAAGCGAGAGAGCGGCGTCGCGGCCGCCGGCGACTGGACCTACGCGAGCGCGCCCGAGTCGCGCGACATCGTCCGGATCGCGGAGCGCTACGGCCACTTCGTCGGCGGGCGCTGGCTCGAGGCGACGGAGACCTACGAGACGATCTCCCCCCGCGACGAGGAGCCTCTCGCGGCCGTCGGGCAGGCAAGTGCGGCCGAGGTCGAGAGCGCCGTCGCCGCGGCGCGGGCGGCGTTCGCCGACGGCTGGTCGTCGCTGCCGGGCTCCGAGCGCGCCAAGTACCTCTTCCGGATCGCGCGCATCCTCCAGGAGCGCTCGCGCGAGTTCGCAGTCCTCGAGTCGCTCAACGGCGGCAAGCCGATCAAGGAATCCCGCGACGTCGACCTCCCGCTCGCGGCCGCCCACTTCTTCTACTACGCAGGCTGGGCGGACAAGCTCGAATACGCCTTCCCGAACCGCACGCCGCGCCCCATCGGCGTCGCCGGGCAGATCATCCCGTGGAACTTCCCGCTGCTCATGCTCGCGTGGAAGGTCGCGCCCGCGCTCGCGTGCGGCAACACGGTCGTCCTCAAGCCGGCGGAGACGACCCCGCTCACCGCGCTCCTCTTCTGCGACGTCCTCCGCCAGGCGGAGCTGCCCGACGGCGTCGTCAACATCGTCACGGGCGACGGGCGCACCGGCGCGGCGCTCGTCGAGAGCGACGGCGTCGACAAGATCGCCTTCACCGGCTCGACCGAGGTCGGCAAGGCGATCCAGCGGCAGCTCGCCGGCACCGGGAAGAAGCTCACCCTCGAGCTCGGCGGCAAGGCCGCGAACATCGTCTTCGACGACGCCGCGCTCGACCAGGCGGTCGAGGGGATCGTCAACGGCATCTACTTCAACCAGGGTCACGTCTGCTGCGCCGGCTCGCGCCTCTTCGTGCAGGAGTCGATCTACGAGCCGCTCGTCGCGAAGCTCAAGCGCCGCCTCACGACCCTCCGCGTCGGCGACCCGCTCGACAAGAACACCGACGTCGGCGCGATCAACTCCGCCATGCAGCTCGACAAGATCCGCGAGCTCGTCGCGTCCGGCGAGGAGGAAGGCGCCGAGATCTACCAGCCGCCGTGCGTCCTCCCGGAGAAGGGCTATTGGTTCGCGCCGACCGTGTTCACGAACGTCGCGCAGAGCTACCGAATCGCCCAGGAGGAGATCTTCGGGCCGGTTCTCTCCGTCCTCACCTTCCGCACCCCGGACGAGGCCGTCGAGAAGGCGAACAACACGCCGTACGGGCTCAGCGCCGGCGTCTGGACGGAGAAGGGCTCCCGCATCCTCTGGATGGCGCAGCGCCTCCGCGCCGGCGTCGTCTGGGCGAACACGTTCAACCGCTTCGACCCGAGCTCGCCGTTCGGCGGCTACAAGGAATCCGGTTTCGGCCGCGAGGGCGGACGGCACGGCCTCGAGCCGTACCTGAGGTTCGACGAATGAGCCGGCTCCCGGTCCGCAAGACGTACAAGCTGTTCATCGACGGCGCCTTCCCGCGCAGCGAGTCCGGCCGCACGTACGAGGCGGAGGGACAGAACGTCGCGCGCGCCTCGCGCAAGGACGTTCGCGACGCCGTCAGGGCCGCTCGCGCCGCGCAGGCCGGCTGGGCGGCTGCGACGGCGTACAACCGCGGCCAGGTGCTCTACCGGCTCGCCGAGATGGTCGAGGCGCGCAGCCCCGAGCTCGCCGAGCTCTGCAGCGGCTCCGCCGAGGTCGAGCAGGCTGTGGACCGGATCGTCTGGTACGCGGGCTGGGCGGACAAGCTGCCGCAGGTGCTCGGCGGCGCGAATCCCGTCGCCGGCCCGTACTTCAACTTCACGGTGCCGGAGCCGACCGGTGTCGTCGCCGTGCTCGCGCCGGAGGAGCCGCCGCTCCTCGGTCTCGTCACCCGGCTCCTCCCGCCGCTCGTCGGCGGGAACGCCGTCGTCGCCGTCGCCTCCGAGCCCCACCCGCTCGCCGCCGTCGAGCTCGCGGAGGCGATCGCGACGAGCGACGTCCCCGGCGGGGTCGTCAACCTCCTCACCGGCAACCACGCAGAGCTCGGGCCGGTGCTCGCTTCCCACATGGACGTCAACGCGATCGATCTCGCCGGCGCCGACGGCGACCTCGCCGAGCTCGAGCGCCTCGCGGCGGAGAACGTCAAGCGAGTCGTCCACGGCGGGGCGGACAGCCAGAGCCCGTGGGAGGTCGCCTCCTTCCTCGAGCTCAAGACGGTCTGGCACCCTATGGGCCAGTGACCGACGGACGCTTCGGGCACGCCGTCGCCGACGGCGAAGGCATCTCGCTACTCGAGCTCGACGGCGAGACGCTCGCGGTGCGGGGGGATCCGGCCGCGACGGCGCGCGTCCTCGACTTCGCCGCCGCCGTCGGCGCGTCGGATGCGGAGCTCGCCGTCCGCGTTCGCGACGAGGAGGAGCTCGCCACCGCGCTCGAGGAGCTCGACCCGGAGCTGCTCGTCCTCGCCGGCTCGCTCGACGACGTGCTCGAGCTGCTCGAGGACGTCCCCGCCGGGAAGCTCGCGATCGCCGAGCTCGCCTCGCCGAGCGAGGACGACGTCGAGCAGCTCGAACGCGCCGGCATGGACGCCGTCATCGTCGCTCGATGACCGACGGCGCGACGGCGATCCCCGAGGTGCAGGCGCTCCTTCGCGTCCTCGCGACCGGCCGCGACGTCGCGGAGATGGGAGCCGCCTACGGGGAGACGGCGGCGGTCATGGCCGAGACGGCGCGCTCCGTCGTCACCGTCGAGCGCGACCCCGAGCGGATCCGCGTGGCGCGCGAGCGGCTAGCCGGGCTCGCCAACGTCGAGCTGCTCGAGGGCGACTCCCTGGAGATGCTGCGCGGCCGCGGGCCGTTCGATCTCGTCTTCGTCGACGGCGGCCTCAGGCCCGCGTCGGAGGAGAAGTGGGACGCGATCCTCGACCTCGTCGCGCGGGGTGGGATCCTCGTCAAGGACGACATGACCCCGGGCCGGCCGGTAGTCGCGGGGGACGAGATCCGCGAGTTCCTCCACGGCGACCCGCGCCTCACCGCGAGCGAGATCCTCGTCTCGCCGGAATCGGCCGTGATCGTCGCGGCGAGGCGCTAGCCGAAGAACGCGCGCGCGACGTCGTACCACTCGCGCGGCACGACCTTCAGCTCCGCCGTCGCCTCCGCGAGCGGGATGGCGACGACGTCGTCCCCGCGGAGCGCCGCCATCTGCCCGAACTCGCCGGCGAGCGCGAGGTCGGCCGCCTTCAGCCCGAAGCGCGTGGCGAGGACGCGGTCGCGAGCGGTCGGGGTGCCGCCGCGCTGGACGTGGCCGAGGACGGTGACGCGCGTCTCGAAGCCGGTTCGCTCCTCGATCTCCCGCCCGAGCGCCTCCCCGACGCCGCGCTTCGAGAGGATGACGTGGCCGAACTCGTCCGTGTCGCCCGCGTCCGCTAGGTCGGGCAGCTCGCAGCCTTCGCTGACGACGACGATCGAGAAGTTCTTCCCGCGCGCGTGACGCTTGCGGATCGACTCCGCCACCTCGTCGAAGTCGACGGGGATCTCGGGGACGAGGATGACGTCGGCGCCGCCCGCGATGCCGCTCATCACCGCGATCCAGCCGGTGTGGCGGCCCATCACCTCGACGACCATGACGCGGTTGTGCGACTCCGCCGTCGTGTGGAGACGGTCGATCGCCTCGGTCGCGATCGATACGGCCGTGTCGAAGCCGAACGTGTAGTCGGTGCCCGAGAGATCGTTGTCGATCGTCTTCGGGACGCCGACCACGGGGAAGGCGTGCTCGGCATGGAGGCGCGCGGCGACGCCGAGGGTGTCCTCGCCGCCGATCGCGACGAGCGCGTCGAGCTCGCGGTCGGCGAAGTTCCGGAGCACCTGCTCGACACCGTTCTCGAGCGTGTACGGATTCGTCCGGCTCGTGCCGATGATCGTCCCGCCGCGCGGCAGGATCCCGGAGACCTGCTGCGGGCCGAGATCCTCGAAGATCGGCTCGACGAGCCCGCGCCAGCCCTCGCGCACGGCGACGACGTCCCAGCCCGCCGCGTCCGCCCGCCGCACGACGGCGCGAATGACCGCGTTGAGACCAGGGCAGTCGCCGCCGCCGGTGAGAATGCCAATGGTCTTCGCCACTCCTATGTCCTAGCGGACCGACCACGCGGCGGCCTCGGTGAGGTACCGCAAAGGAAGCTCGGAAGCCCCAGGGGGCGTCACGCCGCCGAGCAAAGAAGGGGGCTCACGGGGGAAACCTGGTTTCCCCCGTGAAGCGAGCGAAGCGATGCGTGTGTGCCGAAGGTGGGAATCGAACCCACACGGCCCGAGGGCCACCGGATTTTGAGTCCGGCGCGTCTGCCAGTTCCGCCACTTCGGCTTCCGGCCTCATGGTACGTGGCTCCCTAGCCGCCGACCTTCAGGGGGAAATACGGAGGGGCGAGGAGGAAGCCGAGCCGCGCGTCGGGGCCGCGATGGCCGTGCGCCATGTCGAGGGCGGCGCCGAGCCCGCCGATCGGGACGAAGCCGAGTTGGCGGGCGGCGGTGCCGTCCCGCGCGCCCGCGACATAGACGGAGCCGAGCCGGTCGAGCGCCGGGCGGCAGGCGTCCCAGTCACGGAACGGCAGGAGCGGATGGACGGTGCGGCCGGCGCGGTACTCGTCGATCGCACGCTCGTCGGTGGCTGCGGCCGCCTCGGCGCCCGCCAGCAGCTCCGGGCTCCGCGCGATCGGCGTCGGGCGGAAGAAGGCGAGGTACGGCTGCTGCGTCGGACGCGCGAACGCGCGGCGGAAGCGGTCGACGAGGATGACGATCCCGCCGTCCACGACCGGGAAGGCGTCGCGCCAGAGACCGAGCGCGTGCCCGAGGGCGAGGTGCGCGGTCGCGAGGGGGTTCGGCTGCTCGCGTGGCAGGAACGGTGTCGTCCAGGGCACGCCGAGCACGAGCGCGTCGAGCGGCTCCGCGAGCGTCGTGCGCCGCAGCTCGATGCCGCGCAGGAGCGCCTCGGCGTGGGCGACCGACGGCGGCCCCGCCAGCACGACGGCGGCCGTCCGCTCGAGGCGGAGCGAGCCGAGGATCCGCCGGCGGACGGGATCGGGCGCGGCGGAGAAGACGCGGCGCAGCGGCGAATGGGCGATCCGCTCCACCGCGTCCGCCTCGTACGGGTAGCCGCGCAGCGGGCCGCTGCCGTGCGGATGGTTGAGCACGAGCGACACGCCGAGGAGGGGGACGCGCGCGGCGAGGGCGTGCTCGAGGCGCGTCGCGAGCAGCCAGCCGTCCGAGCCGCCGGTCTCGAGCAGCGAGTCCGCGAGGGCCGGCCGCTGGGCGTCCGCGTTCGCGGCGGCGAGGAGGGTCGCCGGGCCGCCGTGGAGGACGCTCTCGGCGGCGCTCACGACGACGACGAGATCCGTGTCGACGAGCTCGGGCGCGACGCGGAGGGCCGGCTCCTCGTCCTCGTCGACCGGCACGAGGCCCGGATCGGCGGCGTCGTGGACGGCGACCCGGCCGTGGAAGCGGCGGGCGAACTCCGGCGTGACGAGCGCCGCCACCTCGCGCTGGCTCGCGCGGCGGGAAAGACCGCACGCAACGAGGAGCGTCTGGCTCGACGTGGGGATCCCGAGCGCCTCGAGCGCGTCCGATACGGCCGCGATCGTGCGCTGCCGCGGATCGGCGAGCGGGCTCGGCACGGGCAGCGCCGGCGCCTGGACGACGATCGTCGCGCGGCGCGCGCCCCGGGCGAGCGACTCGAGCGGCTCGCCGTCGAGCGGGAAACGGAGAGCCTCCCGCGTCGCGGCCTCGGCGTCGGTGCCGCGGCCCGGCGGCGGCGGGCGCAGGACGAGCGCGCCGTCCGGGAGGGACGTCACGACGATCCGGCTGCCGGAGAGGAGGGGTACGCGCGGCACGCGCGGATTCAACCAGCGCGGTTCACGGATAAGTACGGATTGCCTGGACGGCGCGCGGCGCGGAAGATGCGCAGATGGTGGATGAGGAACGCCCGCGCCGGGAGGCCCGTCTCATTCCGGCCGTGCTCGCGGCAGGCGTCGCCGTCGCGATCGCCGTCGGCGTGGTCGCCTACGCCGCCGGCCACTACGGCGAGCAGACGAAGACGGTCACGACGCAGAGCGGCCCACCGCCGGCGACGACGCCGACGTACGCGGCGGTCTCTCCGGCGGTCGCCGCCGGCGCGCACACGTTCGTCCAGTTCGCCTGCGTGCAGTGCCACGGCCCGCAGGGGCGCGGCGGCGTCGATCCGGCGGTGCCCGCCCTCAGCAAGATCAAGACGAGCCTCACCGTCGGCCAGCTCACGCACATCATCGACCACGGCCTCGGCGAGTCGGCGAACCCGAAGCAGCCGTACATGCCGGTCTGGGGACAGGTGCTCTCGAAGACGCAGGTCTCGAATCTCGTCTCCTACATCCGCGCCGGGCTGCCCGCGGTCGCCGACACGCAGCCGGTCGCCGTCCCACAGGGACAGGGAGCGGCGGTCGCCGGCGAGGCGCTCTACGTCCGCTACGGCTGCATCAACTGCCACGGCCCGAACGGCCTCGGCGGCGTCCCGAACCCGCTCTCGGCCGACGGCACGATCCCCGTCCTCTCGGGCCAGGACTTCCGCCACCAGTTCAACACCGACGCGAAGATCGCCGCCGTGATCCGCAGCGGCAGCGTGATCGGCCGCGCGCCGATCGTCTCCATGCCCCATTGGGGCGGGATCCTGAGCGACCAGCAGATCGCCCAGCTGATCGCGTACCTCAAGACGCTGAAGTAGCGCGATAGTCTCGGAGCGATGTCTCCGAAGACGCTGACGGGCGCCGAGCTCGACCTCAACGACGCGCCGGCACGCGAGTCCGAGCTCTTCCTCGTCGACGGCAACAACCTCGCCTACCGCGCCTTCTTCGCGCTGCCGGAGGAGCTCGCGACGAGCGAGGGCTTCCCGACCGGCGCGCTGCTCGGCTTTGCGAACATGCTCTTCAAGCTCCTCTCCGACTACCGGCCGAAGGGCGTCGCCGTCGCCTGGGACACGAGGCCGGTGCACCGCGCCGCGGAGGCCGAGGCGGTCGAGGTCGTCTACAAGGAAGGCCGCCGCCCGATGCCGGACCTCCTCCGCGAGCAGTTCCCGCACTTCCGGCCGATCGTCGAGGCGTTCGGCTACCGCAACCTCGAGTTCGAGGGCTGGGAGGCGGACGACGTGATCGCGACGCTCGCGACGCGCGCCGACGAGGCGGGGATCAAGACGTGCGTCGTCTCGACCGACCGCGACGCGTTCCAGCTCGTCTCCGAGAACGTCTGCCTGATGATGACGCCGCGCGGCGTGAGCGACGTCAACGTCTACACGCCCGAGCGCGTCGAGGCGCGCTACGGGATCACGCCGGCGCAGATCCCGGACTTCATCGGCCTGAAGGGCGACACCTCGGACAACATCCCCGGCGTCCCCGGCATCGGGGACAAGACCGCGGGGCAGCTCATCGCGCAGTACGGCTCGCTCGAGGGAGTGCTCGAGCACGTCGAGGAGCTGTCGCCGGCGCGGAAGAAGAACCTGACCGAGTTCGCCGACCAGGCGCGCGCAGCGAAGGGGCTCGCGACGATGCGCCGCGACCTCGACGTCGACTGCGACCCCGCGCAGCTCGTCCTCGCGCCGCCCGACCGCGCCCAGCTGCGCGAGACGTTCCGCCGCTTCGAGTTCCGGGCGCTCCTCGGGAGGGTCGACGAGCTCGACGAGGCGGTGCCTGCGCGGGAACGCATCACCGCCGGCACGGCGGTTCGGTGGCGCGAAAAGAGCGCAAGTGACAACTTGTCACTAAGTCCGGGACCGCTCGGGATCGCGGCGGACGAGGGGCGGATCGCGGTCACGCAGGGTGACGAGGTCGTCGTCGCGCCGCGTCCCGAGCGCCTCGAAGGCAACTTCGTCGCGCACGACGCGAAAGCCCTCCAAGTCGACGCGGCCGACGACACGATGATCCTCGCGTACCTCATCGAGCCGGCCCGCAGCGAGTACCTCCTCGACGACCTCGCCGCCGAGTACGCCGTCGAGGCTGTCCCCGAGCCGGAGGCCGAGGAGGAGACGGCGCAGCTCGTCCGTCACGCCGCCGTGACCGCGCGTCTCCGCGAGCCGCTGCTCGAGCGCATCCGCGAGCGCGGCGAGGAGCCGCTCTACCGGGACGTCGAGATGCCGCTCGTCCGTGTCCTCGCCGACATGGAGAAGACCGGCGTCAAGATCGACACGTACCGGATGGGCGAGATCACGGCGCGGCTCGCCGATCGCGTCGAGGAGCTCGAGGCGCGCTGCTACGAGCTCGCCGGCGAGGAGTTCGTGATCGGCTCGCCGCAGCAGCTCGCGCGGATCCTGTTCGAGAAGCTCGGGCTGACGCCGGGCCGGAAGGGGAAGACCGGTTACTCGACCGACACAAAGGTGCTGCGCGCGATCCGCGCCGACCACGAGATCGTCCCCGTCGTCGAGGAGTGGCGCGAGCTGTCGAAGCTCCTCAACACGTACCTCCAGCCGCTGCCGGGGATGATCGGCGAGGACGGGCGTCTCCACACGACCTTCAACCAGACGGTGGCCGCGACGGGCCGCCTCTCGACGTCGAACCCGAACCTCCAGGCGATCCCGATCCGGACCGAGCTCGGCAAGGAAATCCGCTCCGCGTTCGTCGCCGAGCCCGGCGCGCGGCTCATCTCCGCCGACTACTCGCAGATCGAGCTGCGGATCCTCGCGCACGTCTCCGGCGAGCCGAAGCTGCGCGAGGCGTTCGAGCGCGGGGAGGACATCCACACCGCGACCGCCGCGGAGGTTCTCGGCGTCGACCCCGCGAAGCTGACCTCGGCCGAGCGCTCGATCGCGAAGATGATCAACTTCGGGATCGTCTACGGGATCTCGGCGTTCGGCCTCTCCGAGAACCTCGAGATCCCGCGCGAGGAGGCGCAGGCGTACATCGACGCGTACCTCGCACGCTTCCCGCTCGTGCAGGACTTCATCGAGCGGACGATCGAGCGGACGGAGCAGGACGGCTACGCGACGAGCCTGCTCGGCCGGCGCCGGCCGGTGCCGGAGCTGCGGGTGCGGAACCGCCAGACGCGCGGCTTCGGCGAGCGCGTCGCCGTCAACTTCGTCATGCAGGGCTCGAACGCGGACATCATCAAGGTGGCGATGGTCGCGATCGAGAAGCGGCTGCGGGAGGAGGGGAGAAGCGCGCGGATCGTCCTCCAGGTGCACGACGAGCTGCTGCTCGAGGCGCCCGACCCCGAGGTCTCGGGCGTGAAGGAGATCGTGCGCGAGGAGATGTGCAAGGCGTACCCGCTCGACCCGCCGCTCGCAGTCGACATCGGCGCCGGCGACTCCTGGGCCGACGCGAAGAGCTAGCGCGCCGGTGGCCGTGAGAAGGACGCACGTCGGGCTGTTGCGCGGGGTCAACGTCCTCGGCCGCAACAAGGTCTCCATGCCCGAGCTGCGGCAGCTCGTGGAGTCGCTCGGCCACGGGGACGTCGTCACGTATATCCAGAGCGGCAACGTCGTCTTCACCGTCCGGGGCAGGCTCGACGACGGTCGGATCGAGCGGGACATCGAGCGCGCGATCGCCGCGGCGACGGGCGTGCGGCCGGCGGTCGTCGTCGTCCGCGTCGCCGAGCTCGCGCGCGTCATTCGCGCCAACCCGTTCCCGAACGTCTCCGAGCCGCGGCTCCTCCACGCGGTGTTCCTGCCGAGGCGGCCGGACAAGGCGGGCCTCGCCTCCGTCGCCGCCGCGGTCGAGCGTTCCCGCGCGAAGGGCAGCCGCGACGAGGCGACGGTGATCGGGCGCGTCCTCTACCTCCACACGCCCGACGGGTTCGGCCCGAGCGTTCTCCGCCGGGAGCTCGACCGCCGGGGCGCCAACCGCTCGCCGCTCGCGGACGGGACGGCACGCAACTGGAGAACGGTCACCGCGCTCGCCGAGCTGACGGGAGCGTCCGGCAACTGAGCGCCGGCACTAATCTGAGCGGGATGAGCGACCGCACCGAGGCTGTCGCCGCCGCGTACACCGCGCTCAACAACGGCGACGTGAGCGTCTTCCGCGAGCTCTTCGCGCCGGACGCGCAATGGCTCGCCGTTCCGGGCAGCGGCTTCGACGGAGAGACCCCGACCTGACGGAACCGGCGGGAGGTGGTCGACCTCCTCGAGCAGCACCACGAGAGCGGCCGCCGGTACGAGCCGAACGAGCTCGTCGAAGCAGGCTCTCGCGTCGCCGTCGGTCTCGAGATCACCGACAGCCGCTGGTCGGGCGAGTCGGCGCAGGTCTACAAGGTCTTCAGTTTCCGCGAGGACGGAGCCGAGGCCGTGCTCCTCGAGGACTGCGTCGACCGCGACGACGCGCTCGGCCGCCTGACGAGCTGAGCGTTGCCCTAAAGAAATGTCCGTCCCCCGAACGTCGTACGGGCACATGATCGAAGAGCTCGAGGCGCTGTACCGGGAGCGGCTCCCGGAGTTCACCCGCACTGCCACTGCGATCGCCGGCGATCCGGACGCTGGCAGGGACGCGGTGCAGGATGCGTTCGCGAAGGCGCTGCGCAAGCGTCGCCGCTTCCGCGGCGAGGGAAGCCTCGAGGCGTGGGTCTGGCGGATCGTCGTCAACGCGGCCCGCGACGCGGGCCGGCGTCGACGCCGGAAGGTCGAAGGCGCGCTGCCGGTCGACTCGCGCGCCGATGAGCTCGGGCTGCCGCTCGAGCTGCTGACGGATCGCCAGCGGGAGGTGCTGTTCCTCCATTACTACGCGGACCTCGACTGCGCCGCGATCGCGCACGCGCTCGGCATCAGTTCGGGCACGGTCGGCGCGACGCTCACCGCCGCGCGGCAGACGCTGCGCGATGCGCTCACGAAGGAGGTCATCCGATGACCGAGAGCCACCTCGACGGACTGCTCGACGCGCTCGTCCGCGCGGAGCCGCGCGGAAGCTGGGACGACGTCCTCCAGCGTGCGCGCCGCGCGCAGCGCCGCTACGTCGCCGTCGTCGTGGCGATCGCCGCGCTCGTGCTCGCGCCGGCTACGTGGGCCGCAGTCCACGCGTTCGAGGGCACGCCGGCACCGCCGCCGATCCGGCACAACTTCGTCTTCACGAACCGGCTGAGGGCCAGGGAGTCGGCGAGATTCGGCAAGGACTTCCCGCAGGCGGAGGCGAGCAAGGCGCATGGCGTGCTTCAAGTGCGCACGAGAAGCGGTGCACTCGATCTCTGGGCCGCTCCGTCGACACAGGGTGGAAGCTGCTTCTTCGTCGACTGGGAGGCGGGCATCCTCAAAGGGCTCGTTTCGGGAGCGGGCGGCTGTATGGAGCGCGGCGATCCTCCGCTCGCCGGCGGGACGCTCGAGGGAGGCGGCCCTTCGCGCTACGCCGCCCTCTACGGATCTGCGCTCGACTCGGCTGTGAAGGTCAGGGTCGCGCTCACGAACGGCCGCACCGTCTCGCTGCCTGTCGTCGAGCACTACTTCCTCGGCGTTGTGCGGAGCGGCATCGCTGTGGTGAACATCACCGCGCTCGACGCGAGCGGGAAGGTCGTCGCGCGCTGGAAGTCGCCCTAGGCGTAGCCGAGCTCGGCGAGGAGCGGGCCGGCCTCGGCTTCGACGTCCGCTACCTGCTCGGGCGTGAGCTCGCGCTTCCAGCGGCCGATCGAGGAGTCGCGGAAGCCGTCGAGGACCTTGTGCGCGGATTGGGCGTTCGCGCCGAGGAAGCCCGCGAGCCGCTCCGCCTCGCCGGCGAGGTTCTCGTACCGCACCTCGAGGAGCCGCTCGCCCGCGCCGGCGGACCGCGCCGCCTCGACGTACCGTCGCCACGCCCAGGCGCAGCGGCGGGCGTCCGAGACCTGCGCGAACTCCTCCCGCCGCTCCGGCTCGACCCAGAAGCGCGGCTCGGCGCCGTAGGGGAGACCGGCGTCGTCGGCGCCGCTCCTCTCCGAGCTGAGCCAGCCGCGCTCGAGGAGCGAGCAGACGACGTCGCGCCCGTCCCGCAATGCGTGCACGGCTTGCGCCTGCGGGTACGCCTCGAGGATCGTCGGGAGAAGGTGCGAGTTCTCGGGCGTCTGCTCGACGCTCCGCAGGCCGCGTGCGAGCCCGATCAGGCGCACCCGCTCGAGGATCCCGCGCAGCTCGTCCGCCGAGGGACGCGACGGGAGGACCGCCTTCCACGGCGTCACCTCGCCGAGATCGACGAAGCCGGGCAGGCCGCCGATCGCGCGCCCGAGGAACGTCGTGCCCGAGCGCGGACAGCCGACGACGAAGACGAGCCGCTCCTCGTGGCCGAGCCGCGGCCGCTGCACGAGCGAGCGCTCCGCCACCCGCGCTCCCGCGAGCGCGTACGTGAACGCCTTCACAGCGCGTCCGGCAGCGAGTCCGGCACGAGGCCGAGCCCCTGGCGCAGCGTCTCGATCAGCGCCTGCGCGTCGGCGAGGAGACCGGCGAGCTCCTCGATCTCGTCCCGCGGCACCTCCACGGTTACGCGCACCGGCGAGCGTGCGGTCGAGGACAGCGCGACGGTCTCCTCGCCGTCCGCGACGAGCGCGGTGACGTCGAGGTACTCGTCGCGCGCGAGCCGGAGGCCGGGGGAGAAGCGCTCGTCCGCCGACCGCAGCCGCTCGGCGAGCACGCCGGCGTAGTGGCCGGGGACGCGCACGGTCGCCTCGCCGCTCCGCAGCCCGATGGCCGCGGACCAGCCTTCGTAGCCGCTTCCCGCCTCGCTGCCGCGCAGGACGGCGACCGCGCAGGAGCCGCTGACGCCGATCGGATAGCGCTCGTCCATCGTGTCCAGCGTAACCCCGGCCGGCGGACGAACCTCGCTATGCTGGCCGCCGCCAATGGCCAACGAGACCATCAACGATCCCCGGCTCGAGGAAGGCGTCTGGACGACCGACCCCGAGACCGGCGAGCTCGTCCCCGACTACGAGTCGACCTTCCCCACCATCGAGGAGGGGCAGGTCGTGAACGGCACCGTCGTCCGCGTGGACAAGGACGAGGTGCTCGTCGACATCGGCTACAAGTCGGAGGGCGTCATCCCGGTCGCGGAGCTGTCGATCCGGCGCTCCGTCAACCCGGCGGACGAGGTCTCGGTCGGCGACGACATCGCGGCGCTCGTGCTGACGAAGGAGGACGCCGAAGGCCGGCTGATCCTCTCGAAGAAGCGCGCCCGCTTCGAGATCGCGTGGAAGGCGATCGAGAGCGCCCACGAGAAGGGCGAGCCGGTCACCGGACGCGTGATCGAGGTCGTCAAGGGCGGCCTGATCCTCGACCTCGGCGTGCGCGGCTTCCTGCCGGCGTCGCTCGTCGACATCCGCCGCGTCCAGGATCTCGACGAGTTCCTCGGGCAGGAGCTCGAGTGCAAGGTGATCGAGCTCAACCGCTCGCGCAACAACGTCGTGCTCTCGCGCCGCGCCGTGCTCGAGGAGGAGCGCAAGGAGCAGCGGCAGCGGATCCTCGACCAGCTCAACCCGGGCGACGTCGTCGAGGGGACGATCTCGAACATCGTCGACTTCGGCGCCTTCGTCGACCTCGACGGGATGGACGGCCTCATCCACATCTCCGAGCTCTCGTGGAGCCACGTCAACCATCCGTCCGAGGTGCTCGAGATCGGCCAGACGGTCAAGGTCCAGGTGCTCGACATCGATCGCGAGCGGCAGCGGATCTCGCTCGGGCTCAAGCAGACCCAGAGCGATCCGTGGCAGCAGGTGCTCGACACCTACCAGGTCGACGACGTCGTGCAGGGGACGGTGACGAAGGTCGTCACGTTCGGCGCCTTCGTCGAGATCCTGCCCGGCGTCGAGGGGCTCGTCCACATCTCCGAGCTCGCCCAGCATCACGTCGAGAATCCCCGCGAGATCGTGTCGCAGGGGGACAAGGTCAGCGTCCGGATCCTCGAGGTCGACGCCGAGCGGCGGCGCCTCTCCCTCTCGCTGAAGCGCGTCGACGACGACGGGATGCTCGAGCCGGCGGACGGTGACGAGGGCGGCGAGGTTCCCGAGCTGGCGCTCTCAGAGGAAGTCTTCGCGGACGAGGTGCCCGCGGCCGAGGCGCTCGAAGCGCCGGCGGCCGAGGAGGAGCCCGAGACTGCCGAAGAGCCCGAGGCTGCGGAAGAGCCCGAGGCACCTGAAGAGCCCGAGGCACCTGAAGAGCCCGAGGCTGCCGAAGAGCCCGAGCTCGAAGCCTCCGCGGACGACCCCGAAGCCGAAGCCTCCGAGGACTAGTGGCGCGGCCGGTCGCGGTCGCACTCACGGGCGGCATCGCGGCAGGCAAGAGCGAGGCGCTGCAGGCATTCGCGCGTCACGGTGCGGCCGTCATCTCGGCGGACGACATCGTCCACGAGCTCTACCGCAGCGACGGCGAGCTTCAGGCGGCGTTGCGCGAGCGCTGGGGCGAGCGCGTCTTCCGCGACGGCGAGGTCGACCGGGCGGAGGTCGGACGGATCGTCTTCGCCGACCGCGCCGAGCTGACGTGGCTCGAGATCAAGCTCCATCCCCGCGTCCGCCAGGCGACGTCCGACTGGCTCGCGCGACAGACCGCGGACGTCGCGGTCGCGGAGATCCCGCTCCTCTTCGAGACGGGCGGTGAGTCCCGCTTCGACAAGATCGTCGTCGTGAC
>DASRED010000058.1:0-20617 GCA_035652255.1 Gaiellaceae bacterium | reverse complement strand
CGCGGCCTGACGGGGAAGTCGAGCGGCGGCTACGGGGCGATGGTCGTGCCGATGCTCCGGCCGGACGTCTTCGGCGGGCTCGCGACGCACGCCGGCGACGCCCTGTTCGAGTTCTGCTACCTCCGCGAGTTCCCGGACACGCTGCGCGCGCTCCGCAGCGAGTACGACGGCTCGTACGAGAAGTTCTGGGAGGACTTCCGCTCGCGGCCGGCGTTCTCGAAGCAGTCCGACTATCCGCTCGTCAACACGTACGCGATGGCGGCGTGCTACTCGGCGAACGAGGACGGCTCGATCGAGCTGCCGTTCGACCTCGAGACCGGTGTGCTGCGAGACGACGTCTGGCAGCGGTGGCTCGCGTGGGATCCGGTGCGGATAGCGCGCCGCCACGCCGACGCGCTGCGGAGCATGCGGGCGATCTACATCGACGCCGGCAACCGGGACGAGTACTTCCTCGACCTCGGCGCCGAGGCGTTCAGGCGGGAGCTCGAGGAGATCGGGATCACCGACGTCTTCTTCGAGCTCTTCGACGCCGGCCACGGCGGGATCGAGTACCGCTATCCCGGCGCGATCCGCTATCTGGCCGAGCGCTTGCAGTAGCGGCGCGGCATGACGCGGCTCCGCTACCGGCTGGTCGACGTCTTCACCGACGTCCCGCTGCGCGGCAACCCGCTCGCCGTCGTCCTCGATCCCTGCCCCGACGAGCTCATGCAGGCGGTCGCGCGGGAGTTCAACCTCAACGAGACGACCTTCCCGGTGCGCACCGGCGACGACTCGTACTCGATGCGGATCTTCACGCAGACGATCGAGATTCCCTTCGCCGGCCATCCGACGCTCGGCACCGCCTGGGCGCTCGGGCCGAACCGCTGGACGCAGGTGACGAGCGGCGCGACCGTGACGGTGGAGGCCGACGAGCGCGGGGCCCGGATGACCCAGCCCGATCCCGGGTTCGAGCCGCTCGAGGAGGAGCGTGACGAGCTCGTCGCGTCGCTCGGCCTCGAGTCGGCGGACGGCGTCGTGCGGGCCGACGTCGGCGGCATCGTCCATGCCCTCGTCGCGACGACGGAGCCGATCGACCGGCTCGATCCCGACCTGGCCCGCGTCGCCGAGATCAGCCGCCGCTGCCGCGCGCACACGGTCGTCCCGCTGCGCGCGCTCGGCGGCTCAGACCTCCACGCGCGGGTCTTCGGCCCCGCGTCCGGCTTCAGCGAGGACCCCGGCTCCGGCTCGGCAGCCGGCCCCGTCGCGCTGTTCTCCCGCGAGCTCTGGGGAACGGAGGAACGTGTGACGGTCGCGATGGGCGCGGAAATCCGGCGGCCGTCGCGTCTCGCGGTCGACGTGTCGAGCGGTGTCGTCGTCGGCGGCGACGTCGTGGTCAGCGCCGAAGGCGAGCTCGTCCTTCCCTAGTCCGCCCAGCCTGCCTCCGGCTCGCGCGGCAGGACCCTCGTGCCCTCCTTCGGATAGAGGATCGTCTCGCGGCCGTCCTCCCACTGCACGAGGTAGTGGGGATGCTCGTCGTCACCCAGCACCGCGACGATCTCCCCGGTGCGGCCCTTGTCGCCGACGTGGCGGCCGCTCGTCTCCACGATGTCACCCGGCTCGGCGCGCCGGAGCTCCAGCGTCTCCATGATCGCCTCCGCCCGTTGCTCGGTGGCCGCAATCCTCTCGCCACATCGTCCGCTGCGGCATCGGTGAATGCCCGGATTCGGGGACGGCGCCGCGAGCCGAAGCTGTCGGCATGCACATCCGACGTGTCCGCCTTCGGCGTGCGCCCCGGACCGGAGCGACCGCTCGTGTGCGCGAGGAGCGCGCCTCCGGCGAGGAAGCGATCCGGTCGCGTGAGCAGAGCGAGGCCGAGGCCACGCCCTCCCGCATGAACCGGCTCAAGACGTACCGCTTGTGACGCCTGGGCCGCCGGCGCCGTATCTCGGTCGATGAGCGCCCCGGCGGAAGTCCTTCGGAGTTCCGGCTCGAGCAGCGCGCCCCGGCCGGAACGCCCGCCCAACTCGCTCGACGGGATCCCGCCCGCCCTGCGCGTAGTCCCGCTCGTGGGCGCAATCGGCTGGCTGGCTGCCGCGATCTTCGCGGCGGCGCGCTTCCTTACCGGCTGAGGAGCCCTCCTAGGTCGTCCTGAGCCCGACCGGGCAGGCGACGCCGGTACCGCCGAGGCCGCAGTAGCCGTTCGGGTTCTTCGCGAGGTACTGCTGGTGGTAGTCCTCGGCGTAGTAGAACGGGCCGGCCGCCGCGATCTCCGTCGAGATCGTCCCGTAGCCGGCCTTCGCGAGCTCGGCCTGGTACATCGCCTTGGACGCTTCCGCTGCCTCGAGGTTCTCTCCCGAGGGATAAATGGCGGAGCGGTACTGCGTCCCGACGTCGTTCCCCTGCCGGTTGCCCTGGGTCGGGTCGTGTCCCTCCCAGAAGAGGCGCAGGACGCCGTCGAGCGGCAGGACGGCCGGATCGAAGACGACGAGGACGGCCTCGGTGTGACCCGTCTTACCGGAGCAGACCTCTTGATAGCTCGGGTTCGGCGTGAAGCCGCCCGCGTAGCCGACCGCGGTCGTGTAGACGCCGTCCGCCTGCCAGAAGATCCGCTCGGCCCCCCAGAAGCAGCCCATCCCGACGACGAGCTGCTGCATGTTGTCGGGGAACGGCGGCACGAGCGGCGTCCCGAGCACCTCATGCCGCTCGGGCACGGGCATCGCCTCGGCGCGACCCGGGAGCGCGTCCTCCGGGGACACCATCTTGGACATCTTCTCGAAGAGGAACATGACTCAAGGGTACTGAGGCAGCTTCAGGCAACGGACCGACGACGGCGTGGCGGTCGATCGCGGCGCCAGACGCGCGAGCGCCGCGCGCACGCGGGCCGCTTCCGGCTGGCAAGGCCGCTTCGTTTGCCAGTCCGCTTCCACGTTGCCTTCGTAACCACCGCCGTAGGTTGGCGGCATCTCATGTCCCGACTCGACGTAGAGAAAGGTCGACGCGTACGACGCCGTCCCAGCCGGAGCTGGAAGCCAGACACGCACCTGGAGCGGTGCCCCATCCGGAAACGAGCCTTTGAACGTAACCGAGTACTCGGGTGCGTCCGGCTCCGCACTCCGATGCAGCGCGATTCCCGCCGCTCTGAACGCCCGGACGACGTGCCGAAGGCTGGAGACATGGAACCCCACGGTCTCTCCGCCGCCGAGGACCGCGCTCGGGACGATCGCCGCCGCCACAACGACCAGGGGAAAGCCGCGCCACTCGTGCCTTCTATTGCAACACGATCCTCACGTCAAGCTCACGCAACGCGGCTACGGTGAGGCGGTGATCGAGGTCACCAACCTCACGAAGGATTACGGCGACAAGCGCGCCGTCGACGGGCTGACCTTCACCGTCCAGCCCGGGATCGTCACCGGCTTCCTCGGGCCGAACGGCTCGGGCAAGTCGACGACGATGAGACTGATCCTCGGGCTCGACGCGCCGAACAAGGGTGACGCGACCGTCAACGGGAAGCACTACCGCGACCATCCGGCGCCGCTCCACGAGGTCGGCGCGCTGCTCGAGGCGCGCTCCGTCCACACCGGCCGCTCGGCGTACAACCACCTCCTCGCGCTCGCCCAGACGCACGGGATCGCGAAGCGGCGGGTCGCCGAGATGATCGACCTCGTCGGCCTCCACGACGTCGCGCGCAAGCGCGCCGGCCAGTTCTCGCTCGGGATGGGCCAGCGGCTCGGCATCGCCGCCGCGCTCATCGGCGACCCGAAGACCGTCCTCCTCGACGAGCCGGTGAACGGCCTCGACCCGGAAGGCATCCACTGGGTGCGCAACCTCCTCAAGGGTCTCGCCGCCGAGGGCCGGACCGTCTTCGTCTCCTCGCACCTGATGAGCGAGATGGCGCTCACCGCCGACCACCTGATCGTGATCGGGCGCGGCAAGCTCATCGCCGACACGAGCGTCGACGAGTTCGTCGCGCGCGCATCGGAGAAGGTCGTGCTCGTCCGCTCTCCCGACCTGACGCGGCTGCAGGAGGAGCTCGCCGGCCCGGGCGTCTCGTTCGAGTCGGCCGAGCGCGGCGCGGTCGAGGTGCACGGCCTCACCGCCGAGCAGGTCGGCGACGCCGCCGCTTCCGCCGGAGTCGTCCTCCACGAGTTGACGCCGCAGCACGCCTCGCTCGAGGAGGCGTTCATGAACCTCACGCGCGACGAGCTCGAGTTCGGCGCGCAGGGCGCACCGGTCGAGGAGGTCGTCGCGTGAGCGCCGTCGCCTCCACGCCTCAGGTGCCGCGCCTCGAGACGACGGGCCGCGTCACGTTCCCGCGCGTCCTCCTCTCGGAGTGGACGAAGTTCCGGAGCGTCCGCTCGACCGCATGGTCGCTCGGCGTCGGGATCCTCCTGACGATCGGCTTCCCGCTGCTCTTCGCCGCCGTCACCTCGTCGCACTGGGGGCAGATGTCGCCACAGGATCGTGCGAGCCGCTCCCCGCTCGACATCGCGCTCGCCGGCGTCAACGTCGCCCAGCTCGCGATCGCCGTCCTCGGCGTGCTCGTCGTCAGCGCCGAGTACTCGACCGGCTCGATCCGCGCGACGTTCTCGGCGGTGCCCAAGCGGCTGCCCGTCCTCTGGGCGAAGCTGCTCGACTACGCGGCGATCTCGCTCGCGCTGATGGTGCCGGCGGTGCTCATCAGCTTCTTCGCGACGCAGGCGATCCTCTCCCGCCACGACATCCTCCAGGTCTCGGTCACCGCGCCGGGCATCGCCCGCTGCGTGCTCATGGGAGCCGTGTACGTGATGCTCGTCGGCCTCTTCGCGATGGCGCTCGGCGCGATCGTCCGCAACACGGCAGGCGGGATCGCCCTGTTCGCCGGAATCTTCTTCGTCCTGCCGCCGCTCATGTTCACGCTGCCGCAGACCTGGAACAACGCGATCAGCCAGTACCTGCCGAGCAACGCCGGACGCCAGATCTTCTCGCTCGACCACGGCTCGCACACGCTGACGCCGCTTGCCGGCGGGCTCGTCTTCGCCGCCTACTGCGTCACGGCGATCGCCGTCGCGGCGTTCCTGCTGCGGCGCCGCGACGTGTAGCGTCCTTCGCATGGACGTCTTCGACGCGGTGCAGGCGGCTCGCGAGGAAGCCGGCGTGCCGGGCGTCGCGGTCGGCGTGCTCGAGGACGGCGTCGAGCGGCACGAGGCCTACGGCGTCACGAGCATCGAGAACCCGCTCGACGTGACGCCGGAGACGCGCTTCCAGATCGGCTCGATCACGAAGACGTTCCTCGGCACGGCCGTCTCGGAGCTCGTCGCTCGCGACGAGATCGAGCTCGACAAGCCGGTGAAGGAGTACGTGCCGGAGCTTGCACTCGCCGACGCCGACGCGACCGAGCGCGTCACGATGCGCCATCTCCTCTCCCATACCGCCGGCTGGTTCGGCGACTACTTCGACGACACCGGCTGGGGCGACGACGCGTTCGCGATCTACGTCGAGCGGATGCGCGACCTGCCGCAGCAGACGCCCGTCGGCGAGCTGTGGGCGTACAACAACGCGGGCTTCGTCCTCGCCGGCCACGCCGTCGAGCGGGTGACGGGCAAGCGCGTCGAGGACGTCATCCGCGAGCTCGTCTGCGAGCCGCTCGAGCTGAAGTCGACGACCTTCTGGCCGTGGGAGGTGATGACGGAGCGGTACGCGGTCGGGCACCTCGGCCTCGGCGACGAGCTCCAGGTCGCGCGTCCGTGGCAGATCGGCCGCTATGCCGCGGCCGCGGGCGGGATCGCGTCGACGACGCCCGATCTCCTCCGCTACGCGCGTCTCCATCTCGAGCCGCCGCCGGCGCTCGCAGCGATGCAGGAGCCGCAGGCGCCCGCCGCGGACGAGGGCGAGTGGGTCGGGCTGACGTGGTACGGCGAGGATCGCTTCGGCACGCTCCGCCACGGCGGCGGCACGAACGGCCAGATCGCGATGCTCCTCCTCGTGCCGGCGCGCGGGTACGCGCTCGCGCTGCTCACGAACCACTCGCCCGGCGGCCTGCAGGTGATGGACGCGATGTTCAAGGCGGCGGGAGTCGCCGGCGAGGATCCGCAGCCGCTCGAGGACGTCGCGATGGACGAGTTCGCCGGCGTCTACGAGACGACGCTCGGGCGCGTGACGCTGACGCCGCTCGAGGGAGGACGGATCCGCATCGAGAGCGAGTCGTTCGGCGGCTTCCCGAAGAAGGACTCGCCGCCCGGCCCGCAGCTCCCTCCGGCCGAGGCGTTCTTCTACACGCCGGAGCGCTGGACGATCGGAGAGGGCCCCCTCGTCGGATCGCGCGGGCACTTCATCCGCGGCGAGGACGGCTCGGTCCGCTGGCTGCGCAGCGGCGGCCGGCTCTACCGGCGCGCCTAGCGCGTGGGCTCCCTCGCGACGGGCCTGCTCGACTTCGTCCGCTCGAATCTGCCGGCGCCGCCCGCCCGGCTGCTCGAGATCGGCGCCGGCGACGGAGAGCTCGCCCGGGCGCTCGCCGCGGACGGCTACGACATCACGGCGATCGATCCCGAACCGCGCGGGCCGGGCGTCCGGCCCGTGGCTCTGCAGGAGCTCGAAGCGCCCGCCGGCTCATTCGACGCCGCGATCGCCGTCACGTCGCTCCACCATGTCGAGCCGCTCGAGCCGTCGCTCCGGCACCTCGCCGATCTGCTGAGCCCCGGCGCCGCGCTCGTCGTCGACGAGTTCGACGTGGGAGCATTCGACGAGCGCGCCGCCGCTTGGTGGCTCGAGCAGCGACGCGCGCTCGGCGGGGCGCCGGAGAAGACGGCGGAGGAGCTCGTCCGCGAGCATCGCGCCCATCTCCATCCGCTGCCGACGATCCTCGCCGCGCTCGAGCCGGACTTCGATGCCGGCGCGCCGGCCTGCGGCCCGTACCTCTACCGCTGGAACCTCGACGCGTCGCTCCGGCCGGAGGAGGAGGACGTCATCGCCCGCGGCGAGATCCCGGCCGTCGGCGCCCGCTTCGTCGCACGGCGGCGTTCCTGAGCCGTCCTCGGGACCTCCCTACCATGGAGCGGTGAGCACCGACGAGTCCCGCACCTCGCGCGTCCTCATCGACGCGTACGCGATCGGCTCGACGGCGGCGCACGGGGTCGCGCACGGGCTGACGCGCCTGCTCGGCGGCGAGGAACGGGCCCGCGTCATCGTCCTCCTCGCCTGCGTGCTCGGGCTCGCGGGCGCGGACGCCGCGACGGTCGGCGCCTCCGCGACCGAGCTCCGCCACGGGCTCCACATCACGAACACCGACATCGGGCTGCTCGTCTCCGTGACCGCGCTCGTCGGCGCCGTCGCGACACTGCCGTTCGGCGTTCTCGCCGACCGCGTACGCAGAACGACGACGCTCGGGCTCGTCATCTTCCTCTGGGCCGGCGCGATGCTCTGGAGCGCCTCGGTCGCGAACTTCCGCGAGCTCCTCTACGCGCGCCTCGCGCTCGGCGCGGTCGTCGCCGCCGCCGGCCCGCTCGCCGCCTCCCTCATCGGCGACTGGTTCGCCGCCTCCGAGCGCGGCCGCATCTACGGCTTCGTCCTCGCCGGAGAGCTGCTCGGGGCCGGCTTCGGCTTCGCCGTGACCGGGGACATCGCGGCGCTGTCGTGGCGGGCGGCGTTCGTCATCCTCGCCCTGCCGGCGCTCGCCCTCGGCTGGTTCGTCCTCCACCTGCGGGAGCCGGCGCGCGGCGGCCGCGGCGTCCTCGCCAACCCGGCCCACGCCGATCTGCCGGCGGCGGCGGAGGAGACCCACGAGACCGACGCGCAGCTGCTCGCCCGCGCGCGCGGGATCGAGCCCGACGCGGCGCTCGTGACCGGCCGCGACTTCCGCCGCGCCACCCTCCTGCAGGCCGCGGGCTACATCCTCCGCGTCCGCACGAACCTCCTCCTCATCGCCGCGACCGCCTGCGGCTACTACTTTCTCGCCGGGATCCAGACCTTCGGGGCGGAGTTCGCGAAGGAGCAGTACGGCATCGACCAGCCGCTCGCGAACCTCCTCCTGCTCGCGGTCGGAGGCGGCGCCGTGGCCGGAGTCGTCTCCGGCGGCGCGCTCGGCGACTGGCTACTCCGACACGGCCGGCTGAGCGGGAGGATCTCCACCGCGGTCATCGGCGCGGCAGGCACGGTCGTCCTCTTCACCCCTGCGCTCCTCACGCGCAGCGCGTTCACGGCCCTCCCCTACCTCGTCGCCGCGGTGCTGTTCCTCACGCTCCAGAACCCGACGATCGCGGCGTCGCAGCTCGACATCATGCCGCCGTCCCTCTGGGGCCGGGCCGAGGCGGTGCGGACGATGCTCCGCTCGCTCGCGATGGCGCTCGCGCCGCTCCTCTTCGGCGCGGTCTCGGACAACGTCTTCGGCGGCGGCCGCGCGGGACTGCAGTGGACGTTCGTCGTGATGCTCGTCCCGCTCGCGGCGAGCGCCTGGCTGCTCCTCAAGGCGCGGCGGACGTACCCGCAGGACGTCGCGACCGCCGCCGCGGTCGCCGCCGCCTCGGGCTACCCTCGACCTATCGCGACCCGATCCAGATGAGCACCGGCAACACCTTCCTCGTCCTTTCCGCCTTTCTCGCGAGCGCCGTCGAGTTCGTCGAGGCGCTGACGATCGTCCTCGCCTCCGCGCTCGCGCGCGGCTGGCGCTCGTCGCTCGCGGGCGTCGGCGCGGCGACCGTCGTGCTCGCCGGCTGCGTCGCGGCGCTCGGCCCCGCCCTCACCGCGATCCCGCTCAACGCGCTGCGGCTCGCGGTCGGCGCGCTGCTCCTCGTCTTCGGGCTGCAGTGGCTGCGCAAGGCGATCCTCCGCGCGAGCGGCTACAAGGCGCTCCACGACGAGGACGAGATCTTCGCGCGCGAGCTCGCGGACGCGCAGGGGGCGGGACACGTCGAGCGCGCCGGACTTGACTGGTACGGCTTCGTCCTCTCCTTCAAGGGCGTCCTCCTCGAAGGGCTCGAGGTCGTGTTCATCGTCCTGACCTTCGGCAGCGCGCAGCACTCGATCCCGCTCGCCGCCGTCGGCGCGGGCGGAGCGCTCGTCCTCGTGGCCGGCGTCGGGATCGCTGTGCGCGCACCGCTCGCGCGCGTGCCGGAGAACCTCATGAAGTTCGCCGTCGGCGTGATGCTCACGACGTTCGGGATCTTCTGGTCGACGGAGGGAGCCGGAGCGCACTGGCCCGGCTCGGACGCGTCCCTCCTCGGGGTGCTCGGCTTCGTGATCCTCGTGTCCGTCGTCCTCGTGCGGCTGCTGCGGCGGGAGCGGCTGGAGACGGTGACCGCGTGAAGCTCGTACGCGGCTTCGGCAGGTTCTGGTGGGACTTCGTGGTCGGGGACGACTGGCTCGCCGCCGTCCTCGTCGCCGTCGCGATCGGCGTCACGGCCGCGATCGCCCACTCGCACGTGACGGCGTGGTGGCTGATGCCGGTCGCCGTCATCGCGGTGCTCTGGCTCTCGCTGCGCCGCGCAATTCGCTCCGCCTAGATCGCGTCGTAGAATCCGGCCACGATCCGACGCGGTCACCTCACACTCCTGTGGTTGGTGCCGGTGCTTGCATTCGCCGTGCCGGACGCGGCCGGCGCGAGGACGGCGCCGCGGCGGAGCCCCGCTGCCGTGATCCGAGTCGTGAGGCGCGGCTTCTCGAACCAGGTCTCGCGCTCGGAGTACTTCCCGAACTGCGGCGTGGAGCTGCGCAATGCCTCTAGGAGCGACGCCCGCGATGTAACCGTGACGGTGACCTGGGTCGACGCTCACGGCCATCCGCTCGGCGCGGTCAGAACCGACCTTGCCCTGATTCCCGCCCGTCGGACCTTCTACATGAGCTGCACCCAGACCGACGGACTCCGCGTCCGCGCCGCCTCGCTGCGCGTCAGGGTCAAGGTCGGGAGAAGCACCTCCCGCGGCGCCGAGCTGCCGGTCGTCTCGAAGCTGACGCTCGGACGGGCACGGTGCACAGAGCGGCTCACGCCTTCGAAGTGCGGCTCAGGCTCGCTGTCGGGCTGGATCGCGAACCGCTACACGACACGTTTCTCGCCGGACGCGGAGATCTACGCCGTCTTCTTCGACGCACAGGGCAACATCGTCGGCGGAGAGAGCGACGGCACGACGGCCGCGTCACTGAAGCCGGGCGCCAAGGTCTCCTTCGTCTTCTCCGGCCCTGGCTCGAGCGTCGCCCGCGCAGAGGTCTCCGTCGATCCGTGCGGAGTCGACGCATTCATCGGCCAGTGCCGGCTGCGGTGAGCGCCGAGTCGACGCCTCTCCGGCTCTCGCTGCGCCGCGCGATACGTTCTGCCTGACCCAGCGGGCCCGTAGCTCAGCTGGTTAGAGCAGCGGACTCATAATCCGTTGGTCCCTGGTTCGAATCCAGGCGGGCCCATCGCGTTTGCTGCGACCGGCGGCGGGAATCGCAGCCCTCGCCATCCCGCTTGGCGGGAACCACTAATCCGGGGGTCATCAATGGTCAGACGGCTGCTCGCGATCGTCGCCATCTGCGGTCTGTCGGCGATCGGGTTCACTGCGGCCACCGCTGTCTCGGCAACCGGGCAAACGTCACAGGCCCGGGTGCACGTCGGCTTCCAGATCGGGAAGTTCCCCGCGCACGGACGCCAGCTCGTCGCGCTCGGGTCGGTGACCGCGACGGTCAAGACGCCGGACGGGCAGACGCACGCGGTCTCGAAGCCGTTCCACGCACGTGTCGTCACGCGCGGCTTCAGGACGCTCGCCTCGCGCACGTGCTCGGTTCTCTCCCTCAGGCTCGACAAGCTCTCGCTCACGCTGCTCGGGCTCGACGTCAATCTCGACAAGGTCGTCCTGACGATCTCGGCCAATCCGGGCGGAGGAGTGCTCGGCAGCCTCTTCTGCAAGCTCGCCCACACGAAGGTGAGCCTCCGTTCGCTCGCCTCGTACGCCGGCCGGCTCACGCAGGCGACCCGCCGCAGCGGCTTGTCGACATCGGACAGCGTGCTCGGCTTCTCCTCGCCCATGAACCAGCAGGAAGCGTCGAGCTCGACGGCCGTCTGCCCGATCCTCGACCTCGTGCTCGGCCCGCTCCACCTCGACCTGCTCGGCCTGATCGCCGACCTCAACCAGGTTCACCTGACGATCACGGCCGATCCGCACGGCGGCACGCTCGGCTCGCTGTTCTGCTCGCTCGCCGGCTCCACCACGACGACGACCACGACGACGACGACGACGACGACGCCGACCACCACGTAACCCGGGAGAACGAGGGGAGTCGCGCGAGCGGCTCCCCTTCCCGCTTCACCTGCAGGATCCGCTGAGAGATCGGCGGTTCCCCTTCCGTCCGGGGTGCCGCTTCCCGCAGAATGGCGTCGGCGATGAAGGTCTTCCAGCACGAGACACGCCTGCGCACCGCCGGCGGGCTCACCGTCAGCGACATCACGGAGCAGGTCCAGACCGCCGTCCGCGAGAGCGGGGTCACCGACGGGATCGCGTGCATCTACTCGCCGCACACGACGTGCTGCGTCCGCGTCAACGAGATGGAGAGCGGCTTCCTCGAAGACTTCACGACGCTCCTCAAGCAGCTCGTCCCGCACGACTCGTACTACGCGCACGACGACTGGGACCGGCGCACCGAGAACATCTGCCCCGAGGACATGGATCAGGGCAACGGCCATTCGCACTGCATGGCGATGCTGCTCGGGACGGCCGGCGAGTCGGTGCCCGTGCGCGAGGGCGAGCTGCAGCTCGGGACGTGGCAGCGCGTCCTCTTCATCGAGCTCGACCGCGAGCGCGACCGGCGCTGGCTCGTCCAGGTCGTCGGGACCTAGCGAGCCTGCACCGATCGGTGTGCGCTAGCCGCTGACGCCGGCGTCGAGACGGCTAGCCATCGCCTGCGCGAGGCTCTGCACGTCCGACGCCTGGATCTGCGACTGGCTCGCCGCGACGGCGAAGTCGGTCGCCTGGCCGCGGGAGAGCGCGACGAGCGCGAGGTAGATGGTCGACCCGCCGCCCGTCACCTGCAGCAGCGACCCGTGCGCGTTGTCGCCGGCGCTGCTCAGGTCGACCGGCGTGACGTTCTCACCGCCGCCGAGCCCGGCAGCGATGAGTCCCGCCTCGACGTTCGCGAGGAACGTCGCGTCGCCGGCGGTCGGGTACCACTCGATGATCTGGCTGACGGCGTCGAACGGGCCGGCCGGCGCGAAGTCCGCCTTGTACTCGGAGACGGCGGCGGGATCGACGTGGTACCCGGCGCCCGCGGAGGTCGCGCTGCCGGTGAAGTCCGACGTCGTCAGCGCGAGCGTTGCGAGGTCGGGTCCGCCGGCCGGAGCGCCGGCCTTCGGCTTCGCCGGGAGCTTGACGGGCTTCGCCCGAAGCTTGCCGGCCTGAGCCTGGTGCAGCCGCACGTCGAATGCCTTCATGAGCTTCGCGGCGAGCGACTTCGCCGTCCCCGCCGAGGTGCCGGAGACCTGGACGTCGAGGACGTAGTTCCCGTCCGCGACCTCCACGTCGCTCGAGGAGAGCGGCGCGAGCCCGGGCACCGTGACGGTCGAGAGGAAGGCGAAGCGAGCGGCGCCGAGGGACGGCGCGCCGAACGTCGCTGCCGTCTCCTGCAAGCCGAGCTTCGAGAGGAGCGAGACCATCTTCGCGCCGTCGCTCTTCCAGAAGGCGAGCCCCTTCTTCGCGTCGGCCGCCGTCTTGTACCGGTCGACGCCCGTCTGCACCTCGGCAACGCCGTTGCCGGAGCCGTACACGTCCCCGTAGTCGAGGACGTAGCCGGTGACGCGGCCGAGCTTGACGAGCTTCGCCTTCGTCCCGGACACAGAGTTGCCCGCCGCCGCCGCGTTGCTGACGAGGCCGGAGTCGGGCAGGAGCGGCAGCGACCTCCCGGCGGAGCCGAACGCCGAGTTCGGCAGCGGCAGGACGGACAACTTGACCGCGTGCGACTTGACCGCGTGCGACTTCGCCGACGCAGCCGGGACGACAGCCGTGACGGCGAGCGCCGCAACGGCGAGACCTGTGACGAGCGACCCCTTCAACGTTCCCCCCGATCCGAGCGAGATGACGTTCCCAGCGTAGCCCCGCTTTCCGGAAGCTGCGGGGTGCGATCCAGTCGGCAGCGGGCGCCCCCCCGGTACCGCCCGCCGCTCATCCCCCAGCCGTGGCTAGTGCCCGTTGATGGAGAAGTGCATGTAGTCCTTCGTCGAGCCGTACCAGAGGCCGCCCCAGCCCCAGCCGATCGAGCCGAACGTCGCCCGGTAGATCGCCGGCGTGACCATCCCGGGCCGGACGTCCGACCGCTTCAGATAGGCGAGCGCGGTCTTGTCCCGCGTCATCCCGCAGCCGACGTAGGGGTTCTCGCGCGGGTCGAGGTCGACGGCCTCGCCGTACGCGTGCATCGACCAGTGCGTCCCCTTCGCATTGCCGCTGCACGGCGAGGGGACGGCGTCACGGCATTCGAAGGAGGCGGTGACGTCGCCGCTCTGGTCGGGATGCGGGCCGTACTCCGACAGGAAGGCGCCGTCACGGATCGGGAAGCGCATCGCGAGCAGCTTCCGGAAGACCTTGGCGAGCGGGTGGGCAACCTTGGCGTTGACGACGATCTGACCGAGGTGCGTCCGGTGGTCGAAGCCGTAGTAGCGGTACGTGAGGAGACGGACCTGCGAGAGCCAGACCGGGCAGCCGGCGTGCCACTCGCCGGCCTCGAGGATGTCGTGCTTCTGCGCCGCGCTCAGGGCCGCGACACCCGGCTGGAGCGCGCCGGCGGAGGCGAGCTGCCGGCTCGCAGCAGCGTGGTTCGCGGTCGCGGAGGCGACGGAGAGCGCGGCGGCGAGGACGAGCGTGGCGACGGCTTTCATCGGCGGGCCATGGTGCCAGGAACTCGCCGCGGTCGCAGTGGTGCGAGGGGACCGCGGCCACGGCCCCCTCGCGTTCCCCCCTGAGGAGGGAGGTCTAGAAGCCTCCGGTCCCGTTCGGCGTGCCGAGTCCGCTCGGGCCGTCGTAGCCGGGCTCGGCCGTGCAGAGGTAGCCACACACGCTGTCAGGCGTGAAGTTCGAGCCCTGCGTGATGTCGAAGAAGCTCGACTGGTGGCTGTACGGATACGAGCCGTAGACGACCGACTTCGCGTTGCCGGCGAGCGCGTAGATGCTCGCGATGATCGGCGAGCTGATGCTCGTGCCGGCGACGACCCCCCAGCCGCCGATCTCCGGCGACGAGTCGTAGATCGCGACGTCGTCCGCGATCGCGGAGACGTCGGCGACCGTGCGTCCCGAGCAGCCGGCGTCGTGCTGCCACGCGGGCTTCGGCTCCCAGATCGAGCAGCCGCTCCCCGTGCCCTGCGCCTCGTTCGGCACGAGGCCCGGGTAGACGCTTCCCCAGACGCTCTCGTCGATCCCGCGCGGGGACGTCGGGTCGATCGTCGGCTCGGTGCCGCCGACCGCGGTCACGAACGGGGACGCCGCGGGCCAGACCGTCCCGTAGTCCTGGTCGCCGGCCGACGCCGTGATCGCGACGCCGGGATGGTCGTAGTAGTGGTCGAAGTAGGTCTGATCGGGCTCCGGCCCCGCGCTGCCGTAGCTGTTCGAGACCTCCGTCGCGCCGAGGTTGACGGCCGTGTCGACCGCGGCGCCCAGGTCGCTGTGCTGCACCGGGTTCGACGTCGCGATCGTCTCGTCCGCCGAGTTCGCCTCGACGAGGAGGATGTGGCAGCGCGGGCAGATCGCGGAGACCATCTCCGTGTCGAGCGCGATCTCCGGCTCCCAGTCGGGGTTGGCGACGGGCGGGTAGTTGCCTTCCTCCCCGTCCTGGTTCACCTTCCGGAAGCAGCCGTTCGCGGTCGTGCACGGCGGGATGCCGTAGTACGCGCGGTACGTGTTGAGATCGGACTCGATCGTCGGGTCGTCGTACGCGTCGACGAGCGCGACCGTCTGCGTGCCGCCGCGGGTCGCCGCGGCCGAGGCGAGGTTGTACGCCTTGAGCAGATCGGCCGGGCCGAGCCCGGAGTGCGCGGCCTGCGCGTCGGCGACGACGGGGATGTCGACGCGGAGCGCCGACATGCAGCGGAACGTGCCGGTCGTGCAGAACGGCCGCAGCGTCGGGCCGACCGTCGCCGCCCCGGAGAACGGGGCCGCGACGGCGACTGCGGCGAGGAGCGCGCCGAGAGCGACGAGCCGCTTCATGACGAGCACACTCCGAGGACGTCGTCGTAGCTCGGGCCGGCTGAGTCCGCGGGCTCGAGCGGTCCCTGCGTCGCGCCCTCGCGGACGTACGTCGCCGCGCTCGGCCGGAGGAGCGTCGCTCCCGCGGCGAGGCCCGGGAAGTCCGAGAGCGGCGCGTCGACCTCTGCCGTCCCGTTCGGGCCGAGAGTGATCTTCCCGGTCACGAGGTGCTCCTGCAGGTACTTGTTCTCGAGCGAGAGGCGGACGAGCTCGCCGTCCCACGCGACCACCGTCCCGGTCTGCTCGACGGCGAGCTGGGTGAAGTACTGGTTCCCGCCGTACGTGAAGACGAGCTGGTAGTCGTTCTCGCCGCCGCCGGCCGGGATGACGGTCGAGAGGTTGCTCACCGTGATGATCGTCCGCAGCGTCTGTCCGTCGGCCGAGAGGAAGGCGCGGCCGTTGAGGATGTCGAGCTGCGGGTTCGAGCCCGGCCCGGACAGCGACTCGCCCTCGAGCGCGTACGCGTCGTCCCCGGCCGGATCGGTGAAGAGGTCACTGCACGACGTCGACGGGCTCGTGACGACCGGAGCCGCCGGCGCGTTGTGTGTCGGCGTGAGGCGCCCGTCGAGGTCGAGCATGATCTGGGAGATCTCGGGCGTCCCCCAGCCGCTCACGTTGTCGTAGCCCGGCTTCGCCGGATACGGCTGGTTGTCGCCGACCGTGATGTCGTAGAAGTCACGGCCGCCCGACGACTGCGCGAGCTTGTAGATCGCGTAGTTCGCGAAGCCGAGACCCTTGCCCGGCGCGGCGGCCTGGATGCGTGTCCAGACGCCGAGCCAGAGCGGCGAGGAGAGGCTCGTCCCGGCTCCCTGGGAGTCGGCGCCGCTGTCGTCGTTGATGTCGAGGCCGTTGCCGGTCGCGACGTCCCCGGAGATGATCGAGACGTCCGGCGTCGAGCGGCAGATCGGGCCTGCCGCGCCGGCGACCGGGACGTACGGGTTGCCGTTCGGGTCGAAGAGGCAGTTCGTCGAGGCGACGCCGGTCTGGTAGCTCCCGGCCGGCTCGCTCGTCGAGTTGCCGCCGCCCGTGTACGCCCACGCCGTCTCGTCGAGGCGCTTCTCCGGCGTGTTGCCGTCGCCCTGGAGGACGGTGCCGCCGACCGCGACGGCCCACGGGCTCGCCGACGGCCAGTTGAGCCCCGGATACGCCTGCGTGGCGAGGCCGTTCGTCGAGCCGAGCACCGGCACGCCGATGAGCGGGCAGGACGAGCCGGTGTCGCCGGTCGAGGAGAAGAGCGTGCGCCCCTCGGCCGCGGCCTGCTCGAGGATCTTGTCCCCCGGCACCTCCATGCCGTCGGTGAAGATCGCGTTGGCGTTCCCGACGTTCTCGCACTCGCCGAACGACGCGCTGCCCTGGCTCGGGCCGTGCTTGTCGCCGACCCAGCCGGCGAAGGCGGCGAGGGAGTCGGTGTCGGTGTTGTGGTGCGCGAAATAGAGCGTCTCGGAGGTGACGTCCGGCGCCATGCCGGTCGACGCCTGCGTGTCGAGCTCCCACTCCGTCGTGGCGCCGTCGCCGCTCGTGTCGGGAGTCGAGGTGTCGCCGAAGTGCTTGACGGTGACGGGCACGCCCGGCAGCGCCCACTCCGCCTCGAACGAGCGGAGATCGGGGATGATCGGATCGGTGACGCCCCAGCCGAAGATCGCCATCGACTGGCCGTTGCCCATGTTCGTCGAGGGCGCGTCGTAGATCGACCAGAGGTCGCGGATGCTGAGCAGCCCCGTCTTCGGCGTCGCCGTCCCGCCCGGCACGGTCGCGGTCGTGACGAACGGCGTCCCCGTCGCCTCGACACGCGGGATGTGGAGGCGGTTGTAGTCGTTGAGGCCGAGGACGTCGGAGATCCCGAGCGACGCCGGCACGGTCGGCGCGACCGTGTTCGCGAAGAACGTGCGGCCGGCGGCGGTGTAGCTGTTGAGCGGAGTGCCGAACGCCGCCTCGACCTGCGCGGCGCTGCCGCTCGCGAGGACGTAGTCGGTCATCCCGTCGATCGGGCTGACCGTCAGTCCGCTCGCTGCGAGCCACGTCTCGGCCGCCTGGAAGTTCGCGGCCGGCACGCCGAACTCGGAGTTGAACGTGTCGGGGTCGAGGAAGTTGTGGTAGTTCGCGCTCGTCGGGTCGTAGAGCTGGGCGACGTAGGCGTCCTCGGCCGCCTGGTTCGGGTTGGACAGGAACACTCCGACCGTCACCGTCCGCGTCGGAGCCACCGGCCCCGTCAAGGTCGCGAGGCCGAGGTTGTGGACGACGTCGGTCGTCAGCGTCGTTGTCGCGCCGCCTCCGATGCCGGCGTGGGCTTGGCTACCCGCGCCGAGAAGCGCCGCGAAGCCGAGGGCCGCCAGGGCGGCTGCGAGCCGCCACGGCCGTAGGCTTCGATGACCTGCTGCCATCGATTCTCCTCCTCAGGAATGGGCAAGAGCGAGTAATGCGGCGTGGGTTATTCCAGAAAAAGGAAAGTTCTAACCTCGCGAATTCTCGACTGAACAGTCAGTCAAGAATTGATTGGAGATTCAAACCGAAATACTCGCGCGCGAACGAGCAGTGGCGTTCAGCGGGTGACGGCGAAGGGCGCGGAGCCGAGCGCGAGCGTCGTCCTGCCGTCGTTCAGGTAGCCACAGATCCGGTACTTCCCCGGCTGCTTGACGCCCATCTCCGCGTGGAGGGTCGTCGCGAGCTTGCCGTGGACGGTCATCGGCTGCACGGTCTTGCCGGCGACCGACGTGATCCCGTAGAGCGATTTCAGGCCCTTCGCGTAGCTCGCCGGGCAGGCGAGGCCCTTCTTCGCCATGGCGACGATGAGCGACGAGCTGGTGACCGCGGTTCCCGTCACCTTGACCGCGTACTTCGTCCCGTAACGGCCGCGAGCCGGCGAGACGGCGACGTGGACGCTGTCGGTCTTCGCCTTCGCGAGCGCCGCGCCGGCGCCGAGGAGTGCGAGGACGAGAACGCCGCCGAGGATCGTCCGCCGCATACGGCGCACAGTAGAGCGGCACGGGCGTCACCGCAATGCGCTTCCTAGGATGGGCGCGTGGCGACGATCGATCTCAACGCCGATCTCGGCGAGGGCTTCGCGGAGGCCGACCGTGCGCTGATCGAGCTCGCCACGAGCGCGAGCGTGGCCTGCGGCGCGCACGCGGGCGGAGAAGACGTCGCGCGGGCGCTCTGCGGCGAGGCCGCGGCGCGCGGCGTCACGATCGGCGCGCACGTCGGCTATCCCGACCGCGCCGGCTTCGGCCGGCACGAGCTGGGGCTCTCCGCGGCGGCGATCGAGGCGGAGACGGCGAGCCAGATCGAGGCGCTCTCCGCCTGGGCGGCTCCGGCGCGCGTCGCATACCTCAAGCCGCACGGAGCGCTCTACCACCGCGCCTCGATCGACGCCGAGTGCGCGGCCGCGCTCGTGCGCGCAGCGGCCGGCGCCGGCGTCGCGGCGGTGCTCGCGTTCCCCGGCTCCGAGCTGCTCGAGCAGGCTCGCGCGGCGGGACTGACCGCCGCGGCGGAGGGCTTCGCCGATCGCGGCTACGCGCCGGACGGATCGCTCGTTCCGCGCGGCGAGCCAGGCGACGTGCTCGCGGAAGATGCGGCGGCGAGCCAGGCGCTGCGGCTCGCGCGTGGCGGATCGATCGACTCGCTCTGCCTCCACGGGGACAGCGCCGGTGCCGCGGCGCTCGCACGCCGGGTCCGCGCGGAGCTCACGTCCGCGGGAGTCGAGCTGCGCGCGTTCGCATGAACGTCCTCCGGGCCGGCGACCGCGCGTGGCTGATCGAGCTCGCCGACAACGCCGCGGCGCGCCGCCTGGCGCGGCAGCTCGAGGGCCACGGCTTCGAGGACGTCGTGCCCGGCGACCGCACCGTGCTCGTGATCGGCGACCTCGATCCCTCCTCCCTCTCCGATCCCGGCGACGCGCTCGACGAGCCGGCGGCCGGCCGGCTGCTCGAGATCCCCGTCACGTACGACGGCCCCGACCTCGAGGAGGCCGCCCGCCTCGCGGGAATCGGCGTGGACGAGCTCGTCGCGCGCCACACCGGCCCGGAGTACGTCGTCGCCTTCCTCGGCTTCGCGGGCCTGCCGTACCTCGTCGGCGGCGACCCGGCGCTGGCGGTGCCGCGCCGCTCCGATCCGCGCGTCCGCGTCCCGGCGGGCAGCGTCGGGATCGCAGGCCCGTACTCCGGGATCTATCCGCGCGAGTCGCCCGGCGGCTGGCGGCTGATCGGGCGGACGGAGGTGGAGCTGTTCGACGTCGAGCGCAGGCCGCCCGCTGTGCTGGCTCCCGGCGACCGGGTCCGGTTCGTCGCGCGATGACCGTCGAGGTGTTGAGCGCGGGCGCGCTGACGACCTTCCAGGATCGAGGTCGTCCCGGCCTCGCCCATGTCGGGGTGTCGCCGTCCGGCGCGGTCGACCGCGAGGCGTACGAGCTCGGCAACCGGCTGGTCGGCAATGAGCCCGGCGCCGTCGCGCTCGAGGCGACGCTCGTCGGCCCGCGTCTGCGCTTCCGGGAGCCCGCCCTCGTCGCGCTCGTCGGCGCGGACGCCGTCACGGTGGAGCTCGACGCCGGCGAGGTGCTCGACGTCGGCCCGTTCCAGCGCGGCGCCCGCGTCTACGTCTGCGTGCGCGGCGGCTTCCGCGCGCCCGCGGTGCTCGGGAGCTGCTCGACCGACATCCTCACCGGGATCGGCCCGCCGCCGCTGCGGGACGGCGACGTCCTCGAGCTCGCCGACGCCGCCTCCGGCGAGCCATTCCGTGGCGACCCGCCGCCGCGCGAGCTCGGCGGGGAGCTGCGGCTCCTGCTCGGTCCGCGCGCCGACTGGTTCACGCCCGCAGCGCTCGAAACGCTCGGGTCGACGGCGTGGACGGTCACGCCGGCCGCGAACCGCGTGGGAATCCGCCTGGACGGTCCGGAGCTCGAGCGAGCCCGCACGGACGAGCTGCTCTCGGAAGGCGTCGTCACCGGCGCGCTGCAAGTCCCGCCGTCGGGCCGGCCGATCCTGCTCCTCGACGACCACCCGACAACGGGCGGCTACCCGGTGATCGGCGTCGTCCGCTCGGAAGACTGCTCCCGCGCAGCCCAGCTGCGGCCGGGCGACGAAGTGCGTTTCCGCGTCGCGCCCGACGCTTGATGGAGGCGGCGGGAATCGAACCCGCGTCCGCAGCCGCACCGGCTGAGCGTCTACAAGCGTAGGTGGCCCTTGGATCTCGCTTGCCGGCTGGTGTGCCACCGACCTACCGACGAGCCAGCCCTCCTTAGATGTCGCGCCGCCGGCGAGTGGCTCTCCTTTGGCGCCGAGCCCGTTGGTTGGCGCCTTCCCCCAGGCCACGGGCCCAACCCGAGGGGGCGTCGCCAGCTAACCGAAGTTAGGCAGCGAGTGCGAGATCGTTCTTCGCATTTGGTTTTTGCCGGTGGATTTACGAGGCCTACCGGCGACCTCGGCTTGCAGCTCATCCGGATGGATCGACCACGTCGAAACCAGGTCGCCCCCGTATGT
>DASRED010000057.1:0-5593 GCA_035652255.1 Gaiellaceae bacterium | reverse complement strand
AGCAGAGGGTCGCCAGCAGCTCGATCCGGAGCTCGACCGGCGCGTCGTCGCTGCCGGCAGACAGGGCGAGCTCGAGGAAGCGCCGTCCGTCGGACACGCGTTCCGCCAGCGCGAAGTACCAGCCGAGCGTCCCGAGCCGAGCCGCAACGGAGGGGTCGGGCGTATCGCACGCGTAGCCGAGCGCGGCCCACAGATTGTCGTTCTCCAGCTCCAGGCGGCTCTCCCAGCGCAGCCATTCCGGCCCCCGCAGCTCGCCGCGCGCCTCCTCGGCCAGCGCCGCGAAGTACTCGGCGTGGGCGGCGCGGGCCTCGGCGAGCCCACCGCTCTCGCCGAGCCCCTCGAGCACATAGTCGCGGACGCTGTCGAGCAGGTCGTACCGGGCGGCGCCGCCCGCGAACGAGACCGACACGATCGACTTGTCGACGAGCGCGGCGACGAGATACGCGACGGTCGCCTCGTTGAGACCACGCGCTGCCGCGACCGCGGCCAGCGACGCGAGGGACGCGCCGCCGCGGTGGACGGCGAGCTGCTGGAGAACCGTCTTCTCGTCGCCGTGCAAGAGGTCGTAACTCCAGTCCACGAGCTCTCGCAGTGCAGTGCGGGCGGGGTCCGAGGCCGGGCTGTCGCGCATGAACGCAGATCGTCGCTCGAGGATGGACACGAGCTGCCCGAGCCCGAGCACGTTCACGCGCGCGGCGGCGAGCTCGATGGCAAGGGGCAAACCGTCCACCCGCCGGACGATCTCGGCCGTGAGCGCGACTCCGTCCGCGTCCGCCTCGAATCCGGGGCGTGCCGCCCGCGCACGCTCGAGGAACAGGTCGACGGCCGCCTCGCGGAGGGGTGCGACGGGGAAGCGCACCTCGCTCGCAACGCGTAGCGCCTCCCGGCTCGTCGCCAGGATCCGGAGTTCGGGGCACTCCGTCAGGAGCGTCGAGACGACGCGTGCCGACTCGTCGAGCACGTGCTCGCACGCGTCGAGAACGACGAGCGCGCGCGCAGCTCGAAGTCGCGACGTGACGCGCGCGAGCGGGTCGGAGCCGCGAACGTCGACGACGTTCGCGAGCAGCCGGACTGCGTCCGGCCCGCCGCCCGCCCGTGCGAAGTCGACGAGCCAGATGCCGTCCGGGAACTCGTGCTCGAGCGACCGTGCCGTCTCGACCGCGAGCCGGCTCTTGCCCACCCCCGGCGGCCCGGTGAGCGTCACCAGGCGGTGCCCGCGCAGCAGACCGGCCACCGCGCCGAGCTCGTCCTCGCGGCCGACGAACGACGTGGTAGGCGCGGGCAGGTTGCCGCGGCGCCTGCGGTCGACAGGGACGGCGGCGATCGCCGGGTCGTGGGCGAGGATCGCCTCCTGGAGCCGCCGGAGATCCGGCCCCGGCTCGAGGCCCAGCTCGTCGGCGAGCACGCGCCGGGCCTCCTGGAACGTCTCGAGCGCATCCGCCTGGCGGCCGCTGCGGTAGAGCGCCAGCATCAACTGTCCCCACAGCCGCTCCCGGAAGGGGCTCTCTGCGAGCGCCGCGCGGAGCGCCGGTGTCAGCTCGCGGTGCTCTCCGAGTGCGAGCCTGACCTCGAAGTCCTCCTCGAGTGCGTCGACGTGCAGCGTCTCGAGCCGGCGAGCCTCGGCGCTGAACCACACCGTCGCGGGCAGACCCTGCAGCGCCGGCCCACGCCAGAGGGCGAGCGCCGACGCGGCCGTGTCGGCCGCGCCGGAGACGTCGCCCTCGCGCAGTGCGGAGCGTGTCTCCGCGAGCAGCTCTTCGAACTGGACGGAATCGACCCGCGCGCCTTTCAGTGCGTACCCGTCGGGGGAGCCGAGTATCGCCTCCTCTCCGAGCGCGGCGCGGAGGCGGGCGACGTGGTGATGGAGGGCGTTCCGCGGAGCGGACGGAAGCTCCTCTCCCCACAGGCCGTCGACGAGGGCGTCGACGGCGACCACGCGGCCCGGCCGGAGCGCGAGCATGGCCAGCAACGCTTGACGCTTCGACCCGCCTACGTCGGCGATCGTCCCGCCCGCGAGAACCTCGAACGGGCCGAGAATCCGGATCTCCAGCCGGTTTGCCATGTGCCTTCCGGCAATGAGTCTCGCACGCTGGGCCGCGTGGGTGAAGTCCGCGCGTGGCAGCACCGCGGCCGCCGCTGGCACCGGGTTGGCAGAGACGGAGGACAACCTCTCGGCCATGAACACTCCAGGCGACACCCCCCAGCGGCCCAACGGCCCCACCGACGATCCGCGGAAGCCCGGCCTCGGCTGGCGCTCGCTCGCGTTCTTCGTCGGACTGCTGATCCTCAACTTCATCCTCTCCGCGCTCTTCTATGCGGCGACGGTCAAGCCGCGCGTGACGATCCCCTACCGGCCCACCTTCATCGCGCAGGTGCAGGCCGGCAACGTCAAGACGATCACCGCCACCAACACCGTCATCCGGGGGACGCTCAAACACGCGATCCGCTATCGCCAGAGCGGCGCGAAAGCCGTCCGGACGACCGAGTTCGCCACCCAGATCCCCGACTTCGCGAACAACGGCAGCCTCGACCGGTTGCTGGCCGACAACGGCGTCACCGTCACGGCCAAGTCCCCGGCCGGGACGCCGTGGTGGCAGACGCTGCTCGTGGGCATCGGACCGACGTTCCTCTTCTTCGGCCTCTGGATCTGGCTGATGAAGCGCTACGGCGGGCAGGCCGGCGGCATGTTCTCCTTCGGCCAGGCGAAGGCCCGGAGGTACGAGCCGACGAAGGAGAAGGTCTCCTTCGCGGACGTCGCGGGCATCGACGAGGCGAAAGAGGAGCTCACCGAGGTCGTCGACTTCCTCCGCAGCCCGGACAAATACCGCAAGCTCGGCGCGCACATCCCGCGCGGAGTGCTCCTGACCGGCAATCCCGGCACGGGCAAGACGCTGCTCGCAAAGGCGGTCGCCGGCGAGGCCGACGTCCCGTTCTTCTCGATGTCGGCGTCCGAGTTCGTCGAGATGATCGTCGGAGTCGGCGCCTCGCGCGTGCGCGATCTGTTCAAGCAGGCGAAGGAGGCGGCACCTTCGATCGTCTTCATCGACGAGATCGACGCCATCGGGCGCTCGCGCGGCTCCGGCGCCTTCAGCGGCGGAAACGACGAACGCGAGCAGACGCTCAACCAGATCCTCACCGAGATGGACGGCTTCGACGCGTCCACCGGCGTGATCGTCCTTGCTGCGACCAACCGGCCGGACGTGCTCGACGCGGCGCTGCTGCGGCCGGGCCGCTTCGACCGGCGTGTTCCGGTGCAGGCTCCGGACAAGGTGGGGCGTGAGCAGATCCTGCGCGTCCACACGCGCGCCATCCCGCTCGCGCCGGACGTCGACCTCGATGCGCTCGCCGCGACGACGGCGGGCATGGTGGGCGCAGATCTGGCGAACCTTGCCAACGAGGCGGCGCTCCTCGCCGCACGCCGCGGGCACGAGCAGGTGACGATGGGCGACTTCAGCGACGCGCTCGAGAAGATCGAGCTCGGAACGGCCCGCAAGCTGCTGCTCACCGACGCGGACAAGCGCCGCACCGCCTTCCACGAGGCCGGCCACGCGCTGGTCGGGATGCTCACTCCCGGCGCCGACCCGGTGCGGAAGATCTCGATCATCCCGCGCACGATGAGCCTCGGCGTCACGGTCTCGGCACCCGGGAGCGATAGGTTCAACTACGACAAGCAGAGCCTGCTCGCCCACATCAAGGTGGCGACCGGCGGGCGCGCCGCCGAGGAGGTCGTCTACGGCGACGAGACGACCGGAGCGGAGTCCGACATCCGCCAGGCGACCCAGCTCGCCCGCAACATCGTCGGGCGCTTCGGCATGAGCGACGAGATCGGCTTCCTCTCGGTACTGCCGCAGGACGGAGACGGCTCCGCCCTGATGCCCGGCGTCTCAGAGGTCTCCGAGCGGACCAGGCAGCGCATCGACGACGAGATGCGGCGCATCGTCGGCGAGGCACACGGCGAGGCGGTGCAGCTGCTCACGGACCACCGCGAGAGCCTCGACTCGCTCGCCGGGGCGCTCTACAAGGCGGAGACCCTGGCAGGGCCGGAGGCGTACGCCGCCGCAGGGCTCGAGCCCTCCGACGCGGCGACGGCTCCGGCGTCCGCCGCCCACTGAGTCCGTTCCGAGATGGACGATCGCGACCTCACGATCCGCGTGGCGAAGGCGACCGCGGCCGCACTCGCGGTCGCCGGGCTCGCGGTCGGAATCTGGCAGATACGGAGCGTCCTCATCCTCCTCATCCTCGCGCTGACGCTGGCGGCCGCGATCCGGCCGGGCGTCGAATGGCTCGGCCGGCACCGAGTCCCCGAGTCGATTGCGATCCTCCTCCACTTCCTTGCCGTCGGCGGAGCGGTCGCGCTGCTCGTCTCGCTCGCAGTCCCACCGGCCCTCCACCAGATCGGGCACGCCCTCGGCGCGCCGCACGCGCACACGACGGGAGTCCGAGAGCGGGTGCTCGTCTGGCTTCAGCACCACCTCCACCAGCTCCCCACCGGCACGCAACTCCTCCACCCGGTCGCAACCTATGGGCAGAAGGCAGGCGAAGCGGTGGTCGCGATCTTCTTCACCCTCGCGGCGACCTGGTACTGCGTCTCGGAGCGCGACTCGATCATCAGGCTGCTGACGGCGCTCGCACCCGAGGCGAGTCGCACCAAGGCGCGAGAGACATACCTCGCGCTCGACAGCCGCCTCGGCGCGTACACGCGGCTCCGCCTCCTCATGGTGTTCGCGGTCGGAGCAGTGCTGTCGGCCGGCTTCTACGTCATAGGCCTGAACGACTGGCTGCTCGTCGGGGCGTTCGTCGGTCTGCTCGAGATCGTGCCCGTGATCGGCCCGCTCGTCGGGGCGATCCTCGTGCTCGCCGTCGGCCTCCCGCAGTCCCTGCACGTCGCGGTCATCGCGCTGGTCTGGCTCGTCGCCGTCCGCGAGTTCCAGGACTACGTCGTCAACCCTCGCATGGGGCAGACGGTCGGCCTCTCGCCGCTGGTCACGCTCGTGTCGGTCGCCGTCGTGGGCGTGCTGTTCGGCGGGCTCGCCGTCATCCTCGCCGTGCCGTTCACCTCGGCCGTCGCGACGCTCATCGACGTCCTCGTGCTCGGTCACGAGCCACCCACCGGGCAACCGCGCCGGTCGCCCGGGCTCCGTCGCTCCGGATGAAGCATTCCCGCTTCTCCGGCGCGGAGCGGCCGCAGCGGCCCGTGTTGTTCGTGAACCCGAAGTCCGGCGGCGGGAAGGCGACGCGGTCCGAGCTCGCCGAGCGAGCGCGCGAGCTCGGTATCGAGGCGGTCGTCCTACGCCCCGGCGACGACCTCGCAGCGCTTGCGCAGGAGGCGGTGGCGCGCGGCGCGGACGCACTCGGCGCCGCCGGCGGCGACGGGTCACTCGCCGTCGTCGCCGCAGCCGCACTCGCGCACGAACTTCCATTCGTCTGCGTGCCGGCCGGGACCAGGAACCACTTCGCGCTCGATCTCGGCCTCGATCGAGACGACCTCGTCGCCTCGCTCGAGGCGTTCACCGACGCGGTCGAGCGCCGCATCGACGTGGCGGATGTGAACGGCCGCCTCTTCCTCAACAACGTCTCGCTCGGCATCTACGGC
>DASRED010000056.1:0-13579 GCA_035652255.1 Gaiellaceae bacterium | reverse complement strand
GCGAGTCCTGCGGACTCGCTCGCTCTCGATCGAACTGCGCCGACCGGAGAGCGCGGTCTCCGGTCGGCTCCGTGCTGTCTTGCTGGAGATGCTCTGGACGGGAGGTTTGTCTTGTGCGCTCGCGCGCGGCGGAGGCCGGCGCGGGCGCGGTCCGGCCTGCGGCTAAGCCCAGCTGCGCTTGGTCTTAGCCTCCGGCCCTTCGTCTGAGCGCACTTCAACCGTCTGAACCTCTAGTCGGTGCCGCGAACCAGCGAGCGGGCGCGCGAAGCCCGCGCGCTCGCGACAGAAGAACCGCTCGACCCGCGCCAGCCCAACCAAGCCCTACAGCACGGAGCAGCCGGGAGACCGCGCTCTCCCGGCTGCGCAGTTCGGTTGAGAGTGCGCGAGTCCGAAGGACTCGGGCACTACCCGCCTGAAGAGCGCAGCTCTTCAGGCGGCACAGCTAGCCTTCGGGCCGTGGCAACCGCGGTCGTGACCGGAGGCGCCGGCTTCCTCGGCTCTCACCTCTGCGATTACCTGCTCGAGCGCGGGAATCGCGTCATCTGCATCGACAACCTCGTCACCGGCTCGCTCGGCAACATCGAGCACATCCGCGACGACGGCTTCCGTTTCGTCCCGCACGACGTCTCCGAACCGATCTTCATCGACGAGCCCGTCGACTTCGTCTACCACTTCGCCGCGCTCGCGAGCCCGGAGGATTACCTCCGCATGCCGCTCGCGTCGCTCAAGGTCGGCTCCTACGGGACGCACCACATGCTCGGCCTCGCGAAGTTCAAGCGGGCGCGCTTCCTCACCGCGTCGACGAGCGAGGTGTACGGCGACCCGCAGGTTCACCCGCAGCCGGAGACGTACTGGGGCCACGTCAATCCGATCGGCCCGCGCGGCGTCTACGACGAGGCGAAGCGCTACGCCGAGGCGCTGACGATGGCGTACCACGGCCAGCAGGGAGTCGACACGGCGATCGTGCGGATCTTCAACACGTACGGCCCGAGGATGCGGCCGAACGACGGGCGCGCGCTCTCGAACTTCGTCCGCCAGGCGCTCGCCGAGGAACCGCTCACGGTCTACGGCGACGGGTCGCAGACGCGGAGCTTCTGCTACGTCGACGACCTGATGCGCGGGATCGTCGCGCTCGCCGAGAGCGGCGAGCATCTGCCGGTCAACCTCGGGAACCCCGACGAGCGGACCGTGCTCGAGCTGGCGGAGGTCGTGAAGCGGATGACCGGCACGTCGAGCGAGATCGTCTTCGAGGCGCTGCCCGTCGACGACCCGCAGGTGCGCCAGCCGGACATCACGCGCGCCCGGCAGGTGCTCGGCTGGGAGCCGCAGGTCACGCTCGAAGAGGGCCTCTCCCGCATGTTGCGCGCGCAGGGCCGCGAGCCCCTTTCGGTCTGAGCGAGGCGCCGCTTCTCGTCCGCGCCCTGCGGCGCGAGCCGGCCGGGCGGACGCCGGTCTGGTTCATGCGCCAGGCGGGACGCTCGCTGCCGGAGTACCGGGCGCTGCGGGAGAAGCACTCCTTCTTCGATCTCGCAGGGACGCCCGAGCTCTGCGCCGAGGTGACGTTGCAGCCGGTGCGCCGGCACGGGGTCGATGCGGCCGTCCTCTTCGCGGACATCATGTCGCCCGTTCTCGGCATGGGCGTCGACGTCGACCTCGTCGAGGGCGTCGGCCCGGTGATCGCGGAGCCGATCGCCGCCGCGGCGGACGTCGAGCGGCTCCGGGTCGCGGAGCCGGAGGAGTGGGGAGCGCCGATCCTCGAGGCCGTCCGGCTCGTCCGCGCCGAGCTCGAGCCCGAGCGCGCGCTGATCGGCTTCTGCGGCGGCCCGTTCACCGTCGCCGGCTATCTCGTCGAGGGGAAGCCGAGCCGGGACTTCGTCAAGACGAAGACCCTCATGTACCGCGAGCCGGCGGTCTGGCACACGCTGATGGAGCGCCTCACCGACCACTTCGCGCAGTACGTCGCCGCCCTCGCGGCGGCCGGCGCCGACGTCGTCCAGCTCTTCGACTCGTGGGTCGGCGTCCTCTCGGTCGCCGACTACACGGAGTTCGTCGCGCCGTACTCGCGGCGCGTGCTCGACGCGGCCGGCGTGCCGACGATCCACTTCGGCACGGGCACCTCGACGCAGCTCCTGCAGGCCATGGGGCACGCCGGCGGCGACGCGGTGGGCGTCGACTGGCGGACGGATCTCGATCTCGCGTGGACAGTGATCGGCGAGGAGCAGGCGATCCAGGGGAACCTCGAGCCGGCGGCGCTGCTCGGCCCGTGGCAACGCGTGGAAGCCGCCGCCCTCGACGTTCTCCGGCGCGCCGGCGGCCGGCCCGGCCACGTCTTCAACCTCGGCCACGGCGTCCTGCCGCAGACCGACCCGGCCGTGCTCACCCGGCTCGCGGAGCTCGTGCGCGACTACCGTCCTGCGGCATGAAGGCCGCTGTCGTCCTCATGGCGTACGGCTCGCCGGAGCGCCTCGCCGACGTCCCTGCCTACTACGCCGACATCCGCGGCGGCCGCGCCGTCGCGCCCGAGCATCTCGCCGACCTCGTCGAGCGCTACCGGCGCCTCGGGATCGAGGACTCGTCCCCGCTCAACGCGATCACGGAGGAGACGCGGGCCGCGCTCGAGAGCGAGCTCGGCCTGCCGGTCTTCACCGGCATGAAGCACTGGACGCCGCGCATCGTGGATGCGGCGGAAGCGGCGCTCGCCGCGGGCGCCGACGAGATCGTCGGGCTCGTCCTCGCGCCGCACTACTCCGCCCTCTCGATCGCCGGCTACCGCGACCAGCTCGAGAACGCGCTCGCCGGACGCGCCGAGCTCCACTTCGTCGAGAGCTGGCACGACGAGCCCGGCTTCGTCGAGCTCCTCGCGGAACGGGTCCGGGGCACCGACGCGCACGTCGTCTTCACCGCGCACTCCCTGCCCGCCCGGATCCTCGAGCAGGGCGATCCGTACAAGGACCAGCTCCTCGAGACGGCGCGGCTCGTCGCCGAGGAGGCCGGTCTCGGCGAGTGGAGCTTCTCCTTCCAGAGCGAGTCGCCGACCGGCGAGCCGTGGCTCGGGCCCGACATCCTCGACCACCTCGAAGCACTCCGCCGGCAGGGCGTGACGGACGTCCTCGTCTGCCCGGTGGGCTTCGTCTCAGACCACCTCGAGATCCGCTGGGATCTCGACGTCGAGGCGCAGGAGAAGGCGACCGAGCTCGGGCTACGCCTCCACCGGATCGACATGCCGAACGCAGATCCGCAGTTTGTACGGACACTTTCCGGGATCGTGCGACGCGTCCTGCGGGTACCGTCAGAGGCATGAGCTCGAGGACCTGCCCGGACTGGCCGGAGCTGATGGAGATCGCGCCGGAGCTCCAGTTCAAGCACTACACCGTCGCCGAGGCGCAGCTTCCCGCCGACGCGCTCATGCAGGTCCCGGACGTGTCGCTCTCGGACGTCGCCATCTGCTGCGACCTCGACCGCCACGTCTTCTACGCCGGCCACACGGACGAGACCGTCGCGGAGGCCCTCCGCGCCAGCCACTGGTTCGAGGTCCGCGAGTGGGTCTCGGCGGGGCGGCCCGGCGAGGGGTAGCTCGCGAGAGCTGCGTCGAACGCTTAGGGCCGAACCTCGTTCGGGAGCGGGTCGTGTGCGAGATGCGCCAGGACGTTGGCGACGAGGACTCGCGTCATCGCTGCGCGCGTCTCGACCGTCGCGCTTGCGACGTGGGGGGTGAGCACGACGTTCGGTAGGTCGAGCAGCTTCTCCGGCACGCGCGGCTCGTCCCAGAAGACGTCGAGGCCGGCTGAGATGCGGCCGGCGACGAGCTCGTCGACGAGCGCCGCCTCCTCGACGACCGCGCCGCGCGCCGTGTTGATCAGCGTCGCGCCGTCGCGGAGGAGGCCGAGCCGTTGCCGTGAGATCAGCCCGCGCGTCTCCTCCGTCAGCGGCACGTGGAGCGAGACGATGTCCGAGCTCGCGAGCAGCTCCTCGAGCGGGACGCCGCCGCCGTTGCGGCGGTGGAACGCAACCCGCAGGCCGAACGCCTCGGCCCGCGCCGCGACCTGCTTGCCGATCCGCCCGAAGCCGACGAGGCCGAGGGTCGCGCCCGCGAGATCGCGGCCGAGGATGTCCGGCTCGGCCCAGCCACGCCGCCAGCGTCCTTCCCGCACGAGCCGGTCGGCGGGGACGAGGTGGCGGCGGCAGGCGAGGATGAGCGCGAGGGTCAGGTCCGCCACGGCCGCGTCGAGAACGCCGGGCGTGTTCGTGACCGCGACGCCGCGCGCGTGGCAGGCGGCGACGTCCACGAGGTCGTAGCCGACGCCGTAGTTCGCGACGAGACGAAGGCCGGGGAGCAGGTCGAGCTCCGCGGCACCGACGCGCGCGACGACCGCGACGACGACGTCGACGCCGGGCAGCGGCTCGGGCGGCGGCCAGGTCTCGAGCACCTCCACGTCAGGCAGCTCGCCCCACGCGGGTCCGGGCAGGGGCCGGGTGGCGACGATCCTCACGCCCTGAGTATCTCCGCCGAACGTAGGCTTGGCCCGTGCTCACGGTCGTGATCCCGTTCGCGGGCGCCGAGGGGAAGACGCGGCTGCACGCCTCGCCGGACGTGCGCAGCGGCCTCGCCGTCGCGATGTTCGAGGACGTCCTCTTCGCCTGCGCCGCCTTCGGCCGAACCCGCGTCGTCACCCCGGACGAGGCCGCGATGGAGGCAGCGCTCGAGGCAGGCGCCGAGACCGTCGCCGACCCGGGCGGGGGCCAGGGAGCCGCCGTCGCTGCAGCGCTCGCGGGAGTGCGTGGCGCCGTCCTCGTCGTCAACGCCGACCTCCCGTGCGTCGTCCCTGCCGATCTCCGCGCGCTCGCCGACGCCGCGCCCGCGATCGTCGCGGCGGCGGACGGCACGACCAACGCCCTGAGCCTGCCGTCGGCCAAGCTCTTCGCCCCGCTCTACGGGTCCGGGAGCGCGGCGCGCTTCCGGTCGCACACGAACGCCGTCTCCGTCCACCTGCCGAACCTCGCGGACGACGTCGACACGCCGGAGGATCTCGCCCGCCTGCATCTTCGCGCCGGCCCGCGCACGCAGGCCGCGCTCGGAGCGCTCCAGGGGAGCCTCGCCTGAACGTCGTCGTCCTCTCGGGAGGCGTCGGAGGGGCGCGCTTCGTGCGCGGTGTCGTCGCCGTCGCCGGCGCGGCCGCGACGACGGTGATCGGCAACGTCGGCGACGACGTCGAGGTGCTCGGCCTGCACGTCTCGCCCGACCTCGACTCGATCCTCTACGCGCTCGCGGGGCTCGCCGACGAGTCGCGAGGCTGGGGCCGCTCCGGCGAGACGTGGCGCGCGCTCGAGTCCGTCCGCGAGCTCGGCGGCGAGGAGTGGTTCGCGCTCGGCGACCTCGACCTCGGCCTCCACCTCGTCCGCACGCAGGCGTTGAGGGCCGGCGAGCCGCTGTCCGCAGTGACGGCCCGGGTCGCGCGCGCGCTCGGCGTCGAGACGCGGCTCCTCCCGGCGACGGACGACCGTCTCCGCACCTGGCTCGAGACGCCCGCCGGCACGTTCCCCTTCCAGGAGTGGTTCGTCGCCCGCGGTCACGCCGACGAGGTCGACGCGCTCCGCTACGTGGGAGAGGATGCCGCCCGGCCGGCGCCGGGGACGCTCGACGCGCTCGCCGCCGCCGACCTGATCCTTCTCGCGCCGAGCAATCCCTACGTCTCGATCGCGCCGATCCTCGCTGTCCGAGAGCTCCGCGAGGCGCTCGCCGCGCGCCGCGTTCCCTGCGTCGCCGTCAGCCCGCTCATCGCCGGCCGCGCGGTGAAAGGCCCCGCCGACCGAATGCTCCGCCGGCTCGCGGGCGGCACCTCTCCGCGCCACGTAACACAGTGTTACGAGGGACTGATCGACGTCCTCGTCGTCGACGAGGCGGACGCCGGCGATCTCGACGGTCTCGGCGACGTCCGCCCGATCGTGACGCGCACGCTGATGAGCGACGGCGACGCGCGGCGGCGGCTCGCCGAGGTCGCGCTGGGAGCCGTGCCCGCGTGAGGGTGGCGATCGTCGGCGGTACGGGCGACTTCGGCCTCGCGCTCGCGCGGCGGCTCGTCGAGGCGGGCGACGAGGTCGTAATCGGCTCCCGCGACGCGGCGAGGGCTGGAGAGAAGGCGGCGGAGGCCGGCGCGGCCGGCGGAGCGGCGAACGAGGACGCCGTCTGCGGCGTCGACCTCGTCGTGCTCGCGACGAACGCGAGCGCTGCTCGCGCGACCGCCGCTGAGCTCCGCGCAGTGCTGGCGTCGCCACTCCTCTCGGTCGCGAGCGAGATCCCGCCGCGGCGGGCCGGCTCCCTCGCCGAGGAGATCGCCGCACTCGTCGACGTCCCGCTCGTCGCCGGTCTCCACTCGCTCGCCGCGGGCAAGCTCGCGCAGGGCCGCCCCGACGAGGACGCCTTCGTCTGCGGCGACAACCCCGAGGCGAAGGCGCTCGCGCTCGAGCTCGCGGCGAAGGTCGTCGCGGGACGCGCCCTCGACGCCGGCCCGCTCGCGAGCGCGCGCGCTCTCGAGGGCCTGACCGCGGTGATCGTCAACCTCAACAAGCGCTACAAGGGCCACGCCGGCGTCCACGTCACCGGGCTGCCGTGACGGACGTCGTCGAGATCGCCGATCCGCAGGAGCGCTCGCGGCTCGTCGCAGCCGTCCTCGCCGACCTGCCGGAGTGGTTCGGCTGGGAGGACTCGAACGCGAACTACATCCGCGAGGCGGCGGAGCTCCCGACGTTCGCCGTCGAGCCGGACGCCGGCTTCCTCTGCCTCAAGCAGCACACGCCGCGCGCCGCCGAGTTGTACGTCATGGGCGTGCGGCGCGACCGCCATCGCCAGGGCGCCGGGCGAGCGCTCGTCGAGGCGGCCGAGCGGTGGTGCCGAGCGCACGGCGTCCGCTACCTCCACGTCAAGACGCTCGGCCCGTCGCGCGAGAGCCGGGGGTACGGAGCGACCCGCGCCTTCTACGACGCCCTCGGCTTCGTCGCTCTCGAGGAGCTGCACGGCCTCTGGGGCGACGTTCCGGCCCTCGTCCTCGTCAAGGACGTCGGCCCCGGCTTCTCCGTCACGCCCGTCGAGGGACTGCCCGAGCTGCGGGAGGGAGACGACCTCGCCGGCTTCATCGCCGAGCGCGCCGGCCTCGCGGACGGGGACGTCGTCGTCGTCGCGCAGAAGGCGATCTCGAAGATCGAGGGCCAGGTCGTCTCGCTCGAGGGGATCGAGCCGTCGGAGCAGGCGGTCGAGCTGTCCGCCGGGACGGCCGACCCGCGTCGCATCCAGGTGATCCTCGACGAGGCGGTCGAGCTCGTCCGCACGCGGCCGCCCCTCCTCATCGCGCGCACGCGGCACGGCTTCGTCTGCGGCTCGGCGGGCGTCGACTCCTCGAACGCGCCCGCGCCGGAGACGCTCGTCCTCCTCCCGCTCGATCCCGACGCCTCGGCTGCGCGGTTGCGCGACGAGCTGCGCGAGCGGACGGGCGCCGATGTCGGCGTGATCGTCACCGACTCCTTCGGCCGGCCCTGGCGCGCAGGCACGACCGACGTCGCGATCGGCGCGGCGGGCGTCGAAGTCCTGCGCATCCTCGACGGGGAGAAGGATCCCGCCGGCTACGAGCTCCACGCGACGCGGATCGCCCTCGCCGACCAGATCGCGGGCGCGGCGCAGCTCGTCTTCGGCAAGCTCGACCGCGTGCCGGTCGCGGTCGTCCGCGGCCTCGACGTCCGTGGCGACCTGACCGCCGCCGACCTCGTCATCCCGCCCGAGACCGACCTCTTCCGCTAGAACCTCCGCGATGGATGCGATCGAGCAGGCGAACGCGCTGCTGCAGGAGAAGGGCTACGCCGAGCGCGACCTCGCCGTCCACACCGGCCCGCGCGGCAAGGCGCTCCTCAAGGGGAACAAGATCCTCAGCCCGCTGAGCGACGAGGCCGAGCTCGTCCTCCACGTCGTGCGGGAGCTCGTCCCCTCTGACGCCGAGCTGGGCGGGAAGATGCTGCGCCCGGCGGAGCTTCGCGCCCGACTCTGAGCAGCGTCAGCGGGACGAGGAGGACGAGGATCCCGTCGCTCGTCAGGCACCACTGGCAGAAGGCGTGGAGCACGGCCGCCTGGACGTAGAGCAGCACCATCGCCACCGCGAAGCCGGTCGACGCTGCGGCGAAGCCGACGGCGCGGAGGAGCCGACCCCGCGCGAAGCCGGTCGCCGCGAGCACGGCGTAGCCGGCGAGCCCGATCGCGGCGACCGGGATCCCGGCGAGCTCCGCGTAGCGGGACGTCTGCACGGTCTCACAGCCTCCGGTCGCGCACGACAGCCGCACATGAGCGAAGTGCGCGACGGTCAGGTAGCCGGCGACCCCGATCCCGAGCACGGAGAGGACGACGATCGCGACGCGCAGCGTCCGGTCGCTCACCCTGCGAGCGCCACGTCGAGCGCCGGCGCCAGCGCGGCCGCGTCGAGGCTCGTCAGCTGCACGAGGTGCATGCTGCGACCCGTGCGTCCGACTTCGAAGCTCGGAGTCGAGTTGACGCCGGCACTGCGCGCCATGGCCGCAGCCCGAGCCACGGCCCGGTCGACCGGAGGGGAGTTCCGGCTCGCGAGCATGCGGCTCGTGTCGAGGCCGGGCACGGCGGCTCCGATCGAGTGGAGGAGCGAGTCGGTGACCCAGCCCGTGTTCTCCGTCCCCTGGTTCTCGTAGAGGAGCTCGATGACGTTCCAGAAATGGTTGTCCTCGCCGGCCGCGAGGGCCGTCCGCAGCGCCGTCGCGGAGTCGGCGCCCACGAACGCCATCCCCACGAAGACGATGCGGACCTTGCCGGTCCGCACGTAGAGGTCGACGATCGTCGGCAGCGCGTCTCTCGCCCACATGCCGCAGTAGGGGCACTGCGGGTCGGCGAACTCGACAAGGGTCACCGGCGCGGCCGGAGAGCCGAGCGCCTCTCCCTGTTGCGGGATCCCTCGCAGCATGCTCGCCGTGCTGGCGACACCGGCCAGTGTGGTGCTCTGTTTCGAGCCGCCGGAGCCGAGCGCGAGGGCAGCGACGACCGCCGCCGCCGCCACCGCGACGCCGAGCGAGACGAGCACGATCGTGCGCCGGCTCATGCGTCAAGTCTCGATCCGCCCGCGCGGGGGCGCATCGGCGGTCGGCCGCACTCTGCTCTCCGGGAAGGCACGGATATCCTCGTTGGCGTGGACCGGACGGTGGACCGGACGAGGGCGCTCGTCGAAGCCGGGATCGCCCTCACCTCCGAGCTCTCGCTCGACGCAGTCCTGCAGAAGCTCGTCGGGACGGCAGCCGAGCTGACGGGAGCGCACTATGCCGCCCTCGGCGTCATCGACCCGACGGGAGACCACCTCGAGCGGTTCGTCACGACGGGAATCGACGACGCGGCACGCGCCGCGATCGGCGACCTCCCGCGCGGCCTCGGCATTCTCGGCGCGCTCATCCGCGACCCGGAGCCGCTGCGCCTGCACGACCTGCACGACGATCCGCGCTCGGTCGGGTTCCCCCCGAACCATCCGGCCATGCAGACCTTCCTCGGCGTCCCGGTCCGGCTGCGCGGCACCGTCTACGGCAACCTCTACCTGACCGAGAAGGAGGATGGCGCCGACTTCGACGAGGACGACCAGGCGACCGTCGAGCTGCTCGCCGCGCAGGCTGCGGTCGCGATCGAGAATGCCCGGCTCTACGAGACCGCCACGCGCTGGTCGGCGCAGCTCGAGTCGCTCAACGAGGTGATGAACGTCCTCGTCACGGAGTTCGATCTCGAGACGCTGCTCCAGCTCGTCGCCGACAGGTTGCGCGAGCTGATCGACGCGCGCCTCGTCGTCATCTCGCTCCCGCACGGGGAGGGGCTGCGCGCGGTCGCGGTCTCCGGCGACGACGCCGAGGAGTACGCAGGGTTCGAGCTCTCCGCGCGCTCGAAGACGATGCGGGTGCTCGGCCGCAAGCGCAGCGAGCGGATCGACTCCGTGCTCGACGACCCGGAGGTGGAGCAGGAAGCGGCTCGCCGGCTCGGAGCGCGCAGCGCGCTCTACGTCCCGCTTCTTGCCCGTGGCGAGGCGATCGGCGTGATCGCCGCGCACGACAAGCAGGGGAGCGAGGTGCGCTTCAGCGACGAGGACCTGCGCCTGACCGAGATCTTCGCCTCGCGCGCCGCCGTGGCGGCCGAGCTTCGGCAGCGGGTCGCACGGGATGCTCTTCAGCGCGTCGTGACGGCGCAGGAGCTCGAGCGGCGGCGGCTCGCCCGGGAGCTCCACGACGAGACGGGCCAGGCGCTCACTTCGATCCTTCTCGGCCTCCGCGGGCTCGAGGAGGTGAAGGACGCGGACGCGCTCAAGGCCACGGTCGGCGAGGTGCGCGACCTCGTCCGCTCGACGCTGCAGGACGTTCGCCGCCTCGCGGTCGAGCTGCGGCCGAAGGCGCTCGACGACTTCGGCCTCGTGGCCGCGCTCGAGCGCCTGACCGAGAGCTTCGCGGAGCAGACCGGCATCGCCGTCGAGTTCGCGGCGCCCAAGGACGCCGACCGGTTGCCCGCGGAGGTGGAGACGGCTCTCTACCGCATCGTCCAGGAGTCGCTCACGAACGTCGTCAAGCACGCGCGGGCGAGTCGCGTGAGCATCGTCCTCACGCGTCGTCGCAGCTCGGTCTCGATCGTCGTCGAGGACGACGGCGTCGGCTTCGAGCCGGGGCGCGAGACGGGCGACGGCATCGGCCTGCTCGGCATGCAGGAGCGGGTCGGCCTGCTCGGCGGCCGCGTCGCGCTCGAGTCGCGGCCCGGCGCCGGCACGACGTTCGTCGCGGAGGTGCCGCTCTGATGGCGATCCGCCTGCTCATCGTCGACGATCACCAGCTCGTGCGCTCCGGGCTCCGCCGGCTGCTAGAGGCGGAGGACGACATCGAGGTCGAGGACGAGGCCGGCACGGCGTACGACGCGATCCGGCTCGCTCGCCTTCACAAGCCGGACGTGATCCTCCTCGACGTCGTGATGCCGGGAGGCAGCGGCCTCGACGCGATCCCGGAGATCCTCGACGCCGCCCCGGCCGCGAAGGTGCTCGCGCTCTCGATGCAGGACGACCCGAGCTACGTCCGGCAGGCGTTCGCATCGGGCGCGGCGGGCTACGTCCTCAAGGAGGCCGCGGACGACGAGCTCCTCGCGGCGATTCGCGAGGTCGCGGGCGGCGGCAACTACGTCGATCACCAGCTCGGCGCCCGGCTCGCCGCCTTCGACGTCAAGGCCGCGGCGGAGAAGGAGGCCGACCCGCTCTCCGACCGCGAGCGCGAAGTCCTCCGGCTCCTCGCCCTCGGGTACACGAACCAGGAGATCTCGCAACAGCTCTTCATCTCCGTCCGGACGGCGGAGACGCACCGGGCCCGGATCATGCAGAAGCTCCGGCTGACGACTCGCGCCGAGCTCGTGCGCGTGGCGATCGACCGGGGCCTGCTCGCGGAGGACGATGCCGGAAGCTGAGCTGCGGCGGCCCGACCTCGCCGCCGACCCACTCGAGCAGTTCGGACGCTGGTTCGCGGAGGCGGAGGCGGCGGTCGACGTCCCGGAGGCGATGGCCCTCGCGACCGCGGCGCCCGACGGCTCGCCGTCGATGCGGATGGTGCTGCTCAAGGGCTTCGGCGAGCGCGGCCTCGTCTTCCACACGCACTACACGTCGCGCAAGGGACGCGAGCTCGAGGCGAACCCGCGCGCCGCGCTCCTCTTCCACTGGTCGCCGCTCGGTCGCCAGGTGCGCGTCGAGGGCGGGGTCGAGCGAGTCCCCGAGGAGGAGTCGGACGCGTACTTCGCGACCCGTCCGCGCGACGCGCAGGTCGGCGCGCTCGCCTCCCGCCAGAGCGATCCGCTTGCGTCCCGGACCGTCCTCTACGAGCGGCTCGCGGAGCTCGAGGCGGATCTCGCGGGCGAGCGGGTGCCACGGCCGCCGACGTGGGGCGGCTACCTCGTCGTCCCGGCCGCGTGGGAGTTCTGGCAGCACCGCGAGAGCCGCCTCCACGACCGCTTCCGTTACGAGCGGGACGCAGACGGCGGCTGGGCCGTCGACCGCTTGTTCCCCTAGTCGCGGAGGCTCATGGACATCGGCGGCTCGTACAGGGCGCGGTCGCCGATGATCCCCTCGATCTCCGCGACCGTCGCCGCGTCGAGCGCGACGCCGGACGCGCCGGCGTTGTCCTCCACCTGCTCGGGGCGGGTCGCCCCGATGATCGCGGCCGCGACGTTCTCCTCCCGCAGCACCCAGGCGAGCGCGAGTTGCGCGAGGGTCAGGCCGAGCCCGTCGGCGATCGGCTTGAGCTGCTGGACGCGCTCGAGGAGGACCTCGTCCCGGCTCCGGTCCATGAACTGGTTCATCCGCTCGTGCGTCGCGCGGCTGTTGTCGGGCGGCGGTTGGCCGGGCAGGTACTTGCCGGTGAGGACGCCCTGGGCGAGCGGCGACCAGACGATTTGCGAGATGCCGAGCTCCTTCGAGGCGGGGATGACGTCGCGCTCCGGCCCGCGCCAGATGAGGGAGTACTGCGGCTGGCTCGAGACGAAATGCTCGACGCCGGGCATCGCCTGCGCCTCGCGGATCTTGTCCTCCGGCCACTCGCTGAAGCCGAGCCAGCGGGCTTTCCCCGAGCGGACAACATCACTGAGCGCCTCCATCGTCTCCTCGAGCGGCGTGTTCCAGGCGTAGCGGTGGCACTGGTAGAGGTCGACGTAGTCCGTGCGAAGTCGCGCGAGCGAGGCGTCGATCTGCTTCGCCACCTCGGCGCTCGAGAGGCCGCCGCCGCCGTCCGGCATCGGCCAGTAGAGCTTGGTCGCGAGGACGTAGGAGTCGCGCGGCCGGCCGGTGAGCACCTCGCCGAGGAACTCCTCTGCAGCACCGCCGGAGTAGACGTTCGCCGTGTCGATGAAGTCGATGCCGAGCTCGAAGGCCTTCGCGACGCAGGCCTCCGCGCGCTCGCGCTCGACCGCGCCGCCGTACGTCATCCACGAGCCGAGCGAGACCTCCGAGACCATCAGATCGCTCGAGCCGAGCTTCCTCCTGCGCATGCCATCGACGCTAACGGCTAGCGTCCGGGCTGTGCAGCAGCTGAACGCGATCGGGATCGTCTGCTCCGACATGCGCCGCTCCATCGCGTTCTACGGGCAGCTGGGGATCGAGTTCCCCGAGGGCAACGGGCACGTCGAGGCGACTCTCGCGAACGGCGTGCGCCTGATGCTCGACACCGAGGAGGTCATCACGAGCTTCCGGCCGGAGTGGACGCGGGCCGCCGGAAACCAGCTCTCGCTTGCGTTCGAGTGCGGCAGCCCGGCGGAGGTCGACGAGCTGTATACCCGGGTGGTCGCGGCGGGATTCGACGGCGAGAAGGAGCCGTGGGACGCGTTCTGGGGTCAGCGCTACGCCCAGCTCAGCGACCCCGACGGCGTCCCGGTCGACCTGTTCGCGACACTCTGACGAGCTCGCTCGTCAAGGAGGAGGTCGAGCTTGGACCCGGCCTTCGCCTCGCGATCCTGCGTCCGCCGAGTGCGGACGAGCTGATCGACGAGTCGGCGTTCGACGAAGAGGAGTTCCTCCCGTACTGGGCC
>DASRED010000055.1:0-57154 GCA_035652255.1 Gaiellaceae bacterium | reverse complement strand
GTTCGAGCTGCAGGGGACCGGACGCGTGTTCCGCGGCTACACGTCGCCGGTGAACGATCGTCGCGGCCATCCGGTCGGCCGCATCTGGACGCTGCGCGAGGTGACCGCGGACAAGGAGCTCGAGCGGATGCGCGACGCCTTCGTCGCCACCGTCTCGCACGAGCTGCGGACGCCGCTCACCTCGATCTCGGGCTTCCTCGAGATGCTCCACGACGAGGAGCACCGCATCGGGGACACCGGCCGCACCTACCTCGACGTCATCCGCCGCAGCACGGAGCGGCTGCACCACCTCGTCGAGGACCTCCTGCTCGTCGCGCAGATCGAGGCGCGGCGCGTCGATCTCCAGCACGAGCCGATCGACCTCGCGGCCGTCGCGGAACGCGCGGTCGAGGCGGTGCGGCCGTGGGCGAGTGAGAAACAGGTCCGCATCGAGCTCAGTACGAGCGACGGGCCCACGATCCTCGGGGACGAGCGGCGACTCGGCCAGGTGCTCGACAACCTGCTCTCGAATGCGATCAAGTTCAGCAACGACGGCGGCTCCGTGCGGGTCGAGCTGCGCGCCGAGGGCGACCACGCGTCCATCGTCGTCGCCGACACCGGGATCGGGATCCCCGCCGACGAGCAGGGGCACGTGTTCTCGCGCTTCTACCGCGCGCACGCGGCGAGTGAGCTCGCCGTCCCCGGCACCGGTCTCGGCCTTGCGATCACGCGCGCGCTCGTCGACCAGCACGGCGGCTCGATCGACCTCGAGAGCCGCGAGGGCGAAGGGACGCGCGTCACCGTGACGCTGCCCGCAACGTGAGGTTCCGGGTCGCCGTCGTCGCGGCCCTGGCGCTGGTGCTCGGAGGCGGGACGGCGCAGGCGCTGCGCCTGCCGGCCGCGCCGGGGTGCCCGATCTTCCCGGCGAACAACCCGTGGAACGAGCGCGTCGACACGCTGCCCGTCGCGGCCGACTCGGCGCAGCTGATCGCGTCGATCGGCCTCGACACGGGCCTCCATCCCGACTTCGGCTCCGGGCTGTACGGCGGCTCGCGGATCGGAATCCCGTTCGACGTCGTCTCGAAGTCGACGCCCCGCTCCCACGTCAGCTTCGACTACGCCGACGAGTCGGACCGCGTCGCGTATCCGATCCCGAAGAACGTCCACATCGAAGGCGGCGGCGACCGCCACGCCATCCTCGTCGACCGCAGCTCGTGCCGCCTGTACGAGCTCTATGCGCTGCAGCGCACCTCGTCGGGCTGGCACGCCGGCTCCGGCGCGACGTGGAACCTGCGCTCGAACCACCTGCGGCCCGCGGGCTGGACGTCGGCGGACGCGGCAGGCCTGCCGATCTTCCCCGGCCTCGCGCGCTACGACGAGGTCAGGCGCGGCGTCATCGACCACGCGCTCCGCTTCACCGCGCCGGAGACGCGCCGCGCCTACGTCTACCCCGCCCGCCACTACGCCTCGAGCTCGACGAGCGCGTCCCTGCCGCCGATGGGCCTCCGCGTGCGGCTCAAGGCGAGCGTCGACATCTCGTCCTTCCCGAAGCAGGCGCGCGTCGTGCTCGAGGCGCTGAAGACCTACGGGATGATCCTCGCCGACAACGGGTCCCCGTGGTACGTCTCGGGCGCGCCGAACGCGCACTGGAGCAACGACGACCTCCACTCGCTCGGCCGGCTGACGGGCGCCGACTTCGAGGTCGTCGACACGAGCTCGCTCCCCGAGCCCGGCAAGTAGCGCTAGCGCGTCTTCGGCAGCGGCGTCAGGAGCGGCTCGACCTCCGCTCGGAGATGCTCGAAGCTCGGCGGCAGGATGAGCGTCTCGCCGAGATGCGCGGGATCCTCGTCCGCCGCGAAGCCCGGCCCGAGCGTCGCGATCTCGAAGAGGACGCCGGTCGGCTCGCGGAAGTAGATCGAGCGGAACCAGAAGCGGTCGATGATCTCCGTCGGCCGGCCGCCCGCCTCGATCACGCGCTGCCGCCACGCCTCCTGCTCCTCCATCCCGCACGCCCACGCGACGTGGTGGACGGTGCCCGAGCCGCCGATCCCGTGCTCCTCCGGCGCCGGCTCGTAGCGGATCCAGCCCTGCCGCGAATCTCCGCGCGTGAGTCCGTTCTCGAAGCCGAGGGCCTCGAGGAACTCGGCCGGCTCCTCGCCGTAGGCGCGCACGCCCTCGAACCCCTGCAGCGCGAGCTCGCGCGGGATCTCCGGATGGTCGGCGATGAGCGGCTCGTCGGGGACGTCGGCGACGACGAGGTCGTGACGCAGCCCGTCCGGGTCGGCGAACGGGACGCCGCCGACGCGGTCGCGCCAGAAGTCGAGCGCCTCCTCCGAGCCGACGCGCCAGACGACCGTGTGGATCATCCCGGCGCCTGCGCGGCCCTCGCGCGCGCTCGGGTACTCGAAGAACGTGATGTCGGAGCCGGGCGTGCCGTTCTCGTCGGCGTAGAAGAGGTGGTAGACCGTCGGGTCGTCCTGGTTGACGGATTTCTTGACGAGCCGCAACCCGAGCGTGCCGGTGTAGTACTCGACGTTCCGCGGCGCGTCGGCGGTGATGCACGTCACGTGATGGATGCCGTCGAGCCGCACGGATTGAGAGTACATCGGTACCGCTGTACCATCCGCCGATGCGGAGCGGCGGAATCGGCCTCGCTGCAGGCGTCACGACCCTCCTGACGGTGGCTGTGCTCTCGGCCGCGGCCCCGGCGGCGGGCCTTCGCCACGCGCCCGCAAAGGCGCCGCGCACGAACGCCGCCGCGGCCAGGCTCGTCCGCAAGGACGTCGCGAGCCTCGCCGGCGCCTACGAGCACAAGCGCTACCGGACGGTGTGCGGAGACTTGACCGCGAGCGCGCTCAAGCGCCTCGGCGGCGCGTCGAAGTGCACGCTCAAGGCGGCCGCCCTCCACCTGGTCCTCCCGATCAGGCGGCTCACGGTCGTCAAGGTCACGCTCGAGAAGCGCCGTACCGAAGCCGTCGTCGCCGCCTCCGTGAACGGGAACCGGAAGAAGATCCTCCGCGCGGTCCTCGACTGGCAGGCCGGGACGTACCGACTCGCGAGCAACATCAGCCCGCTGCCGCAGGGCTGACCCTCCCGGCCGCTACATCGCGGGAACGGGCGGCGCCCCGTCGTCGAGCTGATAGGCGCTCTCCCCGTGCATCGCCTCGTCGAGCCCGCTCTCGGCCTCCTCACCGACCCGCACCGCCGTGATCAGGTCGATGACCCGCAGCGCCGCGTACGTGAAGAGGAAGGCATAGAGGGAGCAGCCGATCCCGGCGGCGACCTGCTTGCCGAAGAACGAGCCGGAGCCGTGGATCAGTCCTGCCCCGCCGGCCGCGTTGACGGCCGTCCCGGCGAAGACGCCGAGCAGCACGATCCCGAGCAGGCCACCCACTCCGTGCACGCCCCAGACGTCGAGCGCGTCGTCCCACTTCAGCCGGTTCTTGAGCTGGATCGCCGCGTAGCAGACACCGCCCGCCGCGATCCCGATCACGACGGAGGCGTAGATCGGCACGTAGCCCGCCGCCGGCGTGATCGTCGCGAGACCGGCGACCGCGCCGGTGAGGAGCCCCACGAAGTGCGGCTTCTTCGCGAACCACCACTCCACGAACAGCCAAGTCACCGCCGCGAACGAGGCGGCGATGTCGGTGTTGAGGAAGGCGAGCGCGGTGATGTGGTCGACCTTGAGCTCGCTGCCCGCGTTGAAGCCGTACCAGCCGAACCAGAGCAGGCCGGTGCCGAGCGCGATGAAGGGGATGTTGTGCGGCGTGTCGACGAACTTCCGCTTGCCCACGTAGAGGACCGAGGCCAGCGCTGCGAAGCCGGCACTCGCGTGCACGACGATCCCGCCGGCGAAGTCGCGCGCGCCCCAGTGCTCGAGCAGGCCGCCGCCCCAGAGCATGTGGACGAACGGGTAGTAGACCGCGACCTGCCAGACGACGAGGAAGATCAGGTACGCCTTGAACGTGACGCGATTCGTGAACGCGCCGGTGATCAGGGCCGGCGTGATGATCGCGAACATCATCTGGTAGACGATCAGCACCGAGAGCGGGATGTGCGACGGCTGGTAGATCGAGTTGACGCCGACGTGCCGCAGCAGCGCGTAGTGGAAGTTCCCGAAGATCCCGTCGTTGCCGCCGCTGAAGCAGAGGGAGTAGCCGACGAGCCACCACATCACGGTCGTGATCCCCATCGACGCGAAGCTCTGGATCATGATCGTGAGCGTGTTCGAGCGGCCGACGAGCCCGCCGTAGAAGAAGGCCAGCCCCGGCGTCATGATCATCACGAGGGCCGCCGCCAGGAGCATGAAGCCGGTGTTTGCGCCGTTGATCATCAGTCTCTCCTCCGCGTCGACCAGATTTCGGCGAGCAGTGGCGTCCGCCACGTTTCGTCGGGGAGAACGTTTCGGAGCTCGTGCCGCATCTCCTCTCGCTCTGCCTCGGGAAGAAGCGCGAAGCCGCTGATGGAGAGGAGCTGCGCGACCGCCTCCTCCGAGCTCTGGAGGTGATCGTGCGGCGCGGTCTCGAAGGCGAGCGGCTCGAAGCGCTCGTCGGCCGCGAAGGCATCGCGCCACGCGCCCGCCTCGACGAGATGGCGGCCGCCGACCTCGCCGGGCGGCCGGTGGCGCTCGATCACAGCGCGCGCCGCGTCGGGCCAGCGCGGCTCGGTCTCGCCGGCGCCGTCGTTGAAGCAGACGACGACGGAGCCGCCCGGACGGAGGACGCGCGCGATCTCGGCGACGGCCCGCGGCGCGTCGAACCAGTGGAACGCCTCGGCGCAGAAGACACCGTCGACCGACGCGTCGGGGAGCGGGATCCTCTCCGCCTCGCCCGCGAGCGTCTCGGCGTCGCGGATCAGCTCGCGGAGCGCGTCGTCCGGCTCGACCGCGACGACGCGCGCGAAGCGGCGGACGAGCAGGCGCGTGAGCTTGCCGGTTCCGGCGGCGAGGTCGAGAACCTCGGCGTCCGGCGGCAGCCCCGCAACGTCGGCGACGCGGTCGGGCCAGCCGGGCCGGCCGCGCTCGTAGTCCTCCGCCGCGGAGCCGAAGCTCCGGGCGCGCGGATCGCTCACGAGAAGGGCTTCATCGTCGGTCCTCAGGTGTAAGCGCGAGGGACGCGGACAGAGGCAACGTATGCCGACCGATCAATACCACGAGCCGCCCGCCGAGCTCTCGGCCGCGATTCGCAGCTTCGCCCGGATGGTCGCCTCCCTGCAGGAGGAAGCCGAGGCGATCGGCTGGTACGAGCAGCGGATCTCCGTCGAGGCCGACGACCAGGCGCGCGCAATCATGGAGAACGCGCAGCAGGAGGAGTTCAAGCACTTCGCGATGAGCCTCGAATGGCTGACGCGGAGGAACGAGAAGTGGCGTGTCGCGCTGAAGGACGTCCTCTTCCACGAGGGGGACATCGTCGAGCTTGGCGAGCAGGCCGAGGACGACGTCGACAGCGTCGACGAGTAGCTCAAGCGAACGGGCCCATCGTCGGGAACCGGTCCTCGCCGCGAAGCAGGTCGCGGAGGAAGAGCGCAACGCCGACGTCGCCGGTGAAGAGCGAGTAGCGGCCGCGGCCGAGCCTGGCCCGCTCCCGCGCGACCTGACCGATCGCGTGCATGGCAAAGGCGCGCGCCCGCTCGAGCCAGAGCTCGTCCCCGGTGCGGCGGTGGAGGACGAGGAACGCGTACGCGTTGCCCGCCGTGCCGTGGCAGAGGTTCGATCCCTTCGCGAGCGGCCCGGCGCGCCAGGTCAACTCGCCGCCGGCGAGCGCGGTCTCCTCGTCGAGGAGGTCGCCGAGCGTCGCGACCATGCCGGGCGCGCCGTGGCACCACTGGACGCGCGTCTCACGAGGCTCGGCGCCCTCGCCGGGAACCCAGTTGGCGAGCCCGTCGCCGCGCATGACGTACGGCGAGAGGTCGGCGAGCGGCGGCGCCTCGCCCCGGTTCGCGAGCGCGCGGACGTTGCCGGCGTAGCCGTGCGCCGGACCGAGGAAGCGGAACGTTCTGCCGTAGAGATCCTGCGTCCAGAGCCCGTCCGCGTCGCGGGTCGCGAGCACGCGCTCGGCACAGGCACGCCACGCCTCCTCCCAGCGCTTCTCGCCCGTCCACGCGAGCATCGCCTCGGCGACGAGCAGCGAGCCGGGCGTCCCCCACATCACCTCGTTCGTCGGCGAGTCGAGGTTGGCGAGGACGAGCTCGTGGACGCGGTCGGCGAGCCCGGCGTCGCCGGTCAGGCGATACGCGACGAGCGCGATCCCGCACTCGCCCATCCAGTAACTCGGTGCGGAGGCCATCTCGCCGAAGTCCGGCTTGGCGCGGTAGCGGTCGACGAGCGCGAGCGCCGCGTCCTCCCAGCCGGCCGAGCCGAGCTCGTGGAGCGCCCAGACCATCCCGGCCGAGCCGAGGTAGAGCGAGGTGGAGTCCTCGTCGTCCTCGCCGTCCATCGGATGCCACGGCCAGCGTCCGTCGCCGAAGGCCGACTCGGCGTCGGCGACGATCTCGGCGATCGCGCCCTCGGCGCGCTCCTCGCTCCATTCCTCCTCGACGAGCGGCTCGTGCTCGCTCGCGCGCCAGAGCTCAGACACCGGCGAGGAGGAACGCCCGCGACTCCCTCGCCATCTCACGCGCGATCACGAGGCGCTGGACTTCCTGCGTTCCCTCGTAGATCTGCGTGATCTTCGCGTCGCGCATGAAGCGCTCGACCGGGTACTCCTTGATGTAGCCGTAGCCGCCGAGGATCTGCACGGCCTCGGTCGTCGCGTACATCGCGACGTCGCCGCACTTGAGCTTCGCCATCGCGGACGCCTTCGTCAGCTCCGGCCCGTCGACGCCCTCGTCGACCATGCGCCCGAAGCGATAGAGGAGGCCGCGCGCCGCCTCGCACTCCGTCTCCATGTCGGCGAGCTTCGCCTGGATCAGCTGGTGCTGCGCGATCGGCTTGCCCATCGTCTCGCGTGTCTTCGCGTACTCGAGCGCGTAGTCGGTCGCGCCTTGCGCGATGCCGAGCGCCTGCGCAGCGACGCCTGGACGGGAGCGGTCGAGGATCCGCATCGCGATCTTGAAGCCGTCGCCTTCCTCGCCGAGGAGGTTGCCGGCGGGGATCCGCACGCCGTCGAAGGTGAGCTCGCCGGTCGTCGAGCCGGAGATGCCCATCTTCGGCTCGAGCCGTGCCACCGCGAAGCCGGGCGTGTCCGCTTCGACGACGAAGGCGGAGATGCCGGAGTGGCCCGCCTCCGGATCGGTTTTCGCGAAGACGGTGTAGAGGTTCGCGACGCCGGCGTTCGTGATGAAGCGCTTCGAGCCGTCGAGGACGTACTCGTCGCCATCGCGCTTCGCCGTCGTCCGCATCGCGGCGCTGTCGGAGCCGGAGCCGGACTCGGTGAGCGCGTACGCCGGCAGCCACTCGCCCGACGCGAACTTCGGGAGGTACTTCTCCTTCTGCTCGTCGGAGCCGGCGAGCTTGAGCCCGAGCGAGCCGAGCTCCTGCACGGCGAGGATGAGCGCCGACGTCGCGCAGACCTTCGCCACCTCCTCGATCGCGATGAGCGAGAGGAGCGCGCCGGTGCCGAGGCCGCCGTACTCCTCGGCGAAGAAGAGCCCGAAGATGTCGTTCTCGCGGAACAGCTCGACGACGTCCCACGGGAACTCGTGCGAGGAGTCGATCTCGGCCGCGCGCGGCCCGATCCGCTCGCGCGCGAGCTGCCGGACGAGATCCCGCAGCTCGCGCTGCTCGCCGGTCAGGACGTCCCAGGCCACGCGCCGATTCTACGGCGCGCGGCCTGGTGTCCAGATGTCCGACCGCTAGCTCCCGCTCGCGTGCGCCGGGCCGCGGACGACGACGTCGGTCGTGCCCATGACCGTCTCGTAGACGGTCGCGCAGCGCATCGTGTCGTCCCGCGTCGCGCTGAGGGCGTAGTTGCGGTCGTTCTCCACCGTCTGCGACATGCCGAGGGCCGTCGCGCGCTGCTCGACGGCGCTGGCCATCGCGGACAGGGACAGGCACTGCTGCGTGAGCGGGCGGAGGCTGTCCGCGAGCTGATGCGGCGGCCAGCTCGCCGGGCCGGACTGGTCGCCGGGCGACCCCATCAACGTGACCGTCTTCGCCTGCGGATCGGCGAAGCCGCCGTAGCAGAGCTCAGATCCGCTGACGCCCGGAGCGGCGTTGCCTGCCTGGGCCGGCGGTGCCGTCTGCGAGCTCGAGCGGGTCTGCACCGACCAGCCGATCAGGCCGAGCCGGGCCAGCTGCTGCTGCGCGAATGTCGTCGCCGCGCCGCTGTCGAAGCACGTCGAGTCGAGGCCGTTGATGTTGTCGTCGAGCGACTCCTGCAGCTCGATGAGCGCGACGTCCTGCGACGCGATCGGCGTCCAGGTCGCGGGCGCCTTCTCGCTCGCCGGGATCACGGAGACGCCTCCGAGCCCGTTGTCGTATGCCTGCAGCTTCGGCACCGGAGCCGGCCAGACGGCGGCGCAGTCGGAGGCCGGGTCGCCGGAGGTGGCGTTGATCACGGTCGTGCCGCCGCCGATCATGCAGTCGACCGCGGTCGTCTCCCGCGCCGAGCCGCGCGTCAGCGCCCAGCCGGCGCCGGTCGCCGCGGCGACCGCGACGACCGCGAGCACGACGACGAGCGGGCGGCGGAGCCGGCGGCGAGCCGGCCGGGAGCGACCGGGCGACAGGCTTGTGATCGCGTCGAGGAGGCCCTCCTTGCCGGCCGGTCCGAACACCTCGGCCGCCTCCGCGTCGGAGACCGGCGCGGTTTGCGAGAGCAGGTGGATGGAATCAGGCGCACTCACGTTCTCGTCCTCCTTCGGCAAGTGGAATCCGGGCTCGTGCGGCGAGCGACTCCGCCCGCGTCTCGTTCTCGAGCGCGGCCTCGAAGCGGCGCCGCGCGCGGTGGAGCCGGAGCCGGACGACGGAGCGGCTCGCTCCGAGCGCGACCGCGAGCTCCTCTCGGCTCAATCCCTCCCAGGCGACGAGCGCGAGAACCTCGCGGTCCGCCTCGCTCAACGTCGAGAACGCCCGCGCCACGCGGTCGTCGCCGAGAGGCGCCGGCACGGCGGCCGGCTCGATCGTCGACGTCAGCCGTTCGGCGAGGGCGCTGCGGCGCCGCTCGCCGCGACGCTGGTTCGCGAGCACCCGCCGCGCGACGCCGAAGAGCCAGGGCCGCACCTCCTCGTCGGGCGGACAGGAGTCGAGCCGCCGCCAGAGCGTGGCGAACGTCTCGGCGATGACCTCCGCACCGTCCTCGGGACTGGCGACGCGCCGGAGCACGTAGCCGGCGATCGGCTCGTACAGGCCCCGGTAGAGGAACTCGAAGCGCTCTCGTCTCGCGGCCGGCGTCACACCTACAGCATGTCCGGCCGGGACCCGAGCGTTTCGGGAGAAGCGCCGGAACCCGATTTGACTTGCGGGTGCGGATCGGCACAAGATCGCCCCAGCAACCGGAGGGCTTCGATGCGGAAGGCGCGTTCCGGGGGGATTGCGGCAGCGGCGCTCCTGGCGGCGGTCGGGATCGCGCTCCTCGCCGCGGCGCCGGCCGGTGCGGACGTGCAGGACGGCTGCCACGCCACGCTGAACGGCGTCAATCTCGACAACATCCCCGTCGACCCCGCCCACGCCATCCGCGTCGGCCAGAACGACGTCATCCCGATGACGATGACCTCGGTGAACGGCAAGACGTTCGACGAGCTCCGCATCTCCCTCGAGTTCTTCGGCGCGGACTGGAACGTCTACGACGCGCCGGCCGGGGGCGGCACCTGGAGCCAGAACGTCGACGTCCACAGCTTCGCGAAGTACGGGGTCGGGCTCTACGAGTTGAAGGGGCTCGGGATCTTCGCCCCCGGCCACGCCGGAGGGTGTGACGGCGACGTCTTCATCAAGGTGGCGGGCGACCCGTTCAGCACCGTCGCCGGAATCTCCGCCGCGGCGGCAGGGGGCGTCGGCGTCCTCAGCGTCCTCGGCGCGGGCCTCGGCGCAGGCGGCGGTGGCGGCAGCGGGCCGGGCGGCGCCGTCACGCAAGAGGACGTCGCCAAGGAAGAGGAGCAGCAAAGGACGAGGGCCGAGGTGCCGTCCGACTACAGCCCCGCGGACGCGGCCGAGGACGCCTCGCGCGGCTGGTGCTTCCTCTTCACGCTCGCAGCGCTCGTGCTCGTCCCGCTTCTCCTGCTGTTCGGAAGCGGAGCGGCGCTCATGGCCGTCGCGGTGCCGGCGGTGAACGTGCGCCGGCGGACGTGGCCGTACGTCCTCGGCGCCTTCGGCGGTCTGCTGATGGGCCTCGGCGCCGGCGTGCTCCTGCAGGAGTACGCGGTCGTCTTCCCGACCCGCACCTACGGGATCATCTACGTCGCCGGCGGCATCGCGTTCGGGCTCGCCGTCCCGCTCCTCCGGCGCTCGCTCTCCCGTTGAGCCCAGGCTCGCGCGCGGCGGTCGCGCTGATCGAGCTGTACCGGAGCCGCGTGCCGGCGCGCCTCCGGCCGCGCTGCCGCTTCGAGCCGACCTGCTCGGAGTACGGGCTCGCCGCGTTCCGGCGCTACGGCTTCGCCACTGCGACGCGCAAGACGGTCTGGCGCCTCCTCCGCTGCAACCCGCTCAATCGCGGCGGCCCGCGCGTCGATCCTCCCTAGCCGGGCGCGTGGCAGACGGCCTCGATGTTGTTCCCGTCGGGATCGAGGACGAAGGCGCCGTAGTAGTTCTCGTGGTACCAGCGGAGACCGGGCGGGCCGTTGTCGGTGCCGCCGGCGGCGAGCGCCGCGGCGTGGAATGAGTCCACCGTCTCCCGGTCGTCACAGGTGAACGCGACGTGGACTCCGGTCGTGTACGGCTCGCGCTGATGGAGCCAGAAGACCGGGTGCTCCGCGTCGCCGAAGCCGCAGACGCCGTGCTCCGGCCATTCGGCGAGGACTTTCCACCCGAGCGGCGCGAGCGCCGCCTCGTAGAAGGCGCGGCTGCGTGCGTAGTCGCGCACGTTGGGGCCGACATGATCGAACATGGAGACATGATCCTCCGAAACGGGACGATCCGCACGCTCGACCCATCGCTGCCGACGGTCGCGGCGCTCTGGATCGCGGGGGAGCGGATCGCCGGCGGCGTCGGCGTCCACGAGACGTCGCTGCCGAGCCCGGAGACGGTCGACCTCGGCGGGCGCTGCGTCCTCCCCGGCTTCACCGACTCGCACGTCCACTTCCCGACCTGGGCAATCGCGCAGCGGGACGTCCGGCTCGAAGGCGCCGCGTCGCTCGCGGAGGCGCTCGACCGGATCCGCGGCGCCGAGCGTCACGGGACCTGGCTGCGCGGCCAGGGCTGGCGCGATGCCGACTGGCCCGACGGCCGGCCGACCCGCCAGGCGCTCGACGAGATCGAGCCGGAGCGGCCGGCGATGCTCATCTCGAAGGACTACCACGGCCTCTGGCTCAACTCCGTGGCGCTCGCCCTCGCGGGCGGCGACCTCGAGGTGGAGGGAGGCGTCGTCGTCCGGGACGAGGCCGGCGAGCCGACCGGCGTCCTCTACGAGCAGGCGGCGTGGCAGTTCAAGAACCGCCACGCGCAGGCGGCCGACGACGAGTACCTCGCCGCGATGCGCGACGGCGTCAAGGTCGCGGCCGCGCGCGGCGTCACGTGCGTCCACGACAAGGACGGCTGGCTCGGCGCCGTCGGGCTCTGGCAGCAGCTCGAGGGGCAGGGCGGATTGCCGCTGCGGGTCTGGCAGTCGGCACCGGCGACGTTCTTGCCGCAGCTCCGCGAGCTCGGCCTGCGCAGCGACGCCGGCTCCTCCTCCCTCGTCCGGCTCGGCTACCTGAAGGCGTTCATGGACGGGACGCTCGGCTCGCAGACGGCGTGGATGGCCGACGGCTCGGGCGTCGTGATCACATCCGGCGAGGAGCTCGAGGAGATCGTGCGCGCCGGCGCCGCGGCGGGCTGGCCGGTTGCCGTGCACGCGATCGGGGACGGCGCGAACCGCGCGGCGCTCGACGCGTTCGAACGCGCCGCGGACGCCTGGCAGCCGCAACGGCTCCGCCCGCGGATCGAGCATGCGCAGTGCCTCGACCCGGCGGATCTCCCCCGCTTCGCCGAGCTCGGCGTCGCGGCCTCCGTCCAGTTCTCCCACGCGCCGTCGGACGAGCAGCTTGCGAAGCGTTTCTGGGCCGACCGGCTCGACCAGGCCTACTCGTTCCGCTCGCTCGCCGACCTGGGAGCGCTCGTCGCGAACGGCTCCGACGCGCCGGTGGAGGAGCTCGAGCCGTGGGCGGGCGTCGTCGCGGGCGTCCTCGACCACTGGCGCGAGGACGAGCGGCTGACGCTCGACCAGGCGCTGCACGCCGTCTGCGTCGCCCCGGCGTGGCTGTCCCACGACGAGCGAATCCGCGGCACGCTCGTCCCCGGCCGGCTCGCCGACCTCGTCGTCCTCGACCGCGACCCGCTCGCCTGCGAGCAGGAGGAGCTGCGCGAGGTGCAGGTCGTCGCCACGATGCTCGGCGGCCGCTGGACCCACAACCCGCCTCCCTGGGACTGACACTTGCGGCCATGTCCAGGTGTCAGACACCTAGACATGGCCACTCGAGACGGTGACGTACAATTCTCCCTGCAAATGGCGATGCGGACGATGAACCCCGTTCACGAGGCGACGACGTGCGCCGTCGCCGCCACGGCCGAGATCATCGGCGCGAAGTGGACGGCGCTCCTCGTCCACGACCTCTCCGAAGGGCCGCGCCGCTTCTCGGAGCTCGAGCGCTCGTGCCACGGGATCAGCCCGCGCACGTTGGCCGAGCGGCTCCGCGTCCTCGAGGCGGAGGGGATCGTCGAGCGCCACAGCTACGCGGAGGCGCCGCCGCGCGTCGAGTACCGGCTCACGGCGAAAGGCGAGTCGCTCCTCCCGATAATCGACGCAATGCGCGAGTTCGGCCACGAGTGGCTCCACTGCAGCCACGAGCATCCGCACGATCTCTAGCTAGCGCGGCAACTCCGCGAGGCGGGTGTAGAGCGCAGCGGCGGTGTCGATCCCCTGCTCGAAGTAGCGGTAGAGGAACTTCTCGTTCGGCGAGTGGACGTTCGACTCCGGGAGCCCGAAGCCGGTGATGATCGTCGGGATCCCCTTCGCCTCGAGCGCGGGCACGATCGGGAGCGTCCCGCCGGAGCGCACGAGCAGCGGCCGGACGCCGAGCACGTGCTCGAACGCGTCGGCGCCGAGCTGGATCGCCGGCTCGTCGGGGCGCATCAGGCCGGCGGGCACGCCCGACCAGACGATGTCGACGTCCGCGCCGGCCGGGGCGGCGTCGCGCATCAGCTTCTCCGCCGCGGCGCCGATCTCGTCGACGCTCTGGCCCGGCGCGAGCCGGATCGTCACCTCGCCGGCGGCGTGCACCGACAACGTCGTGTTCCGCACTCCCGGCTTCCCGCCGATGATCCCGTTCACGTCCGCTGACGGCTCGGCGAGCGTGCGGACGTTGAACTGCTCCGCAGCGGCGGCGTCGAGCGGCCGCGCGCCCGCGAGCGCGAGCTCCTCGTCGCCGGGAGGAAGCGCCTGCCAGTTCGCGAGCTCCTCGTCGGTCGGCGGGACGATGCCGGCGCGCAGCGGCTCCGGCAGGAGGCCGTTCTCGCGCGCCGTCACCGCGGAGAGGCAGCGCATCAGGACGTGGATCGCGTTGAGCGCCGCGCCGCCGTACATCCCGGAATGGAGGTCGCGCTCGCCCGTCGTCACCTTCAGGTCGAAGGCGATCAGCCCGCGCGTCGCGAGGCTGAACACCGGCACGTCGATGCGGAGCATGCCGCCGTCGAAGATCACCCCGGCGTCGGCGCCCGCGGAGTCGCGCTCGATCCAGTCGACGATCGTCGTGCCGCCGATCTCCTCCTCGCCGTCGAACGCGAAGCGGAGGTTGACCGGCAGCGCCTTCGCCTCGACGAGCCGCTGAGCCGCCTTGAGCATGATGAAGAGCTGGCCCTTGTCGTCGGTGATGCCGCGCGCGTAGGCCCAGTCGTCCTTCACCGTCAGCTCGAACGGTTCGCTCTCCCAGAGATCGAGCGGCGCCGGCGGCTGGACGTCGAAGTGGTTGTAGACGAGGACGGTCGGAGCGCTCGCCGGGTCGCTCGAGGCGCGAACCTCGCCGAGCACGAGCTCCCTCTCGCCCCACGGAGTGAGCTCGGCCGTTCCGCCGCACTTCGCGCGGATGAACTCGGCAGCCCACTCGCCGGCGCGCTTGACGTCCTCGCGATGCGCCGGGTCGGCGCTGATGCTCGGGATCGCGATGAACTCCGCCAGCTCGGCGCGCGAGATCTCGTCCATGAGCGGACACTAACCTGCGCCTCGTGCGATTCGTGGAGGTCACCCTCGCCGCTCCACGCGACCGCGTCGCCGAGCTGGAGTCCCTGTACGACGGGACGACCGGCGAGACGAAGCTCCGCTTCCGCGGCGAGGACGGCGAGCCGTTCCACCACTTCGCGCTCCTCGTTCCCGGCGACCGCTTCGACGCGGCGCGCGCCTGGGCGGAGGAGCGCTTCGAGCTCGCCGGCGGCGTCTTCGACTTCGAGAGCTGGGACGCACAGGCGGTCTACTTCCTCGACCCGGCCGGCAACATCGTCGAGCTCATCGCGCATCGCGGGCTCGAGGAGAACGGCCGCAGCGGCGCCTTCGCGCCGGAGGAGATCGTCGGCCTCTCCGAGCTCGGCATCGTCGGCGACAAGCGAGCGCTCCTCGCCGAGCTCGAGGCTTCGGGGCTCGAGCTGTGGGACGGAGAGCTCGACGACCCCGACCGCCTGGCCTTCGTCGGCGAGAAGGGCCGGACGCTCATCCTCGCGGAGCCCGGGCGCGGCTGGCTGCCGACCGGCCGTCCGGCCGAGGCGCACCCGGTCGAGTTCGTGCTCGGCTAGGCGACGTCGCGCAGCGACGCGACGTCGGCGAGCGCGCGGAGCTTCTTCAGCGTCTGGTTCTCGATCTGGCGGATCCGCTCGCGCGTGACGTTGAACGTCCGGCCGACCTCGTCGAGCGTGCGCGGGATCTCGCCGCCGAGGCCGTAGCGCAGCTCGAGGATCCGCCGCTCGCGCTCGGTGAGCGTGCGGAGGATCCGCTGCAGCTGCTCGCTGCGGAGGATCGTGTCCGTCGCGTCGTCCGGGAGCGGCACGTTGTCGTCGGTGAGGAAGTGCCCGAACTCGGACTCGTCCTCCTCCCCGACCGGCTTCTCGAGCGAGATGGGAACCTGCGCGCTCCGCATGATCGACTCGACCTCCTCGAGAGGAAGGTCGAGATCGAGCGCGACCTCTTCGGGCGTCGGGTCGCGGTGGAGCTCGGCCCGGAGCTTCCGCTCGGACCGGACGATCTTGTTGAGCTTCTCGACGACGTGGACGGGCATCCGGATCGTCCGCCCCTTGTCGGCGAGCGCGCGCGCGACCGCCTGGCGGATCCACCACGTCGCGTACGTCGAGAACTTGTAGCCCTTCCGCCAGTCGAACTTCTCCGCGGCGCGAACGAGACCGATCGTCCCCTCCTGGATCAGGTCGAGGAACGGCAGGCCCTGGTTGCGATAGCGCTTCGCGATCGAGACGACGAGGCGGAGATTCGCCTCGACCATCTCCTGCTTCGCGCGATGGTCGCCGCGCTCGATCCGCTTCGCGAGCTCAACCTCCTGCGCGGCGGTGAGGAGATCGACCTTGCCGATGTCCTTCAGGAACAGCTGCAGCGAGTCGGTCGAGACCTCGCGTGTCTCCTCGTCGAGGCGCGGCTCCTCCTTCTCGACCGGAGCACCCACAACGACGACCTCGACGTTGAGCTCGTCGAGCGCGCGATGGAACTCCTCGATCTGGGGCGGCTCCAACTCGAGCTCGTCGAGCGCGAGAGCGAGCTCGTCGGCGCCGACCGTGCCCGCCACGTGCAGGGTCTCGAGGAGGACTCGCGCCTCCTCGTTTTCCAGGACCTCCCCCGTTGTGGCGTCGTCCTGGACTGCCGACGCGATGTCCCCTCCCCTGGCGATGCCGCAATGTGCCACGCGCAGCGGTCAAGCGCCATGGGCCGTTCGGCTCATATTTTCCTTACTTAGACCTAGCCCGAGCCACACTCGCAAGCAGGGTTCTCGCCGGGCCGGCGAACGGCGAGTGCGGCCCGTCGGCCACCGCGGCGCGCAGCTGGGTCGCCGCCTTCCCGTACTCGCCGACGTAGAGGAGCAGCACGCCGAGGTGGAACTCGACCACCGGCGAGTGCGGGAAGACGGCGGTGAGCGGGCCGAGCGTCCCGAAGGCGGTGACCGGCTTCGCCTTCGTGAACAGGGCGACGGCCGCGAGCGTGCGCGCGACAGGATCGTGCGGCGCGAGCGCCGCGGCGGCAGCGAACTCCCGCTCCGCCGAGAGCGGCTTCTCGAGCGCGGCCCAGAGCTCGAAGCCGTAGAGGAGCTTCGCGCGCTCGTTCGGCTTCGCCGCCGCGCGGCGGATCGCCGCGAGCTGGGCCGGGGTCGGCGTGCGCTGCGGCGCGCCCGGCAGGAGGATCACCGGCAGGCCGGGGATCGGATCCTGCGGGTGGAGCAGATCCTCCGCCGCGACGCCGTACGGCGAGTCGGCGCCGAGCCGCGCGGCCTTCTCCCACGCCCCGACGGCGGCGACGTTCTGTCCCGCCCAAAAGTCGGCGAGACCGAGATGGAGCAGGACGAGCGGGCTCGCCGGATGCGCCGCGGCGAGCCGTTGCATCGTCGCGAAGCCGCCGCTCCTCCACGCGGCGAAGGCCGAGCCGATCTGCGCCTCGAGCGAGTGGTAGCGCGCGAAGACGGGTGCCGCGGCGGCGACGTTCCCGAGGTCGTAGAGCCGCTCCGCCCGCGTGAGCGCCCGCGCCTCCGCGTTGCTGCGCAGGCCGAACGACAGCTCGAGCTTCGGGTAGCCCGGCTGCGTCGGCAAGGACGTCCGCTCGTGCCGCGACATGAGGGCGGTGCCGCCGACGACCGCGGCGACCGCGACGACGGCGCACAGGGCAACGATCACGAGGACACGCCGACTCGCCACGCGGCGAGCGTAGCCCGGAACCCCGTCACTACAATTCCGAAAGCGATGCCGAGCTACAGAGAGCTTCTCGCGCAGCTCCGCTCCGAGATCGAGGAGGTGGACGTCGTGCGCGCCCACGAGCTGCTCGCCGCGGCCGACCGTCCGCTCCTCGTCGACATCCGCGAGCTCGACGAGTGGACGGAGGGCCGGATCCCCGGCGCGATCCACATCCCGCGCGGCAACCTCGAGTCGCGGATCGAGGCGGCGGCGCCCGACAAGGCGCAGCCGGTCGTCCTCTACTGCGCGCAGGGCAACCGCTCCGTCTTCGGCGCGAAGTCGCTCGCGGAGCTCGGCTACGAGAACGTCGTCTCGCTCGCCGGCGGCTACACCGACTGGAAACGGAGCGGCTTCGAGACCGAGCTGCCGCGCTCGCTCGACGGCGCGAAGCGCGCGCGCTACAGCCGCCATCTCCTGATTCCGGAGGTCGGCGAGGAGGGGCAGATGAAGCTCCTCGAGTCGCGCGTCCTCCTGCTCGGCGCGGGCGGTCTCGGCTCGCCGGCGGCGCTCTATCTCGCCGCGGCGGGCGTCGGTCGGCTCGGGATCGTCGACGACGACAAGGTCGACGCCTCGAACCTCCAGCGCCAGGTGCTCCACTCGACCTCTCGGCTCGGCGAATGGAAGGCCGAGTCGGCGAAGCAGACGATCGCGGAGCTCAATCCCGACGTCGAGGTGGTCCCCTACCGCGAGCGGCTCACCTCCGAGAACGTCGAGCGGATCCTCGCCGACGGCTGGGACGTGATCGTCGACGGCGCCGACAACTTCCCGACCCGCTACCTCATCAACGACGCGTCGGTCTGGCACGGGATCCCGCTCGTGCACGGCTCGATCTACCGCTTCGAGGGCCAGCTCACGGTCTTCAAGCCAGGCGACGGGCCGTGCTACCGCTGCCTCTTCCCCTTGCCGCCGCCGCCCGAGCTCGCGCCGTCGTGCGCGGAGGGCGGCGTGCTCGGCGTCCTGCCCGGTATCGTCGGCTCGCTCCAGGCGAGCGAGGCGCTCAAGCTCTGCCTCGGCGTCGGCGAGTCGCTCTCCGGCCGCCTCCTCCTCTTCGACGCGCTCGCGACCGAGTTCAGCGAGGTGAAGCTGCGGAAGGATCCGAACTGCCCGGTCTGCGGCGACTCCCCTTCCATCACCGAGTACGTCGACTACGTCGAGTTCTGCAGCGGAAGGCCGGCGCAGGTATGAGCCGGATCCGGATCCCTCCGATGCTGCGCGGCGAGGTCGGCGGCGCGCGCGAGGTTCCCGCCGAGGGCGAGAGCGTCCGCGAGCTGCTCGACGACCTCATGGACCGCTTCCCGTCGCTGCGGCCGCAGCTGGAGGAGGGCGGCGAGATCGCGCCGTTCGTCAACGTGTACGTCGAGGGCGAGGACGTGCGGACGCTCGACGGCCTCGACACGCCCGTCCGCAACGGCGAGACGGTCATCCTCCTGCCGGCGATGGCCGGCGGCGCGTGACGACGGCCCGCGAGCTCTACGAGCACTGGGCCGGCGAGCCCGAGCGCGACCCGCGCCTCGGCGAGAGCCTCGCGCCGCGCGGCAGGGAATGGCTCTTCGAGCTGTTCGCTTCGCTCGAACCGCAGCCCGGCGACTTCCTGCTCGACGCCGGCGCACGCGACGGGAAGCACTTCGACCGGCTCGTCGAGACGCACGGGCTCCGAGGCCTCGCGATCGACCCGGTGCCGACGGGGCCCTCAGTCGTCGAAGGCGCGATCGAGTCGCTGCCGCTCGAGGACGAGAGCGTCGACTGGATCTGGGCGCGGGACATGCTCGTCCACGTCGACCTCGAGCGCGGCTTCGCCGAGTGCGTCCGCGTCCTGAAGCCGGGCGGCCGGATGGTGGCGTACGTCACGCTCGCGACCGAGCTGCTCGAGCCGCGCGAGCGTGCGTGGCTCTCCGACGCCGCCGCGCTCGTCAACCTCGACGGCGACCGGGTCGAGGCGGCGGCCTCGGCGCTCCACCTCGAGCAGAAGATCGAGCTCGGCAGCGAGTGGCGCGAGCGGATGATCGAGGACGGCGAGTGGGACGCAAGCGACGCGCTGCTGCGGATCGCGCGGATGCGCCGGCTCGGGATCGACAGCCCCGTCGACGGCGCCGACCTCGTCTGGGGCATCTACCAACTCCTGGGGAAGACGTGTCCGACCGTCTACGTGTGGTCGAAGACCTCCTCGGCCTGATCGGCCACACGCCGCTCGTCGAGCTGTCGCATCTCTCGCCGCCGGGCGTGACGGTCTACGCGAAGCTCGAGGGACAGAACCCGACCGGCTCGATCAAGGACCGCGTCGCGCTCGCGATGATCGAGGCAGCCGAGGCAGCCGGCGAGCTCGAGCCGGGCCGCGAGCTGCTCGAGCCGACCTCCGGCAACACCGGCATCGCGCTCGCGCTCGTCGCGAAGCTCAAGGGCTATGCGCTCACATGCGTCCTGCCCGCGAGCGCGACCGAGGAGCGGCGGCAGCTGCTCCGTCTCTACGGCGCGCGGATCGTCGAGTCGCCGGGCGAGGAGGGCTCGAACGGAGCAGTCCGCGCCGCGCTCGAGCTCGCGGAGCGGGAGCCGCGCTTCTTCATGCCGTTCCAGTACGCGAACGAGGCGAACCCGCGCGCCCACTACGAGGGGACGGGCGCCGAGATCGCCGCCGCGCTAGACCGCGTCGACGTCCTCGTCGCCGGGCTCGGCACCGGCGGGACGCTGATGGGCGCGGGCCAGCGGCTGCGTGAGAGCTTCCCGGACGTCGTCGTCGCGGCCGCCGAGCCGCTGCCCGGCGACCCGGTGATGGGGCTCCGGTCGCTCGACGACGGCTACGTGCCGCCGATCCTCGACGTCGCCAAGCTCGACCGGAAGGTGCTCGTCTCGAACGAAGACGCGGTCGCCGGCGTCCACGCGCTCCTCGACGAGGAAGGGATCTTCGCGGGCGTCTCGTCCGGCGCCGTCGTCCACGTCGCGCGCCGCCTCGCCGGCGAGCTCGAGGAGGGAGTCGTCGTCTGCGTCCTCCCGGACGGCGGCTGGAAGTACCTCTCCGCCGGCTTCTGGCAGGGCGGCGAGGTCGACGAGACGAAGCTGTGGTGGTGATCCCGCCGCCCGTGCGCGAGGCGCTCGCCGCGCACGCGCGGGAAGAGCTGCCGAACGAGAGCTGCGGGCTGCTCCTGCTGCGCGACGGCGTCGCCGAGCGCTACGAGCCGGCCCGCAACGCGGCCGCATCGCCGTACCGCTTCGAGCTCGAGGTCGACCCGGAGCTGTGGTTCCTCGAGGACGAGGGCTACGAGCTCGCCGTCGTCCACTCGCACGTCTCCGCGCCGCCGCGCCCGTCGCGCACGGACGTCGAGAACGTCGGCCTCTGGCAGGGCCGGCCGTACCTCATCTACTCGGTCGCTCGCGACGAGCTCGCGGCGTGGACGATCGCGGACGGCTCGATCGAGCCGCTACTCCTCGAGCAGTGACCTGAGGTAGTCCTCCATCTTGTTGTAGCTGTCGCCCTGGCCGTCGGGACCGGTCATGGTCATGTTGGCGCGCCCGGCCGCGTCGCGGAAGGCCATCGTCATCCGCAGCGTCGTCACGCCGTCGGCCTCGCTCAGCTCGACGGTCTCGTCGGCCCACGCATCCGGCCAGCCCTCGAACAGCCACGTGTCGACGATCCTCGTCGGCCGCTCGAGCTCGACGTACGTGCCGCGGAACGAGCACTCCATCCCGTCGGGAGTGACGAAGACGATGTGGTACTCGCCGCCGACGCGCAGGTCGATCTCGCAGACGGTGATCTTGTCCTCGAACGGCGCGAACCAGTTGCGGACGTGCTCGGGCTGCGTCAGGACGTCGTAGACAAGCTCCATCGGCCCGTCGAACTTCCGCGTCGTGCGGATCTCGAGCTCGCTCGGAAACTCGTACACCGACGAGCCGTGCCGGTTAGGTGTCACTGCCACTGCTCTTCTCCTTCGCTTGTAGCCCTCGGAGGTAGTCGTCCATCCGGTCGAGCCGCTCGTTCAGCGCCTGCTCGTACTTGGCGAGCCATTCGTGGAACGGCGCAAGACGCGCCGGCTCGAGGCGATAGAGGCGGCGGCGCCCCTCCGCCCGGCAGGTGACGAGCCCGACCTCGCTCAGCACCCGCAGATGCTTCGAGACCTGCGGCTGCGGCAGCGAGAGGTCGCTCACGATGGCCCCGACCGGCTTCTCCCCGGCGATCAACGCGTCGAGGATCTCGCGGCGGCGCGGCTCGGCGACGGCGTTGAAGACATCCGCTGTGCTGGAGGCGCGAGCCACGCGCTCAATATATTCCGATATCGGAATATGTCAAGCGGCAGCGCAGCGCAGGTCGGCGTCGAACGCGCCGCTCTGGTACTGGGCGAGCGTCGGCGGAACGCCGGTGAAGCCGCCGGTTGCGCAGTTCTGCCGCGCCTGCGCGAGCGAGGCCGCGGCCGCGGCGACCCAGCCGCCCAGCCGGCCCTTGAAGGCTGCCGCGGTCGTCTGCGCCGTCAAGCCGGTGATGTCCTTCCACTGCGCGCTCGTGGAGTAGATCCCGAGCGGGCCGGTCGCGCCGGCGTGGCGGAGGCCGGCGACGAAGCCCCGCAGCGCCGCGATGTTGAGCTCGTACGTCCCGGCCCAGCTCGCCCCCAGCTCGACGTCGAGCCACCACGGCGCGGTGCGCGCTGCAGCCGAGTCGAGCCGGGCGACGAGGCCGTACGAGTACGCCGCGCGCTGCTCCCCGTACAGGTACGAGCAGGCGTCTGTCAGCAGGCCGTTACAGGAGCCGTAGGCGGGCGTCGCGCCGCCGCTCGGCCAGTCGGCGACGTGCTGCCCGCCGGGATTGCTCGTGTCGATGTACAGAGACAGCGGCGGCTGCTCCGGTCGCTTCTGCCCCGGCGCGTCGCGCGCCCAGCGCAGCTCGCCGCCGAGACACGGGTTCGCCGTGTTCGCGAGGCCGCCGTCGACGCCGACGATCCCGAACAACACATTCGACGGATACGAGCCCGAGCACTGCGGAGACGACACGTCGTAGCCCACCGGGGCCGCCGAGCCGCGGCTGATCCAGACGATCAGCGCCACGACGACGGCGACGACGACGAGGGCGATCGCCGTGACCCGCCGCACGCCCACCCGGGATCGGCTCGCAGGCCGCACGCGAGCCAAGCTACCGGCGCGAGCCCTACTCGAGCTCGTCGTCGGGGAGCTCGACCGTGAGGTCCCGCCGCGGCGAGGGGCGCTCGAGGAACGTCACCGCGATCTTCTCGATCCGATTCCCCTCCACCTCGAGCACGTCGAAGCGCATCCCGTCGTGGGCGACGTCGTCGCCGGGCTCCGGCGCGCGGCCGAGCTCGCCGAAGACGAAGCCGGCGACCGTGTGGTAGTCCTCCTCCGGCAGCTCGGTGCCGAAGCGCTCGTTGAAGTCGTCGATCGAGAACATCCCGTCGACGCGGTACGAGTCCTCGCCGATCTGCTCGACGGGCTCCTCCGGCACGTCGAACTCGTCCTCGATCTCGCCGACGATCTCCTCGAGCAGATCCTCGAGCGTCGCGATCCCGACCATCGCGCCGTACTCGTCGACGACGACGGCGAAGTGGTTGTTCGTCTTCCGGAACTCCTGCAGCAGGGAGGCGAGATCCTTCGTCTCGGGGACGACGTACGCACTCCGCAGCATCGACTCGAGGTCGAGGCCCGCGAGCCCGCGGTCGTGGATCGCGCTGAACAGGTCGCGGACGTGCAGGACGCCGACGATGTCGTCGAGCGACTCGCGATAGACGGGATACCGCGTGTACGGCGAATCGAGGACGGTCGCGAGCGCCTCCTCCGGAGGCATGTCGACCGAGACGGCGGCGACGTCGGGCTTCGCGACCATCACGTCGGCAACGTCCTTGTCCCCGAACACGAAGACCTTGTCGATCATCTCCCGCTCGCCCTCCTCGATCTCGCCCTCGGCGGTCGAGCGGGAGACGAGCATCCGCAGCTCGGCCTCGGAGTGGACGGATCGCTCGGCGCCCGGCGGCTCGAGGCCGAAGCCCTGCAGGATCAGGTCGGTCGCCCGCCGCAGGATCCAGATCACCGGGCCGAAGAGAACGAAGAAGCCGCGGACCGGCGCCGAGACGAGAAGCGCCGTCCCCTCCGGATGGCCGAGCGCCGCACCCTTCGGCACGAGCTCGCCGATGACCACGGTGAACAGCGTCAGGATGCCGTAGGCGATGACGATCGCGAGGATCGCCGCCATCCAGTGCTTGAACTCGCGCGACAGCGTCGCCTCGCCGAGCGCGCCGATCCCCAGCGACGTGAGGGTGACGCCGAGCTGCATCGCCGCGATGAAGCGGCCCGGGTCGCCGGTGATCCGGAGGACGTCGCGCGCGCGCCGGTTCCCCTGGTGCTGCAGCTCGATGATCCGCGTCCGCCGCGCCGTGACGAGCCCGTACTCCGCCGCCACGAAGAAGGCGTTGAGCAGGATCAGGACCGCGACCCCGATCAGCTCGTAGAGAAGAGTCACGCCCTCACCGGGAGGGCGCGGGTACTAGGAGGGTTCTCGTCCACCCGCGGCGGAGTATAGGAGCGGCGGCGGTCGGTCCCGGCCGAGACTGCTCAGTAGTCCCAGGTTCGGAGCGCCCACACGGCGACCGCAAGGAGCAGCAGGACGTCGATCGCGACGGCGGCGGTGAGCGCGGCGGCCGACATGTGCCAGTGGAAAGCGCGTGCGATCCAGGGGCCGCAGAAGATCGCGCCCATCAGGATCGCCAGGCCGATCTGGCCCGCCCGGTTCTTCTCCTCCTTCACCGGGACGCCGCTGACGGTGTAGCCGCCGAATCGTTTTCTTCGCAGCACGACGTGATGATGTTCCGTAACCCCGATGCTGCGCAAGCGAACGTATGTTCGCTATCCTCTCGGCGGGGATGCGCGTCGAGTACCGAGAGGAGCCGTGCCGCAGCGCGCTCAACCGGGTGCGGGGGATGCCGTTCGGCTGGTCGCTCAACCCGTACATGGGCTGCGTCCACCGCTGCACGTTCTGTTACGTCCGCGCCTTCGAGGCGCGCGCCGACCGTCCCTGGGACGACCGCTACGGCTCGAGCATCCGCGTCAAGACGAACGTCGCGACGGTTCTGCGACGCGAGCTCGCGCGGCCGAGCTGGGAGCGCGAGACGGTCGCGATCGGCGCGGCGACCGACCCGTACCAGCCGGCGGAGGGCCGCTACCGGCTGACGCGCGCCTGCCTCGAGGCGCTCGCGGAGGCGTGGAACTCGTTCGCGATCATCACGCGCGGGCCGCTCATCGTCCGGGACGTCGACGTCCTCGTCGAGGCCGCCCGTCGCGCCGAGGTCTCCGTGACCTTCTCCGTGCCGACGCTCGACCGGGAGATCTGGCGGCGGACCGAGCCGGGCACGGCGCCGCCGCGCCAGCGGCTGCGCGCCCTCGCGAGGCTCGTCGACGCGGGGATCAACGCCGGCGTCGGGATGGCGCCGATCCTCCCAGGGCTCAGCGACAAGCCCGCGCTCCTCGCCGACGTCGTCCGCGAGGCGCGCGCCGCCGGAGCGACGGGAGTCTGGGCGAACCTCCTCTACCTCCGCCCCGGCACGCGCGAGCACTTCCTCGCCGCGCTCGAACGGGACTGGCCGGAGCTCCTGCCCGAGTACGAGGAGCTCTACCGGCGCGGTGCCTACCTGCCGCGCCACGAGACCGATCCCGTCCGCGAACGGGTGCTCGCGCTCGCCCGCCAGCACGGCGTCCGCGACCGGCGCCACGTCCGGATCCGTCCGGAGAAACCCGCAGAACAGCTCAGTCTCGCTATGTGATCGCTGACCCGGGTTCTATGATCGGGGCGGTCGTGACGGGATCCGAGATCACAACTCTCATCGTCGACGACCACGAGGTCGTGCGTGAGGGACTGCGGCTCTCACTGAGCCGGGCACCGCACATCCGCGTGGTGGGCGAAGCCTCCGACGGCGAATCGGCCGTCGCGCTCGCCGAGCGCCGCCGGCCGAACGTGATCATCATGGACGTCCGCATGCCCGGCATGGACGGGCTCGAGGCGACGAAGATCCTGTCGGAGAAGGTCCCGGACAGCGCCGTCCTCATCTTCACCGCCTACAGCGAGCGCAGCCTCCTCAGCCGCGGGCTCGACTCCGGCGCGAAGGGCTACGTCCTCAAGGAGGCGCCGCACGAGACGCTGCTCCGCGCGATCGAGAAGGTCGCGAGCGGCGAGGGCTACGTCGACCCGGCGCTCATGCCCGCCTTCCTCACCGGCCGCGACAAGGACGACATGCTCACGACGCGCGAGCGGGAGATCCTCCAGCTCCTCGCCGACGGGATGTCGAACGCGGACGTCGCGAAGAAGCTCTTCATCAGCCAGGAGACGGTGAAGAGCCACGTCCGGCACATCCTCGCCAAGCTCGAGGCCGACACGCGAACCCAGGCCGTCGCCATCGCGCTCCGCGAAGCGATCATCGACTAGGACGCAGCCATGGCCGACGACGCCGACCGCGAGCTGACCCAGCAGGTTCTCGCCGCAGAGCAGGACGAGCGGCGCCGCATCGCGCTCTTCCTCCACGACGGGCCGGTGCAGTCGCTCTCCGGCGTCGCGCTGATGCTCGACGCCGCGCTCGACCTGCTGACTCAGGGCGAGACGGAGCAGGCGGGCGAGATCCTCGACCGCGCGCTGTCCCGGACGCGCGAGACGGTCGGCGAGCTGCGCGACCTCTCCTTCAACCTCGAGCCGGTCGTCCTGCGCGATCACGGCTTCGCCGCCGCGGTCGACGCGCTCGCGCAGTCGCGCGGCGGGAGGATCGAGCTCGTCGCCGACGTCGCAGCGGTCGATGCGCTCGGCGAGCGGGAGCAGGCCGCGCTCTACCAGATCGCGCGCGAGGCACTCGAGGAAGCGATCCGGCGCGGGCCGCCCTCGCGCTTCGAGGTCACCGCGACGGACACGGGGGACGCGCTCGTGCTCGTGATCCGCGACGACGCTCCGACCGAGCGGCGGCGCCGCGCGCTCGAAGTCCTCTCGGAGCGGGCACGCACCCTCGGCGCGACGCTCTCGGTCGACCACGGCGAGGCGGGAACCGCCATGACCCTGGAGCTGCCGCGGCGCGCGGCGACCGACTAACGTTCGGCCCGATGAGCGACGGACAGCATCTTCTCTTCGTCTGGAAGCCCTCCGGCTACGAGCTCGTGGAGCAGGACGGCGAGGCGCCGGCGATCGGCTCCGAGGTCGAGCTCGAGGGGCAGCAGTTCCGTGTGACGAAGCTCGCCCCGTCGCCGCTGCCGGGCGACAAGCGGGCCTGCGCCTACCTCACTGCCTAGCTGCTCGCGATCGACTCCGCCGCGGCGAGGCCGAGGACGAGCGCCTGCGCGAGGCCGCTCGCGTAGCCGCCCGACGCGATCCCGCCCGCGTCGACTCCTGCCGCCCACACGCCCTCGACACCGGTCACCCGCGCGTCGGCGTCCACCTCGATCCCGCCGAGCGTGTGCGTGACCGCGGCGGCGACGCGGACGGCGAGGGAGCCGTCTTCTCGCTCGACGACTTCGCCGCCGGCGGCACGCGCGGCCTCGATCCGCTCGTTCGTCCGCTCGACGACGTACCACGCCCGCGGCCCGATCAGCTGCGCGAGGTCGTTCTCGTGCCACGCGACGTACGGCGGGGTGATCTCCGCCCAGTCCTCCGTGAAGACGCGCGCCTCCTTGCCGTACAGCTGCGAGAGCGGGACGAAGTCCTCCTCCCGGATCCGGGCCGGCGGAGCCGGCATGGCGCGGCCGTAGAACTCGCCGAGATCGCCGGCGAGCGAGCCGCCGCGGGCGCGCGCGAAGTCGAGGCCGTCGCCCTCGCTCCAGGGATTCGCCCGCAGGAGAAGACCGCGCTCGCGCGCGAGACGAACCGGGAAGCCGCCGGTTGTGAGGAGGAGCGGCGGCTCGGGATCCTCCGGCAGCGGCGTTCCGAGCTCGACGGCGGCGTCGCGCGCAAGCAACGCGGTGAGCGCCTGCGGCTCGTAGCGGCGGCCGGTCGTGAGCGGGTTCTCGGTGTCGCGCCAGACCGGCTCCGCGCCGAGCGACCCGAGCCACGCGAGCGCGTCGTCCAGCCGCTCCCAGATCAGCCGCTGGAGCGTCTCGTCGCCGGCTGGGCACTCCCTGCGGAACTCGTCCCACTCGAGATGGCGCCAGATCACGCACGAGGAGAGGAGCATCGAGCCGCCGGCGCGCGTCCCTTTCTCGAGCACGCGCGGCTCGTGCCCGAGCTCCCGCAGGCGGGCGGCGGCGACGAGCCCCGCCATGCCGGCGCCCGCGACCGTGACGCGCACTAGGTCAGGGAGAACGTCGGCTTGTGCTCGACGTACTCGATCCGCACGCCTTCGGGGCCGCGGAGGAAGACGGCGTACGTGTTCTCGGCGTCCTTGATGTCGTCGATCTCGACGCCGAGGTCGCGCGCCGCCGCGATGTGCTCGTCGGTCGAGTCGACGAGAACGGCGAGATGGTTGAGGAGCGGCTCCTCCGGCGTTCCCGGGCCGCCCGGCTGGAACTCGATCCACGCTCCGCCGACCTCGACGCGCGGGCAGCCGGACGGGCCGGGCGGCGCGGCGCGGAAGCCGAGCGACCCGTATTCCGAGGCCGTCGCCTCCGGGTCGGCCGAGCGCAGGGCGACGTGGTCGAGGTCGTAGTCGCTGTCCGTCTCCCCCTCGACGAGCCCGAGCACGATCCCCTCGCCGAGCTCGAAGTACGCCTCCCCGTCGCGGCGCCGCTCGACCGCGAAGTCGGCCGGCAGCTGCTCGAGCGCCGCCTCGAGATCACCCACCCGCAGCGCTACGTGCTCGAGCGCGCCACGCTCGCGCGGGCCGTCCGCCGCGAACAGCGTCAGCTTGCCGCGTCGCGCGTCGGCACCGACGAGCGTGAAGGCGTCCGTCCGCTCGATGACGTGCATGCCGAGATGCGCGGTCGCGAAATCGGCGACGGCGTCGCGGTCGGCGAGCCAGAAGGCGACGTGGTCGAGTGTCTTGGGGTCCACTCCGAGTCGATACCCGCGCGCTGCGGGCGTTATTCGATCGGCTCATTCTGGACGTTGTGCTCGGTCGCGTACGCCGCGGTCAGCTGGTTGACGGCGTCCGCGCCGTCGGGGAAGGCGTAGTTGATCTTCACGAACGGCTCCCACTTGTCCGGGAGCGCGTCCTCCGGGAAGATCGCCTCGACCGGGCACTCGGGCTCGCAGGCGCCGCAGTCGATGCACTCCTCGGGATCGATGACGAGGATCCGGTCGAACTCGTGGATGCAGTCGACGGGGCAGACGTCGACGCAGGAACGGTCTTTGATGTCGATACAGGGCTCGGCGATGATGTACGTCATTGCGGCCTACTCTAGCGAGGCGACCAACTCGCTCACGACGGTACTAATCCGCTCGTCGAGGGCGGATTTCGCAAGCACCTGGTCGAAGCCCGCGGCGTTCGCGGCACGCAGCCCGGCGGTGTCCGTGTGGTTCGTGAAACCGACGATCGGGATGTCCGGATACTCCTCCGCGACGTCCTCCGGGTCGACCCGCGAGACGTCCGCCAGCACGATGTCCGGATCCTCGGTGTGGTCGACCGTCACCAGCCGATGGTCCGGCAGCAGGGCCTCGAGCTTGCCCCGGATGAAGAGGTCGACCCCACACAGCAGGATCGTCGCCATGGGGGAAGGCTAAAGCGCGATGGAGGGGTCGTACAAGCGCGGCCTCGAGGCGATCCGCGCCGGCGAGTTCTTCGCAGCCCACGAGGAGCTCGAGGAAGCGTGGCGGGAGGCGGCCCCGGACGAGCGCGATTTCTTCCAGGGGCTCGTCCACGTCGCCGTCGCGTGGTACCAGGCGGGGCGCCGCAAGCCGGTCGCGACGGCGCGGCAGCTCGAGAAGGCGGCGCGGCGGCTCGGGCCGTTCGCTCCCGCCCATCGCGGAGTCGACGTCGCCGACGTCCTCCGCCAGGTCGAGGCGGCGCGCCTGCGGGTCGCGGCGGGCTCGCTCGAGCTCGAGCGGCCGCGGGTCTAGGGGGAGGAGAGGCCGAGGTCGATGAGCACGCGGTTGACGGCGACGTGGAGCCACCAGTCGCGGCCGAAGAAGAGGAGGAGCCCGAGCGCGACGAGGGTGACGCCACTCACGACCTGGATCACGGTGTAGCGGTCGCGGAGCCAGCGGAAGGCGCCCATCGCGCGGGCGAAGGCGACGCCGGCGAGGATGAACGCGGCCGCGAGCCCGAGCGCGTAGGCGGCGAGCAGCACCGCGCCCTTCACGACCGTGCCGGTGTTGCTCGCGAGCACGAGCACAGCGGCGAGCACCGTCCCTATGCACGGCGCCGCGCACACCGCGAACGCGCCGCCGAGGAGGAGGCCGGAGCCGCTGCGCCGCGCGCCGCCGAGCAGTCCCGGCGCGAGGATCCGCTCGGGCACCGGCAGCAGGCCGACGAACGCGAGCCCGAGGACGACGAGGACGAATCCCGCGATCTCCGTCTGCGCGTTGCCCGAGACGACGCTGCCGATCGCGGCCGCTCCCGCGCCGAGGACGACGAAGACGACGGTGAAGCCCGCGACGAACGGGAGGCTCGAGGAGACGACGCGGCGCGTGACGCCGCGCTCGCCGAGCCGGCCGGCCTCGACGTTCGAGAGCGCCGACAGGTAGCCCGGCACGAGCGGCAGCACGCACGGCGTGATCACGGAGGCGAAGCCGGCGGCGAACGCGATCGCGAGCCGCGTGCCCATCTATTCGAGTCCCGCGAGCAGGTCGTCGATCTTCCGCTCCGTCTCGGCGTCGAGCGCCGGCTCCGTCCCGGGCGGGTCGGCGTCGTCGCGGCCGCGGCTCCAGCGCCAGACGCCGAACGCGAGGATCAGCGCTCCCGCGAGGACACCGCCGATCGGCAGCCACCACGCGAGGATGTCGAAGCCGCTGTCGGGCGGCGCGGCGAGGATCCCTTCGCCGTAGTTCGCGACGAGCGCGTTCTCGATCCGTTGCGACGTCCAGCACCGCGCGATCTTGGCGGAGATGAACCGCTCGATCTGCAGCGCCGCCGGCGAGTTCGACTCGTCGAGCGTCGTGTGGCAGGTCGGGCACATCACCTGTCCCTCGAGGTACGCGAGGGATGTGCGCGGCTGCCTGCACGCCGCGGCCGCCGGAGCCGCGAGCGCGAGCGCCGCGACGACCACGACGGCGAGCCTGGCGATCACGCGACCTTCTTCAGCGCGGCGCGGAACCGCGCGCCGAAGCCCGGCGCCGTGATCGGGCCGGCGAGGTGGGCGACGACGGTGCCGTCGCGGTTGAGGACGTACGTCTCCGGCACCTGCTGGACGCCGTAGCTGCCGGTGACGCGTCCCGGGCCGTCTTCGAGCATCGGGAACGTGAGCTTGTGGGCGGCCACGAACCGCCGCGCGTCCGGCGCGAGGTCGTGGTAGTCGACGCCGAGGAAGATCACGCCGCGGTGGTGGTACCGCAGCCACGCGCGCTCGAGCACGGACGCCTCGGCCTTGCACGGATCGCACCACGAGGCCCAGAAGTTGAGCACGACCGCGTCGCCGTGGAGCGAGGCGAGCGAGACCTTCCCCGTCCCCTCGAGCCGGCTCAGGGTGAACGCGGGCGCCTTCGAGCCGACCTTGGGCGGCGCCGGCTGCCCGTGCGCGAGCTTCCAGACGAGCAGCGCGAGCAGGCCCGCCACGCACAGGAGCGTCACGACTTGGGCGCCGAGCTTGAGCCTGCCGGTCACGCCGTCTCCGCCGCGTGGAGGTAGCGCTCGAACGTCTGGGAGAAGGGATGGTCGCTGACCGGGCCGAGGATCAGCCCGCCGACGATCCGGCCCGCGGGGTTGAGGACGTACGTGTCCGGCAGGTTGGAGATGCCGTAGCGGCTCCCGGCGACGGTCCCGCCGCCGTCGAAGACGATCGGGTACGTCACCCCGTGCGCCCGGACGAAGCGCCGCGCGTCGCCGCGCGAGTCATTCGCGTCGACGCCGAGCACGACGACGTTGTGGCTCCGGTCCTGCCGCCAGACCTGCTCGAGCACGGGCGCCTCGCGCTTGCACGGGCCGCACCAAGAGGCGAAGAAGTTGAGGACGACGGTCTTGCCGCGCAGCGAGCGGAGAGACACGGTCCCGCCGCCGCTCAACCGCTTCAGCGCGAACGCCGGCGCCGGCTTGCCGACCTTCGGCGGCGGCGTCTGATGCGTGAGCTTCCAGACGAGGAGCCCGCCCAGCACTCCCACCGCCGCGATCGCGAGCGCCTGCGCCCCGAGCTTCAGCCGGCCGGGCACGCCAGAACCGTCACCCGGCGACGATGAAGACCTGCGTTCCGACTCGCACGTGCCGGTAGAGCCACTCCGCGCTCGGAACCTGCATGCGGATGCAGCCATGCGACTCGGAATGCCCGATCGACCACGGCTCGTCGGTGCCGTGGATCCCCACGCCGGGGGCGCTCAGGCCCATCCAGCGCGTCCCGAGCGGATTGCCCGGCCCGGGGGGCACGGGCTTGAGCCCCTTCGCCCACGCGTCCTGCGTCGGCGGATACCACCACGGGTTCAGCTCCTTGACGACGATCTCGAAGTGCCCGAGCGGGGTCGGGTAGATCGCCTGGCCCGTCGCGACGGGGAACGACCGCACGAAGCGCGTCCCCTCGTAGAGGAAGAGCCGGTTGAGGCCGCGGTGGATGACGATGATCGGCTGCGGCTTCGCCGCCTTCGCCGGCACCTTGCGCAGCGGCGCGACGATCGTCGAGCGGGTGCCGGTCGTGATCGCGTCCTCGATCAGCGTGTCGGTCGCGGTCGGGCGGAGCGCACGGCCCGCGCGGGCGTGCGTGAGGACCGGCCGGGCGTTGCGGACGACGACGGTGCCCGGGATCGGCGCGGTCTGGGTCTTCTTCGCGAGCGTCGCGACCCACGCCTGGACGGCGCTCGGATCGAGGGTCGGCGTGAGCGGGACGTTCGTGTCCGGAGCCGCGGTCAGCGCGGTCTGGACGGCCGTGTCCACATCCGCGAGGACGTGGAAGTGCCAGGTCGCGACCGTGACCGTCTTGCCGCCGGCGCGGATTGTCAGCGGAGCGTAGTACGCGGTCTTCACGGCCGCCTTCGCCTGCTGCGCGGTCATACCGCCGACGTCGACCGAGCCGATCGCGACGCCGTCGGCGATCGTCGTGGTCGAGTCGGCCCGCGCGACGCTCGCGCCGGCGACGAGGCAGGCGGCGAGGAGGCAGAGGATGAAGCCGGCGCGTCTCAAGGGTCTCGCTTGCAACAAAAGTCGAGACAATTCTAGCCTCAGTCTCGGCTCGTCCTGCGGATGGCGACGACGGCGAGATCGTCGGAGAGATCGCCGCCGGCGAACTCGCGCGCATCCGCCGCGATCACCTCCGCGAGCGCCCGGGCCGGCAGCTCCCGCCGCTCGGCGAGCAGCGCGTCGAGCCGCTCGTCGCCGTAGAGCTCGCCGTCGCGGCGCGCCTCGACGACTCCGTCGGTGTAGAGGACGAGCGAAGCGCCGGGCGGCAGCTCGGCGCGCGCCTCGACGTACTCCTGCCCGCCGTCGATCCCGAGCACGAGGCCGCGCGCCTCGAGCGCGCTCGTCGTCCCGTCCGGCAGGACGAGCCGGGGCGAGGGATGGCCCGCGCTCCCGGCGGCGACCGTCCCGCTCACTCCGTCGACGACGACGTAGCTCATGCTGATGAACTTGCCGCTGCCGATCTCGCTGCAGATGACGTCGTTCGCGGCGGCGAGGAAGTCGCCCGGCTCCGTGTGCTCGCGCGCGAGGGAGCGGAAGACGAACTTCGCCATCGCCATGTCGGCGGTTGCGTCGACGCCGTGCCCGGTCACGTCGCCGAGGACGACGGCGAGCCGGCCGTCGTCGAGCGCGAGGAAGTCGTAGAGGTCGCCGCCCACCTCGACGCGCGCCGACGACTCGTACACCTCCCCCACTTCGAGGCCTTCGAGCACCGGCCGCGTGCGCGGCAGGAGCGAGCGCTGCATCGTGTCGGCGAACAGCTTCTGCTGCTGGTAGAGCCGCGCGTTGTCGATCGCGAGCGCCGCCTGCGCGGCGATCGCGGCGGCGGCGTCGATCGTCTCCTCCGTGACCGGCTCGCCCGGCCGGAACGAGAGGATCCCGAGCGAGGCGAGCACCTCGGTCGGCAGCGCCACGGGGACGACTGCGGCCGTCCACCCCTGCTCGAGAAACGGCACGAGCAACGGCAGGAAGTCGTCGCCGTGCGCGTCCCCGAGCGTGACCCGGAAGCTCTCGCGGTCCCGGAAGAGCCGCTGGACGTTCCGCTGGCCGAACGGCTGCGGACGGCAGAGGATCGCCCGCATCGACTCTTCGAGGCCCGGGTCGCGCACGTGGATCGCGTGCGGGACGAGCTGGTCGCGCCGCTCGTCAGGCATCCGGACGACGGCGGCGTCGACGTCGAGGACGTCGGTGACCGTCCGGACGAGCGCCTCGAGCGTCTCGTCGAGGGAGAGGCTCTGCGCGAACGAGCGGGAGATCTCGTAGAGCGCGCGGAGGCGGCGTGCGGCGGCACGCTCGGCGGCGAGCGCAGCCTCGCGCTCGTCGCCCAGCCGGCTCGTCTCCTCGTGGAGCTGCGCGTTCTGGACGGCGACCGCGAGTTGCCCCGCGAGCGCCGCGAGCAGCGCGGTCTCGTGCTCGTTCGCGACGCGGCGCCGCGGCGGATAGGCCGCGAGCAGGCCGACGACGTCGCCCCGCGCGACGAGCGGGACGGCGAGCGCGGCCCGGATCCCCGACTCCTTCGCGGCGGCCGCGACGCTCGCGAGCCGCCGGTCGCGGCTCACGTCCGGCACCTCGACGACGGCCGAGACCCGGGCCGGCCCGAGCGCGAGGTCGAGCAGCCGGTCGGCGACCGGCGTGTGCGGGCCGGCGAGGCCGCGTGCGGCCGTCTCCTCGAGCGCGCCGTCGGCGCCGCTGCGGAGATACACGGCCACCCGCTCGACGCCGAGGAGCTCGCCGACGCGGTCGACGGCGGTCTCGAGCGTGTGCGAGACCGAGAGCTCCGTCATCGCCTGTGCGATCACCTCGAGGAGGGCGCGCGTCCGTTCGAGTTCCAGCGTGAGCAGCCGCGCCTCCTCGCCCGCGCGGAGAGCGCGCGCGGCGCGGACGCCGAACGTCGCGAGCCGGCCGAGCTGCTCGGCATCCGGCGCATCGCCCGCGGGGTGGAGAAGCTGGAGGACGCCGAGCACCGGGCGGCCGAGCGGCAGCGCGGTCGACATGCCGCAGTCACCCGGCAGCTGCTCGGCGGCGAGCGCGCGCACGGGCCCACGCTCCGCGAGCGCCCGCTCGGCCGCCTCGCGCGCCGCTCCGAGCTCGCTGCCCTCGTCGAGGCCGCACGAGGCGGCGGCGACGAGCCCGTCGTCGCGCCGCTCCCAGAGGATCCCGGCCGTCGCGCCCGTGACGGCGGCAGCGAGCCGGACGACCTTGCCCGGCCCGTCCCCCTCGTGGAGCGCGGCCGCGAGCGCCTCGCCGGCGAGCTCGAGCGCCGGCTGCACGAGCGCCTCGCCCGGACCGCCGGCGCCCCTGAACGCCCGGAGGACGAGGAGGACGTGGGAGGCGCAGAGCTCGGCGGCGGTCCGATCCTCGCGCGAGAACGGCTCGCCCGCGCGAAACAGCTCGACGGAGACGACACAGTCCTCCGTCCGCGCCGGGACGAAGAGGAGACGGGTCGCGCCGGCGCGCTCGGCCGCGCGCCGTGCGGCGCGGGGCGCGGCCGCGAGATCGGAGACGGTGGACGGCGGCAGCTCGGCCACGGGGAGCCCCGTCCGGTCGAGCTCCGCGGCGAGCGCCGCCGGCGCCGCGACCGCTGCCGCCTCGAGTTGCTCGCCGCTCTCGTCCGGGATCCGGATCAGGGCGACGTCGGCGGCCGTGACGGCGCGGACTGCCTCGGCGAGGCCGAGCAGCGCATCGGTCGCGCTCGCCGCACCGGCGGCGGCGGCGACAGCGCGCACGAGCGCCGCGAGCGACGAAGCCGGCACGCGCGCGGGCGCGGGATCAATGAGCGTAGGCTCGACGGAGCTCATCCGATAGCGAAGGCGCCGGCTCCGCCGGCGCCGGGAGCGGGATCGAGCAGACTGGGCACTGCCCGGGAAGTATTGCCGTCAGCCGGCGAAGCGCGGCGCGCGCGTCTCCCAGACGCCGCCGCCGCACATCGGGCAGATCGGGAGGACGCGCTGGACGACGGCGCCGTAGCCGCAGTCGCTGCAGCGGAACTCCCCGGCACGCTCCGTCCCCGCCGTTGCGAACTCGACGAAGCCGGTGTCGTCGAGGCCAACCTCGACCGGCGGCGCCGAGCTCGTCAGCGACTCCTCGACCTGAACCCCCACTGCTCCATCCCCTTCGTCGTCCTCGTCCCTCGGATTTGCCCATACTGACCCTGTGCAAACGCCCGAGCCGGCCCGTCGAGCTCGTCCCGAGCGCCGTTCTCGAGCGCCGCGGCCGGCGCGCGCCGTCCCGAACGTCGCGGGCTGGGACGGGCGGATCGCCTGGGTCGCGGCGCTCGTCCTCACGCTCTCGCCGTTCATGGACTGGTACTCCGCGACCTCGCCGAACGGGCTGACGTACTCCGTGACCGGCTGGCACACGGGCGCGCTCGGCAAGCTCGTCTTCTTCGTCGGGCTCGTGACGCTGATCCTCGAGGCGCTGCGGGAGACCGGGATCGAGCTGCCGGCGTCCGTTCCCGAGCGGCTCGTGCTCGTCGGGCTCGGAGCGCTCGCCGTGATCTTCACGCTCATCCGGCTGATCTCCGTGCCGGACACGTACTTCGCCTCGACGGGACGCGGGATCGGCGTCGTCGTCGCCTTCCTCGCGGCGCTCGCGCTCCTCGCTGCGGGCCTGCTCCGCTCGGCCGACGACCTCGCCTAGGCGGGACGGCCCGGGGTGAGCCTGCGGTCGAACCGGAACTTCCGGCTGCTCTGGATCGGCCAGATCCTCTCCGACATCGGCTCCCAGATCGGGTCCCTCGCGTACCCGCTGCTCGTGCTCGCGCTGACGCGCTCGGCGCTCCTCGCCGGCGTCGTGGGGACGACCGCGAGCGCGAGCGCGTTCGCCGTGCGGCTTCCGGCCGGGGCGCTCGCCGACCGGCTCGACCGCCGGCGGACGATGATGGCCGCCGACGCCGCTCGAGCGCTCGCGCTCGGCCTGCTCGCGGCGCTCGTCCTCACGCACGCCGTGAGCTGGCCGGTCGTGCTCGCGGTGGCGATCGTCGACCGCACGACCGACACGCTGTTCACGCCGGCGTCGATCGCCGCCCTGCCGCTGATCGTCCCGGACGAGCAGCTCGAGGCCGCGTGGGCGGTGAGCGAGGGACGCCAGTACGCGGCGAACATCGCCGGCCCGCCGCTCGGCGGGCTCCTGTACGGGATCGGGCGGGCGGTCCCCTTCCTCGCCGACGCCGTCTCGTACGCGATCTCGGTCGTGACGTCGCGGGCGCTGCGCGGCGACTTCTCCATCCCCCCGGCCGAGGAGGAGCGGCGCGGCCTCTGGTCGGAGTCCTTCGAGGGGATCAAGGCGCTGTGGCGCGACCGGCTCCTGCGGGCCGTCCTGATCCAGGCGCCGCTGATCAACTTCGCGGTCGGCGGCGTCATCTTCACCGTGATCATCGGCCTGCGGAAGAACGGCGTTTCGGCTCTCGTGATCGGCGCGGCCGAGGCGGTGATCATGCTCGGCGGGGTCGCGGGCGCCTTCGCCGCCCCGTGGATCCGCGAGCGCGTGACGATCCGCCAGGCGATCCTGCTGATCACCGTCTCCGAGTCGCTCGCGGCGCTCGTCGCGGCGGGCGTCATGCCCTCCCCAGCCGTCGCCCTGCCGCTCGCGCTTCCCCTCGTCATCGCGCCCGCCTCGAACGCGGCCCTGTTCGGATTGGTGCTCCGCCGCACCCCGCCCGCCCTGCACGGCCGCGTCAACAACGGCCTCCTACAGGTGGCGACGGGGCTCGCGACGCTCGCGCCGCTCGCGAGCGGCGTCGTCGTGAACGACGCTTCGGCACGTTGGGCGATGGTGCTGTTCGCCGTCTCGCTCGTCCCCGTCCTGCCGATGGCATTCGCGTTCCCGGCCCAGGACGAGCCGGCCGAGCCGACCGGGCCCTCCTAGAGCGGGAGGATCGCCTTCGCCTGGCCGACGAGGTCGTCGAGGTCGAAGCCCTTGCCGACGAAGCCGCTCGCGCCGCTCGACGCCGCCTGGCGGACTCCCTCCTCGTCCACCTGGCCGCTGAACATGAGGACCGGGATCGCGCCGGCGCCGTAGCGCTCCTGGATCCGCCGCAGCATCTCCCAGCCGTCGACGTGCGGCATCATCACGTCGAGCACCACGAGCTCCGGCTTGCGTGCCTCGATCGCGGCCAGCCCCTCGTCGGCGCTTGCCGCCTCCTGCACGTCGTAGCCCTCGCGCTCGAGCTCGAGCCGGACGAGCTCGCGCATCCGCTCGTCGTCGTCGACGAGGAGGACGGGCGGGCCGGTCTGCTGGCCGCCCCGGCCCGAGCGGGCGAGGAAGGCCTCGAGGTCGCCGCGGCGGTAGCGCCGGTGGCCGCCGGGCGTGTAGAAGGTCGGGACGCGGCCGTGATCCGACCACTTGCGGATCGTGCTCTGGGCGACGCCGAGGAAGCGCGCCGCCTGCCCCAAGGTCAGCCATTCCGGCTCGCGCCGAGCCGCGTCGTCCCGGTAATTCATCGGTGGGAAGTTGTCCAAACCTCCCTCTTTTTACACGTCGAGCCCGTCGTTTGCTCATTTACGGCGCGTAATCCTGCGCGCCGCGCTGGTACGCGTCGAAGGCGGCGGCGAGCACCGTCGTCAGCTCGCGCGGCCAGCCCGGGGACGGAGCCCGCTCGTCGAGGAGCTCGCGCGCCCAGCGCTCCGCGTCCCCGTACGCGCCCGCGAGCTCGCGGAGCGTGTACGTCTGGCCGACCTGCTTGCGGAGCTCGTCGAGGACGAGCTCGAGCAGCTCGAGGAGCTGCCGGTAGCGGCGCGGATCGTCGCGGCCGGCGGCCTCGAGGCGGCGGCGGCCCTCCTCCCACTCCTGCCGGACGACGACGACCGAGGTCACTCGCCCAGTGTGCAGCACCGCTCGGGCCAGAGCGGCTCGACCTCGGCGACGATCCGCGCCCCGAGCTCGTAGCCGGGACGGGCGAGCGCGTAGGCGGCGTGGGCGTGCAGGCACTTCAGGCTGCCGCCCCGGCGCGAGCCGGCGACGCCGAAGTCGAGCGAGGCGCCGCCGTCCCTTCCCTCCTCCCCGCCGGCGAGCTCACGGCGCACGCGGCGCTGCTCCTCGTCGGCGGCGGCGAGGCTCGCCGCGAGCTCCGGCTCGGCGCGCACGGCCTCGCTCCAGCGCTCGACCCCTCCCGCCGCCTCGAGCCGCGACACGGCGGCGACGAGGTGGCGGCACGTGAGGTAGTACGTCGTCGGGAACGGCTCGCCGCCGGGCGCGTACGGGCTCTGCTCCGTGACCGCCGGCGCGCCGAACGGACAACGGACGACGACGCGGCGGAACGCACGCGGCTCCCGCCCGAGCTGGCGCGCGACGAGGGCCCGATCAGTGTCCGTGGCCACGGCGCGAGGGATCATGCCTGCGCCGCCACTGCGGGATGTCCTTGACGATGAACAGGTGCTCGCCCGGCCGGATGTAGCCGAGCGCACGCGCTTCCGCCGCGAGGACGGTGGGAGAGGACGCGGCATGCAGCCGCCGCTCGAGCGTGGCCTGCTCGCGGTCGAGCCTCCGGAGCGCGGCGACGCGCACCGCGCGCTGCGCGCGCGCGTCGAGGTAGCCGTGCAGCGGCCGGTAGTAGAGGAGCGCGACGAGCACGAGCACCCCGAGCGCGAACCAGCGCCGTGCGATCCGGCCCCTGGAGCGGCGCCTCGCCTTCTTCTCGGACATCCGGTCCGAGTTCTCGGACCGGCGCCGCTTCCCTTCCAGCTAGGCGATATCGACTTTGATCACGTTGGTGGAACCGGGGATGTTGACCGCTGTCCCGGCGGTGATCACGACGCGATCGCCCGGCTCGAGCAGTCCCGCCTCGCGCGTCGCGTCGACGGCGAGCCGCCAGAGATCCTCGACGTTGCCCGTCTCCGTGATCAGCACGGGAGTCACGCCCCACTCGAGCGCGAGCTGGCGCATTGCCCAGTCGACGTGCGTGAGCGCGACGATCGGGCGCCGCGGACGCAGGCGCGCGACCGCGCTCGCCGTCCTCCCCGTGAAGGTCGGGACGAGGATCGCCTTCGCGTGCAGCGCCTCGGCGAGGTCGCACGCGGCGTTCGACATCGCCTGGCCGATCGTCGGATTCTCCGCGGCCTCCGGCAGCTCGTGCCGGTAGTCGAGACTCGGCTCGACGGCGCGCGCGATCCGGTCCATGTACGCGACCGCCTCGACCGGGTACTCGCCGACGGCGGTCTCGCCGGAGAGCATCACCGCGGAGGTGCCGTCGAGGATCGCGTTCGCGACGTCGCTCGCCTCCGCTCGCGTCGGCTCGGGCGAGTGCACCATCGTCTCGAGCATCTGCGTCGCCGTGATCACCGGCTTCCCGTGCTCGAGCGCCTTGAGGATGATCCGCTTCTGGACGAGCGGCACGACCGCCGGCCCGATCTCGACTCCGAGGTCGCCGCGCGCGACCATCACGGCGTCCGTCTCCTCGAGCACCTCGTCGAGGACGTCGACCGCCTCGGACTTCTCGATCTTCGCGATCACGTGCGCGTGCGAGCCCGCCTGCTCGAGCAGCGCGCGCAGGTCGCGGACGTCGGCCGGCGAGCGGACGAAGGAGAGGGCGACGAAGTCGACGCCCGTCTCGAGCGCCCAGCCGAGGTCGGCGACGTCCTTCCGCGTCAGCGACGGGATCGGGATCGGGACGCCGGGCAGGTTGACGCCCTTGTGCGAGCTGACGAGGCCGCCGACGAGCACGGCGCAGCGGGCGCGGCCGCGCGTCACCTCGTCGACGCGGAGCCGGACGAGCCCGTCGTCGATGAGGACGTCGTGCCCCGCCTCGAGCACGTCGCTGATCACCGCCGGCGCGATCGGCAGCTCTCCGTCGGTGGCGGCCTCCTCCGCGCAGACCGTGATCTCGTCGCCGGTGTGGAGGACGACCGGCTCCGCGAGCTCGCCGATCCGGAGCTTGGGGCCCTGCAGGTCGGCGATCAGCGCGACGGGCCGTCCGAGCTCGGCGGCGATTTCGCGCACGAGCCACGCGCGCTGCGAATGCTCCTCGTGCTTGCCGTGCGAGAGGTTGAAGCGGACGGCGTCGACTCCCGCCTCGATGAGGGCGCGCAGGCGCTCGCGCGAGTCCGCAGAGGGCCCGAGCGTCGCGACGATCTTCGTCCGGCGGTCGACCGCCATCTCCTCCACGGTATCTAGCGCGCTGCCTTCGGAAACGCGCCCCAGCCGGGGTATACCGCTCTGTCGCCGAGCTCTTCCTCGATCCGCAGCAGCTGGTTGTATTTCGCAACGCGGTCGGTGCGCGCCGGGGCGCCCGTCTTGATCTGGCCGGCGCCGAGCGCGACGGCGAGGTCGGCGATCGTCGTGTCCTCCGTCTCGCCGGAGCGGTGCGACATGACGGCCGTGTAGCCGTGCTCGTGCGCGAGCCGGACGGCTTCGATCGTCTCGGTCAGCGTCCCGATCTGGTTGACCTTGATCAGGATCGAGTTGGCGACGCCGCGCTCGAAGCCCTCGCGTAGCCGCTCGACGTTCGTGACGAAGATGTCGTCGCCGACGAGCTGGAGCCGGTCGCCGAGCAGCTCCGTCGTGGCGCGCCAGCCGTCCCAGTCGTCCTCGGCGTTGCCGTCCTCGAGCGAGACGATCGGGAAGCGGTCGACGAGATCCGCGTAGAACTCCGCCATCTCGGCGGGCTGCGCCTCGCGCCCCTCGAAGCGGTAGACGCCGTCGGAGAAGAGCTCGCTCGAGGCGGGGTCGAGGGCGATTGCGACGCGGTTGCGGTGGCCGGCGCGCTCGGCGGCCTCGAGGATCGCCTCGATCGCGGCCTCGCTCGACGGCAGGTCGGGCGCGAAGCCGCCCTCGTCGCCGACGCCGGTCGAGAGCCCCCGGTCGTGGAGGAGCTTCTTCAGCGCGTGGTACGTCTCGGCCGCGATGCGCAGCCCCTCCGCGAAGCTGTCCGCGCCGACCGGCACGAGCATGAACTCCTGCAGGTCGATCGAGTTGTCGGCGTGGACGCCGCCGTTGATCACGTTGAGCATCGGGACGGGCAGCGTCGCCGCATCCGGGCCGCCGAGGTGGCGGAAGAGCGAGACGCCGGCCTCCGCGGCCGCGGCCTTCGCCGTCGCGAGGGAGACGCCGAGGATCGCGTTCGCGCCGAGTCGTCCCTTGTTCGGCGTGCCGTCGAGCTCGATGAGGCGCCGGTCGAGCGCCTCCTGTCCGGACGCGTCCAGCCCGGCGACCGCCGCCGCGATCTCGCCGTCGACGTTCGCGACGGCCTGCAGCACGCCCTTGCCGCCGTACGGGGCGCCGCCGTCGCGCAGCTCGACCGCCTCGTGGACGCCGGTCGACGCACCCGACGGGACGATGGCACGTCCGGACGCACCGAACTCGAGAGCGACCTCGACCTCGACGGTCGGGTTGCCGCGCGAGTCGAGCACCTGGCGGGCGTGGACGGAAGCGATCGAGCTCACTCGGTGACCTCCTTGGCCTGGTCGAAGTACGCGTCCTGCCGCTCGAGCGGCAGCTCGCTCCAATTCTCGCCAGCCTCCGCGGCGAGTGCCTCCGCAACTTCCACGCGGCGGCGGAAGCGCTGGGCCGCGCGGCGCGCCTCGAGCTCCGGGTCGACGTCGAGCTTGCGAGCGACGTTGACCGCCGCGAACAGGACATCCCCGAGCTCGTGCGCCGACGGCTCCTCCTGCAGCTCCCGCAGCTCGTCCTCGAGATCCGCCATCGCGCCGGCGAGGTCCGGATACTCGAAGCCGGCCGCCTGCGCGCGCTGCTGGATCTTCCGCGCGTACAACAGCCCCGGCAGGGACTCGGCGACGTCGTGGAAGATCCCCTCGCGGCCCTCCTGCTCGCGCTTGATCCGCTCCCAGTTGCTGCGCACACGGTCGGCGGTGCGCGCCTCGACGTCGCCGAAGACGTGCGGATGGCGCCGGACGAGCTTCGCATACACGCCGCGCGCGACCTCGGCGAGGTCGCCGGCGCCGCGCTCCTCGAGCAGCAGCGCGAGGAAGTAGACCTGGAAGAGGAGGTCGCCGAGCTCGTCGAGGAGCTTCGCGTCGTCGGCCGCGAGCGCCGCGTCCGCGACCTCGTACGCCTCCTCGACCGTGTGCGGGACGATCGTCTGCGCCGTCTGCTCGCGATCCCACGGGCACTCGCGGCGCAGCCGCTCCGTCAGTGCCTGGAGGTCGAGGAGGGCCTCGGCAAGGCCCTCCACCTCAGGTCGTCGTCGGCGTCGTGGGCGTCGCGGTCGTCGCCGGCGCGTAACCGGTCTGGTACGACACCTTGCCCTGGTACTTCTTCTGGAGGTCCGTCAGCCAGGCGCCCCAGATCGTCTGCTGCTGCTGCTGGAGCAGGCTCTGCTCGATCGTCGACTGCACCTGCGCAAACGTCTGCGTGTGCGCCGGCTTGATCGGGCCGACCGCCTCGATGATGTGCCAGCCGTACGGGCTCTTCACCGGCTGCGAGATCGCGCCGGTCTTCAGGGAGAACGCCGCCTTGTCGAAGGTCGGCACGTCCTGGCCCTTGACCGCGGTGTAGGCGCCTCCGGCCTGCGCGGTCCCCGTGTCCTTCGAGTACTTCTTCGCGAGCGCGGCGAAGTTCGCGCCGTTCGCGAGCTTCGTCTCGAGCGTCTTCGCGAGGGTCTTGCTGCTGACGAGGATGTGGCGCACGTTGCGGCTCTCGGCCTGGTGGTACTGCGCCTTGTTCTGGTTGTAGTACTGCTGCTCCTGGGCCGTCGTGACCTTCGCGGCCGACGTCACCTTCGTCTTCACCTTCGAGGCGAGGAGGTTGACCATCACCTGGAACTGCGCCTGGGGAACGGTGAGGCCGCTCTTCTTGATCGACGCGTCGAGCTTCGCCTCGCTGCCGCCGTAGTTGAGCTTGGCGATGTTCTTGAGATACGCGGTGACCTCCGCGTTCGTGACCTTCACGCCGAGCTTCGCCGCCTGCTGCTCGAGCTCCGTCACCTGGACGAGATAGCCGACGACGTGGTCGCGGAGCGTCGTGTAGTCGGCCGAGCCGACCTTCGGGACGGGCTGCTTCTGCGCCTTGGCCTGCGCCTGCGCCTGCGCCATGAGGTCGTCGAACTGGGTCTTGGTGATCGAGGTCGAGTCGACGACGGCGATTGCGTTGCTGGGAACGGACTGCGAGCCGCCGCCGCCGCACGCGGCGAGGGCGGCGACAGCCGCGGCGAGCAGAAGCATGAGCAAGAGACGAGTCTTCATTTCCATCCAGTGAGGTCGGTGTCCGCGGGAGCGCCGCACGGCGAAAGGTGATCTCAGGCGGCCCGGCGCGCGTCCAAGATAGCATCGACGAGCTCGACCGCCTGGGCGATCTTCTCCTGTCCGCGCATGCTCACTTCCTGGTTGCTCGAGGCGTAGATCGCGGTCTTCGCCCGGTCGCGGAGCTCCCGCAGCTCGCCCGAGCCGAGCACGAGCCGGCCGACCGTCGCCTTGCCGCCCTGGAAGACGAGGTAGTCGGCACCGAGGAGCGCGACCTTGATCTTCGCCTCCTGGATGCGGAAGAGATTCTCGACCGGCTCGGGCAGCGGCCCGTAGCGGTCCTCGAGCGTCGCCTGCAGCTCGCGCAGCTCGTCCTCCGTCTCCGCGAGCGCGAGGCGGCGGTGGACGTCGATGCGGAGCGCCTCCGCGTCGACGTACGCGGCGGGGACGTACGCGTCGACGCGCGCGTCGACGCGGACCGGGCGGGCCGCGGTCCGCTTCTGGCCCTGCAGCTCGGCGACGGCCTCGTTGAGCAGCTCGACGTAGAGCTCGAAGCCGACGGCGGCGACGTGGCCCGACTGCTCCGCGCCGAGCAGCTCGCCGGCGCCGCGGATCTCTAGGTCGCGCATCGCGATCGCGAAGCCGGCGCCGAGCTCCGTGTGGTCGGCGAGCGTCGAGAGGCGCGCCCGCGCCTCCAGGGTGAGCTCGCGCGCGTCGGGATAGAAGAGGTACGCGAAGGAGGTGGCGTCGGAGCGGCCGACGCGGCCGCGGATCTGGTAGAGCTGGGCGAGGCCGAGCATGTCGGCGCGCTCGACGATGAGCGTGTTCGCCTGCGGGATGTCGATGCCCGACTCGATGATCGTCGTCGAGACGAGCACGTCCGCGTCGCCGCGCAGGAAGGCGTGCATCCGCTCCTCGAGCTCCTTCTCCTTCATCTGCCCGTGCGCGACGAGGAAGCGAAGCTTCGGGCAGAGCTGCTGGAGCGCCGCGGCCCGCTCCTCGATCGTCTCGACGCGGTTGTGGAGGAAGAACGCCTGGCCCTCCCGGTCGGCCTCCCGCTCGAGCGCGAGCTTGACGAGCTCCTCGTCGTACTCGCCCACGGTCGTCCGGATCGGCCGGCGCCCCTCGGGCGGCGTCTCGATGATCGAGATGTCGCGCATCCCCGCGAGCGAGAGGTGGAGGGTGCGCGGGATCGGCGTCGCGCTCAGCGTCAGCACGTCCACCTCGAGCCGCAGCGACTTGAGGAGCTCCTTCTGCGCGACGCCGAAGCGCTGCTCCTCGTCGAGGATCACGAGCCCGAGCTCCTTCGGGATCACGTCGCGGCTGAGCACGCGGTGCGTGCCGATCAGGACGTCGACCTTGCCGGCCGTGAACTCGGCGAGGATCCGCTTCGTCTCCTTCGGCGCGACGAAGCGGGAGACCATCTCGACGCGGACGGGGAAGTCGCGGTAGCGCTCGCGGAACGTGTTGAAGTGCTGCTCCGCGAGGATCGTCGTCGGCGCGAGGACGAGCGCCTGCCGGCCGTTCACGGCGACGGCGAACGCGGCCCGCACCGCAACCTCCGTCTTGCCGAAGCCGACGTCGCCGCAGACGAGCCTGTCCATCGGCCGCGGCGCCTCGAGGTCCTCCTTCACGGCCTCGATCGCCGCCTCCTGGTCCGGCGTCTCCCGGAAGGGGAAGGACGCCTCGAGGCGCGGCAGCCACTCGTGCGAGAGGTCGTAGGCGATCCCTTCCCGCGTCTGGCGCTGCGCGTAGAGGCTGATCAGCTCGCCCGCGAGCTCGTGGACGGACTCCCGCGCGCGGGACTTGAGCGTCTGCCACGCCTTGCCGCCGAGCTTCGAGAGCGCGGGCGCCGAGGCGTCGGCGCCGACGTAGCGCGACACCTTCCCCAGCTGCTCGTGCGGGACGTAGAGCCGGTCGTCGCCCTTGAACGCGAGCAGGAGATAGTCGCGCGTGACGCCGGCGACGGTCTTCGTCTCGAAGCCGAGCAGCTTCCCGACGCCGTGGTCCTCGTGGACGACATAGTCGCCGGTGCGGAGGTCGGCGAACGACTGGAGTGCCCGGCCGCCGAGCCGGCGCTCGCGCGGCGCGCGGCGGCGGAAGACCTGGTGGTCCGGGAGAAGGACGAGACCGAGGTCGCGCCAGACGAAGCCCCGCCGCGCCGGCGAGAGCGTGAAGAGGAGCTCCGGCTCCTCCGGCAGCTCCTCCCCCGGCTCGAGGAGGCGCGCCTCGACGCGGCGCAGGAGGTTCTGGGTGCGGAGCGCCTCGCCGCGATGCGGGAACGAGACGACGACGCGCTGCCCCGAGCGGATCAGCGCGGCGAGCTCGCTCTCCGCCTCCGCGAGCCCGCGCGCCGCGATCGCCGGCCGCTGCGCCTCGAAGGCGAACGGCTGCGTCTGCGGGAACGGGTCGAGCTCCGTCGCGCCGGCGAGCGAGGGCGGCTCCGTGACGCCGTCCTCCTCCCAGACGCGCCGTACGGCGTCGGGCTCGAAGACGAGGTCGGGCGGACCGGGGAGCACCGCCACGAGGTCGTCCGGCACGTCCACCTCCGGGACCTCGCCTTCCTCCCCAAGTGACAAGTTGTCACTTAGTTGGACGGTGTCCAGCCGGCGCTCGGCCGCGGGGTACAGGGTCGCTTCGGACACCGGGTGGAGGGCGCGCTGGGTGAAGGGCGAGAAGGCGCGGACGGACTCGATCTCGTCGCCGAAGAACTCGACGCGGAGCGGCTCGCGGCCGGTGGTCGGGAAGACGTCGACGATGCCGCCGCGCACGGCGAACCGGCCGCGGTCGTCGACGCGCTCGACCCGCTCGTAGCCCGCGAGCGCGAGCGACTCGGACAGTCCCTCGACTCCCGGCTCGAGACCGGTGCGGATCTCGAGCGGCTCGGGCCGGGCCTCCGCCGGCGGCAGTCCTTCCGCGAGCGCGCGCGCCGAGGCACAGACGAGCCCGCCGCGTTCGAGGACGTGGAGCGCCCGGGCGCGCTCGCCGACGAGGTGCGGCGGCGGCACGAGGCCCGACTCCCAGGCGACGCCGCGGCTCGGCAGCAGGCCGACCGACTCCTCGCCGAGGAACCACGCAGCGGCCTCGGCGGCGTCGCGCGCATCCGCGTCCTCCGGCAGGAGGACGACGAGGCCCCGCTCGAGCCGTTCGTGGAGCGTCGCGAGCAGCAGCGGCAGCGCCGGCTCCGAGACGCGCGCCCGCGTCGGCAGCGCGTCTGCGAACGCGGCGACGCGCTCGCTGTCGACGAGCTCGCGGACGATGGCGTGGAGTACCGGACGGTCCATGACTCCAGCGGAACCGGGCGGTTCCGCTTCGTTCGATGGTAATGCGAGGCTTCATCTCGTACGCTGCAACCGTGCGTGGGGTCGCGCGCTTCGGGCCGTTGAAGGAACGGCCCTTCCGTCTCCTCTGGCTCGGCAGGACCGGGTCGGCTGTCGGCGACTCGATGATTCCGGTCGCGCTGCTCTGGACGGTGGGCCACGACCTGCACGCCTCCCTCACCTGGGTCGGCGTCGTCGTCGCCTGCAACTTCGTCGGCGGCGCGACGTTCACGCTCGCGGGCGGCGTCTGGGCCGACCGGCTGCCGCGGCGGGCTGTGATGATCGCCGCCGACCTCGCGCGGCTCGCCACGCAGGGGACGACGGCGGCCCTGCTGTTCAGCGGCACGGCCCACGTCTGGCAGCTCGCCGTGCTCCAGGGGATGGCCGGGGCCGCGGCCGGCTTCTTCAACCCGGCCTCGACTGCGCTCATCCCGCAGTCCGTGAGCCCTGAGCGCCTGCAGCAGGCGAACGCGCTCCTCGCCACCTCCCAGAGCGCGACGCGAATCTTCGGCCCGAGCCTCTCCGGCCTGATCATCGTGGTCGCCGGAGCCGGCTGGGTCTTCTCGATCGACGCCGGCACCTTCGTCTTCAGCGTCGTCTTCGTCGCGGCGATGCGGGTCGCGCCGTATGCCAGGCCGGCCGCGCAGCGATTCTGGAGCGATCTCGCGGACGGCTGGCGCGAGGTGCGCCGCCATCGCTGGCTGACCGCCGGCTTCCTCGGCTATGCGGTGGGGAACATCGGCGTCGGCGCGTACATCGTCGTCGGGTCGCACGTCGCGTTCGACCACCTCGGCGGCGCGTGGGCGTGGAGCCTCGTCCTCAGCTCCGCCGCCGTCGGCGCAACGCTCGGCGGCTTCATCGCCTACCGGATCCGGCCACAGCATCCGGTCGCTGCGGCGTTCGGGATCTGGACGCTGTGCGCGCTGCCGCCGCTCGCGCTCATCCGTCCGCTGCCGCTGCCCGCGGTCATGGCGGCGGGCCTCGTCTTCGGCGGCTCGGTCCTTGTCGGCAACACGCTCTGGGAGACGGCGATGCAGCAGGAGGTCCGGCCCGACCGCCTCGCGCGCGTCGCCTCGATCGACGCCCTCCTCTCGATCTGCCTGATGCCGCTCGGCCAGATCCTCGCCGGGCCGGTCTCCACGGCCCTCGGAGTGCGGTCGACGCTCGTGCTCGCGGCGGCGCTGATGGCCGTCCCGAACCTCGCGGTCGTCGCCTTCGTCCGCGAGGTGCGGGCGGTGCGGCGCCGGGACGAGCCCGAACCGGAGCCCGAGCCCGCCCCGGTCCTCGCCGGCTAGTACTCGCCCTCGACCGCCGGCCGGCGCTCGGCCGGGATGAAGAGCACGCGCCGCGTCCAGTGCGGTAGCCACCAGTTCGCGTCCCCGAGCAGGCGCATCAGCGCCGGGACGAGCAGGGCCCGGATCACCGTCGCGTCGAAGATGATCCCTGCCGCGAGCCCGATCGCGAACTCCTTGATCTCGAAGCCGGGGCTCGACGAGAGGACGAGGAACGCGAACATCAGGATCAGGGCAGCGCTGGTGACGAGCTTCCCCGTCCGCGCGAGGCCGAGCTCGATCGCGCGCTCGGTCGAGCCCGTCTCGTCGTACGCCTCCCGCATCCGCGTGAGCATGAACACCTCGTAGTCCATCGAGAGGCCGAACAGGAAGGCGAAGATCATCAACGGGATCCAGGCCGTGATCGCCTGCGCCGCGCTGATGTTCCAGAGCGACGCGCCGTGCCCCATCTGGAAGATGAAGACGACGATCCCGAAGGCGCCGCCGAGCGAGACGAGATTGAGGATCGCAGCCTTGATCGGCAGCACGATCGAGCGGAAGGCGCGCGTCAGCAGGACGAGCGTGAGCACGAGGACGAAGACGAGGACGTAGACGAAGTTCCCGTAGACCGCGTGGACGAAGTCGCGGTCGACCGCCGGCACGCCGCCGAGCGTCCCGCTCGTCCCGGCGAGCGCCCGGTTCGTCCGGTCGATCACGCCCTGGATGCCGGGCGCCGCGCCGTCGATCGCGGGGAACGCCTCGACGAGCGTGTCCGCCCCGCGGTGCCAGCCCGGGCCGGGCGGCACGGCCGCGCCGACGATCCCATCCACCTTGCGCTCCTTCGCCGCGACGAGCTGCGCGCTGCCGCCGTGCTCGACGAGCGTGACGAACGGCTTCATGACGCCGGGCGAGATGCCGGCGGCGGCGAGCATCTGCCGGCCCGCGATCGCGGTGCCGGTGCCCGGGAAGTTCTTCAGCTGCGCCTCGCTCGGGTTGAGCTGGACGCCGATCGCGACGAGGACGGCGACGATCGCGATCCCGGTCGCCGCGACCGCCCACGGCCGCCGCAGCACGAAGCGCGCCCAGTGACCCCACGCGCCGTCCTCCGGATGGCCGCGATCGACGAACCGCTTCGGCAGGACGCGCCCGCTGTTGATCCGCTCGCCGAGCGCCGCAAGCAGCGCCGGCATGAGCGTGATCGCGGCGAGCACCGAGACCGCCGGGATCAGCATGCCGCCGATCCCGATCGAGCGGATGAACGGCAGCGGCAGGATGATCATCGAGAGCAGGCCGACCGCGACGGTCGAGCCGGAGACGATCACCGAGCGGCCGGCGTGGGTCATCGTCTCGACGAGGGCCGTCTCGACGTCCTCCCCCTCCCGCAGCTCGTCGCGGAAGCGGAAGATCATCAGGAGCGCGTAGTCGATCGCGACGCCGAGACCGACGAGCGCGATGAGGAACTGGACGATGATCGAGACGCTCGTGACGTACGTGAGCGCCCAGACGAGCGTGAACGTGTTGAGGATCGCGGCGGCCGCCACCGCAACCGGCATGAGGATCGCGGGCAGCGTCCCGAAGACGAAGAGGAGGATGACGATCGCGCCGAGCCCGCCGATCATGGCCTCGACGAGGACGTTCCCGCCGCCGCTCCCGTGGGAGCTCGCCTCCTCGAGGGGATCGTGGCCGGTCACCTGCACCTGGATCCCGCCCGGCAGCCCCTTCGCCGCCGCGGCGCGCACCGCCGTGGCGCCGCTCGTCGTCGAGAACGTCGCCGGGCCCGGCGGATAGATCTCCTCGAAGATCGTGTGACGGTCGTGGGAGACGTACATGAGGGCGTGCGTCGAGAAGTACGAGCTCGTCCGCGATCCCGGCACCGCCGCGGCGGCCCGCGCCATCGCCGCCTCGATCGCGCCGCTCTTCGTCGCGTCGCCGCTCGTGTGGAAGACGACGACGTCGGGCGGGCGGATCCCGGTCCCGAACGTCGTGAGCGTCCGCTCGTTCGCCTCGTAGGCGGACTTCCCCGGGATCGAGAAGCTCTGGTACCAGCGCTTGTGGACCTGGGCGGCGGCAAACGCGCCGAAGAGGGTGAGCACGATCCAGGCGCCGATGACCTTCCAGCGGTGGCGTGCGACGATGAGTGCGAGGCGAGCGAGCAAAGCGGACTCCTATATTTCGTTGTGGTAACTAATCGTTCTGCGCCGAACGATTCGGTAGCTGTATCATACGCGCGTGCCGGCACGCAACTCTCCCCCGTTCCGCAGTGTCGCCTTCATGCTCTCGACACTCGGCTACGCCGTCTCGCGCCGCTTCCACGAGGTGCTCGAGCCGCTCGGTCTCGAGCCCGGCGAGTTCGCGCTCATGCGGGCCGTCTCGGCAAGCGACGGCGAGCCGCAGCAGGCGCTCGCGAAGCGCCTGCACATCTCCCCCAGCTGGATGGTGGCGATCGTCGACACCCTCGAACGGGACGGACTGCTCGAGCGACGACCGCACCCCACCGACCGACGCGTCCGCAACCTCCACCTGACCGCCGAGGGACGGAAGCTCCTCAAGCAGGCCGAGCGCCAGGCGGAGGGCTTCGACCGGGAGGTGGCGGGCCAGCTGAGCGAGGCGGAGCTCCGGCAGCTGCTCGACCTGCTGGGACGCGTCGGCGGCTGTCTCGGGCTCGAGCCCGGGGCGGCGCACTCCGCCCTGCACGGGCAGAGCTAGCGCCGGTTGACCTGGATCTGAGCGCGCTCGACGCCCTCGGCGTCGAGGGTCTCCACCGCGTCGGCCGCGCGAGCCACGAGACCGTCCGGATCCTCGTGCGCCTCGAAGTCGGCGAGCACCCAGTCCGCGAGCGGGCGCGGGTCGCCGCGCTCCGGCCTCCCCACTCCGACGCGCAGCCGCAGGAAGTCCTGCGTCTTGAGGTGCTGCGCGATCGAGCGCAGGCCGTTGTGGCCGGCAAGACCGCCGCCGAGCCGCAGCTGCAGGCGCCCGAGCTCGAGGTCGCTGTCGTCGTGAACGACGAGGACGGACTCCGGCGCGACCTTGAAGAACGCGGCCGCCGCTCCTGCCGAGCGTCCCGACTCGTTCATGTACGTCTCCGGCTTGAGCAGCGCGAGCTTGTGTCCCTCGAGCCGGATCTCGGCCATCCGGCCCGAGAACTTCGAGCGCCACGAGCCGGCGTGTCGGCGCGCGAGCTCGTTCGCGACCATCGCCCCGACGTTGTGCCGGTTGCGAGCGTACTCCCGGCCCGGATTGCCGAGCCCCACGACGAGCAGGTCGAGCGAGGATCCCTGGCGCCGCGGCCAGAGGCGCACGGTTAGCCCTCGACGGTGCCCTGATCGCCGGCGGCGTCCGCCTCCGGCTCCGCAGGCTCGCCGGCAGCACCCTCGGCCGCCTCGCCCTCCGCACCCTCTTCGCCCTCGGCAGCCTCGCCCTCCGCCTCGAGCGCGGCGAGCTCCTCCTCGGTGGGCTCCGGCACGACTTCCTTCGTCGGGGCGGTGATCGTCGCGACGACCATCTCCGGGTCGCCGAGAATCGTGACGCCGTCGGGAGCCGAGAGCTCCGCGATGCGGATCGTGCCGCCGATCTCCATACCGGAGACGTCGAGCTCGATGTGCTCGGGAACCTCGAGCGGCAGCGCCTCGACCGTGACCTCGCGCAGCACCTGCGAGAGGACTCCGCCCTCCCGCACGCCCGGCGCGTCGTCGCCGCCGAGCAGGTGGACGGAGACCGCGGCGTTGATCGTCTGGTCGAGCCGCACCTCCTGAAGGTCGACGTGCGTGACGCCGCCCCGCACCGGATCGACCTGGTACTCCTTGAGGATCGAGGCGTGGGTCTGGCCCTTGCCGTCGATCTCGACGTCGAGGATCGAGTGGAGGCCCGCGGCGCCGGTGAGCGCGCGGCGCAGCTCGCGCTCGGCGATGCAGATCGCCACAGGCTCGCCGCTCCCGTAGAGGACGCCCGGCACGAGGCCCTCCCTGCGCAAGCGCCGCGACTCCGCGGAGCCCTTGGTCTCGCGCTGGGTGACGACGAGCTTTGTCCGTTCTCCGGCCATTCCGGCGGCGGAGTGTAGCGCGCGGCCCTACCTCCCGCGCATGCTCCGCGGCCCGTGGTACGGCGCGAGCGCCCACTTCCCGCGCGGGAAGGCGAGCGGACGGAGATGCGCGAGCGCCCGCACCGTGAAGGCGTGCCAGATCTCCGCGGGGAAGGTGGCGCCCTGCACCTGGACGCCGTGCACGTCGCTCATCGAGCGCCGCTCGGTGAGCGGATAGCCGACCCACGTCACCGTCGCGAGGCGCGGCGTGTAGCCCGCGAACCACGCGTCCGTCCAGTTCGTCGTCGTGCCGGTCTTGCCGGCGACGTGGCGGCCCGGGATGCGAGCGGCGACGCCCGTGCCCGACTCGACGTTCTTCTCGAGCACCTTCGTCACCGTCCACGCGACTCCGCGCGGGAGAGGGCGGTAACTGCCGCGCGGCTGCCAGCTGCTGATGTTCGCCTCCTCGCCGTCCCCGAGCACGACCTTCGAGATGACGTACGGGTCGTGGTGGACTCCGCCCGAGGCGAGCGTCGCGTATGCCGAGGCTAGGTCGAGCGGCGTGAGGGAGTTCGAGCCGAGGCCGATCGACGGAACGGCCTTCAGCGGTTCCTGGATCCCGAGCTTGTGCGCCACCCACGCGACGGCGGACGGCCCGACGTCGAGCGTGAGCTTCGCGTAGACGACGTTGTCGGAGAGAAGCGTCGCCTTCGTGAGCGTCTCGGGCCCGAAATAGCGGTTCTCGTACGTTCGCGGCGTCCAGCCGTGGTACGTGAAGCGGGAGGAGTCGTACCAGGTGCGGTTCGGATCGGCGTGGTGCAGCCAGACGGCGGCGGCGAGGACGAACGGCTTGAACGCGGAGCCGGTCTGGCGGGCCGCGCTCGTCGGCAGGTCGAACTGGAGGTGGTGCCCGTGCCAGCTCGAGGCGAGCGCCCGGACCGCGCCGGTGTGCGGGTCGATGGACACGAGCGCCGCAGCCGGGTCGCCACGACGGTCGAGCGCGTGGCGCATCGCCGCGAGCGCGATTCCCTCGGCCCGCGGGTCGACCGTCGTGTACACGCGCAGGCCGCCGTTCTCGACCTCGTCGAGCCCGTACTCGGCCACGAGCTGCTGCCGGACGTAGTCGAAGAAGTCCGGCATCCGGAGGACGCCGTAGCGGCCGCCCGGACGGAGACCGAGTCCCTGCTTCCGCAGCTTCCGGAAGCGCGCGCGAGAGAGCGTCCCGGTGGCGACCATCGCGCGCAGCACCTCGTTGCGGCGCGCGAGCGCGGCACGCGGGCTCGTGAACGGGTCGTAGGCCGTCGGCGCCTGCGGGAGGCCGGCGAGGAGCGCCGCCTGGTCGACGCCGAGCCGCGCAGCCGGGATCCCGAAGTACGTCCGCGCGGCGGCGGCGATCCCGAGCGCGTGGTTGCCGTACGGGATCCGGTTGAGGTACGCGGCGAGGATCCAGCGCTTCGGCTCACGCTGGGTCAGCTTGAGAGCGAGGCATGCCTCGAGCCGTTTCCGCGCCAGCGTCTTGTCGGCGTCGAGGTAGAGATTGCGGACGAGCTGCTGCGTGATCGTCGAGGCGCCCTGCACCGCTCGCCCCGCGCTGAGGTCGGCGAGGGCAGCGCGCGCGATGCTCGTGTAGTCGAGCCCGTCGTTCGTCCAGAACGTACGGTCCTCGGCCGCGACGGTCGCCTTCTCGATCCACGGCGACATCGCCTCGAGCGGGACGGGCTGCCGGTGGAGAGGCGCCGGGATCGTCCCGAGCAACGACCCGTTGCTCGCGTAGACGAACGAGGTGATGGGCAGCGTCTTCGCCGTCCGGCCGTCGAGCGAGCAGTCGGTGAGCGCGGCCTGGACGGCGCGGGCCCCCGCCACGACCGCGCCGGCTATCCCCGAACACAGGAGGACGAGCACGGTGAGGACGACCGCACGGGCCGCGTGCCTGCCGTCGCGGCGGCGCTTCTGCCGCAGCCGCGAGGCGAGCACGAGCATCGCCAGGACGTCGTCGTCGCGCCGTCGAGCCATCGCATCGCTCCCTTCCCCCTCGGGTTAACGACGTCCTGGCGGAAGGAGGTTCGCCGCGACTACGGTCCAGGCATGGAATTCGACAGGCTTCTCGCGAGCTGGGACGGCGAGCACGCGGTCGTCCGCTACGACGCCGAGAGCGGCGCCTGGATGTTCGTCTGCGTCCATTCGACCCGGCTCGGGCCGGCCGGCGGCGGCACGCGGATGCGGGTCTATCCCGAGCCGGCGGAGGGCCTGGCCGACGCGATGCGTCTCTCCGGGGCGATGACCCGGAAGATGGCGGCCGCGGGGATGCCGCGCGGCGGCGGCAAGGCTGTCCTCGCGGTGCCCGAGCTGCCGGGCGGCGAGGCGCGCAACCGTCTGCTCCGCCGCTACGGGCAGCTCGTCGACTCGCTCGGCGGCAGCTACCGCACGGCCGGCGACATGAACATCTCACCGCGCGACCTCGACGTCGTGGCCGAGACATGCCGCTGGGTCTACGGGACGACGAGCGGCGGCGGCGACAGCGGCCGCGGCACGGCTCGCGGCGTCTTCCACGGGATCCGGGCGACGCTCGAGGCGGCGTTCGGATCGCCCGAGCCCGCCGGCCGGAGCGTTCTCGTCCAGGGCGCGGGCGCAGTCGGCGCTCTCCTCGCGCGCGAGCTCGCGGAGAGCGGCGCGCGCGTTCTCGTCAGCGACGTCGACGAGGCCCGCGCGGCCGCGACGGGCTGCGAGACGGTGCCGCCCGCGCAGGCGCTCGAGATCGAGGTCGACGTCTACTCGCCGTGCGCCGTCGGCGGGACGCTCAACGCGGAGACGATCCCGCGGCTCGCCTGCCGCGCGGTCGCCGGCTGCGCGAACAACCAGCTCGCCGAGGACGGCGACGCCGCGCGCCTGCGCGAGCGCGGCATCCTCTACGCGCCCGACTACGTCGTCAACGCGGGCGGGATCATCCAGCTGATCGGCCTCGAGGACGAAGGCTGGGACGAGCCCAGGCTCGAGCAGCAGCTCGCCGGGATCGGCGACACGCTGCGTGGACTGTTCGCGGAGGCGGAGGCGGACGGGATCACGCCGGCCGAGGCGGCCGACCGGCTCGTGCAGCGGCGCCTCGCCGCAAGCGCCTAGCTCCTAGCTCGACCGCGAGGCGTAGTACGCGGCGCGGAGTCGCCGGTCGCGGCGTCGCACGCGCCACACGAGGCCGAGCACCGCGAGGGCGAGCACGGCGGGAATCGTGGCGACGGCGATGACGACCGTGTGGCCGGCGATCTTCGGCTTGCCGAGCGCGACGCCGCCGCCGCTGCCGGCCGCGTAGTCGGCCAGGCCCGTCACCCGGCACTTCGAGCTCACGCAGCTGCCGGAATGCCCCTTGCCGAGCCGGAAGATGCCGTCGATGTAGAACGAGTTGACGATCCAGCTGCCGTGCAGCTTCTCGAGCGCGGATTCCGCCTGGAGCATCTCGGCGTTCCTGCCGTGCCCGGTCTTGAGCGAGATGACGAGGCCGATCTCGTTGCCGGACTTCCACTTCGGATACCACGCCGTCCGCGGGTCGTTGAGGACGTCGAACTGCTGGACGGGCAGCTGGCGGCCTGACATCCACTGCTTCAGCGTCAGGGCGCCGCGCTCGGCCGGGCCGGAGATCCGCCAGCCGTCCGCGAGGTCGCGGCGCCGCACGACGTCGTTGACGAAGCGCGCGACGAGCGTCGAGATCTGCTGCGTCCGCGCCTTGCCGAAGTGCGGCTGGGCGAGCGCGGGCGGCGCCACGACGAGCGCGCAGACGAGAACGAGCGCAGGAAGACAGACACGACGCATCGCCTAGATAAAGACGACGCCGCGCTAGAAGAGTTGGTTCGCTTCGCAGGTCATGTCTGCTCGTCCGGCACGGCCGCCAGAAGGCGAGCCTTCGCAGCGGCGAACTCCTCGTCCGAGAGGGATCCGGCCTCGTAGAGCGCTGTAACACGTGCGAGCTGCTCTGCAAGATTGGTCGACGACGGAGCTCTCTGGGAATCTGGGACCTCCTGCTCGTCGTCGTCCTCCTCCGACTCGTCAATCTCTTCGAATGGCATTGCACGCCATATCCCCCAGCCGCCCGCGAACGCGAGAAGGCCACCAACGCCGGCCGCGTAGATACCAACGCCTGGAGAAGCCTTTTGACAACCGAGGTGGACATACGCGGCGACGGGACCAACTGGGCAGAGCGTCAACGAACTGCGGTTCGTGCCCCAGAAGACGGCAAACGCAACGGCAATCGCCCCCAAGATCAGCACCCCCGCCCCGCCGGCTCGACGCTGATACGCATACCAGGACGCCACCCCTACCGCCGCGGCGAGGCCCACGAAGACCCATCCGTCTCCGTTCTGAATCATCGTGTTATCCGCGATGCGCGCGAAAGTCGTGGAATCGGCGCGTGGCAGAAACACGGCGACGAACATCACGATGGCACCCAGTAACGAGAGTCCGAGCGAAAGCGGCGTCACGTCCTTCGCCACGGCCAGCCCTCGGGCTTGCACCGCCAAACTCGGGTCTTGGCTCCGGGCGTCTCGGATCTGCGTCTCGCGACCGCTCGCCTGTCTCGCGATTTCCTGGGCCTTCCGGACGAGACGAGGGTTGTCGGACCGGGCCGCCGTCTCTGCAGCCGCGCGAATACGACGTGCGACAGCCTGGTAGTCCGCCGTCGTCGGTCGAAGGTTGTAGACGGCGATGTCGAGTTCCGCGAGGCCTTGCCGCACCTTGCCAGCGCCAATCAGCCGCTCGGCCTCTTCAAGCTTCTGAAGCGCGATGTCCACGCCCTATCCTCTGACCGAGTCGCGGCGAAGGTCAAGGCGGACGCTGCGCCAAGCTCCGATTGCGTTGCGTTTGCACCTAGGCCCCTAAGAGGCCCAGCCACGCTAAGAACCTAGAAGAGTTGGTTCTCGCCGCCGAAGATCGCCGAGACGGAGTCGTCGGCGAAGACGTTCATGATCGTCTCGGCCAGCAGGCCTGCGACAGGGAGGACGGTGAGGTTCGGCGGCGCGTCGAGCCGGTTCACCGGCACCGTGTCCGTGACGACCATCCCCTCGATCGGCGCATCGTGGAACTTCGCCAGCGCGCCGCCGCAGAAGACGCCGTGGGTCGCGTAGACGTACACCTCGCGCGCGCCCTGCGCGAGCAGGGCGTGGACGTTCGCGATCAGCGTGCCGCCGGTCATGATCACGTCGTCGCCGACGATCGCGACTTTGTCGCGAACCTTGCCCGTGACCTCGGTGATCTCCGCCTGGTCGCGCGCCGGCCTCGTCTTGTGCATGATCGCGAAGTCACCTTCGA
>DASRED010000054.1:0-71072 GCA_035652255.1 Gaiellaceae bacterium | reverse complement strand
GAAGATGTCGAAGTCGAAGGGCAACGTGATCGGCCCCGAGGACCTGCTCGACGAGTACGGCGCCGACGCGGCCCGGCTCTACATCCTCTTCATCGGGCCGGCGACCGAGGACATGGAGTGGACGGACGACGGCGTCGAGGGGATGGTGCGCTTCGCGCGCCGGCTCTACCGCATCGTGTCGGAGGTGGCGGAGCGCGCGCCGTCCGGCGCTGCGGCGCCGGCGAACGACCTGTCGCGCAAGGCGCACCAGACGATCGCGAAGGTGACCGACGACCTCGGCCGCCGGCAGTCGTTCCACACGGCGATCTCGGCGGTGATCGAGCTGATGAACGAGCTCTCGCGCGCCGGCGCCGACGATCCGGCCGCGCGGTTCGCCGCGGAGACGGCGGTGTCGCTGATCCAGCCGTACGCGCCGCATCTGGCCGAGGAGCTGTGGCTGGCGCTCGGGCACGAGCGGCTGTGGGAGGCGCCGTGGCCCGCGGCCGATCCCGCACAGCTCGCCGAGGACACGTTCGAGCTCGTCGTGCAGGTGAACGGCAAGGTGCGAGACCGGTTCGAGGTCGACGCGTCGCTCGGCGAGGACGAGCTCGTCGCGAAGGCGCTGGCGTCCGAGCGAGTGCGCGCGCACCTGAACGGCGGCGAACCGCGCAAGACGATCGTCGTCCCCCGCAAGCTCGTCAACTTCGTCGTCTAGGAGCTCGCGAGTCCTGCGGACTCGCTTGCTGGTGGCGGAACTGCGCCGACCGGAGAGCGCGGTCTCCGGTCGGCTCCGTGCTGTCTTGCTGGAGATGCTCTGGACGGGAGGTTTGTCTTGTGCGCTCGCGCGCGGCGGAGGCCGGCGCGAGCGCGGTTCGGCCTGCGGCTCTCGGTCGAAGCGCACTTCAACCGCTGGAAGCGCGCGAACGTCTCGGCGGCGGCGTAAGACGGAGGCTTACGCCGCCGCGAACCAGCGAGCGGGCACGCCGCAGGCCTGCGCGCTCGCGACGACAGAGCCGCACCGAACCACGCGACCCCAAGGACAGGCCCTAGAGCACGGAGCGCGCCGGAACCGCGCTTCCGGCGCGCGGAGTTCCGCCTCGCCCGTAGCGAGTCCGCAGGACTCGCTACGGAATCTTCAAGTCGGGCGGGACTTCGAGGTACTGGAGGTCGAAGGAGGCGATCTGCTCGAAGGCGGGTGCGGCGACGAGGCCGCCATAGATCTGGCCGTGCGGCTCGTCGACGCTCACGAGGACGACCAGGCGCGGGTTCGAGGCGGGCACCATCCCGACGAACGTGGCGACGTACGCGCCCGGGATGTAGCCGTGACCGCCCGGCTTCTGGGCGGTGCCGGTCTTGCCGGCGACGGTGTAGCCGGGGATCTTGGCGAGCACGGCCGTCCCCTGGTCGGAGACGACGCCGCGGAGCATGTTCCGCAGCTGGTGGTCGACGCCGACCGGGAGGATCCGGCGGCGCGCCCGCTTCGGCGGCTGCTCGTTGAGCACGTGGTCGACGACATGCGGCTGGATCCAGAGGCCGTTGTTCGCGATCGCGGAGTAGACCGAGGCGAGCTGGAGCGCGGTCACCGAGACGCCCTGGCCGATCGGGACGTTGCCGATCGTCGGCCCCGACCAGTACGACGGCAGGATCCCGGGGCTCTCGCCGGGGAAGTCGATGCCGGTCGGCTGGCCGAATCCGAACCGCCCCATCCACTTCTTCAGCCCGGCCTCGCCGAGGTACTTCTCCGCGATCTCGACCGTCCCGATGTTCGACGAGCGCTGGAGGATCTGCGAGACCTTGAGGTACTCGGTGCCGTGCGGCTCGGCGTCATGGAGGTTGAGCGTCGAGACCTGGAGCGAGCCGGGCACGCGGAACACCGTGTTCGGCGTGATGTCGTGCTGGGCGAGCGCGCCGCCGATCGTGACGACCTTGAACACCGAGCCGGGCTCGAAGACGTCGTCGATCGCGTGGTCGACCGTGAGCCCGCGCGCGTACGCCTTCGGGAAGTCGTTCGCGTTGAAGTCCGGCTGCTGCGCCATGGCGAGGATCGCGCCGGTGCGCGGATCCATGACGATGGCCGTCGCGTCCTTCGCGTGCCACTGCCGGAGCGTGGTCGCGAGCACCTGCTCCGCCTCCGCCTGGATATGGCTGTCGATCGTGAGGAAGACGTCGTGCCCGTCGCGCGCTGCCTGCTCCTGCTGCGTGTCGATCACCTGCCCGAGCGCGTCCCGGACGACGATCTCGTGGCCGGGCGTCCCCGAGAGCTGCTGGTTGAGCGAGGTCTCGAGGCCGCCGAGCGGGTGGTCGACTCCCATGTAGCCGAGCAGAGGCGCGGCGACCGTTCCCTGCGGATAGTCGCGCCGCTCGTCCGACTGGAACGTGAATCCCGTCAGGTTCTTCTTCTCGAGCGCGGCGGCCTGCGCGGGCGGCGCCTGCCGCTCGACGAGGTAGTACTGGCTCTTCCGCTGCGAGAGCGCGTGGAGGAGCGGCCGGAAGCGAACTCCGAGCACCCGGGCCACGACACGCGCCGTCTGCGCCGGATTGGAGATCTGCATCGGATCGGCGACGACGTCGGTCGCCGGGTCGCCGATCGCGAGCGGCGTGCCGAGCCGGTCGAAGATCGTCCCGCGGCTTGCCGGCAGGACGACCGAGAGCTTCGTCTGGTACTGGGCACGGGCGGAGAGCGTCGACGCCTGGACGGTCTGGAGGTACGCCGAGCGCGCGAGCAGCCCGCCGAACGTGAGGACGATGAGGAGGAGAAGAAGGCGGAGTCGGGAGTTGACGATCCGCGCGCGCATCGGCGAAAGGCTACGGATGGCGCAGGTCGAGATAGCCCGTGTCGGTGGCCTGCGCCTGGACGAGGCCGAGCCGGTGTGCCGCCGCCTCGACCTGCGGCGCGGAGCGCTTCGCCGAGAGCTCGGAGGCGAGCAGCTGGTTCAGCGCCCGCTTGTGGGCGATCTCCTGGTCGAGCTGGTTGACGGAGACGTTCGCGCGGAGGACGGCGACGTTCATCGCCACGACTCCGACGAGGAGGAGGGCGAACAGCACCATCCAGACGATGTGGGCACGAACCCGGCGGTGGACGTGCCGGCGCGGCGCGCGGGCTTGCGTCCGCGCCCGCGCCGGCCGTTCGGGTGCACGCCGCGGCCGGCGAGCCGGGAGCGGCTCGGCGACCGCGGGTGCGAACCAGGACTCGAGGGCGCTCACGCCGTCTCCCGCGTCTTCACGGCGACCCGCAGCCGCGCCGACGAGGCGCGCGGGTTCGCGGCGAGCTCCACCCCGCTCGGCCGGATCGGCCGGCGCTGCAGCGCGCGGAGCTCCGGCTCGTGCCCGCAGACGCAGACCGGGAAGTCGGGCGGGCACTCGCAGCCGCGCTCGCGGTCGCGCATGAACCGCTTCACGATCCGGTCCTCGAGCGAATGGAAGGAGATGACCGCGAGGCGCCCGCCCGGGCGGAGCATCTCGAGCGCCGCCGGCAGCGCCGCCTCGAGCGCGTCGAGCTCGCCGTTGACCGCGATCCGGAGCGCCTGGAAGACGCGCTTCGCGGGATGGCCGTCGCCGAACCGCGCCGGCGCCGGGATCGAGGCCTTGATCGTGTCCACGAGCTCGCCGGTCCGCTCGAACGGCTGCTCCTTCCGCCGCCGGACGATCGCGCGGGCAATCTGCTTCGCGTAGCGCTCTTCCCCGTAGCGGCGGAAGATCGCGGCGAGGTCGCGCTCGCTCCACTCGTTGACGAGGTCGCGCGCGCTCTCCTCCTGCGTCGGGTCCATGCGCATGTCGAGCGGCGCGTCCGCCGCGTACGAGAAGCCGCGCTCGGGACGGTCGAGCTGCATCGAGGAGACGCCGAGGTCGAGGAGGATCGCGTCGGCGCGGACGCCGTTCGCCGCGAGCTGCGGCAGGACGACGCCGAAGTCGCCGCGCAGCAGCCGCGCGTTGACGGCGACGCGCTTCTCGAGCCGCTCGAAGTACGTCCGCGCAGTCGGGTCGCGGTCGATCGCGGTCAGCTTCCCCTTGCCGTGCAGGTCGGCGGCGAGGAGCGCGGCGTGGCCGCCGGCGCCGAACGTCGCGTCGATCACCGACTCGCCCGGGCGCACCGCGAGGGACGCGCGCACCTCCTCCGCGAGGACGGGAACGTGGTCAGCTTCCGTGGGCTGCAAGACGTTCGGCAACATCCTCAGCACTCCCTTCGACTTCGGCGAGCTCGCGCTTCCACGCGGCGCGGTCCCAGATCTCGAGGTGGTCGTTGACGCCGGCGACGACGACGTCCCGCCCGAGCTTCGCGTGCTCGAGCAGGGCGGCCGGGAGGATCACCCGGCCCTGCCGGTCCGGCACCGACTCGGCGGCGCCGGAGAAGAAATGACGCTGCATGCGACGGCCTTCCTTGCTCAGCGGGTGGAGCGTGGCGAGGATCGAGTCGCGGTAGTTGCCCCAGCTCTGCGGCGTCCACGCCCAGAGGCAGCCGTCGAGCCCGCGCGTGACGACACAGCCGTCCTCGAAGTCCCTGCGGAACTTCGCCGGCAAGGTCAAGCGATTCTTGTCGTCGATTGTGTGCTCGTACTCGCCAAGGAGCATGGGGCCGCTCTCCTCATCCCGCCTAGCTCACCCACCGGGCCCCACTTTACCCCACCAGGGACCACTTTGTCCAGCGACGTAACCGGGCGCGAAGCGATCTCGTTGGAGGAAGAACACGAAAGGAGGAATCGATGCCGTTCTGGGGTTGGGCATTGCTGATCGGACTTGCAGGACTCGGATTGGTCGTCGCGCTCGCGGCGGTCGTCCGCGGCGCGCACGGCCTGCCCGAGCGCGAGCCGGCGCACACGGACGTGACCGACCTTTCGGCGCCGCTCCCGCGCGAGACGGCCGAGGCGCTCGACGAGAAGACCGAGCGCGAGGTCGAGGCCGAACGGGAGCGCGGGCCGGTCGTCAGCCGGCGCTCGTGAGCTGTCCCTCGTAGGCGCCGCGACCGGTGAGGATGGCGGCGCCGCAGCGGGAGCCGAGCGCGACCGCCTCGTCGACAGGCTGCCCGAGCGCGAGGCCGTACGTGAGGCCGGCGGCGAAGCAGTCGCCGCAGCCGTACGCATCCGAGACGTCGCCGGGGATCGGCGCAGCGCGGAAGGGCCCGCCGGGGCGGATCCAGCCGCCGAGCGCGCCCGCTGTCGTGACGACGATGCCGGGCGGCGGCTCGAGGTCGCCCGGCTCGAACCGCTCGCCCGCGTCCTCCCCGCTCCCGACGAGCACGTCGACCTCGACGCCCGCGCGGCGCAGCGTCGGCAGCTCGCGCGAGGTCGCAACGAGGATGCCCGCGCGACGCGCCGCCTCGAGCGCCGCGACGTCGCCGCCGGTGAAGTAGACGGCGGCGCAACGGGAGAGCTCCTCCCACGGCAGCGACGCGTCCTCACCGGACGGGCGCAGCTTCTCGCCGATCACGGTGATCGTGCGCTCGCCCCCCTCGTTGACGTGCGTGAAGGCGCGGCGCTGAGGACCGTGAGCCGTGCTCGCGTGGACGGTGACGCCGCGTCCTTCGAGTTCCTCACGGGCGCGGCGGCCGAGCTCGTCGTCGGCGAGCGAGGTGAAGAAGAGGCAGGAGCCGTCGAGGTTGGCGAGCTGCACGGCCGCGACCGCGCCGCCCCCGGCGGCCTCTTCCCACGTCTCGAGGGCGTGGACGATCTCGCCCGGCGCCGGCACGTCCTCGACGCGCGCGAACTCCACCCACTCGACGTGACCGACGACGGCGACCTGCGGCACATCTCACATCTTGGCGCCGGAGTACGTTTCATGACTCGATGACGGTCGCCGTGCCACCGTTCGAGCGCTTCTACGAGCTGCACAAGGGAGAGGTGCTCGCCTTCCTCCGCCGGCGCGCGGGACGCGAGCGGGCGGACGATCTGTTCCAGGAGACCTTCCTCCGCGCCCTGCGCGCATACGACCGGCTCGAGCACGGCGAGCACCTGCGCGCCTGGGCGCTGACGATCGCGGCGAGCGCGCTCGTCGACGCGGCGCGGCGAGAGCGTCCGGCCGGCGAGCTCGTCGTCGAGCCGGCCGGCGAGGACGTCCGCCCGGCCTTCGAGGAGCTCGCGCCGCTCACGGACGGGCTGCCGCCGAAGGAGCGGGCGGCGGTCGTGCTCCGTTACGGCTACGCGCTCGGCTACGACGAGATCGGCGCCGCCCTCGGCTCGACCGAGGCTGCGGCGCGCCAGGCGGCGTCCGCCGGTGTCCGGCGGCTGCGCCGAGAAAGGAAGGCCCTCTCATGACCGGAGTTCCCGCAACCCTCGACGAGCGGTTCCGCGCGGCCGCAGCGGCGGCGGACCTGCTCGACGTCGCCTACGACGTGCTCGACGACACGCCGGTCGGCTCCCTGCTCGTCGGCGTCTCGGAGCGCGGGCTCTGCCGCGTCCACTTCGATCCCGACCCCGAGAGCGAGCTCGAGGATCTCGCGCGCCGCTTCGGCCCGCGCGTCCTCCGCAGTCCCCGCGCGGTCGACCGCGTGCGCCGCGAGCTCGACGAGTACTTCGCCGGCCGTCGCCACGCCTTCGACCTCGAGCTCGACCTGCGGGGGGCCCCGGAGTTCCACCAGCGCGTCCTCGCCGAGCTGAGCCGCGTCGAGTACGGCCGGACGACGACGTACGGTGCCCTCGCCGCCCAGGTCGGCGCGCCGAAGGCCGCCCGCGCGGTCGGGACGGTCATGAACCGGAACCCGGTGCCGATCGTCCTCCCCTGCCACCGCGTCGTCGGCGCGAGCGGCAGCCTCACGGGCTACGGCGGCGGGCTCGAGCGGAAGGAATGGCTCCTCCGCCTCGAGGGCGCGCTGTTGTAGGGCCGGCCGGGAAGGAGTCGTCCGCCCGAGGCGCAATCATCGGGACATGACACTCCTCTTCATCTCGATCAAGCCACACACCGGCGTCCGCATCGCCGAGGTGGGAGAGCTCCTCGGCCTCATCGGCGGCGCCGCGCTCCTGTTCGGCGGGATGACCCCGTTCGGCAAGCGGGCGGGCCAGACGCTCGGCGGCCTCGCCCTCGCCGCCGGCTTCGTCCTCCTCATCGTCGCCACCCGCTGGGGCGGCTTCCACTAAGAGGGATCGGGCGCCGGGCGGAGCTTGTAGCCGACGCCCCAGACGTTCACGATCCAGTCGCGCAGCCCGGCCGCCGCGAGCTTGCGGCGGATCCGGGAGGCGTGCGACTCGAGCGTCCGCGTCGGCACGTACGTCCGGAATCCCCAGACGTCGCGGAGCAGCTGCTCGCGGCTGAAGACCCGGTCGGGGTCGAGGGCGAGCTTGACGAGCAGCGCGAACTCCTTCGCCGAGAGCTCGACCTCTTGCCCGTTCACGAGGATCCGGCGCGCCGGCCGGTCGACGACGAGCGGCCCGACCTCGATCCGCTCGAGCCGCGGCGGGCAACGGCGGAGGAGCGCGTGGATCCGCGCGAGCAGCTCCTCGTAGACGAACGGCCGCGCGAGGCAGTCGTCGGCCCGCGCGAGCGCGCGCACGCGCGCGGCCGGATCCGCTCCGCCGAGCACGATGACGGGACAGTCGGGAACGAGGCCGCGGTCGAGCGCGTCCGCGTCCCCGAGCAGGAGCACGTCCGGCTCGGCGGCCCGCGGCAGCTGCTCGGCGCGCTCGTACGAGAGGACGTCGAAGCCGTCGTTGCGGAGCTGGCGCTCGAGGAAGCCGCGCACGGCGGGCTCGGGCTCGGTGAGGACGAGTGCGGTCATGCCTCCGAGGCTACGCCGGCAAGTGCGCCGAAACCGTTACGGGCAGCCGGAAACGGACTCGGCCGGCGGGAGGATTCGGACGCTAGAGGCGTCCGGATCTGACGACGCCCCAGAGCAGCCAGACCCCGAGCAGGCCCGAGAGGGCGAAGCCGGCGATCGAGATGATGTTGACGCCGAGGAAGTGCGGGCCGCCCTTCGCGAAGATGCCGATCAGGCTCGAGCCGATCAGCCCGCCGACGACGACGAGCGCGATCACGAGCCGGTTGAAGAGCGTGTCGAGCTTCGCGAGCAGGTCGTCGAGACCCTTGTGGACGAAGCCGACCTCGATCTGGCCGTCCCGGATCTCCTCCATGAAGTCGTGGAACTGGTGCGGCGCCTCGGCGATCACCTGCGCGTAGCGGATCGCCTCGCGCCGCGCCCGCCGCGCGACGCGCTCGGGCGTGAACCGCTCGAGCATCAGGTCGCGTGCGTACGGCCGAGCCACCTCGAAGACGTTGAAGTCCGGATAGAGCTCCTGCCCGACCGAGCCGAGCGTCGCGATCGCCCGGTCGAGGAGGAGGAACCGCGTCGGCAGCCGGAGGTTCATCGAGTAGATGAGCTGGAATCCCTCCCGCATCACCTGGAGCGGGTCGATCTCGCTCAGGCTCGCGCCGTAGTAGCGGTAATAGAGCTCGCGGAGCTCGGCGCGGAGCTCCCCCTCCCGCTCCTTCGGATAGCGGACGCCGAGGTCGGCGAGCCGCTTCGGGAGCGCGTCGATGTTCTCGTTCGCCGCGTCGATGAACAGGCCGGTCAGCTTCGACATGTCGTCGTCGGTGAGCTTCCCGGCGGAGCCGAAGTCGACGAGGCCGATCGTGCCGCTTTCGGGGGTCACGAGGATGTTCGCCGGATGCGGGTCGGCGTGGAAGAAGCCGTGCCGGAAGATCATCGTCATCCACGTCTCGGTCATCCGGTAGGCGAGGTCACGGCGCTCGTCGAGCGTCATCGAGACGAGGTCGACGTCGGCGAGCTGGATCCCCTCGATCCACTCGAGCGTGAGGACGCGCGTGCTCGAGTAGTGCCAGTAGACCTTCGGGACGCGGACGTGCGCATAGCCGGCGAAGTTGCGGTGGAACGCCTGCGCGTTGCGTCCCTCGAGCCGGTAGTCGAGCTCCTTCCGGATCGAGCGCGCGAACTCGTCGACGACCGAGCGGGCGTCGACGAAGTCGAGCGCGCGGATCCGTTCCTGGACGAGCCGCGCCGCCTGGTAGAGGAGGACGAGGTCGGCCTCGATCTGCCGCACGGCGCCCGGCCGCTGCACCTTGACGGCGACGGTGCGCCCGTTCGGGAGCGTCGCGCGGTGCACCTGGCCGATCGAGGCGGCCGCGACGGGTGCGGGGTCGAAGTCGACGAAGAGCCGCTCGAGCGTGTTGCCGAGGTCCTCCTCGATCACCCGCTCGGCCTGCTCGAACGGGAAGGGACGCACGTCGTCCTGCAGGCCGCGCAGCTCGCTCGCGATGTCCGGCGGGACGATGTCCGGACGTGTCGAGAGGAGCTGCCCGAACTTCACGAACGTCGGGCCGAGCTCGTCGAGCACCTCGCGCAGATGCTGGCCGCGCGTCGACGACGGGCCGTGCTCGGCGGCCGCAGCCTCGAGGCGGTCCTCCGCCGAGTGGCCGGGCAGGAGGTCGCTGAGCCGGTTCGTCTCGAGGAAATAGCCGAAGCCGTGGCGCACCATGACCTGCGCGATCTCCGACAGGCGTCCGATCGACCGGGTCGTGCTCATGACTGAAGGGTAGGGAGATTCGCGCCGAATGTCAGGCGGCGGCGCGGCGGCGGCGCGTCCACGGGCCCGGCGGGACGAGCAGCGACTCGGCGTGGAGGTACGCGAGCCCGACGGCCGGGATGTCGGTGAAGCGCTCGACGCAGATGTAGCGGCGGCGCCACTCCGGGAAGAACTTGCGGTTGAACGAGTAGAGCCGCTCGAGCTGGAAGACGTTGTCGGCGAGGAGCAGCCCGCGCCGCACGAGGCGTCTCCACCAGCTCGTCGCGCGTTCCGGGGAGATGACGTCGGTGAAGGCGCAGAAGTTGAGGGAGAGCTCGCTCGCGCCGACCTCGCGCGCCCAGGCGATCGTCTCGACGATGAGGAACTCCGTGAGCCCGTTCGGCGAGCCCGGCCGGCGGCGCATCGTCGAGAGCGACCAGCCGCCGCCGGCCGGCGAGGGCGCGAGGTGGAGGAAGCCGCCGACCTGTCCGTTCTCGTCGGCGGCGATCGCGAGCACCGTGCCGGGAACGTGGAGGTCGTCGATCGCCATCGAGAAGCCGCGCTCCGCCTGGTTGCCACGCCACGCGGCGGAGACGTCCGCGAGCTCTTCCTCGAGCCCGGACGAGACGTCGTCGGCCGGGACGACGCGGAAGGTGTAGCCCGCTTTCGTGAGCCGCGAAACGGACTGCCGCACCTTGCGGATCGCGCGTCCCTCGAGCGAGAACTCGGCGGGCCGGAGCACTGCCTCCTCGCCGAGCGGGACGGGCTTCAGCCCGAGCGCGCGGTAGCGGTCGAGGTAATGCTCGGAGGCGCCGACGACGGCGATCCGCCAGCCGTGCGCGCGCGCGAGGCGCCAGAGCTCGGCGAGGAGCGCGTCGATCTCCGCCTCGTCCCCGACCGGGTCGCCGCTGACGAGCGCCGTGCCCGCGACGACGCGGTACGCAAGGAAGGCGCGGCGCGTCGGCGAGAAGAGGTAGCTCTTGTCCCGTCGCAGCGCGAAGAAGGAGAGGCTGTCGCTGCCATAGGCGTCGACGAGGGCGCGCGCGACGCGCCGCTCCCCCACGCTCTGCGCGACCGCCTGGCCGAACGGGCGGAGCCAGAAGTAGAGAGCGGCGAAGCCGAGAACGATCCCGACGGCCGTCAGCGCGTCGAACGCGCGCGCCGGCAGGTCGTGGCCCGGCAGCTCGGAGGCGACCCCGACCGCACCGATCGCAGCGAGCGCGGCGCCGAGCCCGAACAACGGCCGCACGCTCGCTGGATCGCCGGGGACGTCGAACCGCTTTCGCCACCGCAGGAGCGCGAGGAGGAGCAGCAGCGAGATCGTCGCCTCCTCGAAGTCGAGGCCCTTCGCGAGGTGCATGATCGCCGACGCGACCACGACGACGACCGCGAGCTGCCAGGCGCGGCGGCGGCGGCGGGCGAGCGAACGGGAGAGCCAGATCAGGCCGATCGCGCAGCAGAGCGTGAGGACGCGCGCCCCTTCCGGCCAGCCGGGCGGAAGCAGTCCACGGACGACCTTGACGCGGTCGGCCATCTCCGGCGTCAGCGCGGAGACGATCCCGATCACTCCCACGCCGGCGGCCCCCCAGGCCAGCAGCTGCTCCGCCTTCGGCATCCGCAGCGTCACCCGGCCAGGGTACAACGTGTGCGTGCCGGACGAGCCTCTCCGGATCCGGGTGCCGCGCTGGGCGACCGCGCTCCTCGCCGTCGTCGCGATCCTGCTCGTCCCGTGGATCCTCTATCTCACGTTCACGCTGCCCTCGCGGCACCTGACGTTCCACTACGACGTCGCCTGGGTCGGCTTCGACGTCGGCCTCACGGCGTCGATCGTCGCGACGACGTGGGCGATGCTGCGCGGCTCGCAGTGGCTCGTGCCGTTCGCCGCGGCGACGGGGACGATGCTCTGCTGCGACGCGTGGTTCGACGTCGTCACGTCGCAGGCGGGCAGCGAGCTCTGGGAGGCGGTCGCGGAGGCGGCGCTCGCGGAGCTGCCGCTCGCCGCGATCTGCGGCCTGATCGTCTACGACGCGGAGCGCTTCCTCGCCGCGACGGTGACCCGCTTCCGCCGCGCCGCGTAGGACCTAGGCGTCGTCAATCGGGCACGCTCGCCTGCGGCGGTGCTCGGGAATGTCACCCGGGGCGGTGTTGGCCTCGGCGTAACAGGAGCCGCTTCAGGGATGCGCCGACCGCAAATGTGCCGCCTAGGACGGGCGCAGCGGCTCCGCCCACTATCGCGCCTCCGAAACCCCAGCTCAGGTCGCAACCGCCCGGCTGGTTCCCGCACAAGCGCGATCCCTGATCCATCTGTCCGCTCAGGCCGAGCATGTAGGCAACGAATACTGCGCCTCCTACAAGCCACGGCCAGGTCAGCACCACATCCCAAGGGGCTGTGCGCCGGAAGACAAGCGCGCCGCCGAGCAGGGAGAGCCCGACCATCGCCCCTCCCCACGTGACTGCCCAGCCGATCAAGAAGTGCGTGGGGAGCCGACTGCCATGCGGCAGCGCGACGGCCCGATGGACGATGACGAGGATCGCGGAAAGCGCGAGGGCGAACTCCACCACGCCCCACAGAACGAAGGCGATCAGCTCGCCGTTCGACACATCCGGGAGCCACGCGCGTGAAGCCTCAGTGGAGTGAGACACCGCCAACCATGGTAGGGAGCGCCTCGCCTGCGCGCGCCCCTCCCCTCATCTGCCGGAGGCTAAGGCGAGCGAAGCCGACTTAGCCGCAGGCTTCCCCGCTCCCCGGCGCGCGCCGTAGGCGCCCGCCGCGGCGGGAGACGAGCACTCGGCACGGAGCGCGCCGGAACCGCGCTTCCGGCGCGCGGAGTTCCTTCAACGGCGAGCGAAAGCGCAGCTTTCGCGAGCCAGCTATGCGGCCGGGGGCGGCAGGTCGCGCGGGCCCTCGAGCAAGCGCAACCTGTGCTCTAGCTGCGCGACCCGGAGCTCGAGCTCCTCGAGATCCTCGTGCCGAACGAGGTCGAGGTCCTCGACGAGCGCGTTCAGCGCGGCCACTGCCTGCTCCGAGACCTTCTCCCGCCCGCCGCGGACGCGGCTCGGCAGCTCCGCGAACAGCTCCTCGACGGCGTCGAGGAGGAGGCGTCCGCTACCGCGCTGTGCCACTAGCGAGCTCTGCCATGCGGCCTCGAGCGGCGCCGCTGCCGCCGCTTCTCCCGGCGCTCCTGCGCGGACGGCTCCGACGGCGTCGCGGTGACGACGTCGACGAGCTCAGGCGTCGGCTCGGCGGCAAGAGCCGACTCCGACGCCGCGAGCGCGGCATCGCCGCGGCCGTCGACGTCTCCCGCCGGCGCGACGGCCCGCGCGGCGGCCTTCTTGCGCGCGTAGTCGGGCTCCCGCTCCTTCCAGATCGTGAGCAGCGGCGCGGCGATGAAGATCGAGGAGTAGGCACCCGACGTGACTCCGACGATGAGCGCGAAGGCGAAGTCCTTGAGCGTCGCGCCGCCGAGGATCTCGAGACAGATGATCGGCAGGAGGGTGATGAACGTCGTCGCCAGCGAACGGCGGATCGTCTCCCACAGCGAGACGTTGGCGATCGTCGCGAACGGCTCCTTCCGCATGATCGGGATGTTCTCCCTGATGCGGTCGAAGATGATGATCGTGTCGTAGATCGAATAGCCGAGCACCGTCAGGACGGCGGCGACCGTCGCGACGGAGACCTCCTTCCCCACGAGGGCGTACACGCCGACGGTCACGGCTATGTCGTGGAGCATCGCGAGGATGACCGGGATCGCGAACTTCAGGTCGAACCTGATCGTGATGTAGAGCGTGATCAGGATCAGGGAGACGATGATCCCGTAGATCGCGTCGATGGCGATCTGGTGTCCGAACGTCCCGGAAACGGCCTTGACGCTGATGTTGGACGAGCCGAGCGAACTCTTCATCTGCTGCTCGAGGTTCCTCTGCACGCCCGGCTTGAGCGCCTTCGTTCGTACCTGCCACTGGTTCGAGTCGCCGTTCGCCTGCTGCTTGCCCGTGCCCTGCACGACCTCTGGCGGCACCCGGTGCGCCGTGAAGAAATCCGAGACCGTGCTCTGCGAATAGGAGCTCTGCGTCTGGAACTGGAACTGCGTGCCGCCCTTGAAGTCGATGCCGAGGTTCAGGCGACCCATGCCCAGAGCGGCCAGCCCGGCGACGATGATCGCGCCGGAGATCGCGAACCACAGGTAGCGCCGCCGCATGAAGTCGATCTGCAGCCACCTCGCGGTCTGCTGGCCGTGCGCGCCCATGAAGTGCGGGTTGTCGAACCAGCGGAAGCCGGAGAGCAGCCCGAGCATCGCGCGGGTCGCCGCGACCGCGGTGAGCAGCGAGATGACGGTGCCGATCAGGAGCATGAGGGCGAAGCCCTTCACGTCCGCGACGGCGATGAGGAAGATGATCATCGCCGTGATCACGGTCACCACGTTCGCGTCGAGGATCGTGTGGAAGCCCTTGCCGTAGCCGGCCGAGACCGCAGCGCGGACGGACTTGCCGGCCCGCACCTCCTCCTTGATGCGTTCGAAGACGACGACGTTCGCGTCGGCTGCGACGCCGATCGTCAGGATCAGGCCCGCGAAGCCCGGCAGCGTCAGCGTGACGTTGAAGAGGAGGATCGCCGCGTAGTAGAGGAGCCCGTAGATCGCGAGGCCGAGGACGGCGACGAGGCCGAGGAAGCGGTAGAGGACCAGCAGGAAGAGCGCGACGATGAGCAGGCCCGCGACCGACGCGAGGATCGCCTGGTGGAGCGAGCTCTTCCCGAGCGTCGCCGTGACCTCCGTCTCCTCGAGCCGCTGGAACTTGTACGGCAGCGAGCCGCTCTGGAGGATGAGCGCGAGGTTCTGCGCGGCCTTGAGCGTCCCGAGATCGTTGATCGACGCGTTGCCGGCGATGCCGAGCTCGAAGCTGCTGTCCGCGTAGTTGATGTACGGGGTCGAGACGAGCTTGCCGTCGAGGACGATCGCGTTGTGCTGCGCGTACTGCTGGTTGAGCGTCCCGGCCGAGCCGTTGAAGCCGGCCTGCTGGAGGCCGCGCTGGTACTCGGCCTTCGTGATCGCCTGGAACTCCTTCGACCCGTGGCTCGTGAAGCCGAGCGTCACCTCCGGCTGGTTGTCCGTCGTGCTGATGTCCGCGCCGATCGCGCCCTCGTTCAGATCCTTGCCCGTCAGCTCCGGCGGCCCGTTCGGATGCTGCGCGGTCGGCGGCGAGTAGTACTTGAACAGGTACCAGTACTGGCCGTCCGGGGACCTCCCGACCGGCTGCGTCGCCTGGACGACGGTCGCCGGCCCTCCGTGCACGACCTCACGGTTACCGGGGACCATGAGGATCTGCGAGCCGGCCGGCTGCCGGTGGTGCTTGTAGCCGGCCAGGAGCTCCCGCTTCAGCGGCGCTCCCTGCAGGAGGACGTGCTTCTTCGTCGTCGTGGTCTTCTTCTTGCCCTTGACCGTCGTGTGCTTGGTGACGGTCTTCGTCGTGAAAAGGTAGTAGTACGACGGCGGACCCGCCGACTTCACCTGGCCCTGGATCTGGGTCAGGAGGCTGTAGAGCGTCGGGTACGGCGTCGGCTTGTAGTTGTTGACCGTCGGTGCGGCAAGGTCCTTCTCGAAGTCGAAGAACTGCAGCTGGCCCGTCGATCCGATGATCGACGCCGCCTTCGCCGGGTCGTGGATCCCCGCGAGCTGGATGACGATCTGGTCGCTCCCCTGCAGCGCGACGTTCGGCGCCGAGACGCCGGTCGCGTTCGCGCGCTGCTCCATGATCTGCTGCGCCGTCTGCATCTGCGCCGGCGTGACCTGCTGGCCGCGCGGCGGCACGGCCTTGAGGACGACCTCGAGGCCGCCCTGGAGGTCGAGGCCCTTCGTCGGCGCGCGGTAGATCGGCGAGCCGGGCACCGCGAGCATGACCGCGCCGACGAGCGCGGCCGCGATCGCGGCCATCAGGAGGAGATAGTTACGCCGCTCTCTCAAAACCGCGGAGAAGGTTAGCCGGGCTTTTCCGCATCCGAGCCTTCGCCGAAGGCGGACTGCCAGCGCTCGTCGTCCTTGTCCTCGGGCTCGTCGGCGGAGGCGTCGTGCTCGTGCTCGTCGCGCTCGGTGAGGATCGCCCCGATCGCCCGCCGCGCGACGCGAACCTCGGTGCTCGGCGCGATCTCGACGCGCACCTCGTCGTCCTCGATGCCCGTCACGCGCCCGTAGAGACCTCCCGCGGTCAGGACGTCGTCGCCGACGCGAAGGTCGGAGAGCATCTGCTTCTGGACGTTCTGGCGCTTCCGCTGCGGCCGGACGACGATCAGCCAGAGAAGGACGAAGGCGACGATGATGATCAGGAAGACGAACGAGCCGCCGCTGCTGCCGTGACTCGCCGTTGTCGTCGTCGCCGCCACGATCGTCATGCCGCTCCCTTCGCTCGTGCGAGCGTCTCTTCCCGCCAGGACGTGAACCCGCCGCGCTCGATCGCGGCTCGCGCCGCTGCCACGAGATCGAGCAGGAAGCGCAGATTATGCAGGCTGAGCAGCCGTAGCCCGAGGATCTCCTGCTGGTTGACGAGGTGGCGGATGTAGGCACGGCTGAAGCGGGCGCAGGCGGGGCACGCGCAGCCGTCCTCGAGCGGCCGCGCGTCGCGCGCGAACCGGGCGTTGCGGAGGTTGAGACGGCCCTCGCTCGTGAGGGCGCTGCCGGTGCGAGCGGTGCGGGTCGGGAGGACGCAGTCGAACATGTCGACGCCGCGCGCGATCACCTCGAGCACCCCCTCCGGGTCGCCGATCCCCATGAAGTAGCGCGGCTTCTCCTCCGGCAGGAAGCCGGCCGCCGCGGTCGTCGCCTCGAACATCGGCTCACGGTGCTCCCCCACGCTCAGGCCGCCGATCGCGTAGCCGTCGAAGTCGAGCGCGACGAGCGCCTCGGACGAGCGCTGCCGCAGCTGGAGGTCGAGGCCGCCCTGCGTGATCGCGAAGCGGAGCTGCTCCGGCGCGCGCGGCAGGTCGCGCTGTGTCTCGGCCCACAGCGTCGTCCGGCGGACCGCCTCCTCGAGCTCCGCGCGCGGCACGCCCGCCGGCGGGCAGATGTCGAGGCACATCGCGATGTCGGAGCCGAGCCGCTCCTGCACCCGCGCCGCGAGCTCGGGCGTGAACCGCTCGGGCGCGCCGTCGTAGACCGAGCGGAACGTGACGCCGTCGTCGTCCGTCTCGAGCAGCGTGTCGCGGAGGGAGAAGACCTGGAAGCCGCCGGAGTCCGTGAGGATCGGCCCGTCCCAGCCCATGAACGCGTGGAGGCCGCCGAGCTCGGCGACCAGCTCCTCGCCGGGCCGGAAATGGAGGTGGTACGTGTTGCCGAGGACGATCTCGGCGCCGATCCCGCGCAGCTCGTCGGGGTCGACCGCCTTCACCGTCGCCTTCGTCCCGACCGGCATGAACGCCGGCGTCCGCACCTCGCCGTGCGCCGTGCGGAGGACGCCGGCGCGCGCGAGCCCGTCCCGGGCAGTGACCTCGAAGACCTCGCTCACGGCCGGAGCGTAGACACGCCTCCCGGTTTCCCCGGCCGGATTCCGGGAATCGATCGCAATACGATGCCCGGCCCCGGACACCTCTCCGAGACGCCGTACTTCTTCGCCGCGCGGCGTCCCTTCCGGCAGGAGCGGCTCCTGTCGTACATCCGGCGCGAGCACCGCCGCGGCCGAAGCCTCGCAGAGGTCATCGAGGACGACTACGTGCGGCGGTGCGGCTCCCGCCAGTTCGTCTGGCAGACGCTGCGCGACACGCCGCTGCTCGAGCTGCTCGAGCAGGACGTCATCGAGGCGATCCAGCAGGCGAGCGCGGCCCTGTCCGACTCCGAGTAGCCCGGCCGGCAATCCGCCGCTCTCCGCTCGGCGTACGTTGTCGTGCGAGAATTCCCGTCCCGTACCCTGCGCCGACAGGCGAGCCAACTGATTCTCCCGCCGCTCGTCTCACCTCAGAGAGGACCTATGGACACGAGTAGTCGATTCCGGCCAAGCGAAGGCCTCAGCCCCGAGGTCGCGGACGCGATCGCCGAGGCGCAGCATGTCGCGGGCGCGCTCCGCGAGAACATCGGCAGCGTCGTGCGCGGCAAGGCGTCGGAGATCAAGCTCATCGTCGCCGCCTTCACCGCGGGAGGCCACGTCCTCCTCGAGGACGTCCCCGGCACCGCGAAGACGGTGCTCGCCCGCGCCATGGCGGGATCGATCGAGGGCGCGATCCCGTCGCGCGTCCAGTGCACGCCGGATCTCCAGCCGCTCGACATCACGGGCCTCTCGATCTACGACCAGCAGAGCCGTTCGTTCGTCTTCCGGCCCGGCCCGGTCTTCGCGAACATCCTCCTCGTCGACGAGATCAACCGGGCGATGCCGAAGACGCAGTCGGCACTCCTCGAGGCGATGGCCGAGGGACAGGTGACGGTCGACGGCGAGACGCGCCGGCTCGACTCGCCCTTCCTCGTGCTCGCCACGGAGAACCCGCTCGAGCACGCAGGGACGTTCCCGCTCCCCGAAGCCCAGCTCGACCGCTTCTACATCCGCATGCGGCTCGGCTACCCGTCGCTCGAGGACGAGGTGGACATCCTCGACGCGCAGGTCGTCCGCCACCCGCTCGCCACGCTGGAGGCGGTGACGACGCTCGAGCAGGCCCGCCGGCTCCAGCACGCGGTCGAGCACGTCTACGTCGCGCCGTCGCTGCGCCGCTGGATCGTCTCCCTCGTCGCGGCGACGCGGGAGCTCGAGGCCGCGCGGGTCGGCGCCTCGGTGCGCGGCTCGCTGACGCTCGACCGCCTCGCCCGCGCGTGGGCGCTGCTCGGCGGCCGGCACTACGTCGTGCCCGACGACGTCGAGTTCCTCTTCCCGTTCGTCATCGACCATCGCCTGATCCTGCGGCCGTCGCTCAACGGCGGGACGAACGTCTGGCAGTCCTGCCTCGACCGGGCGCCGCGGCCGGGCTCGTAGCGCGGCCATGAGCTCCTCCCCGCTGCTCGAGCTCGAGCCGCACGTGAGGATCATCGGCTCGCTCTTCGGCAGCGCGCAAAGCCGCCGGCGCGGCACGTCCGACGACGTCGTCAGCGGCCGGCCATACCAGGTCGGGGACGACATCCGGCGCATCGACTGGGCGACCTCCGCCCGGCTCTCGGCAATCCGAGGCGAGGACCATTTCATCGTCCGCGAGTCGTACGGAGAGGAAGCGCCGATCGTCTGCTTCACCGTCGACCGCAGCTCGACGATGGCGCTCTATCCACGCGAGTACCCGTGGCTTCACAAGCCGGACGCGGTGCGGCAGATGGCCGAGGTCGTCGCGCTCTCCGCGAGCCACTACCACTGTCCTCTCTCCTTCCTCGACTCGGAGAGCTGGCTGCCGCCCTCGACGGTGACCGGGCTCGACGAGATCGGGCAGCAGCTCGAGACCGGCTCCTACGACCGTCCCGAGGACACGATCGAGACGGTGTTCGAGCGCCTCCGCTCCATCGAGCACCTGCTGCCCGGCGGGACGTTCGTCTTCTGCTGCTCGGACTTCATGCACGTCCCCGAGGAGCGCACGCTCGCGGTCGTCCTCGACGCCGACTGGGAGCTCGTGCCCGTCGTCGTCCAGGATCCGATCTGGGAGCAGAGCTACCCCGAGGCCGCGGCCGAGGTCGCCCTCCCGGTCTGCGACGAGAGCGGTCAGTTCCGCCTGCTCCGTCAGAGCCGTGAGGAGGTGCGGGAGCGGCGCGAGGCCCACGAGGCGCGGCTGCGGCGGCTCGAGGAGCTGTTCACGGGCTACGGCTTCCCGCCGATCATCCTGTCCGAGCTCGGCCCGGCCGCGCTCGGCGAGGCGCTGACGAACTGGAACCTCCGGCGGAGGCCGCTGCGATGAGACGCGCCGTGCTCGCCTGCGTCGCCGTGCTCGGCCTTCTCGCCCTCGCCTCGGCCGTCCTGATCCTCCGCGAGACCGGCTCCGGCGGCACGCCGGCCTCCGCGCCGCGCCCGTCGGCGCGGGCGACGCTCTCGAGCCGCAGCATCCTCTTCGGCGACACGGTGGAGGCGAGACTCGACCTGATCGTGCCGCGCCGGCTGGCCCGGACGACGTTCGACGGCCATCCGAACTTCGGCCCGTTCCAGATCCTCTCGAGCCACGTCGAGCGGGCGGATCTCGGCGGCGGGGTCGAGCGGATCTCGCTCCGTTACGGCATCGCCTGTCTCTCCCGGCACTGCCTCGGCACCGCCGGGACGACGCAGGTGCAGTTCAGCCCGACGTCCATCTCGATCCCCGGCGGCAGCCTCCGCGCGGTCTGGCCGCCGCTGCTCGAGGTGAGCAGGGCGCAGGACGTGACCCAACCCGTGACGGACGGCCTCGACTCCGAGCCCGCCGTCTTCCCCGGGCTCCAGCCGCGTCGCGACACCGAGGAGGCCCTCGTCGCCGCCGGCGCCTCGCTCGTCGTCCTGCTCGCCGCGTGGGTCGTGCTCCGGCTCAGGGCGCGCCGCCGCCGGGAGCTGCTCGCACGCCACGGCTCCGTCCTCCAGGCGCTGCTCGCGCGGGTCGAGGCAGGCTTGCCGGAGGACATCGTCTACCGGCAGCGCCACGCACTCGACGCGCTCGCCGTCGAGCTGCGCCATCGCCACGTCGACGGCGCGCTCGCCGTCCACGCCGAGCGTCTCGCCTGGGCGCCGGAGGAACCGGCTCCGGCGGAGATCCGCGCCCTGTGCGCGGAGGTTCGAAGGCTGGCGAAGGCATGATCCTCGCCGTCGCCTGCGTCCTGTCGGTACTCGTCTCGGCGGCCGCCCTTGTCCTCGCGCGGCGCCGCGCCGAGGCGCAGCTCCTGCCGGTCGCCGCCGAGGGGATCCGCGAGGCAGCAGGACGCATCCCCGGCCGCGTCCTCTATCTCGGAGCCGTCGGTCTCGTGGCGGTGATGGCCGGGCTGCTGGCGTGGGCGGTCTACGGCGGCGAGAGCCGTCCGCCCGCATTGCCGGGCGAGACCGTCCTCCTCCTCGACCTCTCCGGCTCGATCACGACGCAGGGCGACCGGGTGATCGCCCGGACGCTCGACGGCTTCCACAGCTATCCGCCGGACCGGCGTGCCGCGGTCGTCTACTTCTCCTCGAGCGCCGCGCTCGGCTCGCCGCCGTCCTCCCCCGCCGCCGACCTCGCCGGGCTGTCGCGTCTGTTCACCCCGGAGACGACGCGGTCGCGCGGCCCGTGGGGCGGCTCGTTCGACGGCGGCACGATCATCTCGCGGGCCGTCGCCCTCGCCCGCCGCGTCCTCACCCGCGCGCAGGCACGTAACGGCCGGGTCGTGCTCCTGAGCGACCTGCAGGACAACCCGAAGGACCTGACCCACCTCCATCGCCAGCTCGTCCGGCTCGCGGAGATCCACGCCCGCTTCAACCTCGTGCCGTTGCCGCCGACGCGGCAGAGCCCGATCTCGCTCGCGCAGCTCAGCGCGCCGTACCGGGCGGTCTTCGGCGACCGGATCATCCTCTACAAGCCGTTCCTCGTCGCCGGGACGAACGGCAAGCCGGTGGCGCACACGTCGATCCTCAAGGCTCGCTACCCGGCTGTCGGGCTTCTCCTCGCGCTGCTCCTCGGAGCTGCCGCGCTCGCGGTGAGCTTCTTCCCGCGGCTCGCGTGGAGGCTCGGATGACCCGCGGCGAGCGGAGATGGCTCCTCGCCGGTGCCGTCGTGCTCGCGCTCGTCTGCAGCGCGCTCTTCGCGCGGGCCGTGCTTGCCCAGCGCGCGGCCGACGTCGCCCAGGCCCAGGTCAGCGCCGCGCTCTTCGCGAAGGCGACCGCCCCGTCCGTCGACGCCGCAGACCGGACGATGCTCGACTGGAGCGGCGCGAGCGGGGAGCTGCGCTACTGGCAGGCGCTGCAGCGGTTCCGGCTCGCCGCGCACGGGGCGAAGCGCTCGACGAAGTACACGCTGTCGGCGTCGCTGCCGCTCGTCTTCAAGCTCGAGGAGACGGTCACCGAGCTCGAGAAGGCGGCCGAGGCACCGGACTCCCGCGCGCGCCGCTCGCGGCTCGAGGACATGCTCGGGCTCGGCTACTACTACGACGCGCTGATCCACCAGGGGCAGGATCCCGTCGAGCCGGAGCTCGACGGCAAGGCGATCGCGGCGTTCCGGCAGGCGGTGCTCCTCAACAGCTCGAACGACGCCGCGAAGACGAACCTCGAGCTCGTCCTCCTGAAGCTGAGGTCGCTGCACAAGGTGTCGACGCCGCACCAGAAGCCGATCCCGGACCAGGGTCGCGTCGACAACCTCATCCAGAGCGCGAACGGGCTGCCGAGCATGAACGGCGCCGTCGGTCGCCGGATCCACGGTGGCTACTGATGGTGCTGCTCCATCCCGGCGCGCTGCTCATCCTCCTCCTGCTCGTGCCGCTCGCGGTCGTCGAGTGGCGGCGGATCGGCCGGGAGCGACGGGCCGCCCGCGCGATCGGCCTCGAGCCGCAGCGGCTCTGGCTCGCTCTCCAGCGCGGCGTCTGCGCCGGGCTCGTGATCGCGCTCGTCGTGTTCGCGGCGAGCGAGCCGGCGACGGGCCAGACGAAGAAGGCGCAGGTGCGGGCCGACGCCGAGGCGTACCTCTTCGTCGACGCCTCCGCCTCGATGTTCGCGAGCGCCTCGCCGCACTCGCCGTCGCGGCTGCAGCAGGCGCGCGCGGCGGCAGCCGAGTTCGCACGGAACCTGCCGACCGATCTGCCGGTCGGCGCGGGAGCGCTACCGCAGTCGCCGCTGCCGCTGACCGCGCCGAACGGCGACCGCCAGCTGTTCGTCGCCGCAATCGACAACCTCACGGTGCCGGGCCTGTTGCCGGAGCATCTGTACGGCGGCGGGACCGCGACGAACTTCGCCAACCTCGCGACGCTCGCGTCGACGCGCTTCTTCCTCGCGAAGACGAAGCACCGCGTCGTCGTCGTGCTCTCCGACGCCGAGGGGCCGTCATTCGACGCCGCGGCGACCGCAGCGGCGCTGAAGCACGCGCACATCCGGCTCGTCTTCGTCCGCTTCGGCTCGCCGCACGACCGCATCTGGATCCGCCGGCCGCATCAGCATCCGATCCTCGACCCGAAGTTCGAGTCGGATCTCTCCGACCTCGGCGAGGTGCGGCTGCTCGCCGGCGAGACGGGCGGCGCCTTCTACCGGTCCGGCCAGCTCGGCGCCGCGATCGCGAGAGTCGACCGCCTCGTCGGGCACGGTCCCGACCGCCCGGGGGAGCCGCTCTCGTTCTACGCCGACTCGCTCGCGCCGTACGCCGTGCTCGCCGCCCTCCCCCTCCTCGCCTGGCTCGCCGGCGGCCTCCTGCCGCTGAGCGCGCCGCTCGGCCTGCGGATCGCTCAGCGCGGCCGCGCGGCGCTCTCGAACCAGGAGTAGACCTTCGCCGCGAGCTCCGCGTCGCGCTCGGGATCGGGAGGCGCGGCGAGCTCGTGCGCGCGGATGCGGCCGAGCTCCGCGACGAGCGCCCGCAGCGGCGCGTTGCTGCCGAGCAGCGTCGCGACCCGGACGGAGTACGGCGCGAACTCCTCGAGCTGCGCGTGGAGGTCGCGCTCCCCGCCGTCGCGCCAGAAGTCCCGCCACTCGTTCGCGCTCCGCGGCCTCATCACAGGATCAGCATCGCGTCGCCGAACGAGTAGAAGCGGTAGCTCTCCTCGATCGCGAGCCGGTAGAGACGACGCGTCTCCTCCATTCCCGCGAAGGCCATGACGAGGGCGAGGAGCGTCGAGCGCGGCAGGTGGAAGTTCGTGAGGAGCGCGTCGACGCGGCGGAACTCGAAGCCCGGCGTGACGAACAGCTCGGTGCGGCCGGCGAGCGGCGCGCCGCGCGCGAGCGTCTCGAGGACGCGCACCGTCGTCGTGCCGACGGCGAGAACGCGCTCGGCGTCGCGGATCCGCGCCCACGTCTCCGGCGCGACCTCGTAGCGCTCGCCGTGGATGACGTGCTCCTCGAGCGTCTCCTCGCTCACCGGCCGGAACGTGTCGAGGCCGACGTGCAGCGTCACGCGCGCCGGCTCGAGCTGCGCGAGCAGCTCCGGCGTGAAGTGGAGGCCGGCCGTCGGCGCCGCCGCCGAGCCGGCCTCGCGCGCGTAGACGGTCTGGTAGCGGGACGGGTCGGCGAGCGGCTCGGTGATGTACGGCGGGAGCGGCGTCTCGCCGTCCGGCTCGCCCTCGAGCCGCAGGTGCCAGCGGCCCTCGCCGAGGTGCTCGAGCAGCTCGACCGGCCCGTAGCGGCGGCCGGGCTTGAGTCGCCGCGTCGGCCGTGCGAGCGCCTCCCACGTCCCGTCCTCGCGCCGTTCGAGGAGGAGAACCTCGCCGCGCGGCTCGGCGATCGGGATGCGCGCCGGCACGACCTTCGTGTCGTTGACGACGACGAGCTCGCCGCGGAGCTCCTCCGGCAGCTCGGCGAAGCCTCGGTGGCGGACGTCGCCGCTCGCGCGGTCGTAGACGAGGAGCCGCGACGCGTCCCGCCGCTCGGCGGGATGCTGCGCGATCAGCTCCGGCGGCAGGTCGTAGTCGAGCTCGTCGACATCCATCCGCCGGCAGTTGTATCGTCGCCGGCGTGGATGAGGACGCGATCGCCCGCGCCAAGGAGCGGCTCGAGGAGCGCGCCGACCCGGCCGCGTTCGACGCAGCGCTCGAGCGGGCGCGCAGCGCGGTCGAGGCGCTCGCCGCGACGACGGCCGAGCTTGAGGCGGGCCTCCCCGAGGCGCTCCAGGACGGCCTCCGCCAGCACTTCCGGCCGAGCGCGCGCCATCTCGCCGAGGTGCGCGGCCTCATGAACCAGGTGATCCGTCGGCTCGAGCGGATCGAGGGAGACATGCTGAGCGAGCGCCACGCGCGCGTCGACGACCTCGCCCTCCTCGTCGAGCTGATCGCGTCCGGCTGGAAGAGCGTCGAGCAGCGCATCACGCAGCTCGAGACGCGGCTCCAGCGCGAGGGCGCCGTCGTCTACCGGCTCGAAGGCCGCGACCGGCACGCGAGCTAGCGACTAGAGAACCGGCTCGACCGGCAGCACGAGCACGAACCGGCTGCCTCGGCCCGGCTCGCTCTCGACGGCGAGGCGCCCGCCGAGCGCGGTGGCGAGCTCGCTCGCGATCGTCAGCCCGAGCCCCGTCCCGCCGCCGTCGCCCGACCAGAACGGCCGGAAGATGCGCTCCCGCTCCTCCTTCGCAATCCCGGGGCCCGTATCGGAGACGGCCACGCTGACCGTGCCGTCGCCCGCCGTCAGCTCGAGCTCGACGCGACCGCCGGCCGGCGTCCAGTGGATCGCGTTCCCGAGCAGGTTCGAGACGATCTGGAGGACACGGTCGCCGTCGGTCACGAGCACGGCGCCGCCGTCGAGCGAGAGCTCGTAGTCGAGCTCCCGGGCCCGCGCCTCGGCCGCGAACGCGGTGTAGGCGCGCTCGCAGAGGACGCGCATGTCGACCTCCTCGCGGAGCAGGGCGAAGCGCCGCGCGTCGAGCTTCGCGAGGTCGAGCACGTCGCCGACGAGGCGCTCGAGGCGGACGGCCTCCTCGGCCACGACGTCGAGCGAGCGCCGCTGCGACTCCTCGTCGTCGATTACGCCTTCCCGCAGCGCGGCGACATGGCCGCGGATCGCGGTCAGCGGCGTCCGCAGCTCGTGCGAGACGGACATCAGGAAGTGGCGCGACAGCTCCTCCGACTCCGCGAGCTTCGCGGCCATCTCCCCGAACCTCGCGGCGAGCCGCTCGATCTCGCTGCCGCCGCCGGGGCCGGGCAGCTCGACGTCGTAGCGACCGGCCGCGACCTCGTCCGCGGCGGCGGTGAGCGACTCGAGGGGACGCGCGACGCGGCGCGAGAAGTAGACGACGAGGAGACCGGCGACCGGGATCCCGATCCCGAAGGCGATGGCGAGCTCCCAGAGCAGCTGCAGCCAGCGGCTCGTGAGCGCCGAGTCGGGCTTCGCGACGACGATCGCTCCGGTCGGGATCCCGGCGAGGTCGACGACCTGGACGACGGCGAGGTAGCCCTTCCCGCCCGCGGAGAGGTCGATCGTGCGCGGCCCGGTGCCGAGCGCCGCGAAGTCGACCGCGCTCCGCGGCAGGACGGGGACGCGCCCGGCGAACAGCGACGCACCGGGAACCGCCGGAACCCAGAAGAGCCGGTCGCCGCCGATCGCGCGGCGGAGGCTGCCGACCGGCACGTCGCCGACTCCCGCCTCCTGCGCGTAGAGCTGCACGATCCCGGCCGACTCGGCTCGCAGCTCGTGCGCGGCGCGCGTGCGCGTGTAGTCCTGGAAGAAGCGGACGGCGATGAGCGCAGCGACGACGACTGCAAGGACGATCCCGAGCAGGAAGAGGGCCGGCAGCCGGAAGCGCAGGGATCTGAGCATCCGGCCTCGCCTACGGGCCGGGAGCGACCGCGGCCTTGTAGCCGATCCCCCACACCGTCACGACCGGCGACGCGTCGCCGAGCTTCTTCCGCAGTTGCCGCACGTGGACGTCGACCGTGCGCGTGTCGCCGGCGAAGGTGTAGCCCCAGACGCGCTCGAGGAGCTGGTCGCGGGTGAGGACGAGGCCGCGGTGGTCGAGCAGCTCCCAGAGGAGGTCGAACTCCTTCGGCGCGAGGTGGATCTCGGTCTCGCCGATGTGGCATTCGCGGCTGCCGGCGTCGAGCACGAGATCACCGTGCTTCAGCGTCCGCCCCTCTCCGCGCGGCCGCTCCTCGCTGCTGCGACGGAGGATCGCCCGCACGCGCGCGACGAGCTCGCCGGGGTTGAACGGCTTCGTCAGGTAGTCGTCGGCGCCGGCGTCGAGGCCGGCGATCTTGTCGAGGTCGTCGTCCCGCGCGGTAAGCATGAGCACGGGCAGATCGCTGCTCTCCCGGATGCGGCGACAGACCTCCATCCCGTCGAGATCCGGGAGCATCAGGTCGAGGACGACGAGCGACGGCTGCTCGGAGCGCACGAGCGCGAGCGCCTCGCGACCGCTCGCCGTCGCCTTGACGGCGAACCCGTCCTTGCGCAGATACGCAGCGACGAAGGACGCGATCGCCTCCTCGTCCTCGACCACGAGGATCGTCTCGACCGGCGTCTCCGTCATCCGCGTCCGATCGATCGCGTGAGCTCGCCGGACGGCAGCGACGCGAAGCCGCGGCCGTCGAGGGAGTAGCGGCCGTCGCCGTTCGGATAGGCGACCGAGCCGTGCAGGGTGACGCGGCCGTGGCCGCCCGCGTAGACGCTGATCCCCGAGCCGCGGATGACGACCCGCCAGACGCCGCCGACGGCGCGGAAGCGGAACGCGCTGCCGCTGTACGCCGTCCCCGGCACGCCGTGCCACGTGACGCCGGCGCGCGAGACGTCGACTCCCGTCGCCTGGCCCGTGCCGTGCGCGGCGGAGAGGTGGTAGATCTCGACGCGCCCCTCCTGCGAGACGCTGCCGAGGACGAAGCCGTCGACGACGACCGTGACGACCGGGCTACCGGTCACGCCGCCGTCGGTCGCCGCGTCGCGGACGACGAGGAAGCCGGGAACGGCGGCGTGGCCGCGCGCCCCGGCCGCCGCCGGCACGGCGAGAAGGGCGACGCACGCGATGCTGAGCAGGATCCGCCGCATGGCGCGCCTCAGCGTACTGCGCGCAGGAACGTCCGGTTCGTGGGCGAACGTTTCGTCATGCAGGACGGAGGCTTGCAGGAGCGCTCCGAGCGGCTCGCCGATCGCGTCGAGGCGCTCGCCGTCGCGCTGCGGGAAAGCGGTGTCTCGGAGGAGGCGGCGACCCGTCTGCTCGCGCACGCCTCGACGGCCGTCCTCCACGCGCTCACGCTCGAGACGCTCCTCGCTCCCGAGCCGAGCACGGCACCGGCGGTCGAGCCCAGGGCTCCGGCAGCGCCGGAAGTGCCTCTCGCGGCCTAGCGTTTCGCCGGAGGCTAAGCCCATGGCTTAGCCGGAGGCTTCCCCCGCCCCCCGGCGCGCGCCGAAGGCGCCCGCCGCGGCGGGCAAACGAGGTCTCAGTACGGAGGCGCGGAAGACCGCGCTCTTCCGCGCCGGAGTGCGTTCAGTCCGCGTACTAGCGAGTGCGCAGCACTCGCTAGTACGCGTAAAAGCCGCGGCCCGTCTTGCGGCCGAGGAGCCCTGCGTTCGCCATCGCGACAAGCCGCGCCGGCGCCGCCATCCGCGGCTCGCGGAGCTTCTCCCAGAGCGCCTCGCTCGCATGCACGTGGACGTCGATCCCGACGAGGTCGACGAGCTCGCACGGCCCCATCGGCCAGCCGGCGCCGTGCTTCATCCCGGCGTCGAGATCCTCCGGCGTGACGCGCGCCTCGTCGAGGACGCGGATGCAGTCGTTGAGGAGCGGGATGAGGACGCGGTTGACGACGAAGCCCGGCGTGTCGTGGCAGCGGATCGGGTGCTTGCCGAGCTTCTCCGCGAGCGCGTACGCGGTCTCAAACGCTTCGTCGGAGCTGAGCTCCGCGCGGACGATCTCGACGAGCGGCATGAGCGGCGCCGGGTTGAAGAAGTGCATCCCGACGACGCGCTCCGGCGTCGAGACGGCGCCGGCGATCTCGGTCACCGACAGCGCGGACGTGTTCGTCGCGAGAACGGTGTCCGGCCGGCAGACGCGCTCGAGCTCGGCGAACAGCTCGCGCTTCGGCTCGAGCTCCTCGACGATCGCCTCGATCACGACGTCGCAATCTGCGAAATCCGCCAGAGCTGTCGTGGTCTGGAGCAGGCCCAGGTCAAATCTCTCGATCTGCCCCTTCTCGACCTTCCGCGTCAGGAAGTGCTCGATCCGCCCGCGCGCCTTCCCGCCGAGCTCGTCGGTCACCTCGCGGCCGACGGTCTCGAGCCCGGCCTCGACGGCGAGCTGCGCGATGCCCGCGCCCATCGTTCCCAGTCCGACGACTCCGACCTTCATCGCGGCGGAGACTAGACGCGCGGCGTAGAGTCGCGCCGGTGGAGGTGCGCGAGGGAACGGTCGCGTTCGACGGTGCGGAGACCTGGTATCGCGTCACGGGCGAGTTGCGGGCGGACGGACCCGCGCCGCTCGTCGTGCTCCACGGCGGCCCCGGCGCCACCTACGACTACCTCCTCTCGCTCACGGATCTCGCCGGCGGGCGCGCGGTCGTCCACTACGACCAGCTCGGCAACGGGCGCAGCACCCACTACCCGGATCGCGGTGCCGACTTCTGGACGCCGGCGCTTTTCGTCCGGGAGCTGCACAACCTCATCGACGCGCTGGGGATCCGCGAGCGCCACCACGTCCTCGGGCAGTCGTGGGGCGGCTTTCTCGCGCAGGAGTACGCACTCACGCAGCCGCGCGGCCTCCGCTCCCTCGTGCTCGCGAACACCGCCGCGTCGTTCCCCGACTTCGTCGCGGAGGCGAACCGGCTGCGCAGCCTCCTGCCGCCGGAGGTCGAGGCGACGCTGCGGCGCCACGAGGCTGCGGAGACGACCGACGATCCCGAGTACGTCGAAGCGTGCCTCGTCTTCTATGCCCGCCACGTCTGCCGCGTCGAGCCGTGGCCGGACGAGGTCGCCGAGGCGTTCGCCTGGATCGAGCGCGATCCGACCGTCTACCACACGATGAACGGGCCGAGCGAGTTCCACGTCGTCGGCTCGATCCGCGACTGGCAGTCGAAGGACAGGCTCGGGGAGATCGACGTGCCGACGCTGCTCGTCTCCGGCCGCCACGACGAGGCGACGCCTGCGCTGCAGGAGACGCTCCTCGCCGGGATCGCCGGTGCGGAATGGGTGTGCTTCGAAGGCTCGTCGCACATGCCGCACGTCGAGGAGCGCGAGCGCTACATGCAGGTCGTGGGCGACTGGCTCGCCCGCCACGACTGAGCCGGAGCCGCCGTTCAGGCTCGCGCTAGCGCTTGCCCTTGCTCACGACGAGGGCGACCTTCGCGCCGCGCGGGAGCCGTGCGCTCGGCTTGGGGTGTTGTGAGATGACGTCGCCCTTCTTCATGCGCTTCGAGAGCTTGCGGGTGATCTTCCCGACGCGGCAGTTGTGCGCCTTGATGGAACGGCTCGCCGCTCGGAGGGTCTTCCCTGCGACTTTCGGCACGACGCATCGCGCCGGCGGAGGCTTCTTGTCGAACGTGGCGGTCACCACTTTCGACGCGCTCATCGTCACGGCGCAGGCGCCCGTTCCCGAGCATGCTCCGGACCAGCCTGCGAAGGTCGAGCCGGAGCCGGGGCTGGCCGACAGCGTGACCTGGGTGCCGACGGTGTAGTCGTGCGTGCACGTCGTGCCGCAGCTGATCCCGGCCGGCAAGCTGGTCACGGCGCCCGTGCCCGACCCGGTCGTCGCCGCCGTCAACGTGCGGACTGGCAGGACGGCAGCGAAGGTTGCCGTGACGCTCTTCGCCGAGCTCATCGTCACCACGCAGGCGGCGGTTCCCGAGCAGGCTCCCGACCAGCCGGAGAAGGTCGAACCGGCGGCGGGTGCTGCCGAGAGCGTGACGACGGTCCCCTGCGTGAAGTCGTGCGTACACGTCGAGCCGCAATCGATTCCGGTCGGAGAGCTCGTCACGGTGCCCGTGCCGGCGCCGGCGTCGGTGACGACGAGCCCCGACGTCGGCAGCGAGTCGAAGGTGGCCATGACGGTCGCGTCCAAGTTCATCGGGACGACGCAGCTTCCGGTGCCGGCGCAGCCGCTGCCCGACCATCCTGCGAACGTCGATCCCGCCGCAGGCGCGGCCGTCAGGGTGACGTGCGTCCCGTCTCGGAAGCCGTAGGAGCAGCTCGCCCCACACTGGATTCCGGCGGGGGCGCTCGTCACCGTGCCGGTCCCCGTTCCCGGCTCGGTCACGGACAGCGTGTGGAGCGGGCCTGCCGACCCGAGGAACGCGTTCCCGGTCGTGTCGACCATCACGCACTGCGCCGTCGAGCTGCAGGCGATCGCCGAGAGCGAGTTGGCGCCGGCGAGCTGCATCGGGGTCGCGAACTGGGGCGACGTCGGATCGAAGGTGACCTCCTGACCCGCAACGTCGCTTGCGGTGCACTCGCTCGCCGACGGGCACGCGAGACTCCAGAGGACGCCAGGCTGGTCGATCGTCGCGGTTTGCGCGCCGCCCGGCGAGTGCGGATCGAAGGTCACCTCGTTCCCGTTCGGGCTGTCCAGGGCCGTGCACTGGTCGGTCGACGGGCAGCGCACGCTCGCGAGGCCGCTGCCCGAGACCGCGGCCGGCGCGATCGCGCCGGGCGAGGCCGGATCGAACGTCACCTCGTCCCCACTCCCACCGACTGCCGTGCATTGGCTCGTCGACGGGCACGAGATCGAGAAGTAGAGGCCGCCGCCGAGGGAGACGGGCGTCGGAGTGCCGGGATGGTTCGGATCGAACGTCAGCTCGTCGCCCTGGAAGTCGACGGCGGTGCACTGGTTCGTCGCTGGGCACGAGACCGCGTAGAGGTAGTTGGAGGCGTCGATCGCCACCGGGGTCGGGCTCCCGGGCGCCATGGGATCGAAGGTCACTTCCTGCCCGACCTGGTCGACGACGGTGCACTGGGTCGTCGCCGGGCACGACATCGCGGCGGGGCCGCCGGCCGGCGTGTCGACGGCGACGGGTGCCGGCGTGCCCGGCGCGGCCGGATCGAACGTGACCTCGTTGCCGATGTTGTCGATCCCGGTGCACTGGGTGTCCGAAGGACACGCCACGTCGACCATCCAGCCCCCCGTGTCGACGCCGACGGGCGTCGGAGTTCCGGGCGAGCTCGGATCGAACGTGACCTCGTGGCCGTAGTTGTCCACGGCGGTGCACTGGCTCGTGGACGGGCAGGCCACGGCGAGGACGGAGCCGTCGCCGATGCCGTCGATCGTCGTCGGCGTCGGCGTGCCGGGGTTGGTGGGATCGAACGTGACCTGCTCTCCGTGGTCGTCGACGGCCGTGCACTGTGTCGTCGAGGGGCACGCCAGGCCCTGGAGCGGCCGAAAGTCGCTGCTGACCAGCGCGGACGTCGAGTTGTTCGGCGGAGCGGGATCGAACGTCACCTCTCGCCCGCCGCTGCCAACCGCTGTGCACTCCGTCGTCGACGGGCACGCCACCGCGTACAGCAAGTAGCCCGAGTCGACCAAGACGGGTGTCGGCGTTCCGGGCGACTCCGGGTCGAACGTCACCTCTCGCCCTTGCTGGTCGACCGCGACACACACGGTGTCCGAAGGACAGGCGACGGCGTCCGGTGTCCCTGTGCTCTCGATCGAAACGCGGGTGAGGCTGCCCGGCGAGATGGGGTCGAAGGTCACCTCTCCGCCCTGATAGTCCACCGCCGTGCATTGGCTCGCCGAGGCACACGCGATGGCGGCCGGGATGCCGCCGCTGTCGACCGTCACGGGCGAGGCGCCGCCGGGGCTGGAGGGATTGAACGTGACCTCACGACCACCGCTGTCGATCCCTGTGCACTGGCTCGCGGAGGGGCACGCGATCCCGTTGAATCCACCGCCCTGGATGAGCGTCGTGGGGCTCGGCGTTCCCGGAGAGCCCGGGTCGAACGTGACCTCTTGCGCGTTCGTGTCGACCGCGGTGCACTGCCCGGTCGACGGACAGGCGATCCCGGACATCGTCTGCCAGCCGGCGTTGTCGATGAGACTCGGGGCCGACCAGGAGAACGGGTCCTCCCCGCTCGCGCCGGCGCCGGCGGCAAGCAGCAAGAAGACAGCGGCGACAGCGAAGAGGACTGTCGCCCGACGCCCTGCATCCGTCCGGTCCCGTCTAGTCACAGCCCCCCAACAACACGAGACAGCCCATCGGACGGCGATGCTAGCGCCCGCCGGCGGATTGTCAACGCCCGTTCGGGTGAGCGTGGCGAGGACTGGCTCGCCCGCTGTGACCAGCCGCTACGTCGGCATCGCCGGCGGCCCCGACGGGGCGCCGTTGCCCGACGGTGCGGCCGGTGCCGGGCCTGCGTCCGCGAGCTTCGCGTTGAGGTCGCGGATCTTCGCGACCGTCGCCTCGAAGCGCGGATGCGAGATCTCGCCCGAATCGACGAGCTCGAACGCCGTCCTGCCGAGCTCGCTGTAGGACTGGGCCAGCTCCCGCTTCTGCTGGACGTCCTCGACGCCCTCCTTCGCCATCGCGGCCGCCTGCTCCGCCTTCTGCTTCGCCTTGTCGAGCAAACTCATCGCTCTCTCCTTCTACTCGAGGATCTTGCCGAGGAGACCGCCGACGCTCGCGCCCGCGGCCTCGTCCCGGCCGGAGCCGGCCGCCTCGAGCACCCGGCGCGCGGTACGCGAGAACGGCAGGGTCTGCAGCGTCACGTGCCCTGGCCCGGTCATGTGGACGAGGAAGAGCCCTTCGCCGCCGAAGAGGCTCTTCGCGACGCCTCCCTGCAGCTTGACGTCGTACTGGACGCTCGGCTCGATCATCACCATGCAGCCCGTGTCGACGATCAGCCGCTGTCCGTCCACGAGATCGAAGTCGAGGAAGTCGCCGCCGCCGTGCAGCCAAACGGTTCCCTTCCCCTTCAGCCGCTGGAGCGTGAACCCTTCGCCGCCGCCGTGGATGCCCATCCCGAGCCGCTGCGAGAACGCACCCTCGATCTCGACCTCGCCGTAGTGGCCGAGATACGCGTGGCGCTCGCAGATGATCTCGCCGTCGAGCTCGTGCTGGCGGATCGAGCCCGGGAACGGGCCGGTGATGCCGACCGCGCCCGGGCCGTTCGCGACGTACTGCGTCACGAACATGCTCTCGCCGGCCATCAGCTTCCGCTTCAGCCCGCCCGCGAGGCCGCCCGGCATCTCGACCTCCATGGAGATGTCGCCGGAGACGAACATCATCGCGCCGGCCTCAGCGGTCAGCCGCTCGCCCGGCTCGAGCGAGACGACGACCGCCGGCGCCTGGCCTTCGCGGATGGTCGCCTCCATGGAGGCGATCCTAGACCTCTCCCGGCCTCGATTCATCCGTAAGATCCGCGCAGTGCAGGAGCTTCGCCCAGGCGTCTGGCACTGGCAATCGCCGCATCCCGACTGGAACGGCGAGCAGTGGTGGCCGGAGCTCGTCTCCTCCTACGCGATCGAGCTCGGCGACGACGTCGTGCTCTTCGATCCGCTCGCAGTTCCGGACGAGCTGCGGAAGCGCGCGACGGCCGTCGTCCTCACCGCGCCGTACCACGAGCGCGACGCGCGGAGCCTCGGCCTTCCCGTCCATACGCCACCTGCGGACACGTGGGAGGACTGGGTGGAGAAGTTCGGCGTCGACCCCGAGCAGGTGCGCGGGATGGAGAGCGACGACCTCGCCTGGCTTCGCGCCGGTGAGGGCGAGGGGCAGTTCCACAGCCCGGGCAAGTGGCCGTTCGGGATCTTCGCCTACGCCGGGCGCGAGGACAACGACCTCGTCCTCTGGCTGCCCGAGGTCAACGCGATCGTCAGCAGCGACACGCTCTCCGACTTCGGCGAGGGACTCGGGATCCAGCTCGGAGGCCGCAAGCACGTGAGGCGCGACGAGGTCGCCCAACGGCTCCGCCCGCTCCTCGACCTGCCGGTCGAGCTCGTGCTCCCCGCCCACGGCGAGCCGACCGACCGCGCGGCGCTCGAGCGCGCCCTCGCCTAGCTACGGGGCTCGTCTTCGGGGCGCAGGAGCGCGACCCGAAGCGACTCGTACCGGTCCGGCGCAGCCGGCACGCGGACGGGACACAGCGCGCGGTGGCCGTGGCAGCGCGCGTACGCCTCGGCCTCGGTGAGTGCCCGTTCCCGGCGACGGCTGCGGAGCGCGAGTGCCAGTGCCGCTCCACTGTCCTCCCCGCGCCGCGCGGGCGCAACCTCCTGTGGAAGCCGTGGAAGGTGTGGACAACCGGTCGCCGCGGCGGTTCAGCCGGTCACGAAGTACGCGTTCGACCTGTGGGCCATGGTCGTCCGGTAGGCGCCGCCGTTCGCGCTCGGCGTCGTCATGTACGCGCAGGCGTACTCGGGCTGAGCCTCGGATCCGGCGTGTGCGTTGTACGCGATGTCGAATTGGCCAGGGCCGACCCAGGCGGTGAGCAGGGCTTTCCCGGTCTTCTGGAAGTAGGACTGTCCGGCCTTGAACGCCGAGACGTTCTGGCTGTCCTCGCTCTTCCACGACGCCCGGCACGCCTGGTTGTCGAGGTAGACGTAGACGAGCACCCTCTGCGGCGCGCGGCCGTGAATGGTCACGCTGTAGACGGAACCGGTGGCGGGCCGGTGCTGGGCGGCGACGTACATCCTGTAGCCGCCGTTCCCGGCGAGCGCTGCCGCGGCGGAGGCGAGTGCGGCAACGACGACTGTCGAGATGACTAGGCGACGGAACATGCGGCCAGAGTACGCGCGCCGTCTAACGAAGCGCTAACGGCGCGGCGCCGCTAGACGCGCTCGATCACGGCGGCGATGGCCTGGCCGAAGCCGATGCACATCGTCGCGAGCCCGTAGCGCGCCTGCCGGCGCTCGAGCTCCGACACGAGGGTCGCGGTGATGCGCGCGCCCGTCGCTCCGAGCGGGTGGCCGAGCGAAATGCCGCCGCCGTTCGGGTTGACGTCGCCGGCCTCGTAGCGCTCCTTCAGGCCGGCGTCCGCGTTGAACTGCGCCACGACCGAGGCGAACGCCTCGTTGACCTCGATCACGTCCATGTCGTCCCACGTCAGGCCCGCCTTCGCGAGCGCCTTCGCCGACGCCTCGGGATTGCCGTGCAGCATGAGGTGCGGCTCGACGCCGACGACGCCGAAGGAGACGAACCGTGCGCGCGGCGTCAGCCCGAGCTCGGCGGCCTTCGACTCGGACGCGACGAGAACCGCGGCGGAGCCGTCGACGATCTGGGACGAATTCCCCGCCGTCACGACGCCGTCCGGGATGAAGGCCGGCTGGAGCGAGGCCATCTTCTCGAGCGTCGTCTCGCGCCGCACCGCCTCGTCCACCGCGAAGCGGACGCGCGTCACCGTCGGCGCGCCGCCGTCGCCCTCCTCCGGCACGTCGAGCTCGATCGGGACGATCTCCTTCTCGAAGCGTCCCTCGTCGGTCGCCCGCGCGGCGCGCTGGTGCGACTCGTACGAGATCCGGTCGAGCTCCTCGCGCGTGAATCCCCACTGCTTCGCGATCTCCTCGGCGGAGATCCCCTGCATGACGATGTCGTAGCGCTCGTGAACGAGCGGGGACATCGAGCCGTTGTTCGAGCCCATCGGGACGCGCGACATCATCTCGACGCCGCCGGAGACGACAAGGTCGAGCTGGCCGGCCATCACGGCGGTGGCCGCGTTGAAGTTCGTCTGCATCGAGGAGCCGCACTGGCGGTCGACCGTCGTGCCGGCGACGGAGACCGGCCAGCCGGCGGTGAGCGCGACGTTGCGGCCGATGTTCCAGGCCTGCTCGTCGATCTGGGTCACACAACCCCACTGCACGTCCTCGATCTCCGCCGGATCGACGGAATTGCGCTCGACGAGCGCGTTCACGACCTGCGCGGAGAGCTCGTCGCCGCGGATGTGCGAGAGCGTCCCGTTCCGCTTGCCGATCGGGCTGCGGACTGCGTCGACGATGAAGGCGTCTGTCATGCGCCGGACTTTACCCGGCTGTCGCCTTTCTAGGCACCTTCGGCTCCCAGCTGTGGGCGAGATAGGTCGGCGCTCCCAGCTCGATCACGAGCTGCTTGCCCGGCGTGTCGGCCTCCCCGATCTCCTTGAACGAGTGGCCGACGTCGCCGCCGAGCACGACCGGCCCGTCGTCCGTCTCGACGACGACGATCTGGTGGCCGCGGGTCTCGCCCGGGGCGGGCACGAGCCGGACGCCCGGCAGCAGCTCGACCTCGCCGTCGTGCTCGACGTAGTTCATGCCGGGGAAGTCGATCCACTCGCGGATCGTGTAGTCGTCCTGGGTGCGCGCGTCGGCGAGCTCGATCCGCTGCACGTGGATGGGGACGCCCGGGAAGAGCCGGTTGCCGCCCATGTGATCGAAGTGCATGTGCGTGATCACGACGTGCGCGACGCGGCGGACGAGCTCGGGATCCAATGGGTGCGGGGTAGGAGACCACTCATCGTCGAGCTCGGGCGTCGAGTCGATCATCCCGGTGTCGACGAGCACGAGTCCGTCGGGGTGGTCGATCGTGTGCGAGAGGCCCGGCCACGTCTCGCCGTCCACCACCACCTCGCTCGTCAGGTGCGTGCGGATATCGTCACGCCGAAGCACGAGCGGAGCATATGACGACCACGACCGACGAGTTCATCGAGGTTCGCTCGCCGTATTCCGGCGACGTCGTCGGCCGCGCGCCGAAGTCGGGAGCGGCCGACGCGCACCGCGCGGTCGACGCCGCGGCGCGCGCGCTCGAGTCGCCGCTGCCGGCCCACGAGCGCGCCGCGATCCTCGACCGTGTCGCCGCCCTCCTGCGCGAGCGGCAGGAGGAGATGGCGCAGACGATCTGCGCCGAGGCGGGCAAGCCGATCCGCACCGCCCGCGTCGAGGCCGCGCGCGCCGTCTCGACGTACACGTTCGCGGCGGTCGAGGCGCGGAAGCTCGCCGGCGACGTGATCCCGATGGAGGCCTCCGAGGCGGGCGAGGGGAAGGTCGCCTTCACGCTGCGGCGGCCGATCGGCGTGATCGGCGCCATCTCGCCTTTCAACTTCCCGTGCAACCTCGTCGCGCACAAGCTCGCGCCCGCGCTCGCCGCCGGCTGCCCCGTCGTCCTGAAGCCGGCGAGCGCGACGCCGCTCTCCGCCCTCCTCCTCGCCGAGCTCGAGCGGGAGGCGGGCCTTCCCGACGGCTGGCTCACCGTCCTCGTCGGGCCGTCCGGCGAGATCGGCGACGTCCTCGTCGAGGACGAGCGCGTCCGGATGATCACGTTCACCGGCTCGAGCGGCGTCGGCTGGGGGATCGCGGAGCGCGCCCCGCAGAAGCGCGTGCGCCTCGAGCTGGGGAACTCGACGCCGGTGATCGTCGCGGCCGACGCCGATCTCGACGCGGCCGCGCAGAAGCTCGCCGGCAACGCCTTCGCCTTCGCCGGGCAGAGCTGCATCTCCGTCCAGCGGATCTACGTCGAGCGGGACGTGGTCGACGGCTTCCTCGAGCGCTTCCTCCCCCGCGTCGAGCAACTCGTGACCGGCGACCCCGCCGACGAGAAGACCGACGTCGGTCCCGTCATCGACGCCGACAACCGCGAGCGCATCGCCGGCTGGGTCGAGGAGGCGGTGGCGGCCGGTGCGACGCTGCTCGCCGGCTCGACGGACGCCGACCCGCTCGGGCCGATCGTGCTCGGCGAGGCGCCCGAGTCCGCGCAGGTCGTCTGCGACGAGATCTTCGGCCCGGTCTGCGTCGTCAACGCGGTCGACTCCCTCGCGGACGGGTACGAGCGCGCCAACGGCACCGACTACGGCCTCCAGGCGGGAATCTTCACGAGCTCTCTCTCCACCGCCCTCGCCGCGGCCGAGGCGCTCGAGTTCGGCGGCGTCACCGTGAACGAGGCGCCGACCTATCGCGCCGACCAGATGCCGTACGGCGGCATCAAGGGCTCGGGGAACACGAAGGAAGGCCCCGCCTACACGATCCGCGAGATGACCGAGGAGCGCCTCGTCGTCCTCCAGCGCTGACGTTTCCCTTTCGACGAGGCGGAAAGGCCGAACCCGTGATCGGTGTCGGCATAGCGTTCATCGTGGTCGGGATCGTCTTCCTGTTCATCATCCCGTGGGTCGGGATCGCGGTCGGGATCGTCGGTCTCTTCCTCGCCCTGATCTGGATCGCCGGCTTCGGCCGCAGGGCCGTCAGCCGCGACCACGGCGCGGAGCCGCCTCGGGCCTGAGAAGCCGCTGTTTGCGTGCGAGGCAACGATTCCGGCGACTTTGTAACAGTGCAGGGTACGATGTAGGATCGGTGCTGGACGAGGCTCGGGGGAGCCTTGAACCGGCTTAGTGATGCGCCTCCGGGCCTGTTGACGAGGAGATACACGTCGTAGTGATCGAAGAGAGAACTGCCCAGTTGCAGCAGTGCATGTATCAGTACTCGCGAGCGATTTACCGCTCGATCAAGGATCTGATCGAGCCGTACGCCGACCGCGAGGCACAGCTCGAGGCACGCCGAGGCGTGCTCGTCGCGTGCGAGCAGACGATGGAACGCCTCGCGAGCGACCCGCTCTACTTCGCGAAGCCCGACCGGGCGCTGTTCCAGGACATCCGCCGCTACTTCCCGATCACCGCCCAGGCGCAGGTCGCATGGGCCGTCCAGAACGGGGTCAAGGCCGCCGTGGACTTCATCGAGGAGCAGATCGAATCCGGCCTGCTCGACGGCGGCGTCGCCCGCTGCCGCGCGACGACGCGCAAGGGCAAGCCGTGCCAGCGCACGCCGCTCCCCGATCGCGACTACTGCCCGTCCCACCAGCACCTGGAAACTCGCGCAGCAGCCTGACGGCTGCAGCGCGATGAACGGAGCTCCGCACGCGCGAGAGCGCGGTCTCGCGCGTGCTCCGCGCTGAGAACTCTCTTGACCTCCGTCTACGGAGCGCCTCGTTCGTGGCGCGGCCGGTCGTGCGCCTGCGGCGCAGGAGCGGCAGCGCGCCGCGCCGGGCACGGCGCTTTTTCCACAGGTGCGATCCACAGCCTGGCCCTAGTAGGGTGCGACAGGGGATGTCTCACGACACGGACAAGCTGATTCGGCAGCTCTCGCTGGTTGCGTTCCTCATGGCCGAGCGCCGGCCGATCACTGCCCGGGACGTGAAGTCGAACGTCGAGGGCTACTCCGAGATGTCCGACGAGGCGTTCGCTCGCCGCTTCTACTCCGACCGCGCGGAGCTCCTCTCGCTCGGCGTGCCGCTCCAGTCGCAGCGCGACGAGTTCACCGGCGAGGAGCTGTACACGCTGCGCTCGGAGCAGTACTTCCTCCCCAAGCTCGAGCTCGAGGACGAAGAGCTCGCCGCGCTCCAGACCGCCTTCTACCTCCTCGAGGGGAAGTTCGCGTACGCCGAGCCGCTCCGGCTCGCGCTCCAGAACCTCGCGCTCGGACGGCCGGGCTTCGTCGAGGCGCCGACCGAGACCGCCGGCCGCGTCGAGGTGCTCGATCCCGACTACTCGCCGGAGACGCCGGGCCGGCTCGCGAAGCTCGAGAACGCGATCTCGAAGCAGCGGACGGTGAAGTTCGAGTACTGGTCGATCTCCCGCGACAAGACGAGCGAGCGCACGCTCAACCCGTACGCGCTCCTCAGCGACAACGGCCTCTGGTACGTCGTCGGCCAGGATCTCGACCGCGCGGACATCCGCACGTTCCGCGTCTCCCGGATCCGCGGCGACATCAAGTTCGCGACGCGGCGCGAGCGGGACTTCCGCGCGCCGACGGACTTCGACGTCGAGCAGTACCGCGGCCGGCCGCCCTGGCAGATCGGCGACATCGCCGGCACGGCGCGCCTCGAGGTGCGCGGCGACACGGCCTGGTGGGTGCGGCGCGCGTACGGGACGACGGGGACGCTCGAGGACGACGTCTTCGTCACCGACTACTCCTCCATCCCCCAGCTCGCCTCGTGGGTGCTGCGCCAGAACGGCCGCGCTGTGCCGCTCGAGCCGCACGAGCTGAAGCAGGAAGTCGGCGCCGCGCTGCGCCGCGTCCGCGAGCGGCACGAGGGCGCGGCGCCCGAGCCGGCACGGGAGAAGACCATCCGCAGCGTCGACGGCACGGCCGAGCGGCCGGCCGGTCCCGTCGCGCCGGAGCGGTTCGCCGTCCTCCAGGCGCTCCTCGCCTACCTGCTCGCCGCGTGCGGCGAGCGGCGCGACGCCGTGATCCCCGCCGCCGAGCTGCTGGAGAAGTTCCCGTCGATCCCCGCCGACGAGCTCGAGGACCACCTCTCCCTCCTCAACCTCGTCAACTTCGGCGGCGGCTGCTACACGGTCTACGCCGAGCTGCAGGGCGACGCGGTGCACGTCGACAAGGAGCTCTGGGGCGACACGTTCCGCGCCGCGCCGCGGCTGACGCCGCTCGAGGCGCGCGCGATCCGCCTCGCCCTCGAGTACGTCGGCCCGATGATCGCCGCCGAGGCGCACTCGCCCCTCGCCCGCGTCCGCAAGAAGCTCGAGGAGACGTTCGGGCAGTTCGACCTCGAGCGGACGCCCGAGCCGCACGTCGGCAACGAGGAGGTCGACCTCGTCTCCACCCTCGCGCGCGGGATGCGCGAGCAGCGGCTCGTCGAGATCGAGTACCAGAAGGAGGTCGACTCCGAGCCGTCGACGCGGCTCGTCGAGGCGTACTCGCTCGAGCGGCAGCTGCCGAACTGGTACGTCCACACGTGGGACAGGACGAGCGAGGGCGCGCGCTCCTTCCGGCTCGACCGGATGCGGAGCGCGACGCTGACGAAGGAGAAGTTCGAGCCGCGCGAGGGCTTCGAGCCGACTCGGCTCCGCGACGCGCGGACGGTGAAGCTCCTCTACGACAAGGACATCGCCCGCTACGCGGTCGAGCGCGGCGCGCGGGCCCTGGCCGACGGAACGGCGCTGAAAGAGGTGCCGGTCGGCAGCGACGAGTGGCTCGAGGGAGAAGTCCTCGCCCTGCGCGGCGAGGCCGTCCTCCTCGAGCCGGCCGAGCTGCGGAAGTCCGTCGCCGCGCGTGCGAAGGCGCTCGCGAAGGAGCTCGGCGTCGAGCGCCTTCGCGCGCCGGCCTAGACCTCCTCACATCGCCTGCGCCACCCGCTCGGCCGCGGCGCGGAGCTCCTCGTCGGAGACGTTCGGGAGAACGTCCTCCCAGATCGGCAGCGCCATCCCGGCAGCCTCGACCATCCCGAGTGGCCGAGGCAGGAACCAGACGTGGAAGTGGGCGCCGCCGTCGCCCCAGCGGTAGAGGTGGACGCGCGCGACGTCGCCGAGGGAGAGGATCGCGCGCTCGACGCGGGCGGCAACGCGGCCGAAATCGGCCTGGAGCCCCTCCGGCAGGTCGCTGAACGAGTCGACGTGGCCACGGCTCGCGAGCCAGACGGCTCCGGGCAGGCTGCCGCCGACGGGCGGGTGCAGTGTCCAGTTCTCGTCCGACCAGACGGCCGAGGTCGTCTGGCCGCCGCAGATCCCGCAGGGCGGGCCGCCCGGCTCGCCGCGGCGTGGCGGCTCCGGGATCTGGCGCGGGCCGGGCTCGCGCGGGACGAGCGGCTCCTGGTACGGCAGCGCCATGCTGCTCATTCGCAACTCCTCTCCTCGGTCTTCCGGGCGGTGAACAGGAGACCCTCGCCGGCCGAGACCATGACGTGGCCGAAGCCGGCCGCCTGCAGGAAGACGAGCAGGCGGGCGGGGTCGATCGGGTTGTAGGTGTCGTTCTCGTGGAACTCGTGCAGGCCCTGGCTCGCGAGGCTGTCGGCGCCGACGAGCACGCCGCCGGGCCGCAGGACGCGAAACGCCTCGCACAGGGTGCGGAACTGCGCCCCGGCGGTCGGGACGTGGTGGAGCATCGTGAAGCAGCCGACCGAGTCGAACGACTCGGCGGGGAACGGCGCCGCCGTGGAGTCGCCGACCTCGACCGTTACGTTCGTGCCGGCGAGCTCGCCGGCGAGGCGATCCGCGGCGTCCGGGTCGAGCTCGAGCGCGACGAGTCGTGTGACTCGGTGACGGAGCCAGCGGGTCGTCGCGCCGGGCCCCGGGCCGAGCTCGAGCATCTCCTCGCCGAGCTCGACGTCGCGGGTGACCGGCTCGAGCACCTCCGACTCCATGAACTCGGCCCATTCGGGCGTCGAGCAGAGTGCGTGGTTTTCGTTCATGCGCTCGACGCTAGCCAGGTCTGCCTCGTTCCGAAAGGGCGTATCCTGCCAAGCTATGTCGACAGGAGGACAGGCTGCTCCGGCGGCGATCGTCGGCACCTTCCCGATGCCGGTGGGGACGCGGTTCGAGTGGCACTCCCACGGCGACCACCAGCTCGCCTGGTCGCCCGAGGGCGTGCTCGTCGTGCTCGTCGAGGGCGGCGCGAGCCACGTCCTCCCCCCGTTCCGAGCGCTCTGGATCCCGGCCGGCACCGTGCACGAGACACGCGCCTCCGGCGCCGCCGTGCTGCGATCGGTCTACCTCGAGCCACGCGGCTGCCCCGTCGACTGGACGACTCCGACGCCGGTCGCGGTCAGCCCGCTGCTCGGCGAGCTCATCCACCACCTCGACGACCGCAGCCTCGAGCCGGCGGAGCGGTCACGCGCCGAGGCGGTGCTGTTCGACCTCCTGCTTCCCCTGCGGATCGCGACGATCGACGTCCGTCCGCCAGCCGACCCGCGCGCGCTCGACGTCGCGGACGGGCTCCTCGCCGATCCCGCGAACCCCCGCACGCTGCACGAGTGGGGCCGCGCGGTCGGGGCGAGCAGCCGGACGCTCGCGCGCGCCTTCCTCGCCGAGACCGGACTCTCGTTCGGCCGCTGGCGCACGCTCGTCCGCCTGCAGGCGTCGCTGCCGTATCTCGCGGAGGGGATGCCCGTCACCGCGGTCGCGCCGCTCGTCGGCTATCGGACGCCGAGCGCCTACGTCGCCGCGTTTCGCGCCCACACCGGCGTCACGCCGGGCCGCTACTTCCAGCCGCCCGCTGCGGCGGCGCGGTCGCTGCCACACGGGCCTGCGAGCGACGTCCCGTTCGAGGACCGTGCCTAGCGGCCGGCCGGCAGCGTGAGGACGAAGGTCGCGCCGCCCGGCGGGTCGGAGCTGACCTCGATGGTGCCGCCGTGCGCCTCGGCGATCGAGCGGGCGATGAACAGCCCGAGCCCCGAGCCCGGCTTCGAGCCGCCCGGGACGTCGGCGCGGCCGAACTTCTCGAAGATCCGGTCGTGCTGCTCGCGCGGGATCCCCGGCCCGTCGTCCCGCACCGCGATCCGCACAGACCCGTCGGCGAGGTGCGCCTGCACATCGACCTTGCCGCCCTCCGGCGAGTACTTGACCGCGTTGTCGATGAGGTTGCCGAGCACCTGCCGGAGCCTCGTGCGGTCGCCGCGGATCGCCGGCAGCGTCCCGTTCACGGCGGCGACGACCGGGACGTCCTGCTGTGCGAGCGCCGCCGCATCGACGGCCTCCACGATCAGCCGGGCGAGATCGACGTCGTCGAAGCGGTAACTGAACGTGCCGGCCTCGAGCCGCGACGTGTCGAGGACGTCCCCGACGAGCCCCGCGAGCCTGTCGGTCTCGTCCGCGATCAGGGCGAGGAAGGACTCGCGCTGGGCCCCGGACAGCAGCCGCCACCGGTCGTGGAGCGTCCGCGCGGCGCCGATCACCGCAGCCATCGGGCTCCGCAACTCGTGGGAGACGAGCGAGACGAAGTCCGCCCGTAGCGCCGAGAGCCGGGCGAGCTCCTCTACCCGCCGCCGCTCGGCCTCGTAGGCGCGGATGTTCTGGACCGCGGTCGCGACGAGCCGGCCGAGCAGCGCGACGAGCTCGATCTCGTCGTCGCTGAACGCGTCGGGCCGGACGCGGGAGAGGCTCAGCATCCCGATCGGCCGCGCCCCGAGGAGGAGCGGCGCGACGAGCTCGCTCCGGAGCCCGAGGCCGGCCAGGAACTCGTCCTGCCGGTACTCCTGGTCCTCGAGATCGCGCCGGACGACCATGCGCCCCTGCAGCACGTCCTCGAGCACCGAGCCCTCCAGCTTCCCGACGCTCCCGGGCGGGAAGACGTCCTCGGAGCCGATCCCGGCGGTGGCCATCGTCGTCGCGGTGTCGCCCTCGACGAAGACGATCGCCGTCCGGTCGAACGGGACGAGCCCGCGCAGCTCCCGGATGAAGGCTCCGAACGCCTCCTCGAGCACGAGCGAGGAGGCGAGCGCCCGGGCGACGCGGTTCGCCGCCTCGAGGACGTCGGCGCGGTGGCCGAGCTCGTCGCGGAGGCGTTCCGCCTCGCGCGCCCGCGCGACGGCGACCTGCCGCTCGAGGGAGAGGCCGTCGCGAAGGCGGCCGATCACGACGCCCGCAAGCAGCCCGACGAGGATCCGGACGAGCGCCGCCCGCCACTGCACGCCCGGCCCGAGCGCATCGATGAGGATCGTCGAGCCGACCATGACGACGCCGCCCAGCGCGCCGCCGAGCAGGCCGAAGCGGAGCGCCGCCTCGGCGACCGGGATGAGGTAGAGCGCGCGGTACGGCTCGCCCGCCTGGTACGAGAAGACGGCGATCACGCCGATCCCGACGAGGGCGTCGCACGCGATCAGGAGCGCGCGCGCCCGGTCGCGCGCCTCCCGCTCGAGGCGGATACGCGTGAGGACGGCGGAGACGACGGTCACCGCGGCGAAGAACCCGACGACGGCCCACGCCCACGCCGCGTACGACGGCGGGAAGGACGTCAGACCGACCGTGATCGCCGCGACGACGACGAGCGCCGCGCGCAGCAGCACGAGCCATTCGCCCTGCCGGCTAGGTACCCACATCGTCTTCGCCGCCGCGCGCCGCGCTCGCCTCGTTCAATGCCGCGATCCGTGCGTTCCGCTGCAGGAAGCGGCCGTCGTTCCGTGGCACGTAGAGGCGCGCATAGCGCGCGCGGAGCTCGGCGGGATCGCTGTTGAGCCAGTCCGCGAGGGAGACGTGCGGAGTCGCGTCCGCCGGCAGCGGCTCACGAGCTCGGCGCTTCTCGACACCGCGGTTCCATGGGCAGACGTCCTGGCAGATGTCGCAACCGTAGACCTGGACGCCCAAGGCGTGCTCGTACTCCTGCGGCATCGCGTGCTCGGACTGCGTCCAGTACGAGAGGCAGCGCGTCGAGTCGAGCGTCCCCGGCTCGTCGAGCGCGCCGGTCGGGCACGCGTCGATGCACAGACGGCACTCGCCGCAGTCCGCCTCGAGAGGCGGCGTCGGCTCGAGCTCGACGTCCGTGACGAGCGTCCCGAGCACGACCCAGGAGCCGTGCCGGCGCGTGATGAGGAGCGTGTTCTTGCCGTAGAAGCCGACCCCGCTCCGCGCGGCGGCCTCACGGTCGACGTGGTGGTTCGCGTCGACGAGGACGCGGTAGGCGCCGCCGAGTCTCCGCCCGAGCTCGTCGAGCCTCTCCCGCAGGACGGCGTACGCGTCGAACCACGTGTAGCGCGGCAGCCGGCCGTGCCCCGCCAGGCGCTCCGGCTCGGGCAGCCAGTAGCAGAGCGCCGCCGAGACGACGGTGCGCACGCCCGGGAGGAGCGTCTCCGGATGGCACGACTCCTCCGGGCGCGCCATCGTGAAGCGCATGTCGGCGAAGAGGCCGCGGGCGCGCCGCTCGCGGATGTGGCGCTCGGTCTCGGCGTACGGCTCGGCGGGCGCGGCCCCGATCGCGTCGAGCCCGAGCTCGCCGGCGAGCAGCTGGAGTTCCGCCGCGGTCACGTGGATAGTGTGCCCCGGTGCGCGCGGTGCGGATTCACGAGGACGGCGGTCCCGAGGTGCTCGTGCTCGAGGAGGCGCCGGATCCGGAGCCCGCGGCCGGCGAGGTGCTCGTCCGGCTCCACGCCTCGGCGCTCAACCATCTCGACGTCTGGATCCGCAAGGGGCTGCCCTCGGTGCCGAAGCCGCGGATCCTCGGCGCCGACGGCGCGGGCGTCGTCGAGGCGCTCGGCGACGGTGTCGCCGGCTTCGAGATCGGCGAGCGCGTCGTCCTCAACCCCGGCGTCGAGGCCGCCGGCGGCGCCATCCACGTGATCGGCGAGCACGGCGACGGGACGAACGCCGAGCTCATCGCCGTGCCGGCGGCGAACGTCCACCCCATCCCCGACGGCCTGAGCTTCGAGGAGGCGGCCGCGTTCCCGCTCGTCTTCGAGACCGCGTATCGGATGCTCGTGACGCGCGCCGGCCTGCGCGAGGGCGAGTGGGTCTTCGCGTGGGGGATCGGCAGCGGCGTCACGACCGCGACGCTCGCGATCGCGAAGGCGCTCGGCGCGCGGGTCATCGTCACCTCCTCGAGCGAGGCGAAGCTCGAGCGGGCGCGCGAGCTCGGCGCCGACGTCGCGCTCAACCACGCGACGGAGGACGTCAAGGCGGCGGTGAAGGAGGCAACCGGCGGTCACGGCGCCGGCGTCGTCGTCGAGCACGTCGGCGAGGCGACGTGGCGGACGTCCCTCGACATCGCGGCGCAGGGCGGCCGCATCGCGGTCTGCGGCGCGACGACGGGCCCGAACCCTCCGGCCCAGCTCCACCGCGTCTGGTGGAAGCAGCTGTCGATCCTCGGCTCGACGATGGGGACTGCGGACGACTTCGCCGGCGTCTACGAGCTCGTCGCGAGCGGCCGCGTGCGCCCGGTCGTCGACCGCGTCTACCGGCTCGAGGAGATCCGCGCGGCGCACGAGCGGATGGAGGCCGGCGAGCAGCTCGGCAAGATCGTCCTCAGCATCTGATGACTCGAGCCAGGCTGATCGGTCTTGCTGCCGTCGTCCTCGCAGCGGCGACCGCGGCCGTTGTCGTTCTCCTCCCGCGGAGCGCCGGCGCGGGCCCGCTCGGATGGCCCAACGACGTCGGGACGTCCTGGTCGGGCCTCCCGGTCAAGCGCGGGCAGATCGCCGTGACCACGCTCGACTTGCACCAGGCGAACAGTCCCGCTGTGCTGCTCGACGTTCGCCCGCTCCACCCAGCGGATGCAGACGGGCTGACGATCCGCTACGCCGCCACGACGGGCAAGGGCCTGGAGATCGGCGGCGCGCGCGGCTGGAACGCGAAGGCGTGGCAGCTTCACCGCCTCGCCGGATTCGTGATCCCGGCCCACGCCCGTGCGGGGATCGCCGTCGGTGCTTCGGCGACGAAGCGAGGCGTCTACTTCCTGCATGCCTTCGTCGTCGACTACCGGATCGGCGGCACGCACTACAGCGCGCCGCTCTACCAGGGCCTCGAGGTCTGCGTCGCGCGCGGCTGCCCGAACGGCGGCTAGCGATCCAGAATCGCGTCACACCACTCGGGGCGATCGTCGCGACGCCGGAGCGCGGGCTCGTCTACGGCAACCGCGGGCGGCTGCACGATGGGCACGGCGTCGTCCGCCGGCAGTGGCAGGTGAAGCGCTGGATCTCGTGTCGCCTCGAGTTCCGCGGCCGTCACCGCCCCGGCGGGCCGATGGCGCCGAACCGCTACACGGGGCTGTTCTTCCTTGACGAGGCGACGGCGTTCGCCGCGGGCCACCGTCCGTGCGCCGAGTGCCGTCGCGAGGACTACGTCCGCTTCATGGAGCTCGTCGGCGAGACGCGCGCGGACGACGTCGACGAGCGGCTGCACGCGGAGCGGCTCGGGGAGAAGCCCGAGCGCGCGCTCGCATCGCTTCCCGACGGCGCGTTCGTCCTCCGCGACGGCGAGCCGTGGCTCGTGCTCGGCGGCGAGCTGCTGCGCTGGACGCCGGGCGGCTACGCCGAGCGCCGGCCGGCGACCGGCCGCGCCACGCTCCTCACGCCGCCGTCCGTCCTCCCGGTGCTCGCATCGGGCTGGAACGGGGTCGTCCCGTTCCTCCACCCGTCCGCGCGCACGCGCTAGACCTTGCCGCGGGCCATGTCGATCAGGCGGCCGAGGACGCGGTTCTGGCGCAGCCCGTCGTGCTCGAACTCGTTCGTCAGCCAAGGGCGCAGGCCCTTGATCCGCGCGGCCGTCTCCTCGGAGAAGCGCCGGTCGACGTACATGTCCTCCGCGTAGATCGCGGCCGCCGCCGGCACCTCGTTCCGCTCGAGGCGAGCGCCGTCGTACAGCGCCGGCCATTCGTGCTGCGCGAGGAGCTCGGCGGCCTCCCGTAGCGGCGCGAGAGCTGCCTGGTCCTCGAACATCGCGGGGTAGATCATCTCGCCCGTGAAGAGCTCCGGCTGCGCGGCGAAGTCGTCCGGCAGCACGCGCTGCGCGGCCCAGTTCGTCACGCAGCCGTCGGCGTAACACGACTCGTGGACGACCGCGTAGAGCGGGTTGCGGCCGAAGCTCGTCGCGTTCTCGACGCCGTGGAGGAAGGCGGGCGAGTCGGCCGGGAAGTCGAGGAGATAGTGCAGCCGCTCGGCGCCGTCGCTCATCCCGAGCGCCATTCCGAGCTGTCGGAAGCGGGACGAGGTGAGGACGTCCCCGGACGGGAGCCGCAGCTCCTCCGATTCGAGCCGCACGTGGATCGCGCGCACCTTCTCGAGATCCTCGGGATACCGCTCGTAGTACCGCCGGTTCCGCTCCCGCACCGTCTCGTACGTCGCGCGGTAGACCGCCTCCGTCGGATGCCCGACCGGCGGCAGCCCGCCCGTGAGATACGCCTCGCTCAGCGCCTCGGGGAAGAACGACAGGTACGTCGTGACGCAGAAGCCGCCGAAGCTCTGGCCGAGCACGCTCCACTTCTCGACGCCGAGCTCCTCCCGGATCGCCTCCGCGTCGCGGACGATCGAGTCGGCCCGGAAGTGGACGAGGTACTCGTACTGCTCCTGCGGCGACATCCCCTCGAGCTTCCCGACCGGCGTCGAGCGGCCGGTGCCGCGCTGGTCCAGGAAGAGGACGCGGTAGTCCTCGAGGGCGCGCGGCAGGTAGCCGGGCGTCTGCGGCGTCGTCGGGCGGGGCGACTCCGAGCCTGGGCCTCCCTGGAGGTAGACGAGGTACGGCCGGTCGCGCCCCTTCTCGTCGGCGACCTCCCGCGCGAAGACGCCGATCTTCTCCCCCGTCGGGTTCGCGTGGTCGAGCGGCAGCGAGAACTCGTGATCGGTGATCACGAGCCCGTGGATCTCGCGCGTCAGGGGCACGCGCTGACGCTAACCGAATCCGAGAATGAACTTCGCGTCGTCGGACATCTTGTCGGGCGTCCACGGCGGGTCGAACGTCAGCTCGAGCTCGACGTCCTCGATCCCCTCCACCTGGCGGGCGGCGCTGTCGATGTCCTGCGCGATGAGCGGCCCGGCGGGACAGCCCATCGACGTGAGGCTGTACGTGATCTTCGCGGTCGAGTCCTCGACCTCGACCTCGTAGAGAAGCCCGAGGTCGACGATGTCCATCCCGAGCTCGGGGTCCTCTACCGTCCGGAGAACCTCCAGCACCTCGTCGCGCGTCGGCATGCCCGCAGTGTAGGCCCGCGTACTCTTTCGGCGTGGTCGCCACCGCCGGAGCCGGCTGGATCGACGCCGCGATCCTCTTCCTCATCGTCGTCCCGATCGGCGGCTTCCTCCTCTTCGCCCGCTGGTTCCTCAAGCGCGACGACGACGGCCGTCCTCAGTAGCCGAGCAGGCGGACTTCCTCGCGCCGCTCCCGGGCGAAGAAGTGGATCCCGTCGACGAACCGCACCCAGTTGCAGCGCGTGCACATGACGAGCGAGTGCGTGCGCGCGGAGTCGGCGAGGAAGCGGACGCCGCGGAGCAGGTCGCCGTTCGAGACGCCGGTCGCGGCGACGATCACCTCGCCGGGGGCGAGATCCTCCGTGCGGAAGACGCGCTCGTAGTCCTCGATGCCGGCCTCGCGCAGCTCGTCGATCTCGCGGCGGGACGTCGGCCAGAACTGCGCCTGCAGCTCGCCGCCGAGACAGCGGAGCGCGGCGGCCGACAGGACCGCCTGCCGCGTGCCGCCGATCCCGACCGCGAGGTGGTCGTTCGTGCCCCGGATCGAGGCCGAGATCGCCGCGGTGACGTCGCCGTCCTGAATGAGCTTGATGCGCGCACCGGAGTTGCGGATCCCCTCGATCAGGTCGTGGTGGCGCGGCCGGTCGAGGATGATCGTCGTCACGTCGTTGACGCGGCGGCCGAAAGCCTCCGCGATCGCCTCGATGTTCTCCCCGACCGGCCGGAGGAGGTCGATCGAGCCGCGGGCGCGTGGGCCGACGGCCATCTTCCGCATGTAGATGTCGGGGAGCGTCGTGAACCGGCCGGGCTCTCCGACCGCGATCATCGACATCGCACCGTTGCCGCCGCGCGCGACGACGCCGCGCCCCTCGAGCGGATCGAGCGCGAGGTCGACGTCCTTGCCGCCGCTGCCGACGATCGCGCCCGGCGTCAGGCCGCCCGAGTCGTCGAAGGAGCCGAAAACGACGCGCCCGCTGATCGGGAGCATGTCGAGCGTCGCGCGCATCCCCGTCGCGGCCGCCTCCTCCGCCGCGCCCTCGTCGGCGCGGCCGAGCCAGCGCGCGGAGACGAGCGCGGCCCGCTCGGTCGCGCGGAGGTACGCCTGGCACTGGCACGGCTCCTCCTGCCCGGGGACCGGCGGCTCGGCGGCTTCGCTCATGACGTCGCCCTGCTGCGGTCGGCCGCGTCGAGGACGAGATCGGCCACCATCCGTGCCGCCGTGTCTGCGTCGTCGTTCTCGATCACCGGCACATTCTCCAGGTGCGCGCGCTCGACGATGAGCTCCTGCAGGCGCTGGATGTCCTCGAAGCGCTCGAGATAGCGCGAGACGGGACGGTCGGAGTCCTCGTCGCGGTAGTGGAAGTGGCGGGCGTGCTCCTGCTCGTCCTCGATCGCGAGCACGACGAAGACGGAGACGGCGCGCTCGGGCGACGGCAGCTCGACCATGCCGGGCACGAGGTGGACTCCCTCGAGGACGAGCGACCAGCCCTCCTCGAGCGCACGCTCGGACGAGGCGCGCACGCCGACGAGGACGTTGCGCGCCTGCGAGAGGAAGCCGAACTCGAGCGGATCCTCGGCGTCCGGGAAGAGGTCGCCGACCTCGAAGCTCGAGTGCTGGATCGACGGCATGAAGTCGTCGGAGAAGAAGGCGCGCATCGTCTGGCGGACGAAGTCCGTCGACGTGACGCGCGTGATCCCGAAGCGGTAGGCGAGCTCGGTGGCGACCGTCGACTTGCCGGTGCCGGTGGCGCCGCCGATGAAGACGTGGATCGGGAGGTCGAGCTCACGCAGCTCCTGGTAGCGCCGGAGCCGCTGGATGCTCTTGCTCCCCTCGTCCTCGCCGAGCACCTCCACCGCGAGGGCTTCGAGGCGCTCGAGCTCGATCCGGCCGGCGCCGCTCTCCGCGAGCTCGTCGCCGACCCGCGTCGCGAGCGCGTAGGCGCGGTGCGCGGCGACGCCCGCCGCCATGAGCGAGCGGGCCATGAGGCCGCGGGAGTACGGGAGGCCCTCGCCGCCGCCGAGCGGCAGCGGCATGATCCGCCGCGGCTCGCTGCTCACGTCACGCTCCGCTCGGCGACGAGGTCGAGCAGCCGCTCGTCGAGCTCGTCCGAGACGACGTCGTTCGCGGCGAGGACGACCGCCGCGCCGCGCGCGAGAGCCGCCTCGGCGACGACGTCGATTGCGGCCGCCTTCAGCTCGACGAGATAGACGTCCGCGTCGACGTGCTCCAGCTCCTCGCGCAGTGCGTCGCGGCGCGCCAGTTTGCGCGAGACGTGGACGACCTCGGCGTCGAGACCGTCCGTCGGCGCCGGGCCGGTCGTGAACACGGCTGTGCGACGGCCGGCCAGCGGCTCTGCCGGGCGCAGCCTGAGCTCCGCCGGCACGACGGGGACGTCGGCGATCGCGGCGATCTCCTCCCGGTCCGTGCCGCCCGTGTCGACGACGAGGTCGGAGACGAGGACGCGGTAGGCGTTGAGGCCTGCGCGGACGTCGTGGCTGCCGTTCGCGACGAGGATCCGCGCGTCCGCGGCCACCGGCGGGATGGCGGCGCCGCTGCCGTCGAAGACGATCACGTCCGGCTCGAGCTGGACGGCGAGCCGGGCGCCGTCGAGGACGTTGTCCGCCAGCGGAGCGCCGGCGAGGCCGCCGCCGGCACGGCGACAGCCGACGGTGGGAACGCCGGCGAGCGCGGCTGTCTCGAGGTGGTCGGAGGCGGCGTGGCGCCCCGAGCGCGCGAGCGCCAGGAGGTCGTCGAGCGTCGGCGGCGTCTCGATCAGCTCCGGCTCTGCCGGCCCGCCGCGCCCCATCGCGACGACGACGACGCGCCGGTCGCGGGAGAGGACGCGCGCGACGTGGCCCGCGACGGCCGTCTTCCCGATCCGCTTGCCGAAACCGATCACGGCGAGCGACGGAACGGGAACGGGCTCGAACGGCGGCGGCTCGAACCGGAAGTCGGAACCGACGTACGGCAGCCCGAGCGCGAGCGCGCGCGACGCCCAGAGGAGGCGCTCTCGCGGGCCGAGCACGGGCTCGTCGGAGAGGTCGACGACGACGTCGACCTCCACGGCGTCGAGCGAGTCGACGAGCGGCACGCCGTAGTCCTCTCCCCCGCCGATCTTCTCCGTCCCGCCGACGAGCAGCGCCGCGGTGACGTCGTACGGCAGCGTCTCGAGCACGTCCCGGACGACGGGCGCGTAGTGCTCTCCGTCGATGAGCACCAACGCCCGCTTGTTCACGTCGAGCGAACCTCGTCCTCGATCCTCGCCGTGTACTTCTCGTACGTCTTCGTGTCGGTCGAGAACTGGATGATCCGCTCCTGCTCGTGGAACGGGTACTTGCGCCAGACGCTGACGTGCGTCCCCTCGACCTCGACGACGTTGTAACAGGGCCGCCCGTTGCCGCGCAGCCTCGACGACGAGACGGTGCCGGCGTTGACGACGAAGAGGTTCTCGAGCCGCCACGCGTACGGGACGTGCTTGTGGCCGGCGAGGACGAGATCGACGTTCGCGCGCTGGAGGGCCTCGAGCGTGTCGCCCGCGTCGTTGACGATGTTGCGCTCGCGCCCCGTTCCCGGCACCGGCAGCAGGTGGTGGTGGAGGACGAAGACGCGGAGGTTGGCCGGCTGGGCGAACTGCTCCTCGATCCAGCGGTAGCGCCCGCGGCCGATCTGGCCGTTGTCGAGGTCGGGCTCGCTCGAGTCGACGGCGACGATCTGCGTGTCCCCGACGCGGAGGACGGAGTTCCGCTCGCCGAACAGCTCCTCGAAGTGGACGTAGCCGACGTTGCGGGAGTCGTGGTTGCCCGGGATGACGACCATCGCCTCGCACTCGATCTTGTCGAGGTACTCCCGCGCGAGCGCGTACTCGTCCTTGAAGCCGTGGGACGTGAGGTCGCCGGAGATGACGACGAGGTCGGGCTCCATCTCGTTCGTCTCGGCGATCGCGCGCTCGAGATGCTGCGGCAGGAAGAACTGCTGCCCGCAATGGAGGTCGGAGAGCTGCACGATCCGGAACATCCCGGCGAAGGCTAAGCGATCAGCCTAGAAAAGCCACTGCACTGGGAAATACAGCGCCGCGGCGACGAGACCGGCCGCCGGCAAGGTGAGGACCCAGGCGACGACGATGTTCCCGGCCACGCCCCAGCGGACCGCGGAGAACCGCTTCGTCGCGCCCGCTCCCATCACCGAGCCCGTCACGACGTGCGTCGTCGAGATCGGGAAGCCGAAGTGCGTGCCGAGATAGAGCGTCGAGCCGGCCGCGATCTGGGCGGCGAAGCCGTGCTCGGGCTGGAGCCCGTAGATCCGCTGGCCGAGCGTCCGGATGATCCGCCAGCCGCCGGCGTACGTCCCGAGGCCGATCGTCAGCCCGGCGGTGATCTTGACCCAGGTCGGGATGTAGAACGTCGCGATCGAGCCGTGCGTGAACAGCGCGAGCGCGATCACGCCCATCGTCTTCTGGGCGTCGTTCGCGCCGTGCGTGAACGCGACCCACGTGCCCGAGAGGAGCTGCCCGTAGCGGAAGCCTCGATGCGCGACGCCCGGGGTCAGCCGGTGGAAGAGCCGGTAGATGAGGACGAGGAGCGCGAAGGCGACCATGAAGCCGATCACCGGTGACGCGAGCGCTGGGAGGATCACCTTCTGCCAGAGGCCCGTCCACTCGACACCCTTCGACCCCGACTGGACGAGCGCGGCACCGACCAGGCCGCCGACGAGCGCGTGGGTCGAGCTCGACGGCAGTCCTCCCCACCACGTGAGGAGGTTCCAGGCGATCGCGCCGAGGAGCGCGGCGAGCACCGTCTTGTCCGTCGCGAGATGGGTGTCGATGAGCCCCTTGCCGATCGTCGTCGCGACGGCGGTCGTGACGAACGCTCCCGCGAGGTTCGCTGCGGCCGAGACGAGCACGGCCATCCGCGGTGAGAGAGCGCGTGTGCCGACCCACGTCGCGACGTAGTTCGCCGTGTCGTGGAAGCCGTTCGTGAAGTCGAACGCGAGCCCGACCGCGATGACGAGGACGAGCAGGAACACGAGCTAGCGGTTCTTGACGAGGATCGCCTCGAGCACGTCGGCGGCGTTCTCGCACGCGTCGACGGCCTCCTCGAGCCCCTCGTGGATGTCCTTCCAGCGGATCACCAGAAGCGGGTCGGCGTCGCCGGTGAAGAGCGAGGAGACGGCTTCGTGGTTGAGCCGGTCGCCTTCGTCCTCGAGCTCGCGCAGCTCGATGAGGACGCGCTTCGACGTCTTGAACCCCTCGAGCCGGCTCATCGCCTCGGCGAGCTTGTCGGCCGCCCGGCGGATGACGCGAGCCTGGCCGTAGGCCGGCTCCCGGATCTCCTGGACGCCGTACGAGACGATCTTCCCGGCGACCTCGTCGACGTAGTCACAGATGTCGTCGAGCGCGCCGGCGAGGCGGTACATGTCGTCGCGGTCGAACGGCGTGACGAACGTCCGGTTGACGAGGTCGACGATCTCGTGGGTGAGGCGGTCGCCCTCGTGCTCGAGCTCCTTCACCTCGCGGGCCGCGTCGTCGAGGCCGTCCGGGAACCGCTCGAGCAGGTCGACGAGCCTCTGCGCGATCTCGACGATGTTCGCGGCGGCGCGGTTGTAGAGCTCGAAGAACTCGCGCTTCTGCGGGATGAGGTTGATCGGAGCCACGTTCACCGGTTGTCTATCAGGTCGTAACCGGCGCCAACGTGGGTGGTTTGTGCGGATTGGTCCGGCGTCCGACGCCCTGGCTACCGTGCCGAGGGATGGAGCTACAGCTCCCCCCGTTCAAGGCGTACCGCGGCGACGAGCCTCCGCGGTTCGCGAGTCCCGCGGAGCTCGAGTGCGCGAAGGTCCTCGACTATTACGGCGTCGCGTGGGCATATGAGCCACGGACGTTCGTGCTCGAGCAGGACGAGGACGGCCGCGTGCTCGAGGCCTTCACACCCGACTTCTACCTCCCCGAACAGGACCTCTACGTCGAGATCACCGCGATGAAGCAGTCGCTCGTCACACGGAAGAACCGCAAGATGCGCAAGCTGCGCGAGCGGTATCCCGGCGTCAAGATCAAGCTCTTCTACCGGCGTGACCTGGAGCGCCTCGCCCAGCATTTCCACCTCGATATCGCCAGCTGAGTCCGCGCACGCGGACGACCGGATCGGGGAGATCCATCTCTCCGCGGCGGAGCTCGCCGTTCGGGTGCGCGAGCTCGGCGCGGAGATCGCCCGCGACTACGCGGGACGCGAGCCCGTCCTCGTCGCCTCGCTCAAGGCGAGCCTCGTCTTCGCGGCGGATCTGTCCCGCGCCATCCCGATCCTCCATGCGATCGACTTCGTCGAGCTCGCCGGCTACGGGAGCGCGCGCATGGGCGGGCACGGCCAGATCCGCGTCTTGAAGGACCTCGACCTCGACGTGCGCGGCCGCGACGTCGTCATCGTCGAGGACGTCGTCGACACGGGACTGACGCTCAATTACCTCGTGCGGACGCTCGAGCTGCGCGGCCCGGCCTCGGTCGCCGCGGCGACGTTGCTCGACCGGCCGTACCGCCGCCTCGTCGACGACCTGCCGGTGCGCTACGTCGGCTTCACCGTTCCCGACGAGCTCTACGTCGGCTACGGCTTCGACCTCGACGAGCGCTACCGCGAGCTGCCGGACCTGCGGCTCCTCAATCTCGGCTGATCCGTAACCGCTGCCGCCGCTGCAGCGTTTATTGATTGAAAGTTGGAAAGTTCGGGGGACGCCGCACACTGGGGTCCCGCACACAGGTCGTCTCCCGACGACGCCGGCCGCCTCCCCCCGGGGCGGCCGGCATTTTTCCGAAGGAACGGGGCCGGGCTAGCCGAGGTAGCCGAGGGGATCGACGGGCGTGCCGTCGACGCGCACCTCGAAGTGGACGTGCGGGCCGGTGCAGAAGCCCGTGCAGCCGGAGAGCGAGATGACCTGGCCCTGGCGGACGTCCTCGCCGCAGCTGACGAGGATCTTGCTGTTGTGGCCGTACGCGGTCGCGTAGCCGCCGCCGTGGTCGATGACGACGAAGTTCCCGTAGCCCGACATCCAGCCGCACCACACGACCTGGCCCGCCGCGGCGGCGTGCACCGGCGTTCCTGTCGGGACGCCGATGTCGATGCCGGGATGGAGGACGCCCCAGCGCATCCCGAACGGGCTCGTGATCGGGCCCTTCACCGGCCAGATGAAGTGCGGCGCGTGCGGATGGCCGCCCGAGCCGCTCGTGGTCGTCGTCGTGCCGGTGCCGTTGGCCTCCGCCTGGAGCTTCGCGGCGAGTGCCACGCTCGCCGCCGCGAGCGACTCCGACTCGCCCTTCTCCTGCTGGATCGCCTTCTCGGTCGCGGCAAGCTGCTGGCGTCGCGCGCCGCGCAGGCCGGAGAGCCTGCCCTGGCTCGTGAGCAGCTGCGCCTGGAGGATCTGAACCTGCTGCGCGCGGCCGCGGATCACCTGCGTCTCCGCCGCCACCGTCTGCCGCACGCCGAGCGTACGCCGGCGCGCGACGGCCGCCTGCCGCTTCGAGGCTCGCACCTCGGTCGCGATCTTCCTGTCCTGCTGCGCGACCGAGCCGAGGTAGTTCATCTCGTCGCGGAACTGCTGCACGCTCCGCGCCGCGAGGAGCACCTCGAACGTCGTCGGCTGGGGCTCCTCGTAGATGGTCGCGAGCCGCTCGTCGAGCCGCGCCACGTCGATCCGGTACTGGCGGCGAAGGACGCGGTAGCGCCGGGTCTGGACGCGCAGGAGGTCGTCGAGCTTCGCGAGCCGCTCCTGGTGGAGCTGGATGTCCTTGTTCAGGACTCCGAGCCGCTGCGAGACGCCACCGGCCTGGAGCTCGATCCTGTGGATGGAGGTCGTGAGCGAGCCGACCGCGCGCGCGAGCAGCTGCTCCTGGTGCTTCGACGCCACGAGCTGCTGTTGGACCTGCGAGAGCTGCGCGTCGACGCGCTTCTTCTTCTTGCCGATGTTGTCGGCCGTCGCCGCCCCTGCGACGGTGAGCGACAGGGCGACGGCGAGCAGGGGCAGTAGCCGGCGGGCCATGCCCCGAAAGGTTCGGCGGGATCCCCCGCTTTCCTACTCGCCGTCGGGCTCGCCCGGGTCGGGCGCCGGCACCGGCGGCGTCCCCTCGTCGGGCGGCGGATACGGCTCGGGCATCCTCGCGGGCTGCGGCGGATTCCCCTCGTCCGGCGGCGGATACGGCGAGCTCGGCTCGTTCGGAGCGACCATCAGCGTCTCCTGTACCGGCAAGCGCGCGAGCCGAATCCTCTCCTCCGCCCCGCTCAGCCGCTCGGCGAGCTCACGCTCGACGCGGCGGCGCTCCTCGTCGAGCTCGTCGAGTCGCAGGCGCGCGTCCCGCTCCGCCTGCTCGTCCCCTTCGTGGACGGCCCGCCCGAGCGCCTGGAGGAGCGGCGTCCGCTCGAAGTCGAGCTCGGCGAGGCGCGACTGCGTGCGCCAGCGGCTCACGGACGTCTCGAGCCGCGTCCGCCACACCTCGGCGGCGGTCGCGGCCTGGGCCTTGCCGTCCGCCGCCAGCCTGCCGGACTGCTCCGGCCACAGTCCCCTGCCCTGTCGCAGCCCTTCCGCCAGCGTGGCGAAGAAGATCAGCGCGAGGAGGAGGGCGACGACGCCCCAGGCCCAGCTGGCGGTCGCGAAGAGGCCGATCGCGGCGCCGAAGGCGGCGCAGGCGAGGACGAGGAGCGTGTACCGGGCGGGAAGGCCGAACAGGCGGCGCTCGACGTGCTGTCTCGCTACGGGGCCGGGGACGAGCTCGGGCGGCGGCCGCTCATCGGCCGGCGTGCTCTCCGGGAGCCGGGATGCGTTCATGCGGAGTCTGTTCCCGCGACTCGAGCGCTCGTAACGCCTCCGCGGCGCGACGCCGCAACGGCCCGAGCTGGGCGCGATAGTCGTCGTCCGAGACCTTGCCGGTGCGGTGGTCGAACTCGAGCTCCTTCAACGCCGCGAGTGCGCGGTCGCGCTCCTCCGCGAGCGCCAGTCGCTGCCGCGCCTCCGGTGACAGCTCGTCGAGCCGGTCGCTCGCCGGGCTCGGATCGCGGAGGAACGGCCGCGCGACGAACGCGACGGCGACGACGGCGAGCACCGCCGCGACGGCGAGCGCCCACTCCATCCCGCTAGATCCCGGCGGGAGCCGCGCCCGCCGCGTAGCGCGCCGCGAGGCGCCGCTGCTCGACCGCGTCCGGCCACATGGCGACGAGCGCGCCGAAGACGAAGAGGAAGCCGGCGGCCCAGATGAGGTTGATGAGCGGCTTGACGAACACCTGAAGGTCGATCGCCGTCTTCGAGCCGACGGCGGGTTGCGCCCGCGTGAAGACGTCGCCGAGCGTGCGCGGGTCGTGGTAGATCGAGGCGACGAACGACGCTCCCTGGAGCGGGTCGTTGTTCTGGCCGGGCCTGAGCGTGAAGTGCTCGCCGTGCCCGCTGACGGAGACGATCGTCCGGAAGCCCGTGTAGTTCGGGCCTTTCACGCCCGTGAGACCCGTGTATGTGAACGTGTAGCCGGCGGCCTCCATCGTCTGGCCGGGCCGGAGATGCGCGTCCTCGCGGATCGTCTGGTACGCGCTCGAGCCGGCGACGCCGATGGCGAAGAGCACGATGGCGGCGTGGACGAGGTAGCCGCCGTAGCGGCGCCGGTTGCGGGAGACGAGCCGGAAGATCCCTCCCGCTGCGGCCCGGCCGCGCACGAACTCGAGCACGATCGAGGCGGCGACGAACGCCGAGAACGTGTAGGCGAGGAGGCCCGGCCACGCGCTGCCGAAGCCGAGCCCGAGCAGCACTCCTCCCGTGACGAGCGCGGCGCCGAACGGCACGAGGAACGTCTTCCCGAGCGAGCGGAGCGAGGCGCGCCGCCAGGCGACGAGCGGCCCGAGCCCCATGAGGAGCAGCAGCGGCAGGCCGAACGTGTGGAGGAAGAAGTCGTAGTACGGCTTCGAGAGCGAGCGCGTCTGGCCGTGCAGCACCTGCGAGACGATCGGATAGAGGACGCCCCAGAGGATCGTCAGCGCGAGCGCGACGAGCAGGAGGTTGTTGTAGAGGAAGGTCGCCTCGCGCGAGACGAGCGACTCGAGCTTCGTCTTCGAGCGGAGCAGCGGGGGCCCGCCGTCCTTGGGAGGACGGAGCCGCCAGTAGATGAGCGCGACGGAGAGGACGACCATGAACGCGAGGAAGCCGAGGAACCAGGCACCGATCGAGCTCTTCGAAAACGAGTGGATCGAGTCGAGGACGCCCGAGCGGGTGAGGAAGGTCCCGAACACCGACAGGTTGAACGCGAGCGCGACGAGCACCATGTTCCAGACCTTCAGCATGCCGCGCTTCTCCTGGATCATCACCGAGTGGAGGAAGGCGGTCGCCACGAGCCACGGCATGAACGCGGCGTTCTCGACCGGATCCCAGGCGTAGTAGCCGCCCCAGCCGATCTCGGTGTACGCCCAGTGGGCGCCGAGCAGCTGGCCGACGCCGAGGAACGTCCACGCGGCGAGCGTCCAGCGGCGGGTGGCGACGATCCAGCGCTCGTCGGTGCGGCCGGAGAGAAGCGCGCCCATCCCGAAGGCGAACGGCACGGAGAGGCCGACGTAGCCGAGGTAGAGCATCGGCGGGTGGGCGAGCATGTACGGGTTCTGGAGGCTCGGCACCATCCCGGCCCCGTCGACGGGCGGCGGCTGCTGGTGGAACGGGCTCGAGACGAAGCAGAGCATGAAGCTGAAGAAGACGGCGATCAGCCCGAAGATCGGCACCGTCCACGCCATGAGCTCGCGCGAGCGCCGGTTGAGCCAGACCGCGAGCCCGGCGTAGCCGGTGAGGACGAGGAGCCAGAGCAGCAGCGACCCTTCCTGGCCTCCCCAGAAGGCGGAGAGCGCGTACTGGAGCGGCAGCTTCCGGCTCGTGTGCTCGGCGACGTAGGCGAACGTGAAGTCGCGGCGAGCGAGTGCGACGATCAGGACGAGCGCGGCGACGAGGGTGGCGGGGAAGGCGGCGAGCAGCGCGTTCTGCGCGGAGAGCGCGAGGCGGCGGCGACGACGCCACGCGGCGTACGAGCCGGCGACGAGCGCATAGGCGACGAGCCCGAACGCGAGAAGCAGCGCAGCGCGCCCGAGCGCCGCCATCAGGCCTTGGAGGAGGAGCCCTGGTACTTCGAGGGACACTTCGTCGTCAGCGAGCCGGGCGTCGCGGCGAAGACGCCGTGCCGCATCGTTCCGTCGACGACGATGTGGCGACCGGTCTTGAACAGGTCGGGCACGGTGCCGCTGTAGACGACGAGCACACGCGTGGGATTCCGGTCACCGATGTCCTTCACGCTGAACCGCAGCCCGGTCGACGTGTGTCCCACTGGACCGACCACGGCCCCGACGAGGGAGACGTGACCTTTGGCGGTGCGGACGGTGCTCGGCGTGAGCTGTGCGACTCCCGCGCCGGCGATGGCGGTGTAGACGACGAAGATCGCGAGGGCGGCCGCTACGGACAAGGCGATCACGAGCCGCGCAGGACTGGCACTCACGGCGGAATCGTAGCCCCGCGCGCCGATGGCGAGCGCCGCTTCGTGCGGCGACGAGTTACGCCGCGCGCTTCTCGGTCTTGCGATCCGGAATCCGGTAGCCGTGCTCGTGACAGAGCGAGCCCGGCGCGTCCTCGGTGAGGGCGTCGCAGTAGCCCTTGCCGTACGCGGCGCGGATGAAGGCCGCGACGACCTCGAGGTTCCACTCGCTCACGTCGGATGCCTCGCGCCAGAGATCCGCAAGGCGGAGGTCGATGTCGAGCTCGAGCAGGTCGATCCGGGAAGGGCGCTTGGACATGGCCAACAAGCTAGAAACCGGGTCGGACGGCATGGCCCCGTGCGCCTCCAACCACGTGTGGACGCGAATTGCCGGCCTCTCGCCGCGAAGTCGTGACGCCCACGTCACCGTTCGCGAGGCATCGTCTTCTCCCCGTGGGCGGGTGGGGGTTTGGGATGGCTGGGAGCGCTCCGCCTCATAAGCTGCGCCCGTGGGAGAGCTTCGCTTCGGCCCCGCCGATCTGCCCAAGGCGACGAGCTTCGAGGCCGCGTTCGCCGTCCTCGCCGCCGAGGGCTATCGCGCCTGCGAGTTCGGCTTCGCGGGCGGCTTCTGGCTCGACTACGAGACCGCCCCGCAGCTCGGCGCCGCTGCGGCCGCGGCCGATGTCGCGCTCTCGGTGCACGCGCCGCTCGCGGCTTTCATGGGGCACGCCGACCGCGGCAAGAAGTTCAAGATGGCGCTCGGGATGCTCGACCACACCGCCGGCCTCGCCAAGGCGTGCGGCGCCCGGCTCATCGTCTTCCATCCCGGCTTCCTGCTCGGCCGCGAGCGGGACAAGGCGATCGCCGACGTCGTCGACCAGCTCGGCGACCTGCGCGACCGTCTCGAAGCCAAGGACCGGCTCGTTCCCTTCGGCGTCGAGGTGATGGGTCGGGTTCGCGAGCTCGGGACGGTGGACGACGTGCTCGCGATCGCCTCGGCGGTGGACTTCGTCCGGCCGGTGCTCGACTTCGCGCACATGCACGCGACGAGCGACGGCGCCTTCCTCACGAGCGACGCGTTCGCGGCTGCGCTCACCGCGACGGATGCGGTGCTCGAGCCCGGCGCTCCCTTCCACATCCACTTCAGCGACATCCAGTACGCCAACCGCAACGAGACGAAGCACCTGCCGTACGGCGACGGGACGCTGCGCGTCGAGCCGTTGCGTGACGCGCTCGCGCGCTTCGAGCGGCCCGCGACGGTGATCAGCGAGGCGCCCGACGCAGCGTCGACGCGGCTGATCGGAGACGCACTGCTCGCACGCACGTAGCATCGCTTCCGTGCTCGATCCGAAGGTCTTCAAGGCGTACGACATCCGCGGGATCCATCCCGGCGAGCTCGACGAGGCGGGCGCCGAGGCGATCGGACGCGCCTACGTCGAGCAGTTCGAGCCGCGCCGGATCGCGATCGGCCGCGACATGCGGCTCTCGTCGCCCCGGATGCAGGAGGCCGTGATGCGCGGCGCGGCCTCGGCGGGCGCCGACGTCCTCGACATCGGCCTCGTCGGTACCGAGATGGTCTATTTCGCGGTCGGCTCGCTCGAGCTCGAGGGCGGGATCATGGTCACCGCCTCGCACAACCCGAAGGAGTACACGGGGATGAAGCTCGTGCGGCGCGGCGCGCTGCCGGTCGGTGGCGAGTCGGGCCTTTTGGACGTGCGCGATCGGGCCATGTCCGGTGCCTGGCACCGGACAGGTCCGGTGGGGACGGTGACCGAATACGACGTCTGGCCCGCGTACGTCGAGCGCGTCCTCTCCTTCGTCGACGTCGCGACGATCCGGCCATTGCGCGTCGTGATCGACGCCGCGAACGGGATGGCCGGGACGATGCTGCCGCCCGTGCTCGAGCGGCTCCCGATCGAGGCCGTCCCCTGCTACTTCGAGCCCGACGGCTCCTTCCCGAACCACGAGCCGAACCCGCTGCTGCCCGAGAACCGCGAGTTCATCGTGCGCAAGACCCTCGAGGAGGAAGCCGATCTCGGCGTCGCGTTCGACGGCGACGCCGACCGCTGCTTCTTCGTCGACGACTCCGGCGAGTTCGTCCCCGGCGATTTCGTCACCGCGCTATTCGCCGAGATCTTCCTCGCGCGGGAGCCGGGCGCGAAGGTGATCTACGACGTCCGCGCGAGCCACGCCGTGCCGGACACGATCGAAGGCGCCGGCGGCGTTGCGCTGATCAACCGCGTCGGGCACGCGTTCATCAAGGCGCGGATGCGCAAGGTCGACGCCGCCTTCGCCGGCGAAGTCTCCGGGCACTACTACTTCCGCGACTTCAGCCAGGCCGACTCCGGCGTCATCCCCTTCCTCCTCATGCTCGAGCTGATCTCGAAGAGGGGACGGAAGCTCTCCGAGATCCTCGGGCCACTCCGCGAGCGGTACTTCATCACCGGCGAGCTCAACACCCCGGTCGCCGACGTCCCGCTCAAGCTGCAGGAGTTGAAGGAGCGCTACGGCGCCGAGGGCCACGTCTCGCACCTCGACGGGCTCTCGGTCGACGCCGGCGACTGGCACTTCAACGTCCGCCCGTCGAACACCGAGCCGCTGCTCCGCCTCAACCTCGAGGCGACCTCGCAGCAGCTGATGGAGGAGAAACGCGACGAGGTGCTCGGGGTGATCCGGGCGTGAGCGAGGAGTACGCCTTCTCGACGCGGACGCGCGTCGGCTTCTCGGACACCGACGCGCAGGGGGTCGTCTACTACGGGCGCTACAACCCGTACTTCGACCTCGCCCGCGCCGAGTACCTGCGGTCGCTCGGGCTCCTCCACCGGGACGGTGGCGGCGAGTTCGTGATGCGCGCGAACGACGTCGAGTACTTCGCGCCGGCCCGCTTCGACGACGAGCTCGACATCCATGTCCGCGTCGCGCGGTTCGGGCGGACGAGCATGACCTTCGAGTTCGCGGCCTACAAGGCGCCCGAGGGGACGCTGCTCGTCACCGCCCACCAGACGCTCGTCTACATCGATCCCGCGGCCCGCCGGCCGCTCGAGATCCCGGCCGACTACCGGGCGCCGTTCGATGCCTGACGCCGACGATCAGCTCCGCGCGGCGGTCGCCGACCTCGCCGGCCGAGACGGGTGCACGTGGGCCGGCGTCTTCTTCGTCGAGGGAGACGAGCTCGTGCTCGGCCCCGAAGCCGGCACGCCGGACGCAGCGCGACGGGTCGCGGTGCCGGTCGTCTGGCGCGACACGCGCGTCGCCGAGCTCGCCGCGGACGGAGAGGTCGATCCCGCCGTGCTCGAGGCGGTCGCTGCGGAGATCGCCGAGCTCTGCCTCGTCGGCTGGGACACCGGCGGCGAGGAGTGGGAGCCCTAGGACGGGGTGACGCGGCGAGCGTCGAAGACGCCGTCGAGGGCGCGGAGTGAGCTGAGCAGGCTGCGGAGCGCCTTGACGTCGCCGACCTGGGCGACGTACCAGTTGCGCGCCATCTGATCCTCGACCGTGCCGCCGTAGCCGACGATGTTCGCGCCGTGCTCGGCGAACGTCCTGGCGACGTCCTCGAGCAGGCGCGGCCGGTCCCACGAGTCGACCGCGATCTGGACGCGGAAGCTCTGCGTGCCGCCCCCCTCCCACTCTACCGGCGTGAACCGCTCAGGATTCCGCCGCAGTGCGCGGACGTTCGGGCAGTCGCCGCGGTGGATCGTGATCCCCTTGCCGAGCGAGATGTAGCCGACGATGTCGTCGCCGGGGACCGGGGTGCAGCACTTCGCGAGCCGGACGAGAACGTCCTCGACGCCGATCACGTTGATGCCGTACGTCGCGCTGCCGACTGCCTCGCGCGCGCGCGGCTTCTTGACGGTGACGGTCTCCTGCGCGACCTCGCTCACCTTGAGCTGCTGGAGGACCTTCTCGACGATCCGCGAGGCGGTGAGCTTCCCCGAGCCGAGGGCGATGTAGAAGTCCTCGGCCTTCTTGAAGCCCGACTCACGGATGACGCCGGCGAGGACGGCCGAGCCGGCGAGCTTCTTGTACGGGAGGTTCTGGCCCTTGAGCGCGTTCTCGAGCAGCTCGCGTCCCTTTGCCTCGAGGTCCTCCTTCTGCTCGCGCGAGAAGAACTGGCGGATCTTGTTCCGCGCGCGCGACGACGCGACGAGCGAGAGCCAGTCGCGGGACGGGCCGCGCGCCGCCGACTTGCCGGTGAGGATCTCGACCCGGTCGCCGCTGTGGAGGTGGTAGTGGAGCGGCACGATGCGGCCGTTCACCTTCGCGCCGACGGTGCGGTGGCCGACGTCCGTGTGGACGGCGTATGCGAAGTCGATCGGCGTCGCGCCGACCGGCAGCGTCTTCACCTCGCCCTTCGGCGTGAAGACGAACACCTCCTCGTCGAAGAGGTCGGTGCGGAACGTCTTGACGAATTCGCTCGCGTCGGACTCGTCGGCGTGGATGTCCATGAGCGAGCGCACCCAGGCGTTCCACTCCTCGTCCGCCCGCTTCGTCGAACGGCGCCCGTCGCGCGTGTACGCCCAGTGGGCGGCGACGCCGAGGTCGGCGGTCTCGTGCATCTCGCGGGTGCGCACCTGGATCTCGAGCGGCCGTCCCTCCGGCCCGATCACGGTCGTGTGGAGGGAGCGGTAGCCGTTGAACTTCGGCATCGCGATGTAGTCCTTGAAGCGGCCGGGCATCGGCTTCCAGAGGGAGTGGATGAGGCCGAGCGCGCCGTAGCAGTCGCGGGTTCCCTCCTCCCCGTTGCGCTCGACGATGACGCGCATCGCGGTGAGGTCGTAGATCTCGTTGAACTCGCGGCCCTTGCGGGCCATCTTGTCGTAGATCGAGTAGAAGTGCTTCGCGCGGCCGGCGATGTCGACGGGGATGTCGACCTTCTCGAGCTCGCGCCGGAGGACGTCCGCCGCCTCGGCGACGTGGCCCTCCCGGTCGGCGCGGCGCTCGGCGACCATCGTCTTGATCTCCGCGTACTTGCGCGGGTGGAGCGTCTGGAAGGCGAGGTCCTCGAGCTCCCACTTGAGGGCGTGGATGCCGAGCCGGTGGGCGAGCGGCGCGTAGACCTCGAGCGCCTCCTTCGACTTCTGGATCTGCTTCTGCTTGCCGAGGTACTCGATCGTGCGGAGGTTGTGGAGGCGGTCGGAGAGCTTGATGAGGATGACGCGGACGTCCTCCGCCATCGCCACGACCATCTTCCGGTAGTTCTCCGCCTCGGCCTGCTCGCGGGTCTGGAACTGGACGCGGGTCAGCTTCGTGACGCCGTCGACGAGGGTCGCGATCTCGTCCCCGAACTCCTGGCGGACGGTGTCGAGGCTGACCTCCGTGTCCTCGACGACGTCGTGGAGGAGGGCGGCGGCGATCGTCTGCTCGTCGAGGCGAAGGCTCGCGCAGATCGTGGCGGCGCCGACCGGGTGGGTGATGAACGGCTCGCCGGAGCGGCGCTGCTGGCCCTCGTGGGCGGCCGCGGCGAAGCGGAAAGCGCGCGTGACGAGCTCGACGTCGACGTCGCCGCGCTGGGCCGAGACCTCGGCGAGCAGGCCCTCGAGGAGCTCCTCGTGCCTCTCGCCTGCCTCGACAGTGGTCATCGTTTCAGTGTACTTCGGCACTTCCGGCGCGAACCTTCACGGCAGGAACGGCCGTTGCAGGGGAGAAGTGACGTTTCCCATGCCTTCGTTTCGCCGCTTCCGTTCCCGCCGCGCAGCCCTTCGGCTCGCGCGGGCGCTCGCGCTGACGCTGCAGGCCCGCTAGCGCACCGGACGCATCACGCGGCTTGCGCGAGCGGCGGCGGCGTGACGAGAAGGGCGCGGAAGCGCGCCGACTCGAGGAGATCGCGGCGGGCGCCTTCCTCGAGACCGAGCTCGGCGAAGATCGCGCTCGCTTCGGGGTCGCGTGCCGGTGCCGGCTTGCGCCACTCCTCCATGAGCCACTCGCGCAGCTCGCGGTAGCGCGGGGCGCTGGCGAAGACGCGACGGACGACGAGCTGCGGGGCGACCGTGCCGTTCCAGCGGTTCTCCTCGAGCCGGAAGGCGACGTCGTAGCTCCCGTCCGGGCGCAGGGACTCGAGGCGGGAGCCCTGGCCGAAGGCGATCGCGCTGCCGCCGTCCCGTCCGCTGCGGCGGATGCGGAAGCGGAGGTGCTTTCCCTCTCCGACGGTTGCCGGTTCGGCGATGCCGACGCCGGGCGCAAGAAGCGTGGGCGCCGGATTCCCGAGGCCGAACGGCGCGAGCTTGCCGAGCTCGGCGCAGAGGTCGAGCGAGAGCTGCGCGTCACGGGCGACGACCGCGTCGATGCTCGTGACGGGCTCGAGGTCGGCGTCGTCGAGGACGCCGGCGGCGTGCGCGGCGAACGCCTCCGCGAACGCCTCGACGTTCTCCGGGCGGATGGAGAGACCCGCGGCGGCGCGGTGTCCTCCCCACCGGCCGAGCAGGTCCGAGCAGGCGCCGAGCGCGGCATGGAGGTCGAACGCGGGGATCGACCGGCCCGACCCCTTCCAGCCGCCGTCGCCGTCGCCGCCGGCGATGAGGACGACCGGCCTGTGGTAGCGCTCGACGAGCCGCGAGGCGACGATGCCGATCACGCCCTCGTGCCAGTCGGCGCCGGCGACCGCGTAGGCACGGTGCGCACGACGCTCGGACGGCCACTCCTCGACCTGTGCGATCGCCTCGCGCAGGATGCGGCCCTCGACCGCCTGCCGCTCGCGGTTGAGCTCCTCGAGCGAATCGGCGAGACGGCGTGCCTCGGTCTCGTCCTCCGTGAGGAGCAGCTCGAGCGCTGCGCGCGGGTGGCCGAGCCGGCCGGCGGCGTTGAGACGGGGCGCGAGCCGGAAGCCGACCGCGCCGGCGTCGATCGCGGCGGGATCGACTCCCGCGGCCTGCATGAGTGCGCGCAAGCCTGGCTTGCCGGTGCGTGAGAGCGCTCGGAGTCCCGCGATCGCGAGCGTGCGGTTCTCGTCGACGAGCGGGACGACGTCGGCGATCGTCGCGAGCGCGACGAGGTCGAGGTGGCGCTTCGGGATCTCGGAATCGACGCCGAAGAGCGCCTGCCCGAGCTTGTAGACGACGCCTGTGCCGCAGAGCTCGGGAAAGGGATAGTCCGAGGGGCGCGTCGCGACGATCGGGCAGTCGGGGAGCTTCTCCCCCGGCCGGTGGTGGTCGGTGACGACGACCTCGAGCCCGCGGGCGGCGGCCTCGGCGACCTCGTCGACGGCGGTGATCCCGCAGTCGACCGTGAGGACGAGCCCGCAGCCCTCGTCGGCGAGTCGCGCGAGCGTCTCGCTGCGGACGCCGTAGCCCTCGTCGAAGCGGCTCGGCAGGTGCCAGTCGACATCCGCGCCGAGCTCGCGGAGGAGCAGGACGGCGAGCGTCGTCGCGGCGATCCCGTCGACGTCGTAGTCGCCGTGGACGCAGATCCGGCGCCCTTCGGCCACCGCGGCACGCAACCGGTCGCACGCAGCCGCCATGTCACCGAGGAGGAACGGATCGTGCGGCGGCTGCTCGCCCTCGAGAAAGCGCCGCGCGGCGTCGGGATCGTCGTAGCCGCGCCGGATGAGGACCGCCGCGGTGAGCTCGGAGATTCCGAGCGCGCGCGCGAGCTCCGCCTGCGCCTCGGGCGGGCAGTCGGCGAGGGTCCAGGTGCCGTCGTGCATCGCGATCCACGCTACGGAGAGGTGCGGACGGAATCGGCGCCGGCCGGCGCTTCGGGGCGGAAATGCGCGTCTCTTGGCACAAAGCCGCGACTGATCCTCCACGGCTGAAGCGGCACGCTTCAGCCGTCCCCGGGCGGGTGGGGGATCGGGATGGAGTAGAACAGCGTCGTCGTGACCGCGCCCAGCCCCGCAGAGCTCCGCGGCGAGTTCCTTCTCGATCCCGAGATCGCGTTCCTCAACCACGGCTCGTTCGGGGCCTGCCCGCGGCCGGTCTTCGAGCGCTACCAGGCATACGAGCGCGACCTCGAGCACGAGCCCGTCGACTTTCTCGCCCGGCGGCTCCCCGGCCTCCTCGCCGAGGCCCGCGCCGCGCTCGCCGGTTACCTCCACGCCTCCCCCGCCGACCTCGCCTTCGTCCCGAACGCGACGACCGGAGTCAACCTCGCGGCCCGCTCGCTCGTCCTCGGGCCCGGCGACGAGATCCTCGCCACCGACCTCGAGTACGGCGCCTGCGACCTCGCGTGGGAGTGGATCGCACGGCGCACCGGCGCGACCTACGTCCGCGCCCCCATCCCGCTCCCGCTCGACGGCGCCGAGACCGTCGTCGAGGCGCTCTTCGCCGCCGCGACCGCGCGTACGCGCCTCCTCTACATCAGCCACGTCACGTCGTCGACGGGACTCGTCCTGCCCGTCGAGGAGATCGTCACCCGGGCCCGCGCGCTCGGGCTGACGACGATCGTCGACGGCGCGCACGCGCCCGCCCACGTCCCCGTCGACCTCGACTCGCTCGGCGCCGACTTTTTCGCTGGAAATGCCCACAAATGGCTATGCGCTCCGAAGGGCGCCGGCTTCCTCCACATCCGACCCGAGCGGCAGGAGAGGGTCGACGCGGCGATCGTCAGCTGGGGCTACAGCGAGGGCACGACCTTTCAGGAGCGGATCGAGATGCAGGGGACGCGCGACCCCGCCGCCTGGCTCGCCGTGCCCGCCGCGATCGCCTTCCAGGCGGAACGCGACTGGGACGCCGTCCGCGACCGCTGCCGCGCGCTCACGCGTGAGGCGCGGGGTGAGCTCTGCGAGCTCCTCGGCACCGAGCCGCTCGCGCCCGACGCGATGCTCGGCCAGATGGCGGCCGTCCGTCTCCCGCGTCCCGACCCCGGCCTCTCCGACCGGCTCTTCGCGAACCACAAGGTCGAGATTCCCGTCGGCGGACCGAACGGCGACCTCCTCCGCATCTCGATCGCCGCCTACACGGACCGCGACGAGGTCGACCGGCTGCTAGCCGCCCTCGTTCGGGAGCTTGACGCCGAGGATCGTCAGGACGACAAGTAGCGCGAGACCGAGGAGCCAGTAGGCGACGACGCGGCGCGGATGGCGCGACTCGCGCAGCGACGTGAGCGCGACCTTCCCCCAGAGCAGGACGAGACCGACGAGGGCGGCGCCGCCGATCACGATCACGGGGGCGAGCGTGACCGCCTTCCCGAACGACCAGGAGAGGAGCCAGGCCGTCAGCGCGACGAGGCCGAGCACGACGGCGAGGGCGATCGGATAGCGGAATACCCGCACGGCGCCAGGGTACGCTGACAGCGTGGAGGCGGCCGGCAACTACACCTCTGGCGACGACTACATCGTCGAGTTTCTCGGCTACCGCTTCTCCTTCAGCAACCGCGATTTCGAGGAGCGCGTCACCGCCGCCGCGGTGCGTCTCGGGCTCGTCCCGTCACCCGAGCTCGACGACGAGGAGACGGCCGACCTCGTCGAGCTCGTCGAGCGCGACGCGATCGGCGAGCCGCGCAGCCCGCTCGGCGAGTACCTCGTCGAGCACTGGGACGCGCTCGCGCTCGTCCGCGGCGAGTCGCTCGTCTACTGGCTGAAGAAGCTCGTCTTCCGCGGCGCCTGGCTCGACCACCGCGTCAAGGAGGGCCTCCTCGAGGTCGGCTGGGACGAGGACGACCAGGACTTCACGTACGCGGACACGAACGGCGGGCGCGCCCTGCTCGAGCTCCTCCCCACGCCGAGCTGGCACGAGCTCCAGTACCGGCCGTGACGGCGCCTCGCTGGTACGCGGCAGCGCTCCCTGCGTATCTCGCCGCACTGCTCACGGTCGACACGCAGGTCGGGTACGGCGGCCAGGTCGGCCTCGGCATCCTCACGACCGGCGTGCTCGTCGCCGCACTCCGGCCTCTCGCGCCGCTCGCGCGGGCGCAGGCGCTCGGCGTCGTCCTCTTCGCCACCGTCGGCGAGGTGACGGGATCGCTCGTCTGGGGCGTCTACCACTACCGGCTGCACAACCTGCCCCTCTTCATCCCGCCGGCCCACGGGCTCGTCTACCTGAGCGGGCTCGCGCTCGCGCGCACGCTCCCGAAGCGCGGGCTCGTCTGGGCGGCGGCCGCCGGCGCCGCCGGCTGGGGGATCGCGGGCCTCACGGTCCTCCCCCGCCTCGACGTCGCGGGAGCGTTCGGCGTGCCGCTCCTGCTCGTCTTCCTCTGGCGCTCACGCTGGCGCGCGACGTACGCCGGCGTCTTCCTCGTCGTCGCGGCGCTCGAGCTGTACGGGACGTCGATAGACGTGGCGCTGGGCGACGACGCTGCCCGGCCTCGGGATCGCGGACGGCAACCCGCCGAGCGGCGTCGCGAGCGGCTACGTCTGGTTCGACGTGATGGCGCTGCTCGTCGCGCCGTGGCTCGTCTACTTGGCGGGCGGGACGGTGAAGCCGAAGCTCTCGCTCTTCTCCGGCGCCGCCCGGAGCTCGATCCGCCGCAACGAGCCGATCGGGACGATG
>DASRED010000053.1:0-31845 GCA_035652255.1 Gaiellaceae bacterium | reverse complement strand
GGCAGGCCCGGCGGCGGGACGATCAGGTCCATGCCGCCCTCGTCGTACTTCGACGCGTAGTCGTACCACTCGTGTCCGAGCGTGTCGATCTTCCCCGGCAGGGACGCGATCGGAGGCGGCACGCGGTTGCCGAGCACGCCGACCTCGACCTCCGTCCCCTCGACGAACTCCTCGACGAGCACCTTCTCGTCGTGGCGGAAGGCGAGCTCGACGGCGGGCGCGAGCTCCTCCTCCGAGTGCACCTTGGAGATGCCGACGGAGGAGCCGAGCCGCGCCGGCTTCACGAAGACGGGATAGCCGAACGGGTTCTCCGGCGGGTCGCCCAGCCGGATCGCCCGGTGCGCGGCGACCGGGATGCCGCTGTCGCGCATCACCTTCTTGAACAGGTCCTTGTCCATCGCGAGCGCCGACGCCGCGACCCCGGCGCCGACGTACGGGATGCCGGCGAGCTCCAGCAGTCCCTGCACCGTCCCGTCCTCGCCGAACGGCCCGTGCAGGATGGGGAGGACGACGTCGACCGTGCCGAGCTTCTCGAGCGGCCCGCCGTCGTACGGGACGGGAAGGGTCTCCGCTGTGGTCTCGCCGGCGCCGAGCTCCCAGCGGCCGTCGCGCCCGACGCCGATCTCCGCGACGTCGTACCGGGCCGGATCGAGCGCCGCGACGACCGAGCGCGCCGAGGCGAGGGAGACGTCGTGCTCGCTCGAGCGTCCACCCGTGAGCACCGCGACGCGCACGCGCGGCGGCATCAGGGGAGGGTCGTCGTCGTGCCGCTCGGCTGGTACTGGCCGACCGCGATCGTCACGGTCGACCCCTGCGGCGCCTGGGAGTTCCCGTCCGGAGTCTGCGACTGGACGATGTCCTGCTGCGTCGAGTCGCTCGTCGGCGTCTGCACCTGCTTCACCTTGAAGCCGGCGTTCTCGAGATCGAGGGTCGCCTGCTCCGACGTCTCGCCGACGACGGACGGGACGGTCTTCTGCGGCGGGCCGTTCGAGAGCGTCACCTTGACGGGCTTGCCCTGCGCGAGGTTCTGGCCGGGCTGCGGATCCTGGGAGACGACGTCGTTCTGCGGCCGGTTGCTGTTCGTGTAGCCCGCCACGACCATGTTGAAGCCGGCGGTCGCGAGGTCGGCCTGCGCCTGCTGCTCGGTCTCGCCGACGACGCTCGGCACCTGGTTGATGACCGGGCCGGCGGTGACGTTGACCCGCACCGTCGATCCCTTCGGGATCATCTTCCCGGCCGCCGGCGCGGTCGCGCTGACGATCCCCTTCGTCTGGCCGCCCTTGACGATGTGCTCGTCGGCCTTCAGGCCGGCGCTCTTGAGCGCGGCCTCCGCCTTCGGCCATGTCTGCCCGACGAGGGTCGGCACGGCGACCTTCGGCTTGCCGGTGGAGACGATGAGCGTCACGTCGCCGCCCTTCGAGACCTTGCCGCCGGCCTCGGGGCTCTGGTTGCAGACCTGGCCGGGCGAATACCGCACGCACGGCTGCTTCTTCTCGACCGGGTTGAGGTGGATGCCCTTGATCTGCCGCTCGGCCTGAGCGACCGACTCGCCGATGTAGTTGATGACGGTCTCCTTCGGGCCGCCGCCCGAGAGCTGGTGCCAGACGAGGAAGCCGGCGACGATCGCCGCGATGACGAACGCCGCCGCGACGAGCCACGGCCAGAGCGGCCGCTCGCGCGCCGGCGCGGCCTCCTCTTCCTCCTCGAGGAAGACCGGAGCGCCCCGCCCGCGCGGCGCGATCATCGTCGCCGCGGTCGCCGCCTCGGCGGCGGCGGGCGGAATCCGCATCACCTGCGTCGCGGAGTCGGAGGTCGCTGCTGCGACCGGCGCGCCTCGCAGCACGCGCTCGAGGTCGGCCTCCATCTCGTCGGCGCTCTGGTAGCGCTCGTCCGGATCCTTTGCGAGCGCGCGCATCACGACCATGTCGAGGTCGCGCGGGATGTCCCGGCGCAGCTGCGACGGCGCCCGCGGCACCGTCGAGAGGTGCTTCATCGCGATCTCGACGGGCGTGTCGCCCTCGAACGGCGTCTGCCCGGTGAGGAGCTCGTAGAGGACGACGCCGAGGGAGTAGAGATCGGAGCGCTGGTCGACGTCCCCGCCGCGCGCCTGCTCCGGCGACAGGTACTGCGCCGTCCCGACGATCGAGCCCGCCTCCGTCATCTGGCTCGCACCGGCGCGCGCGATCCCGAAGTCCGTCACCTTGACCCGTCCCTCGCGGTCGACGAGGACGTTGTGCGGCTTGATGTCGCGGTGGACGATGCCGTGCCGGTGCGCGAAGCGGAGCGCGGAGAGAACCTGCCGCGCGTACTCGATCGCGACGTTGACCGGCGCCGGGCCGTGCCCGACGATCAGCTCCTTCAGGGTGCGGCCGTCGAGGTACTCCATCGCGATGTAGTACGTGTCCTCGGCCTCGCCGCGGTCGTAGATCGAGACGATGTTCGGGTGGTTGAGCGCGGCCGCGTTCTTCGCCTCGCGCCGGAAGCGCTCGATGAACTGGTCGTCGTTCGCGTGGCGGTCGTTGAGGATCTTGATGGCGATCCGGCGGCCGAGCTCCTGGTCCTCCGCGAGGTAGACGTCGGCCATCCCGCCGGCGCCGAGCTTGCGCACGATGCGGTAACGCCCGTCGAAGAGCGTGTCGATGAGGGAATCGCCTACGGCCACGACCGCCTAAAGCGTAGAGGCATGCTCACTTGTGCAGGAGGTTTTCGAGGATCGCCTTCGCGATCGGCGCGGAGATCGAGCCGCCGAAGCCGTTCAGCTGCTTCTCGACGACGACCGCGACCGCGACCTGCGGGTTGTTCGCCGGGGCGAAGCAGACGAACCACGCGTCGTAGATGTTCGGGTAGGCAGGCCCGAGCTCCGCGGTGCCCGTCTTGCCCGCGACCTCGACGCCGGGGATCTGGGCCGTCGTCCCCGTGCCGCCCTGGACGACGAGCTGCATCATCTGGTTCAGCTCCGCCGCGGTCGTCGACTTGATCACGCGGCCGAGGACATGCGGCGCGGTCGTCGCGACCGTCGAGCCGTCCGGCGCCACGACCTTCTGGACGAGATACGGCCGCGGCTCCGTCCCGCCGTCCGCGATCGTCGCGGCGACGAGCGCCATCTGGAGTGGCGTGACGAGCATCCGCTCCTGCCCGAAGGCGAGGCGGCCCGGGTCGACGCTTCCGTTGTCCGGATTCTTCGGGAAGTAGAGCTTGCCGTTGTTGTAGAGGCCGCTCGGGTTGATCGTGTTCGGCGGGAGGTCGAGCGGCGGCAGGGAGTAGAAGCCGTACCGCTTCGCGTAGTCGAGGATCGACTTCGCGCCGATTGCGATCCCGACGTGGCAGAAGACCGAGTTGATCGAGTGCTCGAGCCCCGCCGAGAGCGTGGTGTTGCCGAACGTCTCGTGCGCGCTCGGTGAGTCCGGTGAGGCCGAGTTGTAGATCTTCGTCCCGTACTCCGTGCAGTAGCCGGGATCGTAGAACTGCGAGTTCGGCGTGAACTTGCCCGTGTCGAGCGCCGCGGAAGCGGTGACGAGCTTGAACGTCGAGCCCGGCGGATAGAGCCCCTGCGTCGCATTGTTGTAGAGCGGCGACGCGTCGCCGCACGTCCCCTTGATCTTGCCGATCTTCGCGTAGCCGCCCGGCTGCGAGATCAGGTTCTCGTTGTAGGTCGGCGAGGAGGCCATCGCGTAGATCGCGCCGGTCTTCGGGTTGAGCGCGACGACGGCGCCGCAGCGGCCGGCGAGCTGCTGCTCCGCGAGCGCCTGCGCCGCCGGCTTGACGGTGAGGTAGACGTTGTCCCCGTGCACGGTCTGGCCGCCGAGGCGGTCGAGCTCCTGCGAGAACGTGTTGCTCAGGTTCGTGTTCGCGCCGGTCAGGTAGTCGTTGAGCGACTGCTCGAGCCCGACCTGGTTGTCCCCGCTCGTCGAGTAGCCGACGATGTCGGAGAAGAGCCCGGTCGTCGGGTACTTGCGCGAGTAGATCGTCAGGCCCTTCTTCTTGTGCGGCGTGCTCCAGGCGAGAGGGAGGCCGTTCGAGGCGAGGATCTTGCCGCGGTCGACCTGGAGCTGCGCGACGAGCTCGATCGAGTTGTCCTTCCGGTTCGAGAGGCCCGCGCCCGCCCACGACTGCCAGTACGTCGTCGCGCCGATCAGGATCGCGAGCAGCACCATCGCGACGACGGCGACATGGAGAAGCTGCTTGTTCACGAGGCACCGTGGTAGCGCGGTCTTGACTCGGGCCCGGGCCTGGCGCCGGCGGCTTCGCCGACGGCGCTTCCAGCCCGGTTCGCCCGGTTCGAGATGAGCATCAGCCCGGCGACGAGGAAGAAGTTCGAGACGATGCTCGAGCCGCCGTACGAGACGAACGGCAGCGTGATCCCGGTGAGCGGGATGACGCGGAGGATGCCGCCGACGATGACGAACGTCTGGAAGGCGAAGCCGAAGCTGAGGCCGGCGGCGAGGAGCTTCGAGAAGCCGTCACTCGCCGCGAGCGCGATCCGGAAGCCGCGCAGCACGAACGCCATGTAGAGGAGGAGCAGCGCGCCGGCGCCGATCAGGCCGAGCTCCTGCGCGACCGCCGAGTAGATGAAGTCGCTGTTCTGCTCGGGGACGATCTGCTGTCCCGTCGCGGTCGTGAAGATGCCGCGGGCGAGTCCCGTGCCGCCGAAGCCGCCGTGCGCGATCCCGTAGAGCGACTGGACGAGCTGGTAGCTCGCGCACTCCTGCCGGAGCGCCAGCTTCCCCGTGAAGAAGCACGGGACGGGCTTCGACGACCAGGGCGTCAGCCAGTCCGTGATCCGCTCCTGCACGTGCGGCGTCGCCTGCGCGATCCCGATCGAGCCGATGAGGAACAGCCCGAGCGCGGCGGCGACGAAAGCGAGCCGCGCCGTCGCGACGTAGAGCAGCGCGAGGAAGATCCCGTAGTAGAGGAGCGCGCTGCCGAGGTCGTCGGTCGCGAAGAGGACGAGCATCGCGCCGCCCCAGATCACGACGAGCGGCCCCCAGTCCTTCAGGCGTCCCTGCGCGAGCACCTCGCGCTTCTCCCGCAGGTAGGCGGCGAGGAAGACGATCAGCGCGATCTTGCCGAGCTCGCCCGGCTGGAACTGCAGGCCGCCGAAATGGACCCAGAGCCGCGCGCCGTTGATCGTCTCGCCGATCCCCGGCGCGAGCGGCAGGAAAAGGAGCAGGATCGCCGTGACGCCGAAGACGTACTTGTAGCGCTCGAGGACTCGGTAGTCCTTGCGCAGGTAGAGGAGCGTCCCCGCGAAGACGGCGACGCCGATCACGACCCAGATCCCCTGCCGCAGCGCGCTGCTCGGGCCGAGCCGGTAGATCTCCGTCAGCCCGATCGCGGTGAGCAGCGCCGCCATCGGCAGGAGGTACGGATCCGCGAGCGGCACGGTGAAGCGCGCGACGAGGTGCGCGACGAGGTAGAGCGCGAAGAAGAAGACCGCGTAGCCGAGCGAGCCGGTCGAGATCTGCGACTTGAGCGCGATGTAGACGCTCGCGAAGCCGAGCGCCGTCAGGACGCCGACGGACAGCAGGGCGGCCAGCTCCCGGTTGCGAAGGCTCAGCGCGCCAGCCCCCAGATGAGCAGTGCCGCCGCGACGGCGAGCAGGACGAGGGCGGCGAGGACGATCCGCACGCGCTTCGCATCAATCCCTTGTGACACGTTGTCACTTGCGGGCTCGGACGGCTCGTCCTTCGCGTACTCGCGCGTCTGCTCGTCCGGCTCATCCGGTTCGGCCGGAGGATCGGTGAGCGCGGGCAGCGTCGCAGTGTCCTCGATGCCGGGACCGTCCTCGGCCTCGGCCGCGATGCGGAAGGCGACTGCCGTGATGTTGTCCTCGCCGCCCTCCCGGTTCGCGGTCTGGACGAGCGCCTTGACGGCCTTCTCGAGGTCGTCGCGGTGCCGGTCGAGGACGTCGAGGATGTCCTCGTCCTCGACCATGTCCGAGAGTCCGTCTGAGCAGATGAGGAAGACGTCGCCGTCCTCCGCCTCGATCGAGAACGCGTCGACGTCGACGTCGGGATCCGTCCCCACGGCGCGCGTGATCACGCTGCGCTGCGGGTGGATGTGCGCCTCCTCCTCGGAGAGCTTGCCGCTCTTGAGCAGCTCGTTGACGAGGGAGTGGTCCTCGGTCAGCTGCTCCATCGTGTCGCCGCGCACGAGGTAGGCGCGCGAGTCGCCGACGTGCCCGATCGCCACCGTCATCCCCTCGACGAGCGCGACCGTCATCGTCGTCCCCATCCCCGACGCCGACGGGTCGCTCGAGGCGCGGTCGAAGATGCGGCGGTTCGCCTCCTGGATGAGCGCGTCGACGCGCTCGAGCCCGCTCAGCTCCTCGGAGTCGCCGGCCTCGAGCGCCGAGGCGGCGAGCTTCGACGCGACCTCGCCGGCCTGCGCGCCGCCCATCCCGTCGGCGACCGCGAACAGCGGCGGGGCGACGACGTAGTTGTCCTCGTTACGGCGGCGCCTGCGCCCGGTGTCGCTCGCGACCGCGTACTCGCCGACCGCCAAGCCTAGTGCCCCTTCCAGTGAGGGTTCCGCGCTTCCGACGAGCGAAGCGAGGAGTCGCGAAGCTTTGCAGCCGCCGGACGTGCCCGAGCTGTTGCTGGAAGGGGCACCTAGTCCTCCTCGACGCGGAGGTCGGTCTCGCCGACGCGGAGGACGTCTCCCGGCGACATCCGCTCGGCGCCGACGACGCGTGTCCCGTTGACGAAGGTGCCGTTGGTCGACTCCAGGTCCTGCACCCAGACGCCGTCGCCGCGGGACTCGACCCGCGCGTGGCGGGCGGAGGCGAACTCGTCGCCGTCGAGCACGAGGTCGTTCTGGCCGCCGCGGCCGACGGTGAGCGGCGCCGAGTCGAGGTGGAACGCCTGCCCCTCCTCGAGGCTGGGGCTGCGCTGGACGACGAGCCGCACGGGGCGGCGTGGCCGCGCAGCCGAGCCGAGCCCGGCCGCTGCGGCGGCGCCGGGCGTGAGGATCATGCTGTCCTGGTGCGCGACCTTCCGCTCCTGGCCGGCGGTGCGGATGACCCGCCAGACGAACAGATAGAGCAGGACGAGGAACGCGATCTTGAGGACGAGGAGAACCTCGGCGACTCCCGTGGACGCGAGGACGCTCATCGGCTCCCCTATTCCCGCTCGGTCGAGAAGGTGACCGTCGTCTCGCCGATCGTGAAGCTCGAGCCCTCCTCGAGCTTCGCCCGCTGCACGCGCCGTCCGTTCACCTCGGTGCCGTTCGTCGAGCCGAGATCGACAACCCAGAAGGCGGATCCTTCCTGCACGACCTCCGCGTGGCGGCGGGAGACGTTCGGGTCCTCGATCTGGACGTCGGCGTCGCGCGAGCGCCCGAGCACCGCGCGCTGCTTGTCGAGGACGCGGCGCCGCCCGTTCCACGTCAGCACCGCGACAGAGCGGTCGACCTGGAGCTCCTCGATGGACGCGGCCTCGGTGGGCTGCGTCCGCGGCTTGTAGATCATCGTCGCGCCGGGCGCGATGTCCTCGGCCGGCTCCTCCTCGCCGCTGCGGCCGTACTGCGCCATCCGCGTCGCGATCCCGAACTCGCCGACGCCGAGGTCGTCGTCGGTCTCGAAGATGACGCGCGGCGGCGTGAGGAGCGCGTAGTTCTCGCGGGAGGCGTGCTCCGCGAGGTACTCCTCGAGCTCCGAGACGAGCGAGTTCTCGTACCCCTCGAACTGCTCGCGGTCGCCGCTCGAGAGATAGATCGTGTACTCGTTCGGCACGTAGATGCGGGTCACCGACGTCGAGCGGTGCTCGTCCATCTCCTTCGCGAGCTTCCGCGCCAGCTCGACCGGCTGCACGTTCGTGCGGAACGCGCGGCCGAAGACCCCTTCGAAGAGCGCCTCCAGCCTCTGCTCGATTCCCCGCAGCACCATAAGCCTGCCGGAATGTACCCCTAGCTAATGAGAGCGAAGCGCGGTGAACCCTGCGATCGCCCACGCACAGACGACGAGGGAGGCCACGAGCAGGAGCGGGGCGCCGCCCGGCAGCGCGAGGACCGTGACCCCGAGCATCCCGGCGCCGATCCCTGCCGCTCCCCAGAGACCGAAGCGGCGGGCGTGGGGAAGGGCCACGGCGACGAGCGCGAGGACCGCTGCTTCGACGAGGAGGGACGGCTGGGCTGCGGCGGCGCGCGCGAGGGAGCCGGCGACGTCGAGGGGGCCGGTCGAGGCGCCGACGCCGACGCCGAGCGGGGCGGCGCCACCGATCAGCGGCAGCGAGGCGTGGCGGATCCCGGCCGCGAGCGCGGCGGTGAGGACGCCGAGGACGACGACGAGCGCGCGCCTCGGCGCCGAGCCGACCTTGACGGTCGCGAGCGGCAGGAGGCCGAGCGCGGCGAGCGGCGCGAGCAGCGGGCCGAGCGCGAAGAGGAGCGTCGCGCGCGGCTCCTTCCACGTGATGAGGAGCCAGATCGCGGCGAGTGCTGCGTAGAGAAGGGCGAGCCCGGACGAGACGTTGCCGAGCGGGAGGATCGGGACGGCAAGGGCGAGCGCGAGCCCGGCACGCTCCCGCGCGACGGTGAGCGCCGCGACGGCGAGGCCGATCCCCACGGACCAGCCGCCGGGGAAGAAGGGAAGCGCGGCGGCCGTCCAGCCCGCAAACACGCCCGCCAGGGCGGCGCCGGCGAAGCGGCCGGCCCCGGGCGGGGTCCCGAGGCTGACACTCCTCGGCCGGCGGGAGTGCGCGGGAACGCCGGCGAGGCCGCGCAGCTCCTCGGCGAGCTCACGCGCGGACGGGCGCCTCGTCGGGTCCTGGGCGAGCGCGCGGTCGACGAGCCGCAGGAGCCGCTTCGGCAGGCCGGGGCGGACGTCGCCGAGCGGCCGGGCGCCGGACTCGATCGCCCGCGCGGTCTCGAGCATCGAGCCGCGCCAGAAGGGATGCCGGCCCGCGAGCGCCTCCCACAGCATCACGCCGACCGCCCAGACGTCCGCAGCCGCCGTCGCCGGCTTCCCGGCGAGCCGCTCCGGCGAGATGTAGGCGAGCGTCCCGGGCACGTCTCCCTGCTCGGTCAGCGTCTCCGCCTCCGCCATCTGCGCGAGCCCGAAGTCGAGGACGCGCGCCGAGACGCACTCTCCCTCCGCCAGCAATACGTTCGATGGCTTGATGTCGCGATGGAGGATCCCCGCGGCGTGCGCGTGCGCGAGCCCGTCGCAGACCTGGGCGCACGCCTCGATCGCCGCCTCGTCCCCGAGCTCCCGCGCGCGCAGCGCCTCGCGGAACGTCCGGCCCGGGATGAACTCGTACGCGATGTAGACGTGACGCTCGTCGTGCGCGAAGCCGTAGGAGCGGAGACACGCCGGATGCCGGAGCTGCGCCGCGGCGGCCGCCTCCCGCTCGGCGCGCACGGCCGCCTTCCCCTCGCGCGCGATGATCTTGAGCGCGACGTCGAGGCCCGTCTGCTCGTCGCGGGCCAGCCAGACCGATCCCGAGCCGCCGCTGCCGAGCGGCCGGAAGGGCCGGTAGCGACCGAGGACGAGCTCCGGGAAGGCGAGAGCTGGGGCGGCCTCTCCCATGCCCGTGGAGATTGGCGACCGCGCCGGACACTCCTGCCCTCCGCGGTGGCGCGTTAGTCTCGTTTCCGCATGAGCGGCTACGACGACGAGCCCGCGTTCGACTTCTTCGAGGAGCCGCCGACCCGGGAGATGCCGCAGCGTTCGCGCCGCCGGACGCGTCCGCAGGAGCGCCGTCCGCGGCGGCCCGGGCCGCCGCCGCCCGGAGCGGTCGGTCTCGCGCGGCTGGCGGGCCTGCTCGCGCTCGGGATCGCGATCGTCGTCGGCCTCGTCTTCTGGGTCGGCTCCTGCCAGGGCCAGACGAAGCACGACGAGTACTCCTCCTATCTCGGCAAGGTCATGCCGCTCGCGCAGAGCTCGGCGAGCATCGGCACCGCGTTCGCCAACGAGCTCGGCGCCCGGAGCCTCTCGCTCCCGGACCTCGAGACGAAGCTCGAGGGCTGGGCGCGGCAGGAGCAGCTCGACTACGCGGCTGCGCAGCGGATCCAGCCGCCGGGGCCGCTCCAGACGGCGCACGCGCAGGTGCTCGACGCGTTCCAGCTGCGCGCGCTCGGCCTGGCGGGGCTCGCGAACACGCTCCAGCAGGCGAAGACGCAGAGCTCGCCGCCGCCGGCCGGCACGGTGGCGAACGAGCTCGCGGCGCAGGCGCAGCTCCTCAGCTCGAGCGACATCGTCTGGACGGAGCTGTTCCGGCTGCCGGCGACGGAGACGCTCTCACGGGAGGGCGTGACCGGCGTCATCGTGCCGGCCTCGCGGTTCGTCACCGATCCCGGCAAGATCGCGGCGACGTACCTCGCGATCGTCTACGAGCGCCTCGGCTCGGGGACGAGCGGTGGGAGCGGTGGTGGAGGCGGCGGCGGCGCGGCGAAGGGCCTGCACGGGAGCGCCCTGCTCGGGACGGCAGCGGTCGAGGCCGGCAAGACGACGACGCTCTCCGAGACGGCGCCGACGACGATCGCGGTCTCCGCGGGACTCGTGATCAACGTGACCTTCGAGGATTCCGGCACCTTCCCCGAGGTGAAGATCCCGGTCACGCTCGACGTGGTCGTCTCCGGCCAGAACGTCTACTCGAAGACGCAGACGGTCGACTCGATCCTCCCGAAGCAGCAGCAGACCGTCTCGTTCTCGAGCCTCCAGGTGCCGCCGAAGGCGTTCGGGCACAGCGCGAAGATCACCGTCCAGATCGGCAAGGTTCCGGGCGAGGTGCGGCTCGACAACAATTCGGCGACGTATCAAGTCTTCTTCAGCCTCGCGCCTTCGTAGATGAGCTGGTCCGCTGCCGCTGTGATCGCGATTGCCGGCGTGGTCGTCGCCCTCGCCGCGCTCGCCGTCGCGGTCGTCCTCCTGCTCCGGCTGCGCGGTCTCCGCTCGGCGCAGCAGACGCTCATCTCCGGCGGCAGCGCCGATCTCGTCGACTTCGCGGTCTCGCTGCAGGGACGGATCGACGGCGTCAACCGGAACGTCGACGACCTCGAAGCTCGCCTCGCGCAGGTCGACCGCCGCGTCGACGGCACCGTCTCGCGCGTCGCCGTCGTCCGCTACGACGCCTACGAGAACACGGGCGGCCACCAGTCCGCCTCGGTCGCCCTCCTCGACGCGTCGCGCACCGGCGTCGTCCTCAGCGCGATCCAGGGGCGCGACTACGCGCGGATCTACGTGAAGGAGCTCGAGGAAGGCCGCGCGGCCGTCTCCCTCTCGCCGGAGGAGCAGGAAGCGGTCGACCGCGCCATGAAATCCGGCTAGAGCGTCGCAATCCGCTGGTACCTTTCGGCCAGGTTGCAGCATGTTCTCGTCCTGAACGCGAGTTACGAGCCGCTCAACGTGTGCACGGTGCGGCGAGCGCACGTGCTCGTCCACAAGGGCAAGGCGGAGGTCGTCGAGCGTCTCGACAAGCCGCTCCGCTCCGCCGAGAGCAGCTTCATCTGGCCGCACGTGATCCGGCTCGTCAACTACGTCCGCGTGCCGCGCGCGATCCAGCGGAAGATCTCCCGCCGCGCGCTCTTCGCCCGCGACGGCTGGCGTTGCGCGTACTGCGGGACGACGAACGGGAGGTTGACGCTCGACCACATCGTGCCGCGCTCGAAGGGCGGCGAGTCGATCTGGGAGAACGTCGTCACGGCGTGCGCGCCGTGCAACCTCCGCAAGGGCGACCGCTCGCTCGAGCAGGCGGGGATGGAGCTGCGGACGCACCCACGCCCGCCCGCCCCCGCGCTCTTCATCCGCCTCGCCGCGCCGCGGATCCCGTCCGGCTGGACGCCCTACCTGCCGGCCGCCGCCAGCGCCTGATCTCGGGCGTCGAGCTACCGCGGTCGTCCCGGGCGGTCACCCGCGCGCCTCAACCTTGTGCCTCGGGTTACATAGGCGTAGGGTCGATCGCCTAGCCGTGGTCGACGGGATCTGGGGGCCGCTTCCGTCGAAACGAGGGAGGGTCATGCGTTCAGGTCTCAGGCTCTTGGTTGCAGGAACGCTGGGGTCGTTGCTGTTGGCCTCGACGGCGAGCGGTGGCGGGTCGACCGTCAGCCGGCACGTCGCTCGGGCCACCGCCGGGCCGCCCGTCACGCAGTTCGACGTGGGCGAGACCTCGATCAATTCCCCCACGAAGATCGCCGCCGGTTCCGACGGGAACATCTGGTTCGTCGACGACAACAACAACGGCTACGGGAAGATCACGACAGCCGGCACCGTCACGGAGTGGACGTGGGACAACGCCTCCGACGGTGTCAACCGTGGCCTCTCTCAGATCGCGGTCGACGCCGGCGGCAACGCCTGGTTCGGGCTCTGCCCTGGTTCTCTCTACGTTCCTTCGATTGCGAAGGTCACGCCGGCGGGCGTGTTCACCGCGTACACCCCGAACACGTACGGGCACTTCTTCGCCGTGGGATGTCCCCGTGGGATCACAGCCGGCTCCGACGGCAACATGTGGTTCACCGACTCGAACTACGTCGGGAAGATCACGTCGAGCGGACAGATCACCGAATACGACGTTCTTCCTTCGTACGACGTCCTCGGTCACATCGTCGTCGGGCCTGACGGGGATCTCTGGGCCACCGACACAGAGCACGACCTGGTCGCGCAAATCTCGACTGCCGGCGCGCTCGTCAAGCTGTATCAGTTGCCCTCCGATCGGGGCGTCTCCGGCATCGTCGTCGGCCCGGACCACAACCTGTGGCTGACCGAGCCCAGTGCCGACATGATCGGGAGACTGACCACAGCGGGCGTGCTGACCGAGTTCCCGACGGGCGCCAACTTCGCTCAAGGGGACGATGGCGTCATCGCCGGCCCGGACGGCAACCTCTGGTTCACCGAGTGCGCGAGCGGCGACGTCGCCAAGATCACGACTGCCGGGGTCGTAAGCCAGCACCTCGTCAACACCGGGCAGTTCCAGTGCCCGAACGGGATCGCCGCCGGCTCCGATGGCAACATCTGGTTCGCGGACGAAGGCGCCGGTCAGATCGACCGCGTCAGCCCGAACTGGGTGCCACCACAGTGCGTCGTCCCGACGGTCGTCGGCAGGAAGGTCGCGGCTGCGAAGGCGGTCCTCCGCGCGGCGAAGTGCTCGGTCGGCCGGGTCAAGAGCGTCTTCTCGAAGAAGGCCAGGGGAAAGGTCGTCTCCCAGAGCCCCAAGCCGGGAGCGACGCTCGCTCAGAACGCCAAGATCAACCTCGTGGTCAGCAAGGGCAAGAAGAAGTAGTCCGGGGGGACCGAGAGGAGAAGCGATGAAGACCGCTCTGATTGCAGCGATCGTGTCCGCCGTCGTGGCATCGGGCTCGGCCGTCGCGGCGACAAAGCTCATCGACGGCCACTCGATCCAGAATCACACGATCCCTGCAGCAAAGCTCACGGCGGCGGCCGTCGCCGCCCTCAAGGGAACGCCCGTCCATTTCACCCTGGCCAGAGGGCCTGACGTCGTTGTCCCACCTGGCTCAGGCAGCGGAGCATCGACGGGAGAGTCGGACGCGCTGTGCCCGAACGGGTCGTATCCGGTGGGTGGCGGCTTCCTCGTGACGCAGAGCTTCGACGCGAACGCCGTCGTCGTGGGATCGAGCCCAGACACGTCGGATGGAACGACAGCTGATGGCTGGGACGTCGAGATTGGGAACCTGACTGCACTCGGGGCCACCATGCCCCTGACCTTCCATGCCTGGGCAACGTGCGAGAGCGGCGCGGGCCCGATCAAGCTGCCGGGATCGTGAGCGGCACGGCTTAACCGAGCCTTGGCTCGGGCGTTGCCATTGCGCGCCGAACCGTTGCCCGCCCTTGGCGCCTCCCCGCGTAGAACTGGGGGCGATGAAAGGAGACCGCAGATGAAGCGCTACCGCCTCACCTTCGACGGCAATGCCAAGGAGCTCGCTCGCCGCGACTCGGGCGTCAGCCACATCGCGCTCCTTTGGAGCCGTCGCCGTCACCGCGCTGCCGTCGTCGTCGAAAACGACGCCACCGGCGAGCTTGTGGAGCTCGACGTCCGCGAACGCGAGAACGCCCTCGAGCTCTACGAGCATCCCTACGCCTACCTCGCCACTCGCGGACATCCGGGTAGGCGCTCAGACCCGCCTGGCCTCCATGCAGCGTGACCCCGCCGATCCAGCGACCGAGGAGGTGAGTCCGATGTTGTGATCTGAGTTCCGACCCAAGCTGTGACGTTCGGCGCTTCGGCGCCGTACGTCGTGCATGACCAGATTCCGGTACGTCCTCCTCATCTCCGGCGTGCTGCTCGTCGCCGCCGCGATCGCGGGCGTCGCCCAGCCGCACGTTGGCGGCGCGGCGACTCCCGCGACCACCACGATCACCGTGACCGGCAACGGCACTGTCGACGCCACCCCCGACCAGGCGTCCTTCGACTTCGGCGTGCAGGTGAACGCCGCGACCGCGTCGGAGGCGCTCGCCAACGACGCCCAGCAGGCGAACGCGATCATCGCCGCGCTGAAGAACGCGGGCATCGACTCCTCCAAGATCCAGACGACGCAGGTCTCGCTCTGGCCGCAGACCTCGAACGACGGGACGCAGATCACCGGCTACCAGGCCTCGAACTCCGTCGACGTGACTGCGCCGATCGAGAAGTCCGGCGACCTCGTCGACGCGGCCGTGGGAGCCGGCGCGAACAACGTCGACGGCCCGAACCTCGCCGTCGCCGACCAGAGCTCGTACTACGCCGAGGCCCTGAAGAAGGCGGTGACGGACGCGCAGACGAAGGCGCAGGCGATCGCGGCCGCCGCGGGGCTGACGCTCGGCGGGATCGTCCACATCAGCGACCAGGGCGCCCAGCCGACGCCGATCATGTACGGCGCCCTCGACGCCACGGCCGCGAAGCCGGCGACGCCGATCGAGGCCGGCTCGCAGCAGATCCAGGCGACGGTGACGGTGAGCTACTCGGCGAGCTAGAGGTCGCCCGCGCCGCTGCGCGTCGAGATGCATTCGAGCGCCCAGCCGTTGGCGGTGAGCACGATCCGCTCCGCGAGCACGTCCGGCTCCGCGCCGGCGTGCTCGCGCGGCACCTCGACGACGACCTGGTGGACGGACGCCTCGACGGCGCCGCCGAACTCGTGCCGCTCCTCCGCGACGAGCGCGAACGACGGGAGGAGGTCGCGCAGCGCGGACGCGAGGTCGTCGATCTCGGCCGGTGTCACGTTTCGTCCGGCGAAGACGCCGAAGTTGATCCGCACCTCGACGGCCGGCTCCTCGTGCTCGCGCACGCGCAATGCGATCGCCGGCTCGCTCAGGACTCTCCCCGTGGCTCCCACTTGAACTTGAACGCCGTAAGGACGAGACCGGCTACGCCCCAGGCGCCGAGCACGGCGAGAGCGCCGGGCTGCGTCCAGAAGCCCTGCCCGTGCAGGTACACGGCGTCGACGATCTCGACGAAGTACTTGAGCGGGAGCACGTCGCCGATCGCTCGCAGGACGTACGGATAGCCCTTCGTCGGGCCGAAGGCGCCGCTCAGGAAGGCCATCGGCAGGAGGATGAAGTTGACGACCGCCGACGATCCCTCCGCCGAGCGAATCACCGAGGCGGTCGCGGTCCCGAGCGCCGCGAACGCGGCAGCCCCGATCACGACGGTCGCGACGAGCGAGCCGACGCTCGGCGGAAACGGCGTTCCGTACAGGGCGCGGCCGAGCAGGAAGAGCGCCACCGTCTGGAGCGCGAAGACGATCAGCGTCGAGGCGAGGAGCGCCGCGACGTAGACGGGCGGCGGCAGCGGCGTCGAGCGCAGCCGCTTCAGCACACCGCTCTCGCGCCGCAGGACGAGCTGGATCGCGAGCCCGGCGAAGGCCGTGTTCGCGCAGCCGTAGGAGATGAGCCCCGCGAGCACCGCCCAGACGATCGGCTTGCCCTGAAAATGACCGTGGTAGACGGCGCCGAGCAGCAGGAAGAGCAGCAGCGGGAAGAGGAAGATGAAGAAGGCCGCCTCGCGGCTCCGCCAGAAGACGAGCTGCTCCGTCCGGAGCTGGTGGGCGAACAGCCCGCGCGCGCGGCGCCGGGAAGAGACGGTGATCGCCGCCGCGTTCACTCGTCGACCTCCTCCGCGGTGAGCGCGAGGTAGACCTCCTCGAGCGACGGGCGCCGCACCGACAGCCCCTCGAGCTCCTCGCCGCGGGCGACCGCCTCGGTCGTCAGCTCGGCGAGGACGCGCGTCGGCTCGTTCGTCTGAAGCAGCACCTCCTCGCCGTCGCGGAGATAGCGAATCTCGGTCTGGAGCTCCGTCGTCGTCAGCTCGGCCGGCGTGCCGATCCGGACGATCTGTCCCTCCCGCATGACGGCGACCCGGTCGGAGAGCTGCTCGGCCTCGTCGAGGTAGTGCGTCGTGAGGAGGACGGTCTTCCCGAGCGAGCGGAGTGAGCGGATCATCTCCCAGGCCGCACGCCGCGCCTGGGGGTCGAAGCCGGTCGTCGGCTCGTCGAGGAAGACGAGGTCGGGGTCGCCGACGAGCGCGATGCCGAGGTCGAGCCGCCGCTTTTGGCCGCCCGAGAGGGTCTTGACGCGTGCGCCGGCCTTCTCCTCGAGCCCGACGAGCGCGACCACCTCGTCGACGTCGCGCGGCGCGCCGTAGTAGCCGGCGAAGATCGCGTGGATCTCGCGGACGGTCAGGTTCGGCCAGAGGTCCGACTGCTGGAGGACGACGCCGATGCGCTCGCGGAAGTCCTGCGCCGGCTTCCCCGGGTCGGAGCCGAGCACGCGCACCTCGCCGGCGTCCCGGCGGCGGTAGCCCTCGAGGATCTCCACGGTCGTCGTCTTGCCGGCGCCGTTCGGGCCGAGCAGCCCGAACACCTCGCCCTCCTCGATCGTGAAGTCGACCCCACGGACAGCCTCGAGGTCCCCGTAGGCCTTGCGCAGGCCGCTGACCTCGATCGCAAGCATCCGCGGGGAAGGGTAGACGGGTCGGGCGTTACAGTCGGCGGCATGCCGGCGTTCCGCTACGTCGTGACCGACGTCTTCACCGACGTGCCGCTCGCGGGGAACCAGCTCGCCGTGTTCACCGACGCGCGCGAGATCCCGGAGGAGATGCTGCAACTGCTCGCGCGCGAGATCAACTTCTCGGAGACCGTCTTCGTCTACCCGGCCAACTCCGAGGGGCACGTGCGGATCCGGATCTTCACGCCGGCGCTCGAGCTGCCCTTCGCCGGGCACCCGGTTCTCGGGACGGCGTTCGTCCTCGCCGGCCCGCTGCAGCTGGAGGAGATCCGGCTCGAGACCGGCGCGGGCGTCGTTCCCGTGCGGCTCCGGCGCGACGGCTCGCGGATCGCGTTCGGCTGGATGCGCCAGCCGGCCTTCTCCCACGAGCCGTACGAGGGCGCGGACGAGCTGCTCGCGCTGCTCGGCGTCGGCGAGTCCGGGTTGCCGGTCGAGGCCTATCTCCAGGGGCCGGGCCACGTCCTCGTCGAGCTCGACTCGCCCGAGGCGGTCGCCGCGCTGCGGCCCGACATCGGCGCCCTGCTCGAGCTGTCGCCGTTCGGGACGATGTGCTTCGCGCGCGACGGCGCGACGTGGAAGGTGCGCGTCTTCGTCCCCGCGCACGGCGTCGACGAGGATCCCGCCACCGGCTCGGCCGCCGGGCCGCTCGCGCTCCATCTCGCGCGGCACGGGCGAATCGCGTTCGGCGAGGAGATCGAGATCAGGCAGGGGGGCGAGATCGGGCGCCCGTCGACGCTCTTCGCGGTCGCGCACTCGGAGGACGAGGTCGACGTCGGCGGCTCTGCGGTCGCCGTCGCTCGCGGCGAGTTCCACCTGCCGTGAAGCGCGTCGCCGTGATGGGCGGCTCGGCGAGCGGCAAGACGACCACGGCGAAGCGGCTGGCGGAGATCCTCGGCGTTCCCCACGTCGAGCTCGACGCCCTCAATCACGAGCCCGGCTGGCGGGAGGCGCCGGTCGACGTGTTCCGCGCGCGCGCGTGCTTGCGGCCTGCTCGGGTGACGGCTGGGTCGTCGACGGCAACTACCGCTCGAAGCTCGACTCGCTCGTGCTCGAGCGCGCCGACACGGCCGTCTTCCTCGACCTGCCCTTCTGGCTCGTCCTCCGTCGCGGCGTGCGGCGGACGCTCGTCCGGACGATCACGCGGGAGGAGCTGTGGAACGGGAACCGCGAGCAGCTCCGCCACATGTTCAACCGCTACTGGATCCCGTGGTGGGTCGTGCAGACGCACCGGCACTACGCGCGCGAGATTCCGCAGCGGCTGGCGGCGCACCCGCACCTCGAGGTCGTCCGGCTGCGGACGCCCGAGGAGGTCGAGCGCTGGCTTCAGTCGATCCAGGTGATCGAGCCGATGTCCGGCAGCTCGAACGGGAGCGAGCGCCAGAAGACGCCGCCGTTCGTCGAGACGTAGAGCCGGTTTCGCGCGGCGTAGAGCATCCGGTCGGGATCGTCCTCGGCGATCGCGATCGCGAACCCCGGCGGCAGTCCGCCACCCGCCTCGCGCCACGTGAGGCCGCCGTCGCTCGAGAGCATCAGCGGCGGGCGCCGCTCGACGACGGCCGCGACGACTGCACCGGAGCGGGCCGCGGCGACGACGCGGGGGAGCGACACCTCCGGCCGCTCGGCCGCGGGCACCTCCGTCCCGTCGCCGAGCAACTCCTCGGCCTCGACGTCGACGAGAAAGACGCCCGCGACTGTCCCGGCCGCGGCGATCACGGACGTGTCCTTCCTAGTGACAAGTTGTCACTAAGGAGGGTCGAGACGAGTGCGCTCGCGCTGCGACCCGCCTCGACCGGCTCCGCGCCGCCGGCGCGCGCCGCGAGGTAGCCCGCCGCGAACATGTCGCCTGCTCCGGTCGGGTCGGCGACGACGGGCTCGGCGGGAATGTGCGTGCCGTTGACCGTCGCGCCGCGCACGCCGTGCGTGATGAGGAGCTCCGGGACGTCGACCGGGCCGACGACGGCGGCCTCCTCCTCGGCGAGCTTGAGGATCGTGACGCCGCGGAGGATCGTGGGATCGAAGTCGGTGTCGAGCCGGAGCGGTCCGAGCGCGGGCCGACGGACGAGACCCTGGCCGTCGAGCAGCACGTGCGGCGCCTGCGGGACGGCGACGTCGCCGCGGACGAGCGGGGCGACCTGAATCCAGTCCGCCTCGATCTCGGGCGCGAAGCGCTCGCCGAGCGCCTCGACCGTCATCGTGCGGGTGCCGGCCTCGTCGTACGAGAACGAGAACGCGGTCGTCGCGCCGGCGGCGTGCAGCTCGAACGGCAGGCCGAGCCGTCGGAGCGCGGCGCGGAAGCCGTCCTCTTCCTGCTCCCCGCAGGCGGCCACGATCGTCGCGTCGGCGCCGAGCGCGGCGAGAGCGCGGCCGGCGTGCCACGATCCTCCGCCGATGCGCGGCTTGCCGTCCTCGACGACGTCAAGCGACAGAGGTCCGATCACGGCGAGCCGCACGGCTCGCAAGCGTAAGCGCCAGCGTCAGCACGAACGCGGCTCCGAAGCTCGGCAGCGAGGCGGTGAACGTGACGTTGACCGGATGCGTCCGCGCGACGAGGCTCGTCCACCAGCCCGGCCCGACCGGCGAGAGCCACTGGTAGAGGCCGAAGCCGACGAGCCAGGCGGTCAGCCCGACGGGCCGCCAGCCGCGGCTGTCGAAGACGTGCGCGGGCGAGTAGCCGGCGCCTGCGAGAAGCCAGTCGGCGACGAGGACGCCGAAGAGGGGCACGAAGAAGGAGCCGAGCAGGTAGAGGAAGTCCTGGTAGTTGCCGAGGTTCAGGGCGAGGGCGAGGCCCGTGGCGAGGGCCGAGACGAGCGTGATGAGGAGACGCTGGGAGACGCGCGGGAAGAAGTTCTGCAGCGAGACGGCGGTCGAGTAGATGTCGGCGAACGCCTTCTCGCTCTCGTCGATCGTGATCGCGACGAGCGCTGCGAACGCGATGCCGCCCGCCGCCGCGACCTGCGCCGGTAACGCCTGCGCGTCGGAGACGTGACGCGCGAGGACGATGAGGACGCCGAGGCCGATGCACCAGACCGTCGGCACGAAGTAGCCGATCCCCGCGCCGAAGCCGGCGCCGCGGCGCGTGCCGGAGAAGCGCGTGTAGTCGGCCGCGAGCGGCGTCCACGAGACGACGCTGCCGATTACGAGATCGACCGCCTGGCCGAAGCTCGGGAAGCCTCCCTTGCCGGGCGCGGTCCAGAACGCGTGCAGGTGCGACTTCGAGATCGCCCAGTACGTGAGGTACGCCATCGAGAAGAGGAGCGCCCAGGAGGCGATCTTCCGCAGGTAGCGACGGACGAAGCCGATCGGCCCGAGCATCCCGAGCGTCCAGCTCAACGTGCCGAAGACGAGCGTCCAGAGCCACGTGCCGCGCCAGTGGAAGATGTGCTGCGAGGCTGCGGCGGCCGCGGTCGCGATGATGATCAGCTCGAACGTCGACCAGCCGACGTTCTGGGCGACGTTGAGCGCCGTCGGCAGCCACGAGCCTCGCCGGCCGAGCGGCGCCCGCAGGACCACCATCCCCGGCACGCGGGCGTCCGCGCCGATCGCCGCGGCGACCCCGAGCAGGAGGTTCCCGGCAACCGCGCCGACGAGGATCGCGAGGAGCGCGTCCCGCAGCGACAGCGCCGGCACGAGCAGCGCGCCGATCACGATCACGAGGAGCGAGACCGAGAGGTTTCCCCAGAGCAGCAGCGAGTCGAAGAAGCTGAGCACCTGCAGCCGCTCGGGCACGGGCTCGATCCCCCAGGCTGGTGCGTTGTCCTGAATCGCTCCTCCCTTCGCCGGCATGACCCGGATCAGGTTCGACGGGTGTGATCTCAGCCGTTCCGCGCGGCACCCCGGTCGGTCGAGTGTACGAATTCGAGCCGCGGGAACGGGCGGCTCGATGGCCGAGCAGCAGCTGACAACGCCGCGAGAGCTGCTCGTCACGCAGCTGCGCCAGATGCTGGGGATCGAGCTCCGGCTCGCCGACGAGGTCCTCCCGCAGCTCGCGGACAGCGCGCACGCGACCGAGCTCCGGCGCGGCTTCGAGCGGCATCTGCTCGAGACGCGGGCGCACGTCGAGACGGTGCGCGACGTCCTCGACGATCTCCACGCGCCGGCGGAGGCGGAGGACAGCGCCGGCTTTCGCGGCCTCGTCGCCCAGCACGAGCAGCTCGTCGCCCGCTGCGACGGCGGGCACACGATGACCGACCTCGCGCACGCCGTGGCGGCGCTCGCGACCGAGCATCTCGAGCTGGCCGCCTACGAATCGCTCGTCAGCCTCGCCGAGTCGCTCGGCGAGGAGGAGATCGGGATCCGCCTCAGGGAGGTGCTCGAGCAGGAGGAGTTCGCGCTCGAGCAGGTCGAGCGCGCGCTCGCCAGGCTCCTCGCCGAGCGCGTCGAGAGCGAGCGCTACTAGGAGTTCTGTGGCAGGATCGCGGCGATGCGCGCGATCGGGGTCAGCACGCTGCTCGCCACCGTTCTCCTCGCCGGCTGCGGCGGCGGGGGCGGCGGAGGCACGCCGTCCGGCGAGGCCGCGAAGCCGGCGGCGAAGGTCCTCGCCGACGCGACGAAGGCCGCGCAGGCTGCGAGCTCGGTGCACGTCTCCGGCCAGGTCGTCGCGGGCGGCAACGAGGTCGGCGTCGACCTCTCGCTCGCGCGCGGCAAGGGCGCGACCGGGTCGGTGACGCTCGGCGGAGCGACCGTCAACCTCGTCGTCGCCGGCCGCAAGGGATACATCCGCGGCGGCGCCGATTTCTGGTCGCAGTTCACGCAGGCGGCCCCGCTCGCTCAGCTGCTCGCCGGCAACTGGCTGGAGATTCCGGCGGGAGCCGCCGAGTTCGGGGCTGTCACGAGTCTCGCGAGCGCGCAGACCTTCTTCGGCCAGCTGACGTCCGGCCACGGCCCGCTCACGAACCAGGGCGAGACGACCTACAAGGGACAGAAGGTCGTGGCGATCGACGACACGACGAGGCACGCGACCCTCTACGTCGCCGCGACCGGGCCGGCGTATCCCGTCGCCTTCGTCCGGACGGGCAGCCAGTCCGGAACGGTGACCTTCGACCGCTGGAACCAGCACGTGACGCTGAAGGCGCCCGCCGGCGCCCTCAATCTCTCGCAGCTGCCGTCGAGCGGCTAGAGCTTCTTGCTCATCGAGACGGTGTTCTCCTCGTAGCCGAGCGAGCGGTAGAGGTTCCGCGCCACGTCGTTCCTGCCGAACACGCTGAGCGCGACGCGGTCGACGCCGAGCCGCCGCGCCTCGGCCTCCGCGAGCTCCATGGCCGCCTTGCCGTAGCCCTTGCCGCGGTGCGCCTTGTCGATCCCGACGAAGTAGATGAAGAGCGCGTGCTGGAGCGGCGTGTGGCGGTCGCAGACCCAGAGCTCGCCGACCCTCTCGCCGTCCGCCTCGACGATGTAGAGGAGCTGCTCGGCGGACGGCTTCTGGCCCGGGAAGAGGCTCTCCATCTGTTCCGCCGCCATAGCCGCGGCCTTGTCGGGAGCGAAGCCGCCGTTCTCCGACATGTCCCTCGCGTAGCCGTCCCGCATCCGCGGGAACCACGCCTCGAACTCCTCGTCCCCGATCGGCCGTAGCGTGACGCTCACGGGGCGAGCGTAGCGGCGGCGTAGTCTCGCGCGATGGCTGTCGAACCGGCCCAGATGCTCGAGGAACTCGGCCGGAATCCGTTCTCCGGCTTCGTCCGCTACGACGCGCCGTGGCAGTGGCTCGTCCGCGACGGTGGGGCGGCGGCGTATCTCGAGCACGGGCGGGTCGCGCTCGTCTGGGCGGATCCGCTCGCCGGCGAGCCCGGCCCGTTCCTCGAGGAGCTGACGCGCGAGCTGCGCGCCCGCCGCCGGCGAATCTGTCTGCTCCTGATCGGGGAGGAGCTCGCCCGGCTCGCGCGTGCGCGCGGCTATGCCGTCCTCAAGATCGGCGAGCAGCCGTTCTTCGACCTCACGGCGTGGCGGCCGCCGCGCGGCGATCCCGGCAAGCACCTCCGCTGGTGCCTCAACGCGGCGCGGCGGGCGAGCGTCGACGTGCGGGAGTACGTCCCCGCGGACGAGCCGGCCGTACGCGCGGCGCTCGCGGCGTGGCAGGACGGCCTGGGACGGGCGCCGGCCGACTCGTTCCTCCGCGCCTCGCCGCTCGCCCTCGTCGAGGAGAAGCGCCTCTTTCTCGCGTGGCGGGACGGCAGAGTCGACGCGCTCGTCGCCTGCTCGACCGTCCCGGCCGCCGGCGGCTGGCTGCTCGAGGACCTGATCCGGCGGCCGGACGCGGCGAACGGCGCCACCGAGGCGGCCGTCGTCCACGCATTGGAGACCCTCGCCGCGGGCGGCGCCGCGTGCGCGTGGCTGGACATCGCGCCGCTGCGCGGCTCCGAGTCCCAGATCGACCCCAGGGCGCGCCTCCTCTTCCGCGCGCTTCGGCCGGTCGTCTCGTTCTTCGACGCGCGCTACCGCTTCGGCGCCCTGACGACGTACCTCGGCAAGTTCCAGCCGACGGCGTGGGAGCCTCGCTACGTCGCGCTCAAGCCGGTGCTGCCGGCACCGTCGCTCGTCCGCGCGCTACGGAATCTCCTCTAGCCCTTGATTTGCTCCCGCCGGCGCGAGAGACTCGCCGGCATGCGGCGTCTTGTCCTCGGGATCGTCCTGGCCGTCGGGCTCGGCGCGACCGTCGCCGGGCCGGCGAACGCCAATCCGCGGGTGGTGACGTGCGGGGACACGATCACTCAGCCCGGCACGTGGAACGTCCGCGGCAACTGCTCCGGCGCCGGTATCACGATCGCCGCGAGCGACGTCGTCCTGAAGCTCAACGGCCACAGGCTCGACGGCGGTGGGAACGGTGACGGCATCGCCCTGGACAGCGTGTCCGACATCCGGATCGAAGGGCCGGGAAGGATCTCGAACTACCAGTACGGGATCAACTTCGCGTACGTCGACGACGCGCACGTCGAGCATGTGACGGTCGTCGGCTCGACCGCCCAAGGCGTGGCCCTGTACGACTCCGGCAGCAACGTCTTCAAGTACGACGCCGTGAGAGGAAGCCAGTACCACGGCTTCACGCTGAACGGGAGCAACGGCAACCTGCTCGCCGAGGACGCGTCGACCGGCAACGGCTCGAACGGCATCTTCCTCGCGAGCTCGAGCGGGGACCGCGTCGCGTACGACTCGCTGAACGGGAACGGCGGGGACGGCGTCGACGTGGGGACGGTCGGCAACGGCCCCGCGAACAACAACACGATCAAGCACGTCACGGCGAATCACAACGGCGGCTTCGGCGTCGCGCTCGAGAGCACCTCGAGCGGCAACGCCGTGAGCTATAGCCGCGCGCACGGCAACCACTTCGAGGATGCCGTCGACCAGACCTGCGGCGCCAACAGCTGGAGCGACAACTCGTTCGGCAGCTTCGCCAACGGCTGCTCCTAGGCGCGGCCGTACCGAGCGGCGCGCGCGGCGGCCGCGGGCGCGACGCCGGAGTCGAGCAGCTTCTGCCGCGCCTCGCTCTCCTTCAGCACCTGCAGCAGCACCCAGACGAGGGCCGGCAGCATCGTGAACACGCTCTCGACGAGCATCACGCCGCCGCCGGCCTTCTGGTCGTCGAGCCGGCTCAGCCCCCACGCCGTCGGGTCGTGGAGATACGGCGCGTAGTAGACGTGGCCCGACCAGATGAACACCTGTGAGAGGACGAGCATCACGAGCCACATCCCGAGCACGTAGGGGATCTTCCACGGCGCGGTGAACCAGCGCGGCCCCGGCAGCGGCTCGAGCAGCGCCGCCCACATCGGCATCCCGAAGCAGACGAACGACGAGTGCTGGAGCGCGTGGACGCCGTCGTTCCGCAGCGCCGCGTCGAAGAGCGCCGGCACGTGCCAGAGGCAGAAGTTCACCGCCCAGAGCGGCAGCGCCACCGCCGGATGGGCGAGGAAACGGAGCCGGTAGAGCAGCCGGAAGCGGAGGAGCGGCTGGAGCAGCCGTCCGTCGAGCCCGAGCACGAGGAGGAGCGCGCCGACGTCCCCGAGCATCAGGTGCTGGAGCATGTGGACGGAGAAGAGCCGCTCCTCGCCGATCGTGTCGATCGGCGAGACGAGGGCGAGGAGGATGACGAGCAGTCCCGCCGCGAACGCGGCCACGCGCCAGGGCGGCGCGGGCCGGCCACGCCGCGCGAGCGTCCACACGCGACGCGTGTAGAGCGCGCCCGCGGCGGCGACGACGCAGATCTCGAGTGGATCGGCGTTCCACTGGTTCATCGGCGTACGGTTTTTCCGCTGATGCCCTCGGGTACCCGTTTTCCGAGTTGACGACTCGGGGGACGATGTGGCGCAGGGGACTCGCGGCCGTTGCGCTGCTTTCCCCGCTCGTGCTCGCCGGCTGCGGCGGCGGGGCGAACACCCAGAACAGCCTCGCGCCGCACAGTCACGCGGCCGCGGACATCACGAATCTCTTCTGGGTGATGATGGCCGTCAGCTTCGGCGGCCTCGGGCTCGTCAGTGGTCTCCTGATCCTCGCCTGGGTGCGGCGCGGCAAGCGCGGCTTCCGCGCCGCCGACGAGGACGATCCGCACCCCGGCGAGCGCGCCGCCTGGTGGGTCGTGCTCGGGATGGGCGTCGTCTTCCCGCTCGCCGTCGTGACGACGCTGTTCATCGTCTCGGACGGGCTGATCATCAACGTCACCGACGCGCCGGCCGCGTCGAGGACGGCCCTGACCGTGGAGGCCATCGGTCATCAGTGGTACTGGGAGTTCCGGTATCCCGGCACGGCCGCGGTCACGGCGGACGAGATGCACATCCCCGTCGACACGCCGGTCAACCTCGTCGCGACGACCGACGACGTGATCCACAGCTTCTGGGTTCCCGAGCTGAACCGGAAGATCGACACGATCCCGGGCCAGCGGAACCGGATCGAGCTCTACGCGAACAAGGTCGGCGTCTACCGCGGCCAGTGCGCGGAGTTCTGCGGGCTCCAGCACGCGCACATGTCGATGCTCGTCTTCGTCCAGTCGAAGGCCGCGTACCGGAAGTGGCTCCGCGACCAGGCCGCACCGGCGCGCTCGCCGGCGACGGCGCTCGAGCGGAAGGGCGAGGACGCCTTCTTGAACGGCGCCTGCTCGAGCTGCCACACGATCCGAGGCACGAGCGCGAGCGGCTTCGTCGGGCCCGACCTCACGCACCTCGGCAGCCGTACGACGCTCGCCGGCGTGATGCTCCGGAACGACCCGGCCGAGCTCGCGCGCTGGATCTCCGAGCCGCAGCAGGTCAAGCCCGGCAACGAGATGCCGGACCTCCGGCTCTCCGCCGCGCAGCTCCGCGCTCTCGTCGCCTACTTGGAGTCGCTGAAGTAGTGGCCACCGCCGTCTACGAGGACCGCCTCGAGCGGATGTGGCAGCCGCGGCCGGGCGTGCTCGGCTGGCTGATGACGACCGACCACAAGCGGATCGGCCTCCTCTACTTCTGGACGACGCTCGTCCTCTTCGCGGCCGGCGGCGCCGAGGCGCTGCTCATGCGCACCCAGCTCATCGCGCCGAACCAGCACCTCCTGGGGCCGGCCACCTACGACGAGATTTTCACGATGCACGGCCTGACGATGATCTTCTTCTTCATCATCCCGATGACGACGGGGGCGTTCGGCAACTACCTCCTGCCCCTGATGATCGGCGCGCGGGACATGGCCTTCCCGCGCATGAACGCGCTCAGCTACTGGGTCTTCCTCGGCTCGGGGATCTTCATCTACACGAGCCTCTTCCTCGGGATGGCCCCGAACGCCGGCTGGTTCGACTACGTCCCGCTCGCGAACGCGGTCTACGACCCCGGCCACGCGATCGACTTCTTCTGCCTCGGGATCATCTTCAACGGCATCTCGTCGAGCCTCACCGCGGCGAACTTCATCGTCACGATCTTCAAGCTCCGCGCGCCCGGCATGTCCTTCAACCGGATGCCGCTCTTCTGCTTCGCCTTCCTCGCCGCGTCGTTCGGACTGCTCTTCGCGCTGCCGTCACTGACCGCGGACTCGATCTTCCTCTTCCTCGACCGCAACGTCGGGACGCACTTCTTCGACGTCGCGCACGGCGGCTCGGCGCTCCTCTGGCAGCACCTGTTCTGGATCTTCGGCCACCCCGAGGTCTACATCCTGATCGTCCCCGCCTTCGGGATCGCGACGGAGATCATCCCGGCCTTCACGCAGCGGCGGGTCGTCGCCTTCCCGCTCGTCGCCGTCGCCGAGCTCCTCGTCGTCTTCATCGGCTTCGGCGTCTGGGCGCACCACATGTTCGCGACGGGAATGCCGACGATCACGGTCGTCTTCTTCGCAGCGGCGACGGCGGTCGTCGTCATCCCGAGCACGATCCAGGTCTTCGCCTGGTGCATGACGTTCATCACGGGCAACGCGCGCTTCAAGACGCCGCTGCTCTTCATCGCCGGCTTCATCTTCATGTTCGTCGCCGGCGGGCTGACGGGGATCATGTTCCTCGCGGTGCCGTTCGACCAGCAGGTGACGGACACGTACTTCGTCGTCGCCCACTTCCACTACATCATCTTCGGCGCCGCGGTCTTCCCGATCTTCGGCGGCCTCTACTTCTGGTTCCCGAAGGTGACGGGGAGGCTCTACTTCGAGCTGCCGGGGCAGATCAGCTTCTGGATCATCTTCGTCGGCACGAACCTCCTCTTCTTCCCGATGCACCTCGTCGGGCTGGACGGGATGCCACGGCGGCAGTACACGTATCCGGCCGGCCTCGGCTGGGGCCCCGACAACCTCGCGGAGACGATCGGCTCGTACATCACGACCGCCGGCATCGTCCTCCTCCTCGCGAACCTCGTCTACAGCTGGTTCCGCGGCCCGGTCGCCGGCCCCGACCCGTGGCACGGCGCGACGCTCGAGTGGACGATCCCGTCGCCGCCGCCGGAGTACAACTTCGCGGTCATCCCGAAGGTCTCGAGCGCGTACGCGAACTGGGACTACGAGGACCGGGAGGAGGATCGCCGCAAGCTCGAGCAGGGCGCGATGGTGCTCGAGCAGGGACACGAGCAGCCGGTGAGCTCGACCGTCGACGGCTGGTGGCGGGAGATCGTCGAGATGCCGCACGACTCGCCCTGGCCGATCGTCCTCGCCTTCGCCCTGTCACTCGTCTTCCTCTTCGTCCTCCTCCACCTCTACACGGTCGCCTGCTTCGCCGCCGGCGCGGTCGGGCTGACGCTGCTCGGCTGGCACGGCGAGGAGCCACAGGAGAGCGAGGCATGAGCGACTACGTCGCAGGCGGGCGGGCCGAGCGCACCGTGCCGCGCAGCACGGGCGTCGGGATCTGGGGGATGGCGATGCTCGTCGCGAGCGAGGTGACGCTCTTCGGCACGTTCATCGGGACGTACTACTACCTTCGCTTCACCGACCTTCACTGGCCGCCGCCGGGGACGCCGGAGCCGCGCGTCGTCGTCCCGCTCGTCTTGGCCGGCGTGCTCGCGACGACGAGCCTGCCGATGCAGCTCGCGGCGACGGCGGTGCGGCGCGGCCGGCTCTGGCGGGCGCGCGCACTCCTCGTTCTGGCGCTCCTCGTCCAGTCGGGCTACCTCGGCTACGAGGTGCACGACTACGTCCACCAGCTTCACGCGTCGCAGCCGCAGGACAACGCGTACAGCTCGATCTACTACACGCTGCTCGGCGCCGACCACGCCCATGTCGGGGTCGGGATCCTGCTCGGCATCTGGCTGCTCTGGAAGCTCGGCGGTGGGCTGACGCCGTACCGGCGCAACGCGACCCAGGCCGTCGCCTTCTACTGGCACGCGGTCAACATCCTGACCCTCGTCGTGATCGGCGTCCTCACGAGCGCGGCCGTATGAGCGTGCGCCGCCTCAATGTCGTGCAGTGGATCGGCGTCGTCGTCGCGCCGGCCGCGTGGGCGCTCCAGCACGTCGTCGGCTACGGGATCGCGCAGGCGCGCTGCAGCGTCGGCGGCGAGCACTGGGGGATCTCGAACACCGTCTGGGAGCTCGCGCTGCTCGCGTGCGTCGTCGTCCTCGTCCTGATCTCCGAGGCCGCGGCGGTCGCCGTCTTCCGCGCGACACGCGAGGCGAACTACGGCGACGGGCCGCCCGGCAGCGGACGCTGGAACGGCGCCTTGCCGGAGACGCGACTCCACTTCTTCGCCACGACCGCGATGGTGGCGAACGTCCTCTTCCTTGCGATCCTGCTCATGGACGGGATCGCGTCGGCGCTGGAGAAGGCATGCGTCGGGTCGTAGCCCTCGCGCTGGCGGTGCCGTTGCTCGCGGCAGGATCCGCGGCGGCGGCGACGCCGAAGAGCCCGCTCGCCGCCTACGGCTACCACCTCTACGGCGAGTACTGCCTCAGCTGCCACGGCGCGAACGCCGGCGGACGGCTCGACACCTCGCCGAACGGCACCGGCGCCGGCCCGGGCCGGGCGCAGCAGCGGCAGCAGGGCCTCGCGCCCTCGCTCCAGGGCGTCGGCGCGCTTGCGGCCGACTTCTACCTCCGCGCCGGCCTCATGCCGCTCCGCCAGATCGGCCTGCAGCCGCAGCGGCGGGCGCACGCGCTGTTCGGCAACCACCAGATCCGCGCGCTCGTCGCCTACATCGCGACGTTCGGCGGCCCGCCGATCCCGAAGCCGAAGCCGTCGCTCGGCAGCGTCTCGCAGGGCCTCCACCTCTTCACCGAGGACTGCGCCGGCTGCCACCAGGTCGTCGCGCAGGGCGGCTACGTCACCGGCGCGCTGCCACCGCCGCTCACGCAGGGGACGACGCCGCTCGAGGTCGCGGAGGCGGTGCGGATCGGCCCCTACGTCATGCCGACCTTCACGAAGAAGGCGATCAGCGACCGCGAGCTCGACTCGATCGTCCGCTACGTCGAATACGCGAACCGGCCCGAGCATCCGGGTGGCTGGAGCCTCGACTACCTCGGCCCGATCACCGAGGGCCTCGTGACGTGGTTCATCGCGATCCCCGCGCTGCTCGCGCTCTGCCTCGTGATCGGGAGGAGGTTCCAGCCGTGAGGCGCCTCGCAAACGCGGTCGTCTCGCTGCTCGTCCTCCTGCTCGGGCGCGGCCGCCGCCGCCCGCGCGGCGCTGAGCGGCTCGTGAAGGAACAGCCGCCGAACCTCGCCGCCGAGCTCGGCGTCCTCGCGCTGCTCGGCCTCTCGTCGCTGTCGGCGCTCGGCTTCGTCCTCGTCTACGCGTTCGCGGAGGACATCCCGGCTGCGACGCAATTCCTCGGCCTGACGCTGGGGCTCGCGCTCATCCTCTTCGCCTTCGCGCTCGTTGTCGTCGGGCTCAAGCTCGTCCCGACGGAGGAGCTCGCGGAGGAGTACCCGCCGCACGAGCACCCGCACGAGCAGCAGGTGATCGCCGAGCTCGTCGAGGAGGCCGGCTCGGGGATCACGCGCCGGGGCTTCTTCAAGCTCGGCCTGCTCGGCGCGGGCGGCGCGCTCTCCCTCGCCGTCCTCACGCCGGCCGTCTCCTTCGGTCCGCTCTTCCGCGTCGGCGACTTCCTGCGCACGCCCTGGCGGAAGGGGAAGCGGCTCGTCGACGAGAGCGGCCGTCCGTACAAGGCGTCGGACATCCAGGAGGACGACTTCTACCTCGCCTTCCCCGAGGGCGTCGGCTCGGCGGGCGAGGAGCAAATGGCCGCCTCGCTCGTCCTCGTCAAGCTGCCGGTCGACCAGCTCCGCCTGCCGGCACAGCTGAAGGGCTACGACGCGCACGGGATCGTCGCCTACTCCCGGATCTGCACGCACGCCGGCTGCGCGATCGAGCTCTACCGGGCGCCGCTCTACCAGCCCGACGAGCCGAAGCCGGCGCTCGTCTGCCCGTGCCACTACTCGACGTTCGACCCGGCGACCGGCGGCACCGTCACCTTCGGGCCGGCGGGCCGCGACCTGCCGATGCTGCCGATCTACGAGGACTCGAGCGGCTATCTCCGCGCGAAGGGGAACTTCGACGGGCCGGTCGGGCCGTCGTGGTGGGGCGTCCGGATGTGGAAGGCGCAGCCGTGAGCAAGGCCCCGCTCACGCGCCGCTCCGTCCGCTGGCTCGACCAGCGCAGCGCGAGCGCGCCGCTCCTTCGCAAGACGCTCCGCTACCTCTTCCCCGACCACTGGTCGTTCCTCCTCGGCGAGGTCGCGCTCTACTGCTTCGTCGTCCTCGTCCTGACCGGGATCTACCTGACGTTCTTCTTCGTCGACTCGACGAAGGAAGTCGTCTACCACGGCCACTACGCGCCGCTCTACGGGCAGCAGATGAGCGAGGCGTACCGCTCGGTCGTCGACCTCTCGCTGCAGACGCGCGCCGGGCTGCTCATCCGGCAGACGCACCACTGGGCGGCGAACGTCTTCGTCGCGGCGATCGTCCTCCACCTCTTCCGCGTCTTCTTCACCGGCGGCTACCGCAAGCCGCGCGAGCTGACGTACTGGCTCGGCGTGACGATGCTGATGCTCGTCCTGCTCGAGGCGTATCTCGGCTACTCGCTCGTCGACGACCTCATGTCGGGGATGGGGCTCGTGATCGGCTACTCGGTCGGGCTCTCCATCCCGTTCGTCGGCCAGAACCTCATGAACTGGATCTTCGACGGGATGTTCCCCGGCAGCGCGCGCCTCTGGCCGCGGATGTACATCGCGCACGTCCTGATCTTCCCGATCCTGATCGGGCTGCTCCTCGGCGCGCACCTGCTGCTCGTCGCGATGCGGCACCACACGCAGTTCCGGCGCCGCAAGGCGCAGACCGAGCACACGATCGTGGGGGTGCCGGCCTGGCCGGGGCAGACGCCGCGCTCGCTCGGGCTGATGATCGGCACGGCAGGCTTCCTCTTCCTGCTCGGCGGCCTCGTCGAGATCAACCCGATCTGGCTCTGGGGGCCGTATCACACGTACACCTCGACGAACGGCGCCCAGCCCGACTGGTACCTGGGCTGGCTGATCGGCGGACTGCGCCTCGTGCCGAGCTTCGACCTGA
>DASRED010000052.1:0-34919 GCA_035652255.1 Gaiellaceae bacterium | reverse complement strand
CGAACCGGGAGCCTTCTCCTTCCCGGGACGAGACCCAGATCCTCCCTCCCATCGCGGTCACGAGGCCACGGGCGATGAACAATCCGAGCCCGGTGCCGCCGGCGCCGGCGCGCAGCTCGGCGTCGGAGCCGCGGTAGAACTTGCGGAAGATCTGCTCCTGGTCGGCCTGCGGGATGCCGATCCCCTCGTCGGCGACGCTCACCTCGACGGTGTCCTGCCGCAGCGCCGCGCCGACGGTGACGGTGCCTCCGTCCGGCGAGTAGCGCAGGGCGTTGTCGACGAGGATCGAGAAGACCTGCCGGAGCTTCTCCGGATCCGCCTGCGCGGTGAGCGGCGCGTCCGGGAGGTCGACGACGACCTGGTGGCCGTTGTCGACGCGCACGCCCTCGAGCGCCTGGCCGACGACGTCGCGGACGTCCGTCTCCGCGAGGTTGACCTGGAGGTCGCCGGTGTCGAGCCGCGCGACGCTGAGGAGCGTGTCGACGATCGTCGTGAGCCGCTGCGACTCCGAGGCGATGTAGCGGAGGAACGTCTGCCGCTCCTCCTCGCCGAACATGACGTCCTGCCGGAGCAGCGTCTCGGCGAAGCCGTAGATCGAGGTGAGCGGCGTGCGCAGCTCGTGCGAGACGGTGCTCACGAAGTCGGACTTGACCTGCTCGACGAGCCGGTCGCCGGAGATGTCGCGGAAGGCGAAGATGCGGCCGGCGACCGCGCCGAGCGGATCCCGCATCACGGCTTCGGTCACCGAGAGCCAGACCTCCTCGCGGCCGCGCATGATCGGGAGGAGCCGGTCGCCGCGCGGCGTCTCCTCCGGCGTCTCGAGGCTGCGCTGGAGTACGTCGACGGGCGGGCGCCCGAGCGCGACGGGTGCGGGCACGCCCGTGATCCGCTCGGCCGCGGCGTTCCAGAGGACGACGTTGCCGTCGCGGTCGACGGCGACGATCCCCTCCGCGATGTTGGCGAGGATCGCGACCGAGCGCTCCCGCTCGAGCGCGACGCGCTGGTAGAGCTCGGCGTTCGAGAGCGCCGCGGAGGTGCTCGCTGCGATCGCCTGCAGCGCCTCGATCTCCTCCTCCCGCCAATCGCGCGGCAGCGTGCCGTAGACGGCGAGGACTCCGGCCGCCGCGCCTTCGGGGCCTCCGACCGGGACGCCGAGGAAGGCGGAGTGGCCGACTGCGAGCATCGGGTCGAGCGCGCGGAGGCGCTCGTCGGCGCCGGCGTCCGCGAGGGCGATCGGCGTGCCGGACTGGAAGACGTCGCCGGACAGCCAGCCGCCGGCCGGGCTGCGCGAGTCGAGGGCGTCGTCGGCGCCGTTCCCCTCGGCCGCGGTGACGACGAGCTCCTCGCCGTCGAGGAGCCGGAACGCGGCCGCGTCGGCGTTGACGAGCGCGGGCGCCTGCTGGACGACCTCGTCGAGGACGGCGGCCGGGTCGAGCTCGCTCGTGAGCAGGCGGCCGGTCCGCGTCAACTGTTGCGCAAGCGCGCGGGCGCTCCGCTCGGCCTCGAAGAGCTCGCTCCGCTCGAGCGCGCCGCGCGTCGCGTCGCCGAGGTGCCGCGCGAGCTCGAGGTCGTCGTCTGTGAACGAGCGCGCGTCGGCGAAGAAAATGACGACGAGCCCGCGTCCCGCCTCGCGCGGAGCGACGACCGGCACCGAGAGGAGCGAGCGATAGCCGCTCGCCGCGGCGGCCTCGCGCAGGTCCGGCTTCAGCCGCTCGTCGTCCGCGACCGAGGACGACGCGAGGATCCTCCCTTCCGCGGCAACCCGGAAGAGCAGGCCATCCCGCGTCGCCGCGCGCGCTTCGAGCACCGTCCCGAGGTCCGTCGGCATCTCGTACGTCCCGACCGGCTCGAGCCTGCCGCTCGACGGGACGAGCACCGCCGCCGAGGCTCCGCCGAGCGCCTCCGCTGCCGCCTGCGCGACGGCTTCGAGCGTCTCGGGCCGGGACAGCGGCTGTCCGAGCACCGAGGCGATCCGGTAGAAGCCGCGCTGGATCCGGGCCTGCCGCGCGCTCTGGGTGAACATCTCCGCGTTCCGGACGGCGAGCGATGCGAGCCCGGCGAACGCCTCGAGGACGCCCGCGTCGCCGGCCCGGAAGCGGCGCTCGCCGCGCCGTCCCACGCCGAGGACGCCGCGAACCTCCTCGCTCCAGGACATCGGAGCGGTGATCGCGTCGGTGAATCCGTCGTACGCCGGGTGCTCCACCGGCTCGGCGATCTTTCCGTACGCGCTCTCGATCAGCGGCCGGCCCTCTCGCACGGCGGCGCCGGCGAGCCCGCGCTCCATCGGGAACTCGAAGCCGAGCAGCGACTTGTCGAGGCCGTGCACCGCGACGCAGCGGAAGACGCTCCGCTCGCGGTCGAGCAGGTAGCAGTCGGCCGCGTCGGCGTCGAGGAGCTCGGCGAGCTGGTCGGCGAGGCGCTGCAGGACGACGCCGAGATCGAGCTCGCTGCTGAGTGCGTGGGCGGCGCGCAGCAGCGCCGCCTGCTGCGCGAGCCGCTCCTCGTTCTCGGCGAGGGCTTCCTCGAGCGCAACGCCCGCCCGCAGCCGCTCGAGCGCGACGGCCGCCTCGGAGGCGAGCGTCTGCATCAGTCCGAGATCGTCGCTCGAGAAGACGCGATACGTGTCGTCCGTGGCGACGGAGATGACCGCGATCACGCGCTCCTGCACGAGCAGCGGCACGAAGGCCGCGCTCTTCACGCCGATCGCCTCGACGAGTCTCGGGTTGACGATCTTCGACTCCGCCGCGTCGTGGACCGTGAAGGCGGCGGCCTCGAAGACGGCGCTCGCGATCCCGGAGGGCTCGTGTGCGAGGTCGAGCCGCAGCTCGCGCCACCAGTCGACGTCGGCGCCGTGCGAGCGGGCGAGATAGCCGACCGCCTCGCTGCCGTCGTCGGACACGAACGTCAACCCGGCGAACGGGACGCCGAACAGGGAGGCGATCTCGTCGAGCAGCGTCCGCGCGACGCCTTCGACGTCCGCGGTATGCGCAAGCTCGCCGGCGACACGGCTGACGGACTCGAGCTCTTTGCCGGCGCCGAGGCGCTGGCTGCGCTGGCCGATACGGCGTGGGGTCCTCACTGGGCGGGGGAGATTGTAGGAGCGGGACAAGCTGCTCGCAGAAAACACACCACAAGATTCGCTCTCCGACCTTTCCCCGCCACGAACGAGTGGCCCCCGGCTTGCAAAGATGGGCCGTGCGGCCCATTGTCCGGACGGCAAACGCGTTCTACGCTGCGAAGCACTGGGCGATGCGAACCGCGGCGTCCTAGACGTTTCGCGGCTAGCAACGGGAGAGCCCGCCGCACCGACCCCCCGCGCGGCGGGCTTTTCCATTTCCAGAGTCCTTCTCACTCGGCACTAACGCGGCGCGGCTATCGTGGCCGGGTCGTGGTGAAGCGTCTTCTTCTCGCCTCGCCGCGCGGCTATTGCGCGGGCGTCGAGCGAGCGGTCGAGACCGTGGAGCGCGCTCTCGCGCTCTACGGGAGCCCCGTCTACGTGCGGAAGCAGATCGTCCACAACTCGCACGTCGTCCGCGATCTCGAGGCGCGCGGCGCCGTCTTCGTCGACGAGCTGTCCGGTGTGCCGGCGGGAGCGACGGTCGTCTTCTCCGCCCACGGGATCGCACCGGCGGTTCGCGCCGAGGCGGAGACGCGCACGCTGACGACGATCGACGCGACGTGCCCGCTCGTGACGAAGGTGCACACGCAGGCGCGACGCTACGCCGAGGCCGGCTACGCGATCGTCCTCGTGGGGCACGCCGGCCACGAGGAGGTGGAGGGAACGCTCGGCGAGGCGCCCGACGCGATCGTCCTCGTGCAGTCGGCGGAGGATGCGGAGCGCGTCGCGCTCCCCGCCGGCCGCCCGCTCGCGTACATCACGCAGACGACGCTGTCGGTCGACGAGACGAGCGAGATCGTCGCCGTGTTGCGCCGCCGTTTCCCCCGGATCGAGGGGCCCGCGCGCGAGGACATCTGCTACGCGACCTCGAACCGGCAGTGCGCCGTGAAGGAGCTGCTCGAGGAGGTCGACCTCCTCCTCGTCGTCGGCTCCCGGAACTCCTCCAACTCGGTGCGCCTCGTCGACGTCGCGCAGGCAGCCGGCGTCGCCGCCTATCTCGTCGACGACGTGGACGGGATCGACGAGGCGTGGCTGGACGGCTGCGAGACGGTCGGTCTCACGTCAGGAGCCTCCGCGCCCGAGCGTCTCGTCTCCGCCGTGTGCGACTGGTTCGCGGCGCGCGGCGCCGAGGTGAGCGAGCGGAGGTCCGTCCACGAGGACGTGAGCTTCAAGCTGCCGGTCGAGCTCCGCCGCGCCGAGCGGACTGCGGCCTAGGCCCTCACGGCGGCGAGCTCGCCGCCGACGCGGATCTCGGTCGCGAGCACCTCAGCCGCGATCCACTCGCCGTGCCTCTCGACGAGCTCGCGCATCTCCTCGGGGACGGTGAGGACGATCCGGTCGGTCAACTCGAAGCCCTGCTCCTTGCGGAGCGAGTTGACGCGGTGGATGAGCTCGTAGGCCTCACCCTCGAGGAGCAGCTCGTCGTCGAGCGCGAGGTCGAGGGCGACGGTGACGCCGTCGGCGGACGCGACCGCCCAGCCCTCACGGCCGCCGCGCTCCACGAGCACCTCGTCAGGCCCGAGCTCGTGCCCGAGGACGCGGAAGCGGCCGCCCTCGAGCTCTTCGAACTCGCCGGCCGCGAGCGCGGCGCGAATCGCTCCCAGCTCTTTGCCGAGCTTCGGCCCGAGCACGGGGAGGTTCGGCTTGATGTGGAGCTCGACCGCCTCGACCTCGCCGAGCTCGACGTCCTTGACGCGGAGCTCGTCGGCGATCTCCTCCACGTGCCCGTCGACGCGCGCGCCCTCGACGACGAGCCGGCGCAGCGGCTGCCGCAGCTTGATCCCCGACGTCGAGCGCGCCTGCCGGCCGAGGTCGACGACGCGGCGCACTTCCTCGATCTCGCGGAGGAGAGCGCGATCCGGCTCCGCCACGTCCGGCCAGCCCGCGAGGTGAACCGACTCCGGCCCGTCGAGGACGAGCCCGCGCCAGAGGTGGTCGGTGACGAACGGCAGGATCGGCGCGAGCACGCGGAGGGTCTGGACGAGCGCGTACCAGAGCGTCGCGAGCGCGGCCTCGTCGCCGTCCCAGAAGCGGCGCCGCGAACGGCGGATGTACCAGTTCGAGAGGTCGTCGAGGTACGCCTCGAAGTCGCGCATCACGTCGTTCGCGAGCCAGCGCTCGTAGCCGGCGGTCGCGTCGGCGACGAAGGCATGCGTCCGCTCGACGAGCCAGCGGTCGAGCGGCTCGTCGGCGTCCGGCTCTAGCGACGACCACGCCGGCCGGAAGCCGGCGATGTTCGCGTAGTCGGCGAAGAACTTCACCGAGTTCCAGAAGGTGAGGAGCTTCCGCTTCACCTCTTCCGCGGGCCCGAAGCCGAACAGGAGGTTGCGGTCGGGCGGCTGCGCAGCGAACTGCCAGCGCATCACGTCGGCGCCCATCCGCTCGAACGCGTCCTCTGCGGCGATCGTGTTGCCCCAGGAGGCGTGCATCTCGCGCCCGGTCTCGTCGAGCATCTTCTCGTAGCCGAGGACGCGCCGGAACGGGGCGCCGCCCGTCAGGACGACCGACATGAAGAGCTGCGAGTAGAACCAGAGCCGGATCTGCTCGCGCATCTCGCTCACCCAGTCGGCCGGGAACCACGTCTCCCAGTACGCGTGGTCGGGCAGGTCGGCGGTCGTCAGCCCCTTCGCGGCGCCGGCCCCGTAGCCGCCGGGAACCCGCTCGTCGTTCCGCCAGCCGAGCGTCGAGAACGGGACGATCCCGGCGTCGAGCCAGACGTCGCCGACCTCCGCGATTCGTTCGACCGGCTCGCCGCAGGCCTCGCAGCGAACGGGCACGCGGTCGATCCACGGGCGGCGGAGCTCCTCGAGCTGCCCGAGTCCCGAGACCGCGCGCTCCTCGAGCTCCGCGCGGGAGCCGATCACATTGAGGTGCCCGCACGCGCAGGGATAGAACGGCAGCGGCAGCCCGTAGTAGCGGCGCCGCGAGATGTTCCAGTCGCCCATGTTGCGGAGCCAGTCGTCCATTCGCTTCCCCATGTACTCCGGCGTCCACTCGACCGTCCCGTTCGCGTCGAGCATCGGCTGCCGCAGGTCGCGGACGGAGATGAACCAGTCGTCGGCGATCCGGAAGATGAGCGGCGTGTGGCAGCGCCAGCACTCGGGATAGCGGTGCTCGTGCAGCCCGGCCTCGACGAGGACGCCCTTCTCCTCGAGGTTGCCGATGATCTGCTCGGCGGCCTCGGTCGTCGAGAGGCCGTGCAGCCAACCGAAGTTGTCGTAGAAGCGGCCCGACTCGTCGACCGGCTGGATCACCTCGAGTCCGTGCGCTTGGGAGAGCTCGAAGTCCTCGGTTCCGCAGCCCGGCGCGATGTGGACGATGCCGGTGCCTTCGTCCAGCGAGACGTCGTCCCACGGGATGACGCGGTGCTCGACGCTTGTGAGGTCGTCGAACGGGCCGCGGTACGTCCAGCCGACGAGCTCCGAGCCGGAGCGCTCGTCCTCGAGCTCCTCGTCCGGATAGCGCGCCGCCGCCACCCATTCGCCGTTCTTGCGCCGGCCGTACTTCGCCTCGGGATTGACGGCGGCGGCGACGTTCGCCGGCAGCGTCCACGGTGTCGTAGTCCAGACGACGAGGTGCTCGCCCGGACGGTCGAGCAGCGGGAAGCGGACGAAGAGAGACGGGTCGGCCCGGTCGACGTAGGAGCCGATCAGCTCGTGCTGGGAGATCGACGTGCCGCAGCGCGGGCACCACTCCGTCGAGCGGTGGCCGAGGTAGAGCCAGTCCCGCTCGTGGACGGACTTCAGCATCCGCCACACGTACTCGATGTTCGTGTCGCTGAACGTGAGGTAGTCCCGCCCCCAGTCCATCCACTGGCCGAGGCGGATCGAGCCGCGCGTCAGCGCCTCGGAGGAGCGGACGACGACGTCGCGGCAGCGGCGCGCGAACTCTTCGAGGCCGAACTCCTCGATCTCGCGCTTCGAGTTGAGGCCGAGCTCGCGCTCGACGCCGACCTCGATCCAGAGGCCCTGGCAGTCCCAGCCGTTCTGGTAGCGCAGCTCGTGGCCGCGGAGCGCCTTGTAGCGCTGGAAGAGATCCTTCAGCGTCCGCCCCCACGCCGTGTGGACGCCGAGCGAGAACCGGTTGGCGGTGACGGGCCCGTCGATGAACGAGAAACGCGGCCCGCCGCTGTTCTGCTCGCGCAGCTTCGCGAAGGTTCCCTCCGCCTCCCAGCGCGCGAGCATCTCCTCCTCGAGGCGAGGATGGTCGGGTTTGTCCGGCAGAGGCTGGAAGATTGGCTCCCCCATGGGAAGGCAAGTCTAGGCCGAGGCGTTCTTATAGTTGGAGCGGTGGAGAAGAGCTCTCCACCGCAGTCGAAAGCAGAAAGGAAACGATGGCAACCGACGTCACCGACGCCACCTTCGAGAGCGAGGTACTCCAGGCCGACCAGCCCGTGCTCGTCGACTTCTGGGCCGAGTGGTGCGGGCCGTGCCACGCAGTGGCGCCCGTCCTCGAGCGGATCGCCGAGGAGAAGAACCTCAAGCTCGTCAAGGTGAACATCGACGAGAACCAGGATCTCGCGATGAAGTACGGGATCCAGTCGATCCCGAACATGATGCTCTTCGAGGCCGGCGCGCCGAAGGCTGCGGCCGTGGGCGCGATGCCGAAGGGCATGCTCGAGAGCCAGCTCGGGCTCTCGTAGAGGACTCAACGGCGGAGCACGCGACCCCTCGTCGCGCTCCGCCTTGCCCTCAATAACGCTGCGAGCTACTCAGCCGGCTGAGCGGCTTCGCGCGTCGCGAGGAACCGCAGGAAATCGGCGTGCTTCGCGAGGTACTCCTCGAGCTCGCTCACCCCGGCGCCGGCCCAGTCCTCGAGCCACGTCTCGGCGATGTCGTCCTCGATCCGGTGGAGTCCGCGCTCGCTCAATGTGCGCGCATCATCAACGCCGTTTCGCGGAGTGACTATGGGCCGTTCGGCTCAACTTCGTGGCCCGCTGGACCTAAAGGAGGAGCAATGCACGACAACCCCCGCCCGACCGAGAAGGAGCAGGAGCTCACCCAGACCGAGCGCATGGACGAAGAGGAGGAGCAGCGCAGCGGTTACGCGCCGGCCGAGGAGGCGGACTCGGAGCCGGACGAGGAATAGTCCTCGAGCACGGCGTCGCTGAGCGCCGGCCACGCCTCCTTCGCCCAGTCGCCGAAGTCGCGGCCGGTCAGGACACCGCAGGCCAGGCCGGCGTCGGAGTCGACCCAGAGGAACGTCCCGCTGCGCCCGAAGTGGCCGAACGTGCGCGGCGAGTTCCGCGAGCCCGTCCAATGCGGCGACTTGCCGTCGCGCAGCTCGAACGTCAGTCCCCAGTCGTTCGGCTCCATCCGCCCGAGGCCGGGCAGGACGCCGTCGAGACCGGCGAACTGGACGGACACCGCCTCGGCGAGCGTCTCGGCCGCGACGAGCGCCGGCTCGAGCAGCTCACGGCCGAGCGCGAGCAGGTCGGCGAGCGGGCCGCGGTAGCCGGAAGCCGGCGAGCCGCCGAGCGCTCCCCGGAGGCCGAGCGGCTCGGCGACCGCCTGCGCGAAGTAGTCGGCGAACGGCATCTCGGCCCGTTCCTCGAGCAGCGCCGCGGCGAGCTCGATGCCGGTGTTCGAGTAGATGCGGCGGCGGCCGGGCTCGGCGATCGGCTCGGAGCCGTCGAGCGGCAGGCCGGAGGCGTGCGCGAGCAGGTGTCGGAGCGTCGAGCCGGGCGGGCCGGCGGGCTCGTCGAGGTCGACCGTCCCCTCCTCGAGCGCGACGAGGAGCGTCAGGCCGGTCAGGAGCTTCGTCACCGACGCCCACGGCGTCTCGAGATCGACCTTGCCGTGCGTCTCGACGATCCCGCCGGCGCGGACGACGCCCGCCGCCGCGGAGCCGGCGTCCCAGCCGTCGATGAGTCGCAGCGCGTCCACGAGCGCGGGATACTAGGCGCGTGGAGCGGCGTTCCGTCCCGGCGGTCTCCCCGTTCGCCGACACCGTCGGCTACTCGCGCGCCGTGCGCGACGGACGGCACGTCTACGTCTCGGGGACGGCGCCGGTCGGCTGCGACTCCGCCGACCCGTACGAGCAGGCGAAGCGCTGCCTCGAGATCATCGTCGCCGCTCTCCGCGAGCTCGACGCCGGACCGGAGCACGTCGTCCGCACCCGCGTCTTCATCACGGACCCGGCGGACTGGGAGGCGATCGGACGCGCGCACGGCGAGGTCTTCGGCGAGCTGCGGCCGGCCTCGGCGATGCTCGTGATCGCGGGGATGCTCGATCCGGCCTGGAAGGTCGAGATCGAGGCCGACGCCGTCCTGCCCGAATAGCCACGCGCTTTCTTCCTGCAAATCGTGGGGATATGGTCCCCGCATGACGGACTCGCTGATCCCGCCCTCGATCACGGGCAAGGGCTCGAGCTTCCCGCCGGGCGGCAGCGTCCTCGACCACGCGTTCGGGCAGAGCGACCCGTACACGCTCGGCGTCGAGGAGGAGTACATGCTGCTCGACGGCGAGACGTTCGACCTCGTCCAGCACATCGACACCGTCCTCGCCGCGGTCGCCGGACACGAGCTCGAGCCGCGCATCAACTCCGAGCTCATGCAGTCCGTCCTCGAGGTCGCGACGCCGGTCTGCCACACGCCCGCCGAGGTGCGCGCCCAGCTGCTCCGCATCCGCAGCTACGTCTGCGACGTCGCGCGGGAGAAGGGCCTGCGCGTCGGCTCCGCGGGGACGCATCCGTTCTCCCTCTTCGAGCGGCAGCGGATCACGGCGAAGGACCGCTACCGCGCGCTCGTCGACCAGATGCAGTACATCGCGCGGCGGGAGCTGATCTTCGGGATGCACGTCCACGTCGCGGTCGACGAGGCGGAGAAGGCGATCCAGGTCGTGAACGGGCTGATCGCGCACCTGCCGGAGCTCGTGGCGCTCTCGGCGAGCTCGCCGTTCTGGCGCGGCGAGCCGACCGGACTGCGCTCCTCGCGCCACATGGTCTTCGCCGCCTTCCCCCGCTCGGGCCCGCCGCCGCGCTTCCGCGACTACGCCGACTACGCGCAGGTCGTCAACCAGCTGGAGAAGACCGGCTGCATCCAGGACTACACGCACATCTGGTGGGACATCCGCCTCCATCCGCGCCTCGGCACGATCGAGATCCGGATCTGCGACGCGGTGACGCAGCTCGACGACGTGATCGCGATCACCGCGTACTGCCAGGCGCTCGTCAAGCACTACGCCGAGCTCGTCGACCGCGGCGAGGAGATCCCGTCCTTCCACCGGATCCTCACGACCGAGAACAAGTGGCTCGCCGCGCGCTACGGGCTCTCGGCGCCGGTCATGGACCTCCATACGGGTCGCCGGAACCGACTGCCCGTCGCGGCGCTCGTGCGACGGACGCTGAAGACGATCGCGCCCCACGTCCGAGATCTCGGCGCGGAGGAGGAGATCGGCCTGATCGACGGGATCCTCAGCCGCGGCAACGGCGCCGACCGCCAGCTCCACGTTTTCAACGCGAACCGCGACATCGTCGAGGTCGCGCGCGAGATCGCGGAGGCCACGGAGGTGGCCCCGGAGCCGGAGCCCGAGCCGGCGGCCGCGTAGACTCGGCGCCATGCTCGAGGTCGGGGAGAGGGCGCCGCTCGAGGCCGGCGTGTGGACGACGCCGCGCGAGCGGGCGACGATCGGCGACCTGCTGCACGACACGCCGCTCCTGCTCCTCTTCTATCTCTACGACTGGTCGTCGACCTGAACGAGTGAGCTCGAGCTCCTGCGTGACAGGAGAGAGGAGCTCCAGGCGGCCGGCGTCCAGCCGTACGCGATCTCGCGCGACTCGCCGTACACGCACGTCGCGTGGATGCAGGCGCTCGACCTCGACTTCCCGCTCCTCTCCGACTGGAACGCCGACGCGACGCTCGGCTTCGGGGTCTCGATCGAGCACAACGGGATGAAGGACGTCTCGCGGCGCAGCGCGTTCCTCCTCGACGCCGACGGCGTCGTCCGCGGCGCGTGGGCGTACGCGAACGACGAGCTGCCCGATCTCGACGTGCTGATCGCCGCCGCGCGGGCCTTGTAGCCGTCCTGCGAATCGCGTTTACTCGCGCTCCATGGAAACCACTTCTGCTGCTCAAGCTCCCGAGCGCGGGCGGAGCTGGACGACTCCCGCGATCGGTCTCGCCGTCGTCGCGATCGGCCTTCTCTTCGCCTTCAAGGCGACGGACGCCGGCGCGACCTGGTTCGGCGTCTTCAAGCTCGTCCATGTCGGCGTCGCCGTCTTCTGGGTCGGCGGCGGCCTTCTCCTCACCGCGCTCGCCGTCCGCGCCGAGCGCTCCGACGAGCCGGAGGAGCTCGCGACCATCGCCCGCCAGGCGACGTTCGTCGGCGAGAAGCTGTTCGCGCCCGCCGGCGGCGTCGTCCTCGCGATGGGGATCGTGATGGTGATCAACCGGCACATCGGCTTCGGCACGACGTGGGTCGACATCGGGCTGGCGGGCTGGGCGCTCTCCTTCGTCACCGGCGTCGCCGTCCTCGCGCCACGCTCACGCCGGCTCGTCGAGCTCTTCGACACGGTCGGAGCCGCGGCGCCGGAGACGCAGACGGCGATCAGGGAGATCCTGCTCATCGCGCGCGTCGACGTCGCCGTGCTCCTGCTCGTCGTCGCCGACATGCTGATGAAGCCGTTCTCGTAGCACCGATGAGTTCTGCGGAGCGCGGCGGTCTAAGGTTGGACAGTCCCGCGAATTTGAGGAGAGATCGATGTCGAAGACGTTGCTGACCGTCGCCACCCGCAAGGGCACCTTCCTGCTCGAGAGCGACGACCGGAAGAACTGGACGCTGAGCGAGCCGCTCTGCGAGGGCTGGCCCATCTACCACGCGATCTACGACGCGACGTCCGACTCGATCTACGCCGCTGCGGCGAGCGAGTGGCACGGCTCGTGCATCTGGCGCAGCCGCGACCGCGGCTCGACGTGGGAGATGTCGAGCGAGGGACTGAGCTATCCCGACGACGACGGCCGGAAGGTCAACAAGGTCGCGACGCTCGCGCGCGCCGGCGACCGTCTCCTCGTCGGCGTCGAGGCGCCCGGCATCTTCGAGAGCAAGGACGACGGCGCGACGTGGTCGCTTCTCTCGACGCTCTCCGGCCAGCACGGCAGCGAGTACTGGGACGATCCCGCGAACCAGGCGCCCGGCCACCTCGGCATCTCCGGCTTCGTCACCGACCCGGACGACTCGGACAACTTCTTCGCGATCGTCCAGGGTGTCGGCGCGTTCGAGACGGACGACGGCGGCTCCTCGTGGACGCCGCGCAACCAGGGGCTGCGGCGCGACTGGCCGGGCGACTACGAAGACGTCGGCTTCTGCGTCCACAAGCTCGTCCGCTCCTCGAACCCGGAGCGGATGTACCAGCAGAACCATGTCGGCGTGCACCGCTCCGACGACGCGGGACAGTCGTGGACGGAGATCACGGAGGGACTGCCGGGCGACTTCGGCTTCGCCGCCGCCGTCCATCCGCACGACACCGAGACGTTCTACGTCATCCCGGTCGACGGCGGCCACGGCCGGACGATGCACGACGGCAAGGCGACCGTCTGGCGCACGCGCGACGCCGGCTCGAGCTGGGAGCCGCTGCGGAACGGGCTGCCGCAGGTGGACGCGCACCTCGGCGTTCTCCGGCAAGGGATGACGATGGACACGCACGACGTCCCCGGCATCTACTTCGGCACGAGCACCGGCCAGGTCTTCGCGAGCGCCGACGAGGGCGAGACGTGGACGGAGATCGCGAGCTACCTGCCGTCGATCTCCTCCGTCGACGTCGCGATCGTCGACTAGGAGCACGGAGATGGCAGACGTCCGCCTGCCCGGGACGCTGACGCCGCTCTTCCCCGGCTTGCCGCGCCGCCTCGAGATCGAGGCGGCGACGGTGCTCGGCGCCTTCGATGAGCTCGACGCGCAGTGGCCGGGGATCCGCGACCGCCTCGTCGCGGAGGGCCCGACGCTCCGGCACCACATCCACGCCTACGTCGACGGCGAGCGCTCCAGCCTCGACACGCCCCTCGAGGCGCGCTCGCGTCTCGACGTCATCGCCGCGATCAGCGGCGGCTGAGCGCACGAAAGGAGTCCGATGAGCAACGATCTCCGGCGTGCCAACCTCGCCGCCATTCCCTGCGAGTCGCGTCCGCAGCTGCCGGACGGCTTCAGGCGAGCAAGCACGCGCCCCGGCGCCGCGCTCGGCGCGACGAAGACAGGCCTGAGCGTCTACGAGCTCCCGCCGGGCCAGGCGGTCAGTCCGTACCACTACGAGGAGCCCGTGGAGGAGTGGCTCCTCGTCGTCTCCGGCACGCCGACGGTTCGCCACGCCGACGGCGAGGAGCAGCTCGAGCCGTGGGACGTCGTCTTCTTCCCGCCGGGCCCGACCGGCGCGCATCTCGTCCGGAACGACAGCGACTCCGTCGCGCGCGTCGCGATGTTCTCCTCGAAGTCGGAGCTCGGAGCGGTCGTCTACCCGGACACCGACCTCGTCTGGATGTGGACGGAGGACGACGCGGTCGACCTCATCGTCGCGCGAGGCAGCGCGGTCGAGGACATCGCGCCCTGGATAGGCGGCGCCCGCTGAGGTGAGGGCGGGGCCGCGCAGGCCCCGCCCTCCCCGTCGATCCGTCCGTCAGCCCGTGAAGCTGGCGGCCTTCGTGACCGGCTTCGCCGGCTTCGCGGTGTGATGCACCGCCTTGACGGCGCCGAGCGCTGTCGTGACCTGCGAGGACGCGCTCACGCTCGAGGTCGCGTTGACGCTCGAGGAGGCGCTGGCGTTGTGGGCCTGCACCGTCGCGGTGTTCACGAACTCCGGCCTGTCGGAGCTCGTGAGCTTGTGCGAGCAGTAGAACGCAGCCGAGGCGCCGGGCGCGAGCGACACGGCGCTCGTCGGCGTCAGCGTGCCCGCGTCACAGCGCGGGTCGCTCAGCGTGACGTCGTCGAGCGGCGTGTTGCCGGTGTTGCGGACGATCATCTCGTAGTTCACGGTCTGACCGACCGTTCCGGTCAGCGGCCCGCGGACGTACGGGTCGCTCTTGCCGAAGCGCTCGTACTTGATGAGGCTGATCGCCGGCGACTGCTCGGCCTGCGCGGCAGTAGAGCACATCGCCCCCGTGACGTACTGGTTCGCCTTGAGCGTGTTGTCGCCGTTCTTCCCCGGATTCCAGTCGTTGTTCTGCGTCTGCTGGTGGATGTCGTACGCGTTGACGCAGACCTCTCCGTTCGGCACGGCCGCCTGGAACGCGGCGAGGCTCGGATACGTGTGCGAGATCGAGAAGGTCCCCGTCGGATACGGGCTCGCCGTCGTCGTGCCCTTGCAGAAGTCGACGATGACCTGATCCATCGTGTTGCCGACGTGCAGGGTGACGGGCGTGCCGTCCGTCGCCTTCCCGGTCAGCGTGTTCGGCGTCGTCGAGTCGTTCCAGCTCCCGGCATAGCCGATGGCGTAGTGCCCCTTGACGTCGGTGCTCGAGACGGTGCCGCCCGACGCGCAGCTCTGCGTGACCCAGTTCCAGTTCCCCGTCACGACGACCTTCACCGGCCCGGACGTACCGCTCGTGTAACTCCAGGTCGAATGGGACGTCGTCGGGGTCGCGGTGTTCGCGAATGCGAGCGGCACCGCGATCGCCGCTGCGACCGCCATTCCGATCAGAGTCGCGATGCCCAAGCGCGACCGTCTATCGCGACCTCTCTTGAAAACCATGTCCTCTCCCTTCGAAAGCATCAACCGACGCGGGAGAAACGCAGCGGGAACCGCCGCGGATACGGGCGTTCAGCGACGGCTGGGAAGGCGGAGAGGCGGCAGCTGGAGCGGCCGCTCGCGGCTGCGCTCGGCGAGGAACTGCCGGCGCCGGGCGGCGAGGAGGTCGAAGACGGTGACCGCGCCGACGAGTGCGCCCGTCTCGCGGTCGACGACCGGCAGCTCGTCGACCTCGAACGCGGCCATGCGGCCCGCGACGACGCGCAGCACCTCGTCCTGATACGCGACGAGGCCGTCGACGCCGCCGGCCGGCTCCACGGCGGGCTGCATCACCTCGCGGACGAACATCGCCTCGAGCGGATCGACCGCGTACTCACGCATGACGTGGAAACCGCGACGCGCGATCTTCTCCGTGATGATCGACCGCTTCAGGAGGAGGACGCTGAGCAGGAAGGCGGTCGCGGAGGCGACGACGAGGGGCAGCATCAGCGCGATCTCGTGCGTCAGCTCGACCGAGAAGACGATCGCGGTCAGCGGCGCGCGCATGGCGCCGGCGAGCGTCGCTCCCATGCCGAGCAGCGCCCAGACGCCGGGATGGCCGCCGAAGGCGTGTCCGACGAGGCCGCCGGCGGCGGCGCCGATCAGCAGCTGCGGAGCGAGCACGCCGCCGCTCGTCCCCGACCCGAGCCCGATCGCCCAGATCGCGAGCTTGACGACGAGCACGAGCGCGAGGCCGCCGAGCGCGATCCGGCCCGCGAGCTCGTCCGCGATGGTGCCGTAGCCGACCCCGAGGGCCCGCGGATCGGCCAGGCCGCCGAGCCCGATCACGAGCCCGCCGATCGCAGGCCACCACGTCCAGTGGATCGGCACGTGCTTGAACGCGTCCTCGGCGCCGTACACCGCCGCGGTCAGCACCCACGCGAGGATGCCGCAGGCGAGCCCGACGGTCAGCGCCTCGACACTGAGGAGCGCGGTCAGCGGCGGATGGACCGTGAGCGGGAAGAGCGGAGCCCTCGAGAGGAGCCCGAGGCTCGCGAACCACGTCCGCAGCGTGTCCGCAACGGCGACGGCCGCCACGATCGGCACGAACGAGCGGGGCCGCCACTCGAAGACGAGGATCTCGACGCCGAACAGCACCGCCGCGAGCGGCGTACCGAAGACGGCGGCCATCCCCGCCGAAGCGCCGGCGACGAGCAACGTGCGCCGCTCGCGCGCGGTGAGCTCGAGGAACTGCGCGAACACCGAGCCGACGGCGCCGCCCGTGAGGATGATCGGCCCCTCCGCGCCGAACGGCCCGCCCGAGCCGATGCTGATCGCGCTCGAGATCGGCTTGAGGAAGACGAGCCGCGGCTCCACCTTGCTGCCTCTGATCAGGATGGTCTCCATCGCCTCCGGGATCCCGTGCCCGCGAATCCGCTCCGAGCCGAAGCGCGCCATCAGGCCGACGATCAACCCGCCGACGACCGGGATCAGGACCGTCCAGGCGCCGAAGCGGTGCAGGCTCGGAGTCGCGAGGTGCCAGCCGACATCGCCGTAGTAGGCGAGGTGCGTGAAGAAGCCGATCAGCGCGATGAGCGCGAGCGCGACTCCGGCCGACAGCGCGCCGACGACGAGCGCGAGGGCGACGAGCTTGAGCACCGACCGGTCGACGGTGAAGTCGGCAAGACGGCGCTCGCTGTCGAGATCGGAGCGCAGGTCGGCGCCGCCGATGCTGTCGTTCGGAAGGCGCCGGTCGAGCCGGCTTGCATCGTGGCTCACGAAGCTTCATCGTAGCCCGATGGGGCAGTCCGCATGCGGAAGGTGACGATCGGGCGCGCGGCGGCGTACCCTCGCTCGAGATGAAGCGCGCCTCCGCTCTCACCGCCGTGCTCGCGAGCGCGGCCCTCCTCGCCGCCGGCTGCGGGAGCAGCCACCAGGCGACGACATTGCCGGGCCTCACGGCCGCGAAGCGAGCGCGGATCCAGGCGGTCGCCCGCCAGACGGCGCGGGCCGACGGGGACGCGCATCCCTCGAGCATCACGGTCTTCGCGAGCGGGCGGCACGAGGCGAACGTCGCCGCGGGAGCGGGCACCGGCGTGATCGGCTCCCAGCCGGTGTACCTCGTCGTCATCCGCGGCCACTTCGTCTGCTCCGGCTGCAGCGGCCCTGCCGGAAGCACGCCGCCGACTGGAGACGTGATCACGCTCGTGCTCGACCGGACGACGCTGCGGAACCTCGACTTCGGAATCGGCGGGAACGCGCATACGAGCATGCTCGGTCCCGGCCTGCCGCTGCGGTTGCCCTGAGGCCGGAGCTACATGCCCATCGAGTGGTAGCCGGAGTCGACGTAGAGCGTCGTCCCGGTCACGTTCGCCGCGCCGTCGCCGAGGAGATAGGCGGCCGCCGAGCCGACGTCCTCGGCAGTGATGTGGCGGCGGAGCGGCGAGCGCTCCTCGACGATGTCCTCCATTGTCGTGAAGCCGGCGATCGAGCGTGCCGCGAGCGTGCGCACGGGTCCCGCGGAAACCGCGTTGACGCGGATGTTCTTCTCCCCGAGATCCCACGCGAGGTACTTCACGCACGAGTCGAGCGTCGCCTTCGCAACGCCCATGACGTTGTAGTGCGGCACGGCGCGCTCGCCGCCGAGGTAGGTCATCGTCACGATCGAGCCGCCGCCCGCCTTCTCCATGAGCGGTTCGGCCGCGCGCGCGCACGCGACGAGCGAGTAGGCGCTGATGTCGACCGCCATCCAGAAACGGTCGCGCGGCGTGTCGGTGAAGCGTCCCTCGAGATCCTCCGCCGCGGCGAACGCGACGGAGTGGACGAGGAGGTCGAGCTCGCCGCCGAACGCCTCCCCGACCTCGCCGAAGACGCGCGCGAGGTCATCGTCGGAGCGGACGTCGCACTCGGTGACGAGCGGGGAGTCGACCGAGCCGGCGAGGTCGCGAACCGACTGCTCGATCCGCTCCCCCTGGAACGTGAACGCGAGCTGCGCGCCGCCGGCCGCGAGCTGCTGCGCGATCGCCCAGGCGATCGAGCGCTTGTTCGCGACACCGAGGACGAGACCGCGCTTCCCCTCGAAGGATCCGGGCACGCGGCGATCCTACGGGAACCCGTGGCCGGGGCTAGCCTGTCTCCGTGCGCCGCGCGTTGATCCTGCTCGGGCTGTGCGCGGCCCTCGCCGCGCCTGCGTCTGCCGCGGCGACCGTCTTCCCGGCGGGCCATCTCGTCCCGATCCGGCTCCACGGGCCGCGGGTCCGGACGGGGACGATCCGCCTCCAGAGCGCCGATCCGCGTGTGCGCGTGATCGCGAGCCTCCCGCTGCCGCCGCTCGCGCGGCGCTACGGCCGCGGCCTCGCCGCCTACGGCGCGCGCCGGAAGCTCGCCGTCCACAGCACGAGCTCGCAGGCGTATCTCGCGGAGATCGCCCGCGCGCAGGCGCGCGCCGTGACCGAGCTCCGCGCCGCGATCCCGCAGGCGCGCGTGCAGGAACGCTTCCGGGTCGTCCTCGACGCGATCACGATCAGCGTCCCGAACTCGAAGCTCCCGAAGCTGCTCCGGCTCGGCCAGTTCAAGCACGTCTACCCGGTCTTCCACTACACGCTCGCCGACGACACGTCGCCCGGCGTGATCGGCGCGCCGCAGCTCGAGCAGGCGCAGGGAGCCGACGGGCACGGCATGAAGATCGGCGTCGTCGACGACGGGATCGACCAGACGAATCCCTTCTTCAACCCGGCCGGCTACGCGTATCCGGCCGGCTTCCCGAAAGGGAACACGAAGTACACGACGCCGAAGGTGATCGTCGCGCGGGCCTTCCCCGGCCCCGGCAGCGGCACGGCCGGCAGCCTGCCGCTCGACCCGACGGAGTCGTTCCACGGGACCCACGTCGCTGGCATCGCGGCCGGCGACGCGGGGACGACGGCCCCCGCGAGCGCCGCCCATCCGAAGGTGACCGGGCTGAGCGGCGTCGCGCCGAAGGCGTATCTCGGCAACTACCGCGTCTTCACGATCCCGACGCCGTTCGGCGACGAGGCGGACTCGCCGGAGATCATCGCCGCCTTCGAGGCCGCCGTCTCGGACGGGATGGACGTCATCAACTTCTCGGGCGGCGGCCCGCAGACAGACCCCGCGAACGACGCGATGATCCCCGTCGTCCAGGCCGTCGCCCGGGCCGGCGTCGTCCTCGTGATCGCCGCGGGCAACGACCGCGACCAGTACGGCAACGGCTCGGTCGGCTCGCCGGGCTCGGCGCCCGACGCGATCACCGTCGCCGCGACCTCGAACACGCATGTCTTCGCGCCGGGACTGAACGTCACGACGGCGGGAGCGCCCGCCGACCTGAGCGGCATCCCGTTCCAGTCGGACTTCGGCAACGCCGCCGCCTCGGTCTGGGCGAGCGGGAAGACGCTCGTCGACGTCGGCGCGATCACGGGAACCGACGGCCATCCGGTCGAGCGGCACCTCTGCGGGCCGGCGGGCGACCTCGCCTCGCCCGACGGGACGCTGCCGGCGGGCTCGCTGACCGGGAAGATCGCGCTCGTCTCGCGCGGGCTCTGCCCGTTCGTGACGAAGGCCGCCGCGGCGGCGGCCGCGGGCGCGGCGGGGCTGGTCCTCGTCGACAACCGCGGCGGCGAGGCGGACCAGATCCCACTCCCGCTCGGGATTCCGGCCGGGATGATCTCCGACCTCGACGGCGCGAACCTCCGCGCCTTCATGGACGCCCACGGCGGCAGCGTCGAGTTCACGGTCGGCGCGAGCGTCCAGGAGCTCGAGACGGGTCGCAGCGGCGTGATCACGAGCTTCTCCTCCTCCGGCCCGACCGCCTTCGGGCACGACCTCAAGCCCGACATCTCCGCGCCGGGGGGCCAGATCATCTCCTCGACGCTGCCGAACACCGACAGCTCGCGCTTCGCCGTCTTCGACGGCACCTCGATGGCGACCCCGCACGTTGCCGGCTCCGCCGCGCTCCTGCTCGAGCTCCATCCGGGCTGGACGCCGGAGGAGGTGAAGTCGGCGCTCATGTCCACGGCGAGCCCGGCCTGGGCGAACACCGCCCGCACGGTCGAGGCGCCGGCGATCGAGGAGGGCGGCGGGCTCGTCTGGCTGCCGCGCGCCGCCGATCCGCTCCTCTTCACAGCGCCCGCGTCGCTGTCGTTCGAGGACGTCAACGTCCTCCACGGCGCCGCGAGCAAGGGACTCGTGCTGCAGGTCTCGGACGCAGGCGGCGGCTCCGGGCTGTGGTCGGTGACCGTCGATCCGCAGGCCGCGACCACGGGCGCGTCGCTCGACGTGCCCGGCACGGTGAGCATCGCGCCGAACGGCGAGGTCGACGTCCCCGTCGTCGCGAGGGCATACGCGAACGCGGTGCAGGGAGAGAACTACGGCTTCCTCGTCCTCACCCGCGGCTCCGACACGCGCCGGATCCCGTACCTCTTCTACGTCGACCGGCCGGCACTCGCCAGCCTGCCGGTCCATCCGCTGACGAAGCTCGCGCTCGGCGACACGAGCAAGGGCAAGAGCCACGTCGCGACGTACCGGTATCCGACCTCGCCGTTCGGCAACGCGCCCGACACCCAACCGATGGACGAGACGGGCTCCGAGCACGTCTACTCGCTCCTCCTCAAGCAGCCGGTCGCGAACGCGGGCGTCTCGGTGCTCCTGCAGAGCGGGATCGTCGACCCGTGGCTGCTCGGCGCCGACGACGAGAGCAGCGTCCAGGGCTACGACGGGACGCCGGTCGACGTCAACGGCCTCACGTACGACTCCGGCTACGACATCTCCTCGGCGGCCGTCTCGTTCCCGAGCGTCCAGAGGTACTACGTCGCGGTCGACTCCGGCGTCGACCCGTACTCCGGCGCCAGCGTCGGCGGCGCGTACCTCCTCAACTCGTGGGTGAACGACGTCACGCCGCCGACGCTGCGGCTGCTGACGTCGCGGGTCTCGACAGGCCGGCCGACGATCGCCGTGCGGACGCGCGACTCCCAGTCCGGCGTCGACCCGTACTCGCTCGTGATCGGCTACGACGGCGTGCTCGTCGGCGCGGCGGACTACGACCCGATCAGCGGGATCGCCGTCTTCCCACTGCCGGCGGCTGCGCCGAAGCTGCGGAGCGGCAGGCTGCGGATGCTCTTCCTCTCCTCCGACTACGAGGAGGCGAAGAACATCGACACGACGGGGACGAACATCCTCCCGAACACGCGGACGGCCGCGCACAAGCTCGACGTCGTGCACGGCCCGACCGCGAACTGGCTGCTGCCGACGGGCGGAACGTGCATCAGGCAGAAGGCGTCTCTCCTCGTCTCGGCGGATGCACCCGGCGGCGTCAAGAGCGTCCACTTCATCCTCGACGGCCGGCGCCTCGCGAACGGCAGGCACGGCGCGTTCGACCTCTGGAGTGGGAAGCTTGGACGCGTGACGAAGGGCAAGCACACGCTCGAGGCCGCCGTCGCCACGAAAGGCGGCCACACCGCGACGAGCCGAATCCCAGTTCACTACTGCCGATGAGCGACCGCCGCGTCGCGGTCGTCACCGGTGCCTCCTCGGGGTTCGGGGTCGAGATCGCGCGCCGGCTGGCGAAGCGCGGCGACCTCTGCGTGCTGCTCGCGCGGCGCGCCGACCGGCTCGAGGCGCTCGCCGCCGAGATCGGCGGGGAGGCGGAGCCGTGCGACGTCTCCGACCGCGCCGCGGTCGAAGCGGTAGCGGCCGGCGTGCTCGAGCGGCATCCGCGCATCGGCGTACTCGTCAACAACGCCGGCATCCCCGGCCGGACGAGCTTCCTCAACGGCGACCCCGAGATCGTCGAGCGGTTGATCCGGACGAACTACCTCGGCAGCGTCTGGTGCCTGCGCGCGTTCCTCCCCGGCCTACTCGCAGCCGCGCCGTCGGACGTCGTGAACATCGTCTCCGTCTCAGGCGTCGTCGCCGGCCCGCCGAGCGGCCCGTACTCCGCGTCGAAGCACGCGCAGCTCGCCTTCTCTCGGACGGCGGCGGCGGAGCTCCGGAGTCGCGGCGTCCGCGTCCACACGGTCAAGCCGGGCTTCGCGCGGACGGAGGGCTTCCCGCAGGACTGGCTGCCGAAGCCCGTGCAGCGCATCGTGATCGGCCCGGAGGAGGTTGCCGACCACGTACTCGACTCCCTCGAGCGCGGGCGCGGCGAGACGACGGTGCCTCGCTTCTACGGACCGCTCGGCGCGCTCCAGGACATGTTGCCCAACGTGTTCACACGTGTCCTTGGTCGCGTGCCGAAAGCGCCGTAGAATCGCCGTATGAGCGTGGCAGGGGAGCCTACGAGCCTCACGGTCGACGATGTGATCGCGGTCGCTGACTTCCGTGCCGCACTCCGGCGCTTCCTCCGGCAGAGCGAGCGGATCGCCCGCCAGTCGGGCCTCACGCCGCAGCGCTACACCTTGCTGATGATGATCAAGGGCGCGCCGGACCGGAAGGAGCAGTCGACGGTGACCGAGCTATCCGAGCGTCTCCAGCTCGCCCAGAGCACCGTCACGGAGCTCGTCCGCCGCGCCGAGGAGGCCGGCCTGATCGAGCGCGAGCAGTCCCAGCGCGACGCCCGCGTCGCTTATCTCCGGCTCTCACCGGAGGGCGAGCGGCGGCTGATGCTGTCCTTCACCGAGCTGGCGCGGGAGCGCGACCAGCTGCGCGAGGCGTTCTCGCACCTCGACGGCGGGCTCGCCGGCTACGTCTAGTCGGTAGCGCGGCGGGTCGCGCGGCCCGGCGCGCTCTCGATCCCGCACGCGATCTCGTAGCCGATCGTCCCGGCGACCTCGGCGTGCCGCTCGATGAGGATGCCGTCGCCGATCAGGGTCACCGGCGTCCCCACCGGCAGCTCGCGATCGAGCTCGACGGCGACGGCGTCCATCGAGACCGTGCCGACGGCGCGCCGCGGCGCGCCGTCGACGAGCACCTCGGTGCCGGTCAGGTCGCGCCGGAAGCCGTCCGCGTAGCCAACCGGGACGATGCCGATCCAGGTCGGCTCCGCCGCGACGAAGCGGCGTCCGTAGCCGGTGCTCTCCCCGGGCTGGAGGAGTCGCACCTGCGCGAGATGGCTGCGCCAGGCGAGCGCCGGCCGGAGGCCGTCCTCGGCCGGATCCGTGCCGAACGGGGAGATGCCGTAGACGGCGATGCCGCAGCGGGCGGCGTCGAAGCGGGACTCCGGGATGCGGAGTGCGGCGCCGCTGTTCGCGACGTGGCGCGTCAGGTGCGCGTAGGGCTCGGTCGCCTCGGCGAAGCGCTCGATCTGGCGCCGCGCGAACTCCGGGTCGCTGTCCGAGGTCGCGAGGTGGCTCATCAGGCCGACGACGTTCGCGGGAGGCTCCGGCAGCTCGGCGAGCCCCCAGCGCCCCATCCCGGTGTCGAGCTTGAGGTGGACGGCGATGTCGGGCGGGATCTCGCCGTCGCGCGAGACCGTGAGCTCGAGCCGCGCCTCGCGCGCCTCGGCAGCCTGCTCCGTCGGCCCCATGACGAGTATCCGCGCCTCGGGCAGCACACCGCGGACCTCGAGCCCCTCGTCGACAGTCGCGACGCAGAGGGCGGTCGCGCCCGCCTCGAGCGCGGCGCGCCCGACGTCGACGGCGCCGTGCCCGTAGCCGTTCGCCTTGACGACCGCCCAGAGCTCCGCGCCGTCGAGCGCGTCGAGGAGGCGCCGGACGTTGTGGCGAATCGCGCCGAGGTCGATCGTGATCTCGCTCCGGTGCATTCGGCGGCCAGCCTAGTCGGCAGCTGGTTCGCGGAGTAAGTTCCCGCTCGTGCGCGACCGCGGGCTTCTCCTCCTTATGCCGGCGAGCGCGCTGACGCTCCTCGTGAGCCTCTACCTGCCGTGGCAGGAATCCCACACCCCGTTCACCGGCCGGTTGGACGGCTGGTCGACCGGGGACGGAGGCGCCGCCGCCCTCGTCGCGCTCGCGCTCGGTTTCGCGGCCGTGCTCCTCCTCGTCCGGCCCCGGCTCGCCGGCCGTTGGATAACCGGCTCGCTCGCGATTGCGCTCGCCTACCTCACGGCCGGCATCGGGTTGCAGGTCCACGCCGAAGCCGCAGTTCACCTCCCGGCGTTCGGGGCGGGCTCGACGACGTTCGAGGCGGCGGGCTACGCCTGGACGTACGGCAGCTGGATCGGGCTCGCAGCCGGCGGAGTCGCGCTGGGTGGCGGCGTGATCCTCTGCCGCCGCGACCTGGCCCGGCGGCTCGACGCCGCCGACGCGCTGGCGGTGGCTCTCGGCCTCGGCATCCTCGCCTCGTTCCTCCTGCCGTGGATCACGTCGTCCGCGATCGGTCGCTTTCCGGGCCTGGAAGCGCCGACGGCGACTATCGCTGCGCTCGTCCTCCTGCTCGGAGCGCGCCGGATTCGGCTCCCGGCCGCCGTCGCTGTCGCGATCCTCGTCGGCGCGTCTGCGACGATCGTGGCTTCTTTGAAGTCGGAGCTGCTCTACGGGGCCTGGATCGGGATCGGCTGCTCGGTCGCGCTCGTCGCAGTGCTGGCGCTCCGCGCGCGGCCGCTGACGATGCCGGCAGCGCCGCGAGGCTGGGCCGCGGCTCGGACGGCGGCCGAGCTCGCGCTCGTCGTCGCTCTCTTCCTCCCGTGGGAGAAACTCGCGATCCCGCACCAGGGGACATTCGCGCTCGACGGCTGGCAGGAACTCGCCGGCGCCGCCGCGGGCGCTCTCGCGCTGTTGCTCCTCGTCGTGCCGAGATTGCCGTACGCCGTGGAGACCGTGGCGGCGATCGCGTTCCTCGTCGCGTGGATCGAGACGGGCTTCGGGTCGTTCACCGGGTTCCACATGGCCTACGGCGCGTACGTTTGCCTCGCAGCGGCGAGTGTCCTCGTCGTCGGCGCCGTTCCGATGCTCAGACCCGTTCCGGTGAGCCGGCGGACCGCGTTGCCGGTCGCGGCGGCGATCTGCTGCGTCGGCTCGGTCGTCATCCCGACGTGGAACGCACTGCCCCAGTCATGGACCTTCGAGGCGGGAGCCGTCTACGGCTGGTTCGTGGTCGTCGGTCTTCTGCTCGGGATCTACCTGATCCGCGCCTGGACGAGAGGCGGCCGGCTGACTCTTCCCGCGCTCGGATTTCTCGCGCTGCCGACTCTCCAGCTCATCCGGTTGCGCGACGAGCTCGGCCTCGTCTGGGGCACCTGGATCCTCGTCGGTCTGTGCCTCGTGCTCGTCGTTCTCGGGTGGATCGAGGAGTACGGAGGCGGCCTCGGGAGTTTCCGAATGCCCGAGGAGATCTGGCGCGTCGACCGGCTACCCGGCGCCGAGAGCTAGCGGCAGCGCCTCGACCACGTCGCTCGCGACGAGGCCGTAGCGCTGCGGCGCGGCGCGCGAGGCGAGCTGCTGCGCCGCGCACGCCGCTGCCGCGGCGCGCTGCGGCTTCATCCCCTTCGCGAGGAACGCGGCGGTGATCCCGGTGAGGACGTCGCCCGTTCCGGCAGTCGAGAGCGACGGCAACCCGAGCGCGCAGACGAGCACGCCGCCGCCTGGCGCGGCGACGAGCGAGTCCTCGCCCTTGAGCACGACGACCGCCCGGAACTCCTCCGCCGCCTCGCGCACCGACGCGAGCCGGTGCGCGGCGATCTCCTGCGACTCGCGCCCGAGCAGCCGCGCGAGCTCGCCCTCGTGCGGCGTGAGGATACGCGGCGCAGGCCACTCTCCCGGCTCGAGCTCGAAGAGCGCGTCGGCGTCGACGACCGCCGGGACGTCCACCTCCGCGAGCAGCCGGCGGACGAGCGCCTTCGCCTCCTTGTCGCGCCCGAGCCCCGGCCCGACGGCGAGCGCGCCCGCCTTCGGCGCGGCCTCGTCCACCTGCTGGAGCGGCCGCTTCACCGCCTCGAGCACGAGCGTCTCGAGTACCGGCAGCGACTCCTCTGGGGCACAGATCGTCACGTAGCCGGCGTCCGCGCGCAGCGCCGCCCGCGCCGTGAGAGCCGCGGCGCCGGTCATCCCGCGCGAGCCGCCGACGACGAGGACGTGTCCGGCCGTGTACTTGTTGTCGCGCGCGGAGCGACGCGGCACCTCGGCGAGGATCGGCGGAGCGACGAGCGCGTGCTCCGTCTCGCCGGAGACCAGGCCGATCTCGGCGACGGCGACCTCGCCGGCGTGGAAGCGTCCAGGCGCCACGGCGAGCCCGACCTTCCGCCCGTGCATCGTCACGGTGACGTCCGCGCGGACCGCCGCGCCCTCGACCTCGCCGGTCGAGGCATTCACGCCGGAGGGGATGTCGACCGCGACGACCGGAACGCCCGCCGCGTTGATCCGCTCGATCACGGCCGCCGTCTCGTCCCGCGGCGCGCCCTTCATCCCGGTGCCTAGGAGCGCGTCGACGATGACGTCGGGCTCGTCCTCGACGAGCTCGCGTCCTTGCCCGCGCAGGATCTCGCCGGCGATCCTGCCGTCGCCGCCGTTCGCGCCTCCGCCGGCGTGGATCGCGATCCGCCGCGCGTCGGGGAAGCGCCGCATGAGCTCCTCGGCGACGGCCGCTCCCGCGCGGTGCATCAGCTCGCCGACGTCGTGGCCCGCCTCGGCGGCGCGCATCTCGTCGGCGGTGTAGAGCGGCTCAGTCGCCGACATTGGCGATCGCCACCGCCTGGGCGAGCTCGCGCGAGTGGGTCATCGAGAGATCGACGGAGGAGGCGCCGATCGCGGCCGCGCGCTCGGCGAGCCGGCCCGAGAGCCGCACCGCGGGCTTCGGGCGGCCGGCGATCTCGATCTCCTGCCACGCGAACGCCCGCGCGACGCCGAAGCCGAGCGCCTTGCCGACCGCCTCCTTGCCGGCGAAGCGGCCCGCGTAGCTCTCCGCCGGGTTGCGCCGGGAGTCACAGTACGCGCGCTCCGCCGCCGTGAAGCAGCGCTCGCGGAAGCGCGCGTGGCGCGAGAGCGCGCGCCGGATCCGCTCGATCTCGATCAGGTCGGTGCCGACGTGGGCGCCCATCTACAGATGCTCCTCGAGCCAGTCGGGCAGGTGCGCGATCGAGGAGACGATGCCGTCGGGCTGGACGCGGGACGCCTCGACGGCGTCGGGCCGGAACTTCCCCGTCCGCACGAGGACGGCCCGCATCCCGACTCCTCGCGCCCCGATCACGTCCGTCTCGAGGTCGTCGCCGACCATCCAGGTCATCGACGGCTCCGCGTCGAGCGCCTCGCACGCCGCGTCGAAGTAGGCGGCGCTCGGCTTGCCGAGCACGGTCGCCTCCGTCTGCACCGCGTACTCGAGCCCGGCGACGTAACAGCCGGAGTCGAGGAGCGGCCCACGCTGCGTCTGCCACCAGCGGTTGCGATGGAGGCAGTAGAGATCGGCGCCGAGCTCGAGCTCCGCGAAGGCGCGCGCGAGGTTCATGTAGGAGAAGACGAGGTTCGTCTCGGGCGAGTCGTCGGCGCCGCCGATCAGGACGGCGTGCGCGCCCTCGCCGACGAGGTCGACGCCTTCGAGGTCGCCGACGAGCGCGTGCATCACGAGGGCGAGCACACGCCGGCCTCGGAGCGCGGCGACCGCCGCGTCCGCGGTCGTCTGCACCTCGTCCGCGTCGAGCTCGATCCCCATCGCGTTCAGGTCGTGGGCGAGCTGCGCCTTCGACCGCGTCGTCGCGTTCGTGACGAAGCGGAGCCGGTGGCCGGCCTCGCGCAGACGTCGCACCGCGTCGGCGGCGCCGGGAATGGGCTCGCCCGAGACGTGCAGGACGCCGTCCACGTCAAGGAGAATCGCGGCCATGCCCGGCGAGTCTATTCGCGTCACGCGCTCGGTCCTGCTCCCGCTGTCCGAGATCGAGCTCGAATACTCCCGCTCGAGCGGCCCCGGCGGTCAGCACGCGCAGAAGTCCGAGACGCGCGTCGTCGCCGTCTTCGACGTCGAGTCCTCGAGCGCGCTCACCGAGACGCAGAAGAAACGCGTCGTCGCGAAGGCCGGTCCGGTGCTGCGCGCCGTCGCGCAGGACGAGCGGAGCCGAACGCGCAACGTCGACCTCGCGCTCGAGCGGCTCGTCGCGCAACTGCGGGAGGCGCTGCGCGTCGAGCGGAAGCGTGTCCCCACCAGGCCGAGCGCCGCCGCCCGCGAGCGGCGCCTCGAGGGGAAGCGCCGCCGCGGCGAGGTCAAACGGTTGCGGCGTCCCCCGGAGTAGGCCGCGCCTCGACCTCGACGTGGGGCAGCCACTCGAGCCAGCGCGGCAGGTACCAGCTGCCGCGACCGAGCAGCCCCAGCAGGCTCGGCAGGACGACCGAGCGGATCACCGTGGCGTCGAGCAGCAAGGCGACCGCGACACCGAATCCCATCTGCTGGAACATCACGAGCTTCCCCGCCGCGAAGCCGGCGAAGACGGCGACGATGATCAGTGCCGCACCGGTGATGATCCGCGCGGTCGACGCGACGCCCCAGCCGACGGCGTCGCGCGTCGACCCGCTCTCGTCGTACCGCTCCTTGATCCGGCTCATCAGGAACACCTGGTAATCCATCGACAGCCCGAACAGCACGGAGAAGAGGAACAGCGGCACCCACGCGTCGATCACCGGCGTGTGGGTGAAGCCGAAGAGGCCCGCGCCGTGGCCGTCGAGGAAGACGAGCGTGAGCAGTCCGTAGGCGGCTCCCACCGACAAGAGGTTGAGGAGGACCGAGACGAGCGCGACCACGACCGAGCGGAAGGCGACGGTCAGGAGGATGAAGCTCAGGCCGAGCACGAAGAGGATCACGTACGGGGTCGGGCCGGTGACCGAGTCGAAGTAGTCGATGTTCTCGGAGGTCACTCCGCCGACGTAGACCTTCGCGCCGCTGCCCGCGAAGGCCTCTGGGATCAGATGCGAGCGGAGGTTGCGCACCGCCGCAATCGCTCTCGACCCCGTCGCGTCCCCCTTGAGCGGGATAGTCAGCAAATACACCGGTTCAGACCCCGAAGCCGACTGCAGCGTTCCCCGTCCCCAAGCGCTCGTCGACGACCGGGAGAGCATTCCCTCCAGCCGGCCGAACGCAGCAGCCACGGCGCGCGTCTCTACTCCGTCGAGGGTCGGGTTCCCGCCGACCGCGACGACCCGCACCGGCTCCGGGCTTTGCCCGGGGAACGCCTTCTGCAGGGCGAGGTAGCCCTGCTTCGACGGTGCGCTGTCCGGCAGCGTGCTGACCCCGTTGGCGCCGATGTGCATCCCGAAGAACGGCACCGCGAGGGCGAGCATCGCGGCGACGGAGATCGCGAGGGACAGCGCCGGTCGCCGGAGGACGGCGCCGACGATCCGCCGCCAGAAGTGTCCCTCGAGCGCGTCGGCCCGGCCGAGGTTGCGCCCGAGATACGGGATCCGGAGCCGGTCGATCCCGTCGCCCCACATGCTCAGCAGCGCGGGCAGCAACGTCAGCGCGGCGGCGACCGACGTGATCCCGACGAGGATCGCGCCGAGCGCGAGGCTCCGCATGATCGAGGTCGGGACGATGAACATCCCCACGAGCGCGACGATGAACGTGCTGCCGCTGAAGAGGACGGCCCGGCTCGCGGTCGCGCCCGCGCGCGCGATCGCATCCTCCTTCGCGAGACCGTGGAGACGCTCCTCGCGGTAGCGGGAGACGACGAAGAGGGAGTAGTCGATCCCGAGCGCGAGACCCATCCCCGTGAGCATGTTCACGATGAACGTCGAGAGCGTGAACTCGAGCGAGAGCAGCGCGACGAGGCCAAGCGCGACGATGATCGACAGGATCGCCATGAGCAGCGGGACGAGCCCGGCGACGACGGCGCCGAAGACGGCGAGCAGGACGATCAGCGCCGCGGGAAGCCCGAACGCGAGCTCGCCGCTCGCGAGATCCTGCTGCGACTGCTGTCCGAAGTCGTAGTTCGAGCTGCGGAAGCCGGTGATCGTGGCGGTGAAGCCGCCGTGGCTCAGCCTCGCGAGGGCCGCCTCGACCTGCTTCGGGCCGGTGTCGCTCTTGATCACGAGCGAGACGAGCGCGGCGTGCCCGTCGGCCGAGACGCCGGCCGGCTGGACGTGGCTCACCTGGTTGGTGGCGTACAGCGCCGCGAGGAGCCGGTGCGCGAACGACTGCGCCTGCGGCGACGTCGCCGTGTAGCGGCTCGAGGTGACGACGACGACGTCGGCCTTCGCCTGCGCAGCCGTCGCCGGGAACGCCTTGGCGATCGCGTTCTTCGCCTCGATCGAGGGCGGGGAGCCGATCACCTTCCCCTCGGACGAGAGGCCGTGCAGCGAGGTCGCGACGAGAGCGAGCGCTGCGAGCACCGCGACCGCCCACGCTGCGAGCGTGCGCCGAGGATGAGCCGCGCAGGTCCGCGCGAGCCGTCCGGTCAGCCCCATGAGGAGTTCTTACTCGACGGTGACCGTCTTCGCGAGGTTCCGGGGCTGGTCGACGTTGAGGCCGCGCAGCCGGGCGATCCGATACGCGAGAAGCTGGAGCGGCATGACCGCGAGCGGCGCCTGGAGGAAGTTCGGCGTCCGGGGCACGTAGATCACGTCGTCGGCGTGGTGCTGGATGTCCTCGTTGCCGTCGGTCGCGATCGCGATCACGTGCGCGCCGCGCGCCCGCGTCTCCTGGATGTTGGAGACGATCTTGTCGTAGACGTGGATGTTCGTCGCGACGACGACGACGGGCGTCCCCTCGTCGAGCAGCGCGATCGGTCCGTGCTTCATCTCGCCGGCCGAGTACGCATCGGTCGGGATGTACGAGATCTCCTTCAGCTTCAGCGCGCCCTCGAGCGCGACGGGCAGGCCGATGTGACGGCCGAGGTAGAGGAAGAACGGCCGGTCGTGGAAGCGCTGCGCGATCGACTCGATCGGATGGTCGCCGTCGAGGAACTCCTGCATCTTCTCCGGCAGCTCGTGGAGGCGATCGAGGATGAACTCGATCTCGTCCTGCGGCAGCGTCCGGCGGATCTCGGCGAGCTTCAGCGCGAGGAGCGAGAGAAGCGCGACCTGCGCGGTGAACGTCTTCGACGCCGCGACGCCGACCTCCATCCCGCAGCGCGTGAACAGCGTCGCGTCGACCTCGCGCGTGATCTGCGTCCCCATGAGGTTCGTGATCCCGAGCGTCCGCGCGCCGTGCTCACGAGCGAGCTTGACCGCGTTGACCGTGTCGCGCGTCTCGCCCGACTGCGAGATCCCGATCACGAGCGTGTCCTTCGAGAGAACGGGATTGCGGTAGATCCATTCGCTCGCGATGTCGGGCTCGACCGGCACGCGCGCCCACTCCTCGATGATGTAGCGGCCGACGACGGCCGCGTGGTAGGCCGTGCCGCACGCGACGATCACGATCCGACGGAGGTTGCGGATCTCCTCCTCGGTGAGGCCGAGCGCGTCGAGGACGAGCCGGTGGCCGCGAACGCGATCGCCGATCGTCTCGGCGACCGCCTCGGGCTGCTCGAAAATCTCCTTCAGCATGAACGTCTCGTAGCCGGCCTTCTCCGCGCTCTCCTCGTCCCAGTCGATCTCCTGCGCGGCCGGCGGCTCGACCTCCGCCCCGTCGGCGAAGAAGCGGACGCTCGTCGGCGTCAGCTCGACGACCTGCCCGTCACGCGGGTGAATGACCGTTCGCGTCTCGCTCAGGAAGGCGGCGATCGAAGAGGCGAGGAAGTTCTCCCCGTCGCCGAGACCGACCACGAGCGGCGTCTGGTGGCGCACGCCGGCGAGCACATCCGGCTCGTCGTGGTGGATCGCAACGATCGAGAAGTGGCCCTCGAGCTGCGGGTAGACGCGCGCAAGCGCCTGGGCGAGGTCGCCGTCGTACTCCTGCTCGAGGAGATGGACGACGACTTCCGCGTCGGTTTCGGAGGTGAAGGTGTGGCCGGCCGCGGTGAGCTGCTCGCGCAACTCCATGTAGTTCTCGACGATGCCGTTGAGGACGATCGCGAGGCGGCCCGGCTCGCAGCCGGTGAGGGGATGCGCGTTCCGCTCGCTCACGCCGCCGTGGGTCGCCCAGCGGGTGTGACCGAGGCCGTGATGCGTGTGGGAGTCGTTCGTCTCGGCGGCGACGACGAGGTTGTCGAGGTTGCCTACCGCGCGGACGTACTCGAGCTCGCCGTCCTCTCGGAGCGCGAGCCCGGCGGAGTCGTAGCCGCGGTATTCGAGCCGGCGGAGACCGTCGAGCAGAAGGGGCTTTGCCTCGCGCGATCCGACGTATCCGATGATCCCGCACACGTTCCGCTCCTTTCCCTGCAGGGGCCGAAACTCCCCCTGAAAACGCAAAGAGCCCGGCTTCTCGACCCGGGCCGCAGCGTCGCGGGCGGGTCAGCCGAGCTCCTCTTTCAGCAGCGCGGCAAGGCTAGCACAGAGGGTTTCGGCCTCCTCCTGGCTTTCCGCCTCGGCAAGGATCCTGACGACAGGCTCCGTCCCCGACGGGCGGACGAGGACGCGTCCGTGGCCGGCGAGCTCGCCGTTGACGGCATCGACCCGCGCGCGGAGGGACTCGGGAAGCGGGCCGCGGCCGGAGCGCGGCACGTTCAGCACGGCCTGCGGGAGGTGCGGCATGACGGCTGCGGCTTCCGAGAGCCGGCGCCCCCCGAGCGCGCGGCAGAGGAGAAGCGCCGCGACGAGGCCGTCGCCGGTGACGTGCCCGTCGAGCCAGATGAGATGGCCGGACTGCTCGCCGCCGAGCAGCGCCCCCTCCCGCCGCAGCGCCTCGAGGACGTAGCGGTCGCCGACGTCGGTCGTGACGACACGAATGCCGCGCTCCTCCATCAGGCGGTGGAAGCCGAGATTCGTCATCGCGGTGACCGCGACGGTGTCGACGCCGAGCTGGAGAGCGAGGACGGCGAGGATCTGGTCGCCGTCGAGCGGCTCGCCGCGCTCGTCGACCGCGAGCAGCCGGTCGCCGTCACCGTCGAAGGCGACGCCGAGATCGAACTCGCCGCTCGCCACGGTTCGTTGCAGCGCCGAGAGGTCGGTCGCGCCGCAGCCGACGTTGATGTTCGTCCCGTCCGGAGCGTTCCCGATCGCGGTCACCGCAGCGCCGAGCTGCTCGAATGCCTGCGGCGCGAGTCCCGCGTAGGCGCCGTTCGCGCAGTCGACGGCGATGCGCATGCCGCTCAGGTCCGTACCGAAGCGCTCGAGGACGTGCGCGAGGTAGCTGTCGGAGGCGACGCCGACGCGATCGATCTCACCGCCGCCGCGCGGCGGCTCGTCGAACAGCCGCTCGATCTCCTCCTCCGCGGCGTCACTGAGCTTGCCCCCCATGCGGTCGAAGAACTTGACGCCGTTGTACTCCGGCGGGTTGTGGGAGGCGGAGATGACGACGCCGAGGTCGAGGCGGAGCAGCGCGACGGCCGGCGTCGGGAGGACGCCCGCGAGAACGGCGACGCCTCCCGCCGCGGCGACGCCGCGCGCGAACGCCTCCTCGAGCTCCTCGCCCGAGGCGCGTGTGTCGCGTCCGACGAAGACCCGACCGCCACCGCACCAGAGCGCCGACGCCTTGCCGAGCTTCTCGACGAGCTCCGGGGTCAGCGACTCCCCCACGATCCCGCGGACACCGTCGGTGCCGAAGTACTGCCGTGCCACGGCGCGGGACGATAGCGGGGACTCAGATCGTCAGGACCAGCTTCCCGCGCACGTGGCCCTTGCCGAACTCCCGAAGCGCGTGCGGAGCCTCAGCGAGGTCGTACGTCCGGTCGATGACCGGCTTCAGGTGCCCGCTCTCGAGGAAGCCGGCGAGAGCCTGGAGGTCCGCGACCTCGAGCTTCGCGACGAAGAACGCCACCGGCTGCTTGCTGCGGAGCGATGCGAGACGCACCGCGGCGATGTGGCGCAGCTGGCCGCGGCTGGCGTGCGCGCCGACGACCACGAGCCGGCCGTTCGGCGTGAGCGCGCGCCTGAGCGCCCGCCACGAGTGGCCGCCGGCGACGTCGAGGATCAGGTCATAGCGCTCGCCCGCGCGCGTGAAGTCCTCCCGCGTGTAGTCGAGCACGCGGTCGGCACCGAGCGTCCGAGCCTGCTCGACGTTGCGTGTGCTCACGACGGCGGTGACGGTCGCACCGAGCGCCTTCGCGATCTGGATCGCGAGCGTTCCGACGCCTCCGGACGCGCCGTTGACGAGGACGCGCTCGCCCGCTCGGAGCTTCCCGTGGTCACGCAGCCCCTGCAACGCGGTCAGCCCCGCGATCGGCACCGCCGCAGCCTCCTCGAAGCTCACGTTCGGAGGCTTCCGGACGAGGCTCTTCGCGCTCACGTACTCGGCGAACGCTCCATCGCGAGCCCCGAAGACCTCATCGCCCGGCGCGAGGCCGGCGACGTCCGTGCCCACCACCTCGACGACGCCGGCGAAGTCGATGCCGAAGAGCGGGCTCTTCGGCCGGAGCGTGCCGCGGCGCATGAGCGGGCGCGCCAGCCGCGGCCAGCCGCGGAGGTGGTGCCAGTCGGCCTTGTTGATCGAGCTCGCCCTGACGTGGACGACGACCCGGTCGTCCTCGAGCGCGGGCTGCTCGACCTGCTCGAGATGTGCCGCCCCGGGTCCTCCATAGCGATGCCGCACGAGTGCCTTCATGCTGTCGACTCCTTCCGTACGCCGTAAGTTTACGGTGTAAGATAGACATACAGCGTAAGCTATGTCAATGGCCGCACGGAAGCCCCTCAGCCGCGAGCGGATTCTCGATACCGCGCTCGCGTACGTCGACGAGCACGGCGTCGAGGCGCTCTCGATGCGCAAGCTCGGGCAGTCGCTCGGCTACGAGGCGATGTCGCTCTACAACCACGTGGCGAACAAGGACGACCTCGTCGACGGCCTCCTCGATCGGGTCCTCGCGGAGATGAGTCCTCCCGCGCCCGACGGCGGGCTCCCGGCGATCCGCGCGAGCGCCATCGCGGCGCACGAGGCGCTCCAGCGCCATCCCTGGGCGGCGCCCTTGCTGATGAGGGGAGTGCGTCCCGGACGGATGGCCTACATGGAAGGCCTGCTCGCGTGCCTCCGCGGCTCAGGGCTTTCGGCCGAGACGACGTATCACGCGTACCACATCGTCGATGCCCACATCTTTGGCTTCTCGCTGTGGGAGGCGGGCCACTCCGGATCGCCGCCCTCCCACATCGACGACATGCGGGGTTGGTTCGAGCAGATGGTCCCCGTCGACCGCTTCCCCTATCTCCACGAGCACGGGTTGCAGCACCTGAACGACGGGCCCTACCTGCCGGTGAGTGCGTTCGAGTTCGCCCTCGACCTGTTGCTCGAGAGCCTCGGGAAG
>DASRED010000051.1:0-6897 GCA_035652255.1 Gaiellaceae bacterium | reverse complement strand
CGTGTCCGGGAACTCGCGGAGGTAGCAGAACTCGAACAGGGCGTCGCCGGCGTGCGTCGCGAGCCCGCCGAAGACGTCCGGCCGGAGCATCGGCACGACCATCGCCCCGTAGCCGCCGCTCGACTTCCCCGTCAGGCCGCGATGCGCCGGCTCCGCGAGCGTCCGGTACCGCTCGTCGACGAACGGGACGATCTCATCGCAGAGGTAACCGAGATAGCGGCCCGTGCCGGGCGAGTCGATGAACTGGGAGCCGCCGAACGACGTCCAGCAGTCGACGAAGACGACGACCGCCGGCGGGCAGCCCTCGTCGCCGAAGAGCCGGTCGATCCGCTCGGGCGTCGTCGGCCGGAACGCCGTCCGGTTCAGCCACATGTCGACCTGCCCGGTCATGCCCTGGATGAGGTAGATCGAGGGGAAGCGGCGCTCGGGCTCGGCCTCGTAGGCGGGCGGGAGGTAGACCCAGAGCGGCCGGACGTGCGGGTCGCCGAGCGGGTTGCCGCGCAGCAGCTCGCTCTCGATCTCGAGCACGTCGAGCTGTCCGATGCGATCCCGCGACCAGGGCTCCATCGGGCGGTTCTATCAGCTTGCGCGTGGCTACACTCAGGCCATGGCCGAGTACGGGACGATGCGGGTCAAGAGCGGTCTCGCCGAGATGCTCAAGGGCGGCGTGATCATGGACGTCGTCGACGCGGAGCAGGCGAAGATCGCCGAGGCGGCGGGCGCCGTCGCCGTCATGGCGCTCGAGCGCGTCCCCGCCGACATCCGCCGCGACGGCGGCGTCGCGCGCATGTCCGACCCCGAGAAGATCCAGGAGATCCAGGAGGCCGTGACGATCCCCGTCATGGCGAAGTGCCGGATCGGCCACTTCGCGGAGGCGCAGATCCTGCAGGCGCTCGAGATCGACTACATCGACGAGTCGGAGGTGCTGACGCCCGCCGACCTCGAGCACCACGTCGACAAGTGGCAGTTCACCGTCCCCTTCGTCTGCGGCTGCACGAACCTCGGCGAGGCGCTCCGGCGCATCGCGGAGGGCGCGGCGATGATCCGGACGAAGGGCGAGGCGGGCACCGGCGACATCGTCAACGCGGTGACGCACATGCGCTCGGTCTTCGGCCACATCCGCCGGCTCGGCGCGCTGCGTGACGAGGAGCTGTACGCCGAGGTGAAGGAGCTCCGCGCCCCGTACGAGCTCGTCAAGTGGGTGGCGGAGAACGGGAAGCTTCCCGTCGTGACGTTCACCGCCGGCGGCATCGCGACTCCGGCCGACGCGGCGCTCTGCATGCAGCTCGGCGCGGACGGCGTCTTCGTCGGCTCCGGCATCTTCAAGTCCGGCGACCCGGACAAGCGCGCCCGCGCGATCGTCGAGGCGACGACGCACTACCAGGACGCGGAGATCCTCGCGCGCGTCTCGGCCGGCCTCGGCGAGCCGATGGTCGGCATCTCGACGCAGACGCTCGATCCGAGCGAGCTGCTCGAGACCCGCGGCTGGTAGCGCCTTTACTCCGTCCGGCCCGGGGAGGATGATCCTCGCGTGGCGGCGCGCGAGACGAAGCCGATCTGGACGACCTCGACGTTCCTCGTCTACACGGGCGGCCTGACCGTCCTCGGCGGCGGGCTCGGCGCCCTCGCGTATCTCTCCACGCAGTTCCGCGGCCACGGGCAGGAGACGGCGTGGGCGCTCCTGATCTACGTTGCGCTCTTCCTCGTCGCCTACATGCTGCGGCGGGCCGACCGGCCGATCGCCGCCGGGATCTTCGCGTTCATCAGCGTGATCGCCTGGGCCGCGCTCGTGATCCTCGACTTCGAGTGGTGGGGCTGGAACGGCGTCAACGCCTCGGAGCGACAGTGGTCGTGGTCGGCGATCGCAGCGATCCTGCTGATCCTCTTCGCCGCGTGGGACGCGCGGCGGCGCTTCCGCTTCCCGTTCATCCGGGCGATCGCGGCGACCATGTTCTTCGTTCTCGTCCTGCAGGTCATGCCGGCCGGCGGCAACTGGTCGGCCTTCTGGGCCTTGGCCGTCGGCCTCCTGTATCTCGTGGTCGGGCAGGTCTCGAGCAAGCCGTCGACGTTCTGGCTCCATCTCGTCGGAGGCGCGCTGATCGGCGGCGCGATCCTCTACTGGTGCCACACGACCGACTTCGACTACGCGGTCGTCTCGTTCATGGCGCTCGTCTTCGTCGTCTGGTCGTACTCGACGAAGCGGTCGAGCTGGGCGGTGTACGGGACGATCGGCTTCTTTATCGCGACCGTGCACTACCTGATCGGCTCGCCGACCGCGCTCGCGCAGGGGCTCGTCGGCGTGAGCAGCGTGTGCTCCGGCTTCGGCGTGTCGTCGGCGTGCACGTCGACTGGGCCGCACATCAGCGTCTGGTCGTTCCCGCTCGCGTTCGGCCTGCTCGGCTTCTGGCTCGTCCTGCTCGGGATGCTCGGCCGGCGACGGCATCGCGCGGCGACCGTCGTCGTCGAGCAGACGGTCGTCGTCGAGACGCCCGGCGAATAGCGCTCGTTACCATCGAGCCGTGGACAAGCCGCTGAGGATCGGCGTTCTCGCCGTGCAGGGGAACTTCCGCGAGCACGTGGCCGTCCTGCGGCGGCTCGGCGCGGAGCCGGTCGAGGTGCGCCTCCCGGAGGAGCTGGCCGGTCTCGACGGGCTGATCCTCCCCGGCGGCGAGTCGACCGCGATCGGCCGGCTGATGCAGCTCTACGACCTCGACGACGCCGTGCGCGACTTCGAAGGCCCGATCTTCGGCACGTGTGCCGGGATGATCGTCCTCGACCGCGACCACCTCGGCCTGGGCGACTGGCACGCGCGGCGCAACGCGTTCGGCCGCCAGGTGCGCTCCTTCGAGGCGGATCTCGACATCGGGGACGGAGACGAGCCGCTCCGCGCCATCTTCATCCGCGCCCCCTGGCTCGAGGATCCGGGCCCGGCGGTCGACGTCCTCGCGGAGGTCGACGGCCACGCCGTGCTCGCGCGCGAGGGCAGGCTCCTCGTCGCGGCGTTCCACCCGGAGCTGACCGACGACACGCGCCTCCACGAGCGGTTCCTCAACATCGTGCGGGAGGAGAGGGAGTCAGCGCGCGTAGACTCGGCGGAGCGCGCCCAGGTAGCGAAGGTGCCGGCTTTGCCGGCGCCGGGAGCGGAAAATGTCCGGGCATAGCAAGTGGTCGTCGATCAAGCACAAGAAGGGCGCCGCGGACGCGAAGCGCGGCAAGCTCTTCTCGAAGCTGACGCGCGCGATCATCGTCGCCGCGAAGGAAGGCGGGCCCGATCCCGCCGGCAACCTCGCCCTCCAGAACGCCATCGAGAAGGCCCGCTCCAACTCGATGCCGAAGGACAACATCGACCGCGCGATCGCGAAGGGCGCGGGAACCGGGGACGGCGCCGAGCAGTACGAGACGGTCGTCTACGAGGGCTACGGCCCCGCCGGCGTCGCCGTGATCGTCGAGGCGCTCACCGACAACCGCAACCGCACCGCCGGCGAGGTGCGCCACACGTTCGCGAAGAACGACGGCAACCTCGGCGGCTCGGGCGCGGTCGCCTGGCTGTTCGAGCGGCGCGGGGTCATCCTCGTTTCCGCCGAGGGAACGGACGAGGACGAGTTGATGCTCGCAGCGGCGGAGGGTGGGGCGGACGACGTCTCGCTCGACGGCTCCTCCTTCGAGGTGCTGACGGCGGCCGAGCAGCTCGCCTCGGTGCGCGAGGCGGTCACGGCGGCGGGCTTCGAGATCGAGTCGGCGGAGCTGACGATGCTCCCGAAGACGACGGTCGCCGTGGAGGACGAGAACGAGGCGAAGAAGGTTCTCCGGCTGATCGACCAGCTCGAGGACAACGACGACGTCCAGGACGTCTACGCGAACTTCGACATCCCCGAGCGCGTGCTCGAGCTCGTCGCCGGCTAGGAGGACGTCTCCCGTCCGATCCCGTCCCTAGCCTTTGGCCGTGAAAGTCGTCGGCATCGACCCAGGGACGGCTGCGTGCGGGTACGGGATCGTCCACGAAAGCGGAGGGCGGCTCAGGGCCATCGGCCACGGGTGCTGGTCGACGCCGGCCGGAGAGGACGTGGCGCTCCGTTTGAAGACGATCTACGACGGCGTGGCGGGCCTCATCGCGGAGCACGACCCGGCTGCGGTGGCGCTCGAGGAGTCGTTCGTCGGCGCCGACGCCCGCATCGCGCTCTCCGTCGGACAGGCACGCGGCGCCGTGCTCGTCGCGGCCGCCAACGCGGGAGTGGACTGCAGCGAGTACGCGCCTGCGCGGGTCAAGCAGGCGGTCTGCGGCTACGGGCGCGCCGAGAAGGCCCAGATGCAGCGGATGGTGAAGATGATCCTCGGCCTCGACGAGATCCCGACCCCGAACCACGCCGCCGACGCGCTCGCGGTCGCGATCTGCCACGCGCTCTCCCCACCGCTGCTCCGAATGGCGGCTGGTCAGTGATCGCGCGCCTGCGCGGCAAGCCCGTCGCCAACACGCCCGAGGGGCTCGTCCTCGACGTCGGCGGCGTCGGCTACCTCGTCGCCGCCACGCCGACAGCGGTGCGTCGCGCCGCCGACGCGGACGAGATCACCGTCGACACGTACCTCCACGTCCGCGAGGACACGCTCCAGCTCTACGGCTTCGCCGACCGGGAGGAGCGCGAGCTGTTCGTCCAGCTCCTCTCCGTGAGCGGCGTCGGCCCGAAGGTCGCGCTCGCGATCGTCTCCGGCTCTCCGGCCGCCGACCTGCGTCGCGCGATCGTCCGCGAGGATGCCGCGCGTTTCCAGGCAATTCCCGGGGTCGGGAAGAAGACCGCCGACCGGATCGTCCTCGAGTTGAAGGAGAAGCTCGGCGACCCGGCCTTCGCGCCGGCCTCGGAATCCGGAGACGCGCACGTCGTCGCGCGCGACGCGCTCGTCGAGCTCGGCTGGTCGCTCCTCGACGCCGAGCGCGCGCTCGCCGACGTCGACGCCGACCTGCCGCCGGAGGAACGCGTCCGGCTCGCGTTGAAGAGAGCCGCATGAGCGTAGGCTCGACGGAGCTCAACAAAGAGCGGAGGCGGCGGCGGCTTTGCCGGCGCCGGAGCGGAAAATGAGCGCCGTCCCGTTCCTGACGCCGGAGATCCGAGAGGACGACGACGAGCTCGAGCAGAGCCTCCGTCCGCGCCGGCTCGACGAGTTCGTCGGCCAGGCGCGCATCAAGGAGCAGCTCGCGATTGCGCTCGACGCGGCGAAGGGGAGAGGCGAGGCGCTCGACCACGTCCTCCTTGTCGGCCCGCCGGGACTCGGCAAGACGAGCCTCGCGCACATCATCCGCGAGGAGCTCGGCGTCGGCATCCGCGCCGTCGCCGGGCCTGCGCTCGAGCGAAAGGACATCGCCGCGATCCTCACGGCGGTCGAGGCGCGCGACGTCGTCTTCGTCGACGAGATCCACCGGCTCAGCCGCGCCGCCGAGGAGATCCTCTACCCGGCGCTCGAGGACTTCCGGCTCGACATTGTCATGGGACAGGGGACGGCGGCGCGCACGCTGACGCTCGACCTGCCGCCGTTCACGCTCGTCGGCGCCACGACGCGCACCGGCCTCCTCACCTCGCCGCTGCGCGACCGGTTCGGGATGACCTTCCGGCTCGACTACTACGAGGACGGCGAGCTCGCGGCGATCGTCGCCCGCTCGGCGCGCATCCTCGGGGTCGAGATCGCGGCGGAGGCGGCCGAGGAGATCGCCGGCCGCGCCCGCGGCACGCCGCGCGTCGCGAACCGGATCCTCCGGCGCGTCCGCGACGTCGCCGAGGTGCGCCACGAGGGCTCGATCACGACCGCGATCGCGCGGGAGGCGCTCGAGCTGCTCGAGGTGGACGAGGCCGGGCTCGAGCGGCTCGACCGCGACCTCCTCCGCACGATCGTCGAGAAGTACGACGGCGGCCCGGTCGGCGTCAACACGCTTGCGGCCTCGCTCGGCGAGGAGCCCGACACGATCGAGTACGTCTACGAGCCGTACCTCCTGCAGCTCGGCTTCATCGCGCGCACGCCGCGCGGCCGTGCGATCACGGCGCTCGGCCGCGCGCACGTCGGCGCCGCGCAGCCCGAGCCGGACTCACGCCTGTTCTGAGTTGCGGATCCTCGTCACCGGCGTGTCCGGCACCGGCAAGTCGACCGTGCTCGCAGAGCTGGCGCGACGCGGCTTCCGCACGGTCGACACCGACGAGCCCGGCTGGACGTGGGAGGACGCGGACGGCGGCCGCTGGTGGGACGAGGAGAAGATCGGGCGGCTCCTCGAGGAGGACGAGCCGGCGCTCTTCGTCTCGGGAACGGTCACGAACCAGGGGCGCTTCTACGACCGCTTCGATGCAGTGGTCTTGCTCTCAGCGTCGGAAGAAGTGATCCTCGAGCGCATCGCGACCCGGACGAACAACCCTTGGGGCAAGTCCACGGCGGAACGGGAGCTGATCCTCGAGCACATCGGCGACGTCGAGCCGCTGCTGCGCGCGACGTGCACGCACGAGATCGACACGAGCGCGCCGCTCGCGGACGTCGTCGAGCGTCTCGTCGAGATCGCGGCGAGCTAGTCTCACCGCATGCCCGAGCTGTGGACTCCCGTTCCTCAGCTGCCGCACGAGGAGTTCGTCGAGCGGCTCCACCGGGCGATCGCGGCCTTCGCCGAGGCGACCGGCGTCGAGAAGCCGCTCGTCGAGGTGGAGCTTGCCGACACGTCCCACTTCACGCTCGAGCGGATCGAGCCCGAGCCCGGCTTCGGGATGGTGACGATCTACGTGACGGACGCGCGGGACGACGCGCCGGACGCGCTCATCGTCCCGATCGGCTCGTTGCGGCGGATCGAGCTCCGGGCGGCGCCGGAGAAGAGCGAGAGCTTCGGCTTCACCGTCCCGCCCGCCAAGTAGACGAGCCACGGCGCGACGAGCA
>DASRED010000050.1:0-33128 GCA_035652255.1 Gaiellaceae bacterium | reverse complement strand
TTCCAGTCGGCGCTCCGCCACGGCGGGCTCGAGAACGTCGACGTCGAGGTGGACGGCGCGGAGGTCCGGGTCTCGCGGGTCACGGCCGCCTCGGCGCCCGTCGTCCTCGGGGAGGATCTGCGCGACCTGGGCGCGGCGGTCGCGGCGCGGCTCGTCAGGCGCCTCGGCGGCTCGCTCGGCGTCGAGGGCGAGACGCTGACGATCCGGCTCGGCTAGCCGTCGCGAGCGTCGGCGACGCGAGCTCGTGGCAGCTCCGGCACCGTGCCTCGTATTGCTCGAATGCGCCGACGACGATCGTCGCCCCATCGGCGGGAGCCGGCGCTCCGTCGACGAGCCGCTGCGTCATCGTCGCCGGGCCGCCGCAGCGGTGGCAGACCGCCTGCAGCTTGTCGACGAGCTCCGCCCGGCAGAGCAGCTCCGGCATGGCGGCGAAGGGGGAAGCCCCTGAAGTCCTGGTCGAGGCCGCACGCGACGACTCGCAGTCCTCCCTCCGCCAGGCCGTCGAGGACGAGCACGATCTCCGGCGGGAAGAACTGCACCTCGTCGACGCCGACGACGTCGTAGCCCTCGACGAGCCCCGGGATGTCGGCCGGCGACTCGACGGCGACGGCGCGCATCTTCGCGCCCGCGTGGCTGACGACGTGGCCGATGTCGTAGCGGTCGTCGATCTTCGGCTTGACGATGAGCGCCCGCTGGCCGGCGATCTCGGCGCGGCGGAGGCGGCGGATGAGCTCCTCGCTCTTGCCGCTGAACATCGGGCCGCAGACGACCTCGAGCCAGCCGCCGGCGTTCGGGAACAGCCTGATCACAGTGAGGCCAGCCTACGAAGCGGACCTGACGGAGCTACTTCGCGTGCTCGAACTCCCACTGCGAGAGACGGCGGAGGCTCGCGATCCCGAGCAGCCGGCCGTCCTTGTTCACGACGGGGAGGTGCCGGAAGTTCTTCTCGAACATCATCTTCGCGGCGTCCTGGACCGTCGTGTCCGGCTCGATCGTCACGACGCTGTCGGTCATCCACTGCCGGACGCGCGCCTCGGCGGCGCGAGCCCGTTGCGCGACCGCGCGCATGAGGTCGCGCTCGGTGACGATGCCGACGATCCGCACCATGTCCTCCATCACGACGACCGCACCGACGCCGGCCTCGATCATCTTCTCGGCCGCCTCGCCGATCGACGCCGTCGGGTCGACCGTGAGGACGCTCTTGTTCATGACCTCTTCGACCGTCGCCATGAGAGGAGCCTAACGGAGCGGCCGCCGGAAGAAGGTCTGCGCCCCGACCGCGCCGGCCTCCTCGAAGCCGAGCCGGCGGGCGAGGGCGAGCGAGCGGAGGTTCTCCGGGTCGATGAGCAGCGTCGCCGCGGTGTGCTCCGTGTGCCGCGCGAGGTGCTCGAGGAGAAGCTCGACGGCTCGGGAGGCGTAGCCCTTGCCGCGCTTCGGCGCGAAGAGGAAGTAGCCGACGTTGACCTCGCCCGGGCCGAGCCAGTCGTGCTCCGGGTCGCGGTCGAAGTCGATCCAGCCGGCGAGCTCGTCGTCCACCCAGACGCACGCGAACGGGGCCGGCTCCTCCGAGCCGGGCCCGAGCCAGCGGCGGAACTCGTCGTCGCGGGCGGCGGCAAGGCGCTGCGCGTCTCCGGGCTCGGGCGCCCGCAACGTCACGACGCCGTCGGTCGCGATCACCGCAGCAGGCGTGACATCCGCCGGTCCTTGAGGACGCGGCCGCCGGTCTGGCACGTCGGGCAGTAGAAGATCGTGTGCTCCTCGAAGTCGATCTGCGCGAGCGGCGTCCCGCAGGCGTGGCACGGCTCGCCGAGCCGGCGATGGACGCGGTACGTCTTCTCGTCGGACGCGCCAGCCTCGCGAAGCGCCAGGCCGCGCTCGAGCTCCGACCGGATCGCGGCGGCGAGGCGCGCGACCTCCCCGTCGTCGAGGTCGGACGACAGCGCATAGGGCGAGAGCTTCGCCGCGTGGAGGATCTCGTTCGCCCAGGCACGGCCGATCCCGGCGATCAGGCGCTGGTCGCGGAGAAGCGCATGGAGTCGGCGCGACTCGTTGCGGACGATCTCCCCGAGCCGCGGCGCGTCGAGCTCGTCCGCCTCCGGCCCGAGGTGGGCAAGCTCCGCGGCGGCTCCCTCGGGCGTGAGGATCCAGACGCCGGCGCGCTTCTTCTTCGCGTTCTCGGTCAGGACGAGCTTCGCCCCGCCCTGGAACTCGAGCGCGAAGGCCGGCGTCTTCGGGCTCTTCTCGCCGGCGGGGACGTACCTCAGCCGTCCCGCCGTCATCAGGTGGACGAGGACGACGAGCTCGCCGTCTATGGTCGGGAAGAGGAGGCGCTTGCCGCGCCGCTCGGCGCCGCGGAGGCGGCGTCCCTCGAGCGCCGCGGGCGGCGGGTCGAACGTCTTGAGCGTCGCGATGTGCGCGGGCCCCGCCTTCGCGATCGGGAACGCGGCGACGGGCTCGTCGAGCTGCCGCCGCCACGCCTCCATCTCCGGCAGCTCAGGCATGCGCCGAACGCTAGCGCCTGCCCCACGAGCCAAACCGCCGTGCCTTCGGCATGCCGAAGGCACGGCGTGAAAGTGTTACGACCTCTCAACGAAACGGCGAAGGCGCCCGACCGCGACCTCGTGTTCACCGCCGAGGCATGCCAAGACTTTGTTCGGATTGACGAACTCGAACGCGGTCGAGGCTCCGATTGCGGCTCCGTAGCTCCCCCAGGGCCAGTCCGCCGGCTTCCTGGCGGCTCCGGCCTCCACCGGGTTCAAGGCGACGTAGCGATAGACGACGAGAAGCTCCTCGTCGGTCAGGATTCGCCGGGCTCCATATGGCGCGCCGAAGACGCGGCCCCGCCGGCGATGGCGGCTGTTGAACCGCGACGCGTAGCGGAAGTTGAGCCTCTGCATGTGCTCAGGCAACTGCTGGTCGCCGACCTCTAGCAGTAGGTGAGCGTGCGTCGTCAACAGGCAGAAGGACAGGCAGGTGACTCCCGTCTCACCGGAGGTGCGTGCGAGCCAGTGGATGTAGTTCGTCCGGTCCAGGTCGTCCCGGAACAGAACTCCGTCCCACACCGAGTGGCACGTCACATGGAAGAAGCCTGCGCCCGAATCGCGTGGTCTTGTCACGCCCTCGACGATGGCGGGACCGGGCGCGCGCCGCCAGTGTCTCGCCAGGAGTTGGCACGCTTTCGTTACGTGCCGTCGGCACGCCGACGGCACGGCGGTTGGCCTAGGCTCCGGGCGTGGCAGGGCCGATCGAGGTGGAGGTGCGCCGGAGCGGAGTCGTCGAGGCGCGGCACCGCATCCACGCCGTCGCCTTGCGCGACGGCGAGATCGTCGCGGCGGCGGGCGATCCGCAGTTGACGTGCTTCATGCGCTCCTCCTCGAAGCCGCTGCAGGCGCTGCCGCTCGTCCGGGCGCGGGACGACCTCGCCGAGGACGAGCTCGCGATCGCCTGCGCCTCCCATCACGACACGCCCGACCAGGTCGAGGCCGTCCGCAAGCTCCTCGCCCGCGCGGGCGCGACGGAGGACGATCTCGAGCTCGGCCTCCAGGAGGGACGTCCGCCGCAGAAGATCCATCACAACTGCTCGGGCAAGCACGCCGGGATGCTCGCGCTCTGCGCGGCGCGCGGCTGGGAGACGAAGGGCTACCACCTCCCCGAGCATCCGGTGCAGCGTGGCTGCCACGCGGCGCACGCCGAGGCCGCCGAGGTCGAGCCGCAGGACGCGGCGAGCGACGGCTGCGGCGTCGTCACCTTCGCGCTGCCGCTCGAGCGGATGGCGCACGCGTACTCGCGGCTCGAGTCGCTCGACGGCGGCGACCGGATCGCCGCGGCGATGCGGGCACATCCCGATCTCGTCGGCGGCCCGGACGGCGCCGACTACTTCCTCATGCGCGCCGCGCCGGGCTGGCTCGCGAAGGGCGGCGCCGAAGGTCTCCTCTGCGCGGCCGGCCCGGACGGAACCGGCGTCGCACTGAAGTCGGAGGACGGCTTCGGTCGCGGCCATCGTCCCGCGCTCGCCGTCTTCCTCGGACAGCTCGGCGTCGACGTCCCGGAGCTCGCGGAAGTCCCGCTCTTCAACAGCCGCGAGGAGCGCGTCGGCGAGATCGTCGTCGCGCGTCCTTGACGAGTTCTTTACGAACCTGCGGCGCGTGACTAGTATCCGCCGGGCGATTGAGGGAGGACCGGGGTAGCCGGCAAGAGCCGGACACGTCGGGGGGACGGTTCGCTGCAACCAACGAGGCCGGGGAGGTTCGGAGGACGTGCTGACCGTCGAGATCTCGCTTCCCGAGGTGGAGGAGCTCCAGAAGCTCGTCGCCGAGGGCAAGGAAAAAGGGTTCCTCAACTACGACGAGATCGTCAGCGGGCTCGAGGACGTCGAGCTCACGAAGGAGCAGGTCGAAGATTTCTACACGTACCTCGTCGAGCACGGCATCGACCTCGTCGAGGGCGAGCAGCACAAGACCCCGCCTCACCAGGAGCCGCAGCCGGAGGAGGAGAAGATCCCCGCGGTTCCCAAGCTCGACCTGACCGTCGAGCCCTCGCTCGACTCCCTCCGCCTCTATCTCCGCGAGATCGGCAAGGTGCCGCTGCTCACCGCCGACCAGGAAGTGACGCTCGCGAAGCGGATCGAGCGCGGCGACATGTCCGCGAAGACCGCGATGATCGAGGCGAACCTCCGCCTCGTCGTCTCGATCGCGAAGGGCTACCTCGGCCGCGGCCTCTCCTTCCTCGACCTGATCCAGGAAGGCTCGCTCGGCCTGATCCGCGCGGTGGAGAAGTTCGACTACCGCAAGGGCTACAAGTTCTCGACGTACGCGACGTGGTGGATCCGCCAGGCCGTGACACGCGCGATCGCCGACAAGGCGCGCACGATCCGGATCCCCGTCCACATGGTCGAGAAGCTCAACAAGGTCGTGCACATCGAGCGCCAGCTCGTCCAGCGGCTCGGCCGCGAGCCGAACCCCGAGGAGATCGCCGAGGAGCTCGAGATGACGACCGACGAGGTGCGGGAGATCCTCCGCATGTCGCAGCTGCCGGTCTCGCTCGAGAAGCCGATCGGCGAGGAGGAGGACTCCTCGCTCGGCGACTTCGTCGAGGACGACTCCGCCGAGTCGCCATTCGACACGGCCCAGCTCATGCTCCGCCGCGAGGACGTCGAGAACGCCCTCAACGCGCTCCCGAAGCGCGAGCGTCAGGTGATCGAGCTTCGCTACGGGCTGCTCGGCGGCGAGCCGCGCACGCTCGAGGAGGTCGGCCGCGCCTTCGGCGTCACCCGCGAGCGGATCCGCCAGATCGAGAACAACACCCTCAAGAAGCTCGAGCATCTCCCCGAGGCTCAAGCTCTGAGAGACGCCGTCAGCTAGCTAGGAGTCCGTGTCTCGGGAGAGGGGCTCGAGGAGGTCGCGGTCGGCGGCTCGCTCCAGCGGGACGAAGAGCCGGCAGTGCGGGCACTTGAAGCCGCGGTAGCGCGCGGCGTCGCCGCCCTTGATCGGCTCCGCCGCGAAGCTCTTGCGGCAGTGCGGGCATTCCACCTCGAATGCGCTCTCCTGTGAGACCCCGGTCACACCCGCCTTCTACCCGCCGCAGCTCCGTCCGAACCGCTCCGTAGCCTGCGCGGGCGATGGACGTGGACTACCTCCGCCGCGGCGTCGCCGAGTACGTCGGCACGTTCACGCTCATCTTCATCGGCGGCGGTGCCGGGATCTGGAGCGGCAACGACATCGTCGCCGTCGCGCTCGCCAACGGGCTCGCGATCGGGATCATGGTCACGAACCTCGGCCACATCTCCGGCGGCCATTTCAATCCCTCGATCACCCTCGGCTTCGTCGTCACGAAGCGGATCGCGCCCGTCCTCGCGGTCGTCTACTGGATCTCGCAGCTGCTCGGTGCGATCAGCGCCGCGTTCGTCCTCCGCTACCTCTTCTCGAAGAGCGCTCTCGCCTTCTCCACCCCGGCTCCGCACACGACCGACGGACGCGCCGTCGTCCTCGAGCTCGTGATGACGTTCTTCCTCGTCTTCGCCGTCTGGGCGACGGCCGTCGACGCCCGCGGCGCGTTCAAGTCCATCGCGGGCCTCGCGATCGGGCTGACGATCACGATGGACGTCTTCGTCGGCGGCCAGGTGACCGGCGCGGCGATGAACCCGGCGCGCGCGCTCGGGCCGGAGCTCGCGGGCGGCACGTGGACCGGCTGGTGGATCTACTGGATCGGACCGATCGCCGGCGCCCTCATCGCCTCGCTCCTCTACGAGCACCTCTATCTCGCTCCGCTCCGCCCGCCCGTCGTCGGAACGCCTGCCTCGGGCGTCGACGAGCCGCGCCCCGGCGAAACCGCAGTCTCCTAGTCGAGAAACTCGACGTAGCTCTCGACCGGCCGGCGCTCGCGTGGAGCGGGCTCGCGCGCGGGCGCGCCGAAGTGGAGCAGGCCGATGAACCGCTCGCCGTGCGGGATTCCGACCGCTTCCCGTCCCGGCTTCTGGCGCAGCTCGTGCGGCGTTCGCCAGTACGTCGCGATGCCGCGCTCGGTCGCCGCGAGGAGGACGAGCTGGATCGCGGCGGCCGTCGCGCAGACGTCCTCTTCGTCCTGGGCGAGGTCTCCCGTCAGCACCGCGGTCGCGATGACGAGCGTCGGCGCCCGGTCGAGCTTCGCAGCCCCCTTCTCGCCCGCGACCTGCTTCAGGGCGGCGAGCGTCTCCGGGCCGACCACCCGGAAACGCCAGGGCTCGTGCATGTGGTGGGTCGGCGCGAACCGGGCGACGGCGAGCAGCTCGAGCAGCGTCTCGCGCGGCACGGGCTCCGGCCCGAACACCTTGTGCGTCCGGCGTGCCGCCGCCAGGTCCTCGAGGTTCACGCCAGGCGGGCCGTGACGGTCACGTCGGCGCCTGCGCGCCGGAGCAGCGCGGAGAACGGACAGCCCTCGTCCGCCGTCGCGACCGCGGCCTGGAGCGCGTCGTCGTCGATCGCGTCCACGCGCGCGACGATCTCGACGACGGAGCCCACGATCTGGTGGCCCTGGCCCTCGACCTCGTCCATCACGATCGTGCAGGACACCTGAAGGTGCCCGGGCGGCGTGCCCGCGGCGGTCAGCTCGCCGGCGAGCGACATCGTCAGGCAGCCGCCGTGCGCGGCGGCGAGCAGCTCCTCGGGGCTCGTCTTGCCGCCGGGGTCGCCGACGCGCGAAGGCAAGGAATACGGCAGGTGCGCGAAGGCGCCGGTCGCGGCGTCGAGCGTGCCCGCGCCGCGGGCGAGGTTCCCCTCCCAGCCGACGTGCGCGGTGCGCTCGATCCGCGGCATCAGCAGGCGACGGGCACGGCGGCGGCCGTCCCGTCCGGGTAGTACGCCTCGGCGGGCGAGCCGGCGGGGCGGAAGACTCCGAGGACGCGCATCTCGCCCGGGCCGACGTTCTCGAGGCAGTGGACGAGCCGCGCCGGCAGGTGGACGCACGAGCCGGCCCGCAGCGACGCGCTCTCGCCGTCGACGTGGAGGGCGCCATCTCCGGCAAGGACGTAGACGACCTCGTCGTAGAGATGGAAATGGTCGGGCGCGCGGCCGACGGGGATGTGGCCGACGAACTGCGTCACCGACACGCAGCCGCTCTCCGGCCGCGCGAGCAGGTCGAACTCGCGGCCGGCGGTCGCGGTGCCGCGCTCCCCCGAGGCGATGACTGCGTGGCTCGTCTCCGCCGGGAGCGGCTCCTCGACGAGGACCGAGAGGAGCAGGAGACCCTCGGCACTCTCGATCCGCCACGCCGTGCCGCGGGCGACGTAGAGCGCGCTGCCGGGGACGAGCTCGACGGTCTCGCTTCCGACTGCCGCCGAGGCGGTCCCGGCGAGGACGTAGAGGACCTCGTCGCGCTCGTCGTCTCGCTGCTCGTCGCCCGCCGAGTCGAAGCGCAGGAGGCGCTGCCGGAACTCCGGGCAGTCGATCAGCTCGGTGACGGCGCCGGTCGGCTCGGGAGCCTGGATGCAGTACCTCACGACCGTGCGAGCCTACACCGGCGGCTCCGTTCGACTTTCGCTACGGCGCGCAGAGGGATAGAGTCGGCCGCCTACTCGTTCACAACCTCTTTCAAACCATGTTCGTAGGCAGGCGTCCTAGTTCCCAAGGACGTCCACAAAGGAGGGCACCGGATGTTGAAGAGAGTTGGAGCACTCGTAGCGCTGGCGGTTCTGGTTGCCGTCGTCGTCGCTGCGACGCTCGGCGGTACGGCCTCTGCCCGCACCACGCGGCACGCCACCACCGCACTGTGCATGAAGGCGGACCTGGGCTTCGCGGGCCCGCTGTCGGGCGGCGCCGCGTTCCTCGGCGACGACCAGAGCAACTGGGTGAAGCTGTTCATCTCCTCGTGGAACGCCGGCAAGGCGATCCCGGGCGTGCCGAGCAGCTTGCACCGGGTCAAGTTGTCCCTCGGGCTCGAGGGTGACAGCGCACTCGACCCGCAGAAGGCCGCCACGGTCGCGCGGCAGATGGTCGCGAACAAGTCGATTCTCGGGATGGTCGGCTTCGCCGGCTCGAACGAGACCCTCGGCGGAGGCGTCGTGCTCGACCGCGCCGGTCTTCCGTACGTGTCCGGCTCGGCGACGCTCGACACGCTCGCGACGGGTGCCAAGGGCCAGAAGAAGCTGACGCACTTCTTCCGCGTCGTGCCGCAGAACGCGCAGCAGGCGCGCACCGGCGTCCCGTACATCGTCAAGACCCTCGGCCTCAAGAAGAACGACAAGGTCCTGGTCGTCGACGACGGCGAGGCATACGGCATCGGCCTGGCCACGGACGCACAGAAGATCTTCAAGGCCGACGGGATCTCCGTCGACCGTGAGTCCGTCAAGGAGACCGACCAGAACTCCGGCGGTGCGGCCGGCTTCGCCGCCGACATCGCCCCGGTGGCCCTGAAGGCGAAGACGCAGGGCGACAAGCTCGTCTACGCGCCGACGCAGGATGCGGCGGACTCGCAGACGTTCGCCGAGAACCTGAAGACGGACGGCTACACCGGTGGCTTCATGGCGACCGACGGTAGCGTCAGCCCGACGCAGTTCAAGTTCCCGGGCGCGTACATCTCGTTCTTCGGCCCGAGCCTGTCGAAGATCACGAAGTCGTTCCGGCAGGCCTACGTCAAGAAGTACGGCTCGAAGTCCGCGAGCGACCCGTTCGGCGCTCCGAGCTTCGTCGCGGCGCAGATGCTCGGCGTCGCGATCTCCGAGGCGTGCTCGGCGACGAAGGGCAAGTCGGTCAGCCGGTCGGCGGTCACCGCGAAGCTCGCCAAGGTGACGCAGAAGACGACGATCCTCGGGTACAGCATGGCGTTCAACAACCCGGCGGACGCCTACCACGGCCCGAAGGCGGGCGTGACGGTGTTCAAGATCCAGAGCAACGGCGCGTACAAGCAGGTCAAGTAGCCGCTGCTTCGACTGCGTAGGAACCGCGAGCGGCCCGCCCACTGGGGCGGGCCGCTCGCCTAAGTGAGTAGGAGCGAATGAGCGCCGTTCTCGCCTTCCAGCTTCAGAACTGGTTCTTCTTCTTCCACGAGCTCATCGCGGGGATCGCCGTCGGGAGCCTCTACGCGCTCATCGCGCTCGGCTACACGATGGTCTACGGCGTCCTCAAGCTCCTCAACTTCGCGCACGGCGACGTCTACATGATCGGCGCGTACATCGGCTGGTTCGTGCTCAACGCGCTCGGCTCGCCGCTGCAGCCGATCATGCCGATCGTCCCGCTCTTCCTCCTCGCCTTTGCCGCCTCGATGCTCGGGTGCGGCGTGCTCGGCGTCGTGATCGAGCGCTTCGCCTACCGGCCGCTCCGGAAGGCGCCTCGAATCGCGCCGCTGATCAGCGCGCTCGGCGTCTCCTTCTTCCTCCAGCAGACTGCGGTTCTCCTCTGGCAGGCGAACCCCCGCTCGTACGAGACGTTCAGCCTGCGCCCCGGCAAGGACGGCGTCGGCGAGCTCTTCCACAACGTGGTCTCGTGGGGCAACTTCCAGATCCAGTACGTCCAGATGGTCGTGATCCTCTCGACCGTCGTGCTGATGCTCGCGCTCTCGCTCTTCGTCTGGAGGACGCGGACGGGGAAGGCGATGCGGGCCGTCTCGGTCGATCCCGAGGCGGCCTCGATGATGGGGATCGACGTCGACCGCGTCATCGCCGTGACGTTCCTGCTCGGATCGGCGCTCGCCGGCGCGGCCGGGGTCATGACCGGGATGATCTACCAGCAGCTCAACCCGTACATGGGCTTCGGCGCCGGCCTGAAGGCGTTCATCGCCGCCGTCGTCGGAGGGATCGGGAACATCGGCGGCGCGGTGCTCGGCGGCCTCTTCATCGGCCTGGCCGAGACGTTCACCGAGGGGTACCTCTCGTCGTACTTCTCCGATCTCATCGTCTTCTCGGTCCTGATCGTGTTCATGCTCTTCCGGTCTACCGGGCTCCGCGGGGCGCCCGTCCTGTCGAAGGTCTAGGGATGGCCGACGCTCCGACCCCTCCGGGCTCGCAGCCCGCCACCTCGCCGCAGATCGGCGTCGACGAGTGGGTCAAGCGGTCGGGCGAGCGGATCACGGGACCGGGCGGAATCGTCGGCGGCTCGCTGCGGCTGGCGACCCGGACGCCGCCGGCCGTCCTGCTCGCCCTCTTCGTCGGGCTGGCCTGCGTGATCCCCGTCCTGACTTCGAACGGCTACGTGATCGGAGTCGACGCGGACACGATGCTCTACGTCCTGCTCGCGGTCGGTCTCAACGTCGCGGTCGGGTGGGCGGGGCTGCTCGACCTCGGCTACGTCGCCTTCTACGGCTTCGCCGCGTACTTCTACGCCGAGCTGTCGTCCGCCCACTACAACCTCCACTGGCCGACGTGGCAGAGCGTGCCGCTCGTCGTCGCGGCGACGATCCTGCTCGGCTTCGTGCTCGCCCTGCCGTCGAGGCGGCTGAGCGGGGACTACCTGGCGATCGTCACCCTCTTCTTCCTCGAGATCTTCAACAACTTCACGTCGAACGGCTACGCCTGGGACTGGCTCGGCTTCGGCGCGAAGCACGACATCACCGGCGGCCCGACCGGGATCAACAACGTCGACCCGTTCCGCGTCTTCGGGCACAAGCTGACGAACTCCCCGACCGACTACGTCTGGGTCGCGGCTGCCGGCTTCACCGTCGTGGCGATCCTCTTCGCGTTCGTCAACAAGTCGCGCACCGGCCGGGCCTGGCGCGCGTTGCGCGAGGACCAGCTCGCGGCGGAGGTCATGGGGATCCCGGTCAAGTGGCTGATGCTCCTCGCGGTCGCGGTCGGCGCGGGAGTCGCCGGCTTCGCCGGCGCGGTGAACGGCGCCTACTACCAGGGCGTCTTCCCGGACACGTTCATGTTCCCGCTCCTGATCACGATCTACGCGATGGTCATCCTCGGCGGGGCGGGGAGCCTCGGCGGCGTCGTCTTCGGCGCCGTCGTGGTCAACGTCCTCCTCGAGATCCTGCGCACGCCGTACCAGGCGCGCTGGGTCTTCTACGCGGCCGTGCTGATCGGGATCCTCGCGAAGGTCCGGCCGTGGCGGCTGCTCGCGGCCTTCCTCGTCGCCACCGCGGCGTTCGGGGTGATCGTCAACGAGATAGTCGGGGCCCTCTGGGCGCGTGGAGTCGCAGGGCCGATCGCCGTCGGCCCGACGTCGTACGCGAAGACCGGCTTCTTCGCGACGCTGCTCCGCCACTGGATGGTGCTGCCGGCCAAGACGTACACCGACGCGAACTACGCGTACGGCAACTACGCCTTCGTCCTCGCCATCGTCCTGGTGCTCGCCTCGACCGTCGTCACGGGCTGGCGGCGCTGGGCGCTGCTCGTGCCGACGCTCTGGGTCGCGGCGTTCGCCTGGGAGAACACGCTGATCGAGCAGGCGCCGACGACCCGGCCGCTGCTGCTCGGCGTGATCCTCATCGTCCTCATGGCCACGCGGCCCGCGGGGCTGTTCGGCCAGACGCGGGTGGAGGTGGTCTGACGTGGCCACGCCGATGCTCGAGCTGCGCGACCTCACCGTCTCGTTCGGCGGGTTGACCGCCGTGGACAAGCTGAACCTCGAGGTCGGCGAGAACGAGATCGTCAGCTTGATCGGCCCGAACGGCGCCGGCAAGACGACCGTCCTCAACCTCATCACGGGAGTCCAGAAGCCCGACAGCGGCGACATCTTCCTCGGCGGCGAGAGCGTCGTCGGCCTCGCTCCGCACAAGATCACGCAGCGGGGCATCGCGCGCACGTTCCAGTCGCTGCGGCTCTTCCTGAACATGACGGTGAAGGAGAACGTCATGGCCGCCCAGTACGGCCACACCCGGGCGACGATCGTCGAGCAGATGCTCCAGCTGCCGCGCGCGCGGCGCGAGGAGCGCGAGATCAACGCCTTCGCCGAGGAGAAGCTCGCCTTCTTCGGGGAGCGGCTGATGGGCTACCGCTGGGACCAGCCCGCGTACTCGCTCTCGTACGCGAACCGCCGGCGGCTCGAGATCGCGCGTGCCACGGCGACCCGCCCGCGCGTCCTGCTCCTCGACGAGCCGGCCGCCGGGATGAACCCGGTCGAGACGCACGAGATCGCCGAGCTGATCGGGAAGCTGCGGACGGAGGGCGGCTTCACGATCCTCCTCATCGAGCACGACATGCACGTCGTCGAGTCGATCTCCGACCGCGTCGTCGCGCTCGACCACGGCGTCAAGATCGCGGAGGGGACGTTCGAGCAGGTGGCGACCGATCCGCGCGTCGTCGAGGCGTACCTGGGCACGAAGGCGGCGGCGACGAAGTGAGCGACGTGGCCGAGCCGAAGCCGGAGAACGGAGCGCCGCCCGAGCCGCTCCTCCAGCTCGACGCGGTGGACACGTACTACGGGCCGATCCACATCCTGCAGGGCCTCAACCTCCACGTGCAGCCGGGCGAGCTCGTCTGCCTGCTCGGCGGCAACGCGTCGGGCAAGTCGACGACGCTGAAGACGGTGCTCGGGATCGTGCGGCCGCGCCGCGGCGCGGTTCGGTTCCAGGGCGAGGACGTGACCGGTCGCTCGACGAGCTACCGGATCGGCCGCGGGATCGCGATCGTCCCCGAGAACCGGCGTCTGTTCGGGCCGATGACCGTGCTCGAGAACCTCGAGATGGGCGCGTACCTCCAAGGCGCCGGGCGGAAAGAGGACTTCGACCGGGTGTACACGCTCTTCCCGCTCCTCTACGAACGGCGCTCGCAGCTCGCGGGGACGCTGTCCGGCGGCGAGCAGCAGATGGTCGCGATGGGCCGCGCCCTGATGTCGAAGCCGAAGCTCCTCCTGATGGACGAGCCGTCGATGGGGCTCGCGCCGATCCTCGTCGAGCGGAGCTTCGAGATCATCAAGCAGGTGCACGAGTCGGGAGTCGCGATGCTCATCGTCGAGCAGAACGCGAACGTCTCCCTCTCGATCGCCGACCGGGGGTACGTGTTGTCGACCGGCCGGCTGGTGCTCGAGGGCTCGGCCGCGGAGCTCCGCGAGGACGAGGGCCTCCGCAAGGCGTACTTGGGCCGCTAGCTCGCGGGTGCTGCGCACCCGTTCGCTCTTGAAGCAACTCCGCGCGCCGGAGAGCGCGGTCTCCGGCGCGAGCGCGGTCCGGCCCCCGGCTCTTGGTCTGAGCGCACTTCAACCGTTCGAACCCTCCCGCCGCGGCGGCAGAACCAAGCGAACCACGCAACCCCAGCCAAGCCCTCAGCACGGAGCTCCGTTCTGACCGGGCGGAGAGCAGAGCTCTCTGCCCGGCACACGCAGTTAGATTGGACAGGGATGGAGAACGTGCTCTCGAAGGCCTTGCTCTGGCGCGAGGTCGGGCGGAAAGTTGCGCTGGCGACGGTCGTGGCCACGCGCCGCTCGGCGCCGCGGCCGGTCGGCTCGAAGCTCGTCGTCAGCGACACGGGCGACCTCGCGGGCTCCGTCTCCGGCGGCTGCGTCGAGAACGACGTCGTCCTCGCGGCGCAGGAGGTGCTCGCGGGCGGGCCGCCTCGGCTGCTCACATACGGGATCACCGACGAGATGGCGTTCGGGATCGGCCTGCCGTGCGGCGGCGAGATCGACGTCTTCGTCGAGGAGCTGACCGAGGCGGAACGGCCTGACGTCGTCCTCACCGTCGTCGCCGGGGAGGGCGTCGGCGAGCGGATCGACGATCCCGAGCTCGTCGAGGCGGCGCGCCGGCGCGGCCGCAGCCACGTGCTCGAGCTCGGTGAGCGCACCGTGCTCGCAGACGTCTCCGGCCCGCCGCCGCGGCTCTTCGTCTACGGCGCGACCGACACCGCGGAGGCGCTCTGCCGCGGGGCGAAGCTGCTCGGCTGGCGGACGATCGTCGCGGACGCGCGCGCGAGCTTCGCGACGGAGGACCGGATCCCGAGTGCCGACGAGCTCCTGCTCCTCTGGCCCGACGAGGCGCTCGCACAGGTGCAGCCGGATCCCGGCACCGCGGTGATCGTGCTCACGCACGACGACAAGTTCGATCTGCCGCTGATCCGCGGCGCGCTTGCGGGCGACGCCTTCTACGTCGGCTGGATCGGCTCGCGCCGCAACCAGGAGCGGCGCCGCGGCGTCCTGCGCGACGAGGGCGTGACCGACGACGAGCTCGACCGGATCGCCGGTCCGAGCGGTCTCGACATCGGAGCCGACACGCCTGCGGAGACGGCGCTGTCGATGCTCGCGGAGATCGTCGCGGTGCGCGCGAACCGTGCGGGCGGACGCCTGAAGGACGCCAAAACCCGCATTCACGCCGAGTCGCTCGCCTGAAGCTGCCGCCCGCGTTGACGGGCGAGGACGTCTCTGATACCTGTCTGAACGTCCAGCCGGGGGGTTCCATGCGAGGTCGGTCGAGAACGGTGGCAGCGTCGGTCGTCGTCGCATGTCTCCTTGTCGTTGCTGTCGGGTCCGCCTCGGCGACGCCGGGAGTGCTTGATCCAAGCTTCGGAACGGGCGGCACCACAACAACCGCAATCGGTTCGGCAGGCGCACCCGCGGAGGCGTACGCGGTCGCGCTGCAGCCTGACGGGAAGATCCTGCTCGCAGGCGGCGACGCGATCGCCCGCTACGACTCCGAAGGCTCGTTGGACCCGACTTTCGGATCGGGCGGCATCGTCACCACTTCGATCGAGCTCCGGGGCATCGCGGTGCAATCGGACGGAAAGATCGTCGTCGCCGGGAGCGGCTACGACGGCAGCGCTCCGGATTTTGCGGTAGCGCGCTACAACGCCGACGGGTCTATCGACAGCAGTTTCGGCTCCGGCGGAGAGGTCACCACCGATCCCGAGCCCCCCCGCGGCGGCGAGGCTTGGGCATTGGCTCTTCAGCCCGACGGGAAGATCGTCGTCGGGGGGGTGAACGCCGGCGGGTACTTCGTCCTCGCTCGCTACCTGTCGAGTGGCGCGCTCGATACAGGTTTCGGCTCAGGCGGGATCGTCGACGGCCCCTTCGGCGAACTACGTGCGCTGGCCTTGCAGTCAGACGGGAAGATCCTCGCGGCGGGCTCGGGCACGAGCGACGACTTTCTCATTGCCCGCTTCGATCTCGACGGCTCGCCGGACACCACGTTCGGCACCGATGGCGTGGTCGGTGAGGGGGGCGGCGGCAACCAAACCGTGCTGGGCACCGCAAACGCCCTCGCCGTAGAACCGGGCGGCACGATCGTGGTCGTGGGGGCCGGACACGGCAACCTCAACTGGACTGGCGTGGGGATCATGGCCCTCAACGCGGATGGGTCGGTGGACTCGAGCTTCGCATCGGGGGGCGAGGACATCAGGATCGAGTCGAGCACTCAAGCTCTCGGAAATGGGCTCGCGCTCGAGCCGGACGGGAAGATCGTCGCGGCCGGTCTCATCGACAGCGGCCAGGCCGCTGAGTTCCTAGTCCTTCGCTTCGACTCGAACGGGACGCTAGACCCCGACTTCGGCACCGACGGCGTCGTGACCACCCAGCTTGCCGCCGCCGGCACTGACGGCAGCACCGCCGGTAGCGCGGCGAACGCCGTCGTCGTGCAGCCGGACGGGAAGATCGTGGTGGGCGGCGGAGCGTTCGACGGCAACACGTCGAGCAGCTTCGCGCTCGCCCGCTACCTCGGCACCAGCACGCTGAGCGTCTCCAAGAGCGGAAGCGGCTCGGGAACGGTCAGCTCGAGCCCGGCCGGGATCGACTGCGGACCGACGTGCTCCGAGTCGGTTGCCGGCGGCCCGGTCACGCTCACGGCGACGCCTGCGGCCGACTCCAGCTTCACGGGCTGGTCGGGCGCCTGCTCGGGAACGGGTGCATGCACTGTCCCCCTGTCGTCCGACACGTCGGTGACGGCCGACTTCGAGATTGTCCAGGAGGGGCTCGCAGTCGCGGAGAGTGGAGACGATGGGGGCCGCGTCGTGTCGAATCCAGCGGGCATCGACTGCGGGAGCGTCTGCGACCACGACTTTGAGAAAGGGACGGTAGTGACCCTTACCGCGCGCCCTGACGCGGGTGCGCGCTTTGCGGGCTGGGCCGGCGGCTGCTCCGGCAAGGGCGTCTGCGCGGTGACCATGAGTACAAGCCGCATGGTTACCGCGATCTTTCGGTGGCAGTGCGTCGTACCGAGCCTGCGGGGGAGGGCCGTGCGTGCGGCGAAGCGCCTGCTCGGGAGAGCCGGCTGCTCGCTCGGCAAGGTGACGAAGGCGTACTCGAGGATGGCCTCGCGAGGCAAGGTGATCGGTCAGAAGCCGGTGAGGGGAGCCGTCCGGCCGGCGCATGCCAAGGTCAGGATCGTGGTGGGCGAAGGCAAGCGCTCGCACCGCTGACCCCGCAGATCTCCAGGTCGGCACCGGATAGGATCGAACGCGTGCTGTTGAGGGAGGTCGAGTACGCAAAAGCGGCGTCCGTCGCGGAGGCGATCGAGCTGCTCGCCGCGAACGACGGCGCCCGCGCGCTCGCCGGCGGGCAGACGCTGCTCAACGTGATGAAGGCCCGCGCGGCGTCGCCCGACATGCTCGTCGACCTCAACGGGCTGGCCGAGCTCAAGGGGATCGACCTCGCCGGCGACGGGACGCTGACGATCGGCGCGATGACGAGGTACACGGAGCTCATCCGCTCGGCGGAGGCGAAGGCGCGGCCGATCCTCGGCGAGGTCTGCGCCGCGATCGCCGACGTCCAGGTCCGGAACCGCGGCACGATCGGCGGCAACGTCTGCTCGAACGACCCGACGAACCACCTGCCGCCGCTCATGGTCGCGACCGGCGCCCGGATGACCATCCAGGGGGCCGGCGGAGAGCGCGAGGTGCCGGCGGAGGAGTTCTTCCTCGGCGTCTACATGACCGCGGTCGGGCCGGGCGAGCTGCTGACCCGCATCTCGATCCCGGCCGGCAAGAAGGACGGCTTCGCCGCGGTGACGCTCGGCGCCGACGGGACGTGCATCTGCAACGCGGCGGCGAGCGTCAACGGCTCCGTCCGCGTCGCGCTCGGCTGCATCGACGCGGTCCCCGTCCTCGTCACGGCCGACTCGCCCGACGGCGTCGCCGCGGCCGTGCGCGGCGCCGGGATCGAGCCGCCGTCCGACGTCCACGCCAGCGCCGAGTACCGGCTCCATCTCGCCGAGGTGCTCGCGACCCGCGCCGCGCAGGAGGCGGCGTCGCGGTGAACGTCAGCGTCACCGTCAACGGCACGACGTACGCGCGCGACGTCGAGCCGCGCAAGCTCCTTATCCACTTCCTCCGCGACGACCTCGACCTGACGGGCAGCCACGTCGGCTGCGACACGGGCAACTGCGGCGCGTGCTCGGTGATCGTCGACGGCGTCCTCGTCAAGAGCTGCATGCTGCTCGCCGTCCAGGCGGACGGCGCGAGCATCGAGACGGTCGAGGGCCTGGCGGAGAACGGCGAGCTGACGCCGCTTCAGCAGTCGTTCAACGAGCACCACGCGCTCCAGTGCGGCTACTGCACGCCGGGGATGCTGATGAGCGCGACGGCCCTCCTCCGCGACAACCCGAGCCCGTCGGACGAGGAGATCAAGAAGGCACTGCAGGGCAACATCTGCCGCTGCACCGGCTACTGGAACATCTTCGAGGCCGTCAAGGCGGTGGCGAAATGAGCGAGGCCTCGACGACGACCGTCGCCCCCGAGAAGGTCGAGCTCCAGAAGGGCTGGGGCGGCCAGAGCGTCAAGCGGCGCGAGGACAAGCGCCTCCTGCAGGGCGAGGGCGTCTTCGTCGACGACATCAAGCGGCACGGGATGGGCTACCTCCACTTCGTGCGCTCGCCCTACGCGCACGCGCACATCACGCGGGTCGACGTCTCCGCGGCCGAGGCGGTCGAGGGCGTCTACGGGACGCTGACCGGCGAGGAGGTCGCGGCGCTCACGGATCCGTTCTTCCAGATCTCGAGCGTGCCGGGCGGGAACATCAAGGACTACTCGCTCGCGGTTGGGAAGGTGCGCTACGTCGGCGAGCCGGTCGTCGCCGTCGTCGCCGAGACACGGGAGCTCGCGCGCGACGCGTCCGAGCTCGTCGAGGTGGAGTACGAGCCGCTGCCCGCGGTCGTCGACGCCCGGAAGGCGCAGGACGCGGACGCGCCGGTCCTCCACGACGACGCCGGCGGCAACCTGATGTGGACAGGCCTCTACTCGTGGGGCGACTTCGACGCCGCCGTCGCCGAGTCCGACCGCGTCATCGAGATCCCCCAGCTCCACTTCCACCGCTTCAACTCGACGCCGCTCGAGTGCGACGGCGCGCTCGTCGAGTTCAACCGCGGCGTCGAGCAGTGGACGATCCACACGAACAACCAGTTCCCCGGCTTCGCCGCGATCATGATGGGGCCCGCGATGAAGGTGGGGCTCGACAAGCTCCGCTTCGTCACCCAGGACATCGGCGGCGGCTTCGGGAACAAGATCACCTCCCACCCGCAGCTCGTCGTCTGCTGCCTCCTCGCCCGCAAGCTCAACCGTCCGATCCAGTGGACGGAGTGGCGGACGGACTTCCACCTCTCGATGTCGCACGGCAACGAGCGCTGGTTCCACGACACGCAGGTCGCGGTCAAGGAGGACGGGACGCTGCTCGGCTTCCGGACGAAGGCGCTCGACGACGCCGGCGCGTGGCTCCGCTACGAGCCGCTCGGCGGCGTGATCTGGGCGCAGGTGACGCCCGGTATGTACCGCTGGCGCCACTGCGAGCTCGACTTCACGCAGGTGGCGACGAACAAGGCGCCCGTCTCCCCGAACCGCGGCTACTCGCGGATGCAGCACCTCTGGTTCACCGAGCGGGTCATCGACATCGTCGCGCACGAGCTCGGCCTCGACCCGGTCGAGGTGCGGAAGAAGAACTACATCCGCGCCGAGGAGATGCCGTACGAGACGCCGAACGGCTGCGTCTACGACTCCGGCGACTACGCGCGGATGCTCGACCTCGCGCTCGAGCTGATCGACTACGACGCGATACCCGTCCGCAAGGCGGCGGCGAAGGAGCGGGGCAAGGTGCTCGGCGTCGGGATCGGCTCCACCCTCGACTCCGGCACGAACAACTTCGGCCAGTCGCGTCTCATCAACCCGGAGCTGCAGTTCTCCGGCAACAACGAGGTCGCGACGGTGAAGCTCGACATCTTCGGCGAGATCGTCGTCACCCTCGGGACGACGCCGCAGGGGCAGGGACACGAGACGACCGCTGCCCAGGTCGTCGCCGACATCCTCAACTGCGACCTCGACGCGGTTCACGTCCGCGCCGGGCACGACTCGTACTGGAACTCGCACGCGGGCTTCTCCGGCACGTACGCGAGCCAGTTCGCGGTGACGGGCCTCTCCGCCGTGAAGGGCGCGACGGAGATGCTCCGGGACGAGATCTTCAAGCTCGCTTCAGCGGTCTTCTCATGCGAGGAAAATCTGCTCGAGCTCGCGGACGGCGGGATCCGGATCAAGGAGAACGCCGACGCGTTCCTCCCGTTCATGGCGTGCGGCGCGATCATCAACGCGAACAACGCCGGCCTGCCTGAGGACCTCGACGTCACGCTCAACTGCCGCTACGTCTACCGGCCACCGTTCCAGGTGCCCGACGTCGAGACGAAGACCGGCAACCTCACGCTCACGTACGCCGCGCAGCTCCACGTCGCCGTCGTCGAGATCGACCCGGAGACGGGCTGGTACGAGATCGTCGACTACGCCGCCGTGGACGACTGCGGCAAGCGGATCAACCCGCAGATCGTCGAGGGCCAGGTGATGGGCGCGACCGCGCAGGCGATCGGCGCCGCGATCCACGAGGTCTACGAGTACGACGAGGACGGAAACCTGCTGACGCCCAACTTCTACGACTACCACGTCCCGCACGCGCTCGACATGCCGCCGCTCGCGACCGGCGCGATCGAGAGCCCGTCCCCGTTCACGCCGCTCGGCACGAAGGGGATGGGCGAGGGCGGCGGCGCCGGCATCCACGCCGTCTGCGCGGCGATCCAGGACGCGACCGGCGTCGTCGTGACGACGAGCCACAACCCGTACCAGCGCGTCTGGGAGATGCTGCAGGAGACGAGCGCGTGAACGTCTCCGGCGAGCGTGTCTTCGACGCGCCGCGCGACGTCGTCTGGCGGGTCCTCAACGACCCGGAGTCGATGGCGAAGACGATGCCGGGGGTCGAGAGCTTCGACATCCACGACGACCGCCGCTGGACGGCGAACGTGAAGATCCCCCTCGGCCTCGGCGGCCTGAAGATGAAGGTCGACATGGAGAAGGTCGAGGAGCGCGAGCCCGAGTTCGCGAAGCTCGCGGTGAAGGGTCACGGCGTCGGCGCGATGATGAACATGGAGACGTCGTTCACGCTCGGCGACGCCCCGGAGGGCGGCACGTCGATGGCGTGGTCGGCGGACGTGAAGATCGCCGGCCCGGTCGGCTCGATGGGCCAGCGCGTCCTCCAGCCCATCGTCAACCAGCAGGTCCAGCACGTCCTCTCTGCGCTCGACGCGCAGATTCAGCAGGCCACGCAGTCCGAGTGACCGTTCCGTTCCGGATCGGCGTCATGCAGCTCACGATGGAGCCGCTCGACGAGATGCTCGCGTCGGCGCGCGCGATGGACGAGGCGGGCATGGACACGATCTGGCTCGCGGAGGCGTATCCCTGGTGGCGCAAGCACGGCATGGAGGCGCGCTCCTCGACCGGCGTCGCCGCCCTCATGGGGCGCGAGACGAAGCGGCTGACGATCGGCTGGGGGATCATCGCCGCCTCGACGCGCCATCCCGTCCAGGCGGCGATGGACGCGCGCGTCGTGCAGGAGGCGGCCGGGCCGGGGCGCTTCATCCTCGGCTTCGGGACCTCGAAGATCTTCCTCAACAACACGAAGACGCAGACGAAGAAGACGCTCGGGCCGATGCGCGACGCGGTGACGATCGCGCGCGGCGTCCTCTCCGGCGAGCGGTTCGAGTACGACGGCGACACGTGGAGCGCGGACGTGCCGGCGCTCGCGGCCGAGGCGCACGCGCCGCGCGAGGTGCCGCCGGTCTACATCGCAGCGACCGCGCCGAAGATGCAGGCGCTGGCCGGGGAGATCGCGGACGGCTGCCTGACACCGTCGATCACGACGCCGGGCTTCGTCCGCTACACGCGCGCCAACGTCGGCGAGGCGATCGACGTCGGCTGCACGGTCGTCGCCTCGATCCACGAGTCCGACCGCGACGCCGGCCGCGACGGCGCCCGCGAGATCGCCGGGATGTACCTCGCGAACAAGGTGCAGAACATCCAGGGCGCCGCCGACACCCTCCTCGACCTCGCCGGGATCGAGCAGGACGAGATCCGCCCGGTCGCCGAGGCAATGGAGCAGGGCGGACGGCTCGCCGCGAAGGCGCAGGTCTCCGACGCGCTGCTCGACAAGTGCCGTCCCATCGCGGGGACGCCGGAAGACTGCATCGCGGCGATCGAGGAGTACAAGGACGCCGGCTGCTCGCACGTGATGCTCGAACTGTGGGGCGCCGACCGCCACGAGCAGATCCGGCTGTTCGGGGAGAAGGTCCTCCCGCACGTCCGATGACGACGTTCAAGCCCGACTTCGCGGACTGGGAGTCATGGCGGCCCGAGCAGGTCGCGGAGCTTCTCGCGGACGTCGACCTCCCCTGGTACGTCGCGGCCGGTTGGGCGATCGACCTCTTCCTCGGCGGCGAGCGCCGGGAGCACTACGACCTCGAGGTCGCCGTTCCGAACTCGCGCTTCGACGAGCTCGCGGACGTCCTCGCTCCGTACGAAGTCGCCCTCATCACCGGCCCGTGGGAGGCGACGCCGCTCGCGGAGGCGCGCGACCGGTTGTGGGACACGCATCAGACCTGGGTGCGCGACCCGGCGACCGGGAAGTGGCATGTCGACTTCTTCCGGGAGCCGTCGGACGGCGACACGTGGATCTGCCGCCGCGAGCCCGCGATTCGGCTCCCGTACGAGCGGGTGATCGCGTGGACGGACGACGGCATCCCGTACGGCCGGCCCGAGATCGTCCTCCTGTTCAAGGCGAAGCACTCCGCCGAGGACAAGAACCGCGCCGACTTCGAGGCGGTGCTGCCGCGGCTCGACCCGCCCGCGCGGAGGTGGCTCGAGGAGGCGATCGCCCGCCTTCACCCGGGGCACGAATGGCTCGCCGAGCTCGAGCGGGTGGGGCGGTGACCGACATCCGCGTCGACCGCGACCGGCTCGTCGAGACGGCGTCGCGGCTGATCGACGTCCCGAGCTTCACCGGCGACGAGGAGGCGGCGGCGCGCGTGATGGTCGAGCTGTACGACGAGCTCGGCCTGCAGGTGCAGTGGCAGCAGGTGGAGGAGGGCCGCGCGAACGCGCTCGGCATCTGGGCGGGCGCCGGCGGCGGCAAATCGCTGATGTTCAACGGGCATCTCGACACGTCGTACTCGGGACGCGAGCCGTGGCTGCGCGGCGTCCGCGGCTTCCAGCCTCAAGCCTTCGAGCAGGACGGGCGCCTGTACGGGCTCGGCGTCTCGAACATGAAGGGCGCGGTCGCCTGCTACGTCGAGGCGGTGCGCGCGCTCCAGGAGGCGGGAGTCCGGCTGCGCGGCGACGTCCTCGTCGCGGCCGTCTGCGGCGAGATCGAGAAGACGCAGCAGGGAGAGGCGCAGGGAGCGAGCTTCCGCGGCTACGCGGCCGGGACGCGCTACCTCGTCTCGCACGGCGGTGTCGCGGACATGTGCCTGCTCGGTGAGCCGACGGAGGGGAAGGTCGTGCTCGGTCACTTCGGCGCGCTCTGGCTCCGGATCCGGGTCAACGGCGACTTCATCCACACGGCGTTCAGCGAGGGCCGCCGCGGCTCGAACTCGATCCTCCGCGCGCGCGAGGTGCTCGACGCCGTGCTCGAGTGGATCCCGGCCTGGGAGGACGATGCCGCGAACGCGTACCGGGGCGCGAAGGCGATCGTCAACGTCGGCGCGATCGAGGGCGGCTTCGGTTGGCGCGCCTCCCGCACGCCGCACCACACGGATCTCTTCCTCGACGTCCGCGTGCCGCCGACGAAGGAGATGGCGGTCGCTCGTGGCGAGGTGCTCGAGATGGTGCGCGGGCTCGCCGAGCGGTTCCCCGACTACGGCGTCGAGGGCGAGGTCTACGTCACAGCGCCCGGCGCCGAGATCGAGGAGGGGCACGAGCTCGTCGCCGCGATCGACGCCGCGCACGCCGAGGTCTGGGGCGAGCCACCCGGGCGCGACGTGACGCGCTGGTTCAGCGACGCGTCGGCGCTGACGCGCTACGGCGTGCCGACCGTCAACTACGGCACCTCGACCGGGCTGATGGACGTCGAGCTCGGCGAGAACCTCGAGATCGACGGTCTCGTCAGGACGGCCGAGGTCTACGCTCGAGTGGCGATGACGGTCTGCGGAGTGGCATGAAGCTCGTCACCTTCAACGGCGGCAAGGTCGGGCGGGTCGACGGGGACGAGATCGTCGAGTTCGACATCCGCTCGATGCGCGAGTACTTCTCCGCGGGCGGCGCGCACGAGAGCAACCGCCGCACGCCGCTCGCCGAGGCGCGCCTCGAGGCGCCGATCGTCCCGAAGAAGTTCTTCCACACCGCCGGCAACTTCCGCGAGCACGAGGAGGAGTCGAAGAACGTCGACTGGTCGCACCGCATCGCGCCGTGGATCAACTTCTTCCAGAACGTCGACGCGATCATCGGGCCCGAGCAGCCGATCGTCTATCCGGAGCACCTGACCGAGGAGCTCGACTACGAGCTCGAGCTCGCCGTCGTGCTCGGCAAGGCCGGCAAGTGGTTCGGGCCGGAGGAGGCCATGGACTACATCGGCGGCTACGTCGTCTTCAACGACATCACGGCCCGCGACATCCAGCGCGGCGAGATGCGCTCGGGCGTCTTCAGCTTCTGCAAGGCGATCGACACCTTCTGCCCGCTCGGCCCGTGGATCGTGACTCCGGACGAGATCCCCGACCCGCACGCGCTCGCGATGACGCTGCGGGTCAACGGCGAGACGCGGCAGGAGTCGCATTCGAGCCGGATGAGCGTGACGATCCCGCAGATCCTCAGCAACTTCTCGGCGCTCGGCTACAGCGCGGGCGACGTCCTCTCGACGGGAACCGTCGCCGGCGTCGCCGGCTTCAAGTCGGAGGAGGAGCGAAAGCGGCTCTACCTCAAGCCCGGCGACGTCGTCGAGGCGGAGATCGAGGGGATCGGCGTCCTCCGGAATCCCGTTATCTCATGGGAGGAGGGCCACGGCGAGCCCGCCCCGCCGCGCATTCGTCCCTGGGGGGACTGATGGCCTGGCCGCGCGACGAGGCCAAGCTCGCGCGCGTTCGTGAGCTCATGGCCGGGGAGGAGCTCGACGCGCTCGTCGTCCGCGCGCCCGACAACGTCCTCTACCTGACGAACTTCTGGGGGATGAAGGGCTACGACGCGTGCGTCCTCCCGCGCGAGGGCGAGCCGGTGCTGATCACGATCGAGGCGTCCGAGGAGGACGCCGCGCGGACGGCGTGGACCGAGGACGTGCGCTTCGTCAAGGGCTACGACCCCGCGGATCCGCGCCCGCCGCTCGCCCGCACGCTCGAGGCGGCGGTCGACGCGGCCCGGCCGTACGGGCGCGTCGGCCTGGAGCTCTCCCTCGGCACACAGGCGTCCGACCGGATGGTCGGCGAGCCGACGACGTTCACCGCCGCCTGGTTCGAGGCGTTCCCGGAGGCGGTGGACGCGACGCCGCTCCTCGTCCGCGCCCGCTCGCTCAAGACGGAGCAGGAGATCGAGCGCCTCCGCCTCGCGAACGAGATCGCGGCGGCGGCGATGGAGCACGTCCGCGGCGAGTTGCGGGTCGGGATGAAGGAGGCGGAGGCGGCCGCGCTCTGGCAGGGCTTCGTCCACGGCGAGGGGACGGGCTGGCAGGGCCGGGTCGAGCTCGCGCTGCCGTTCTCGCTCGTCTGGGCGGGACCGGGGATCAAGACGTTCACCGCGACCGGGGATCTGCCCGTCGTCGAGGGCGAGCCCGTCCTGTTCGAGATCTGGGTCTGCGCCGACGGCTACTGGGCCGACCACACGAAGAACCTCGTGGTCGGCGAGCTGAAGCCGGAGTACACGGAGCTCGAGGAGATGCTGCTCGGCGTCTACGCGAGCGCCCTCGACTTCATCCGGCCGGGCGCGTCGATGGCCGAGCTCGACCGGCGCGTCCGCGAGCACGTCCAGCCGACGCATCCGATCTGCCACGGCGTCGGCGCCCGCGCCCACGAGCCGCCGTACCCGCACCAGGCCGGCGGCGGCGAGTTCGCGCGCGCGATGGTGCTCGCGGTCGAGCCGGGGGTCTACTGGCCGGGCGGCGGCGGCCTCCGCGTCGAGGACAACTTCCTCGTCACGGCCGACGGCGTCGAGAAGCTGTCGTCCTTCCCCGACGGAGTCGTCGCGTGTCCGACCTGATCTGGACCGGGTCCCTGAACGACGCGTATCGCGTCGGCGGCCGCGTCGGCCTCTACGACACGACCCTGCGCGACGGCGAGCAGACGGTCGGCGTCGTCCTCTCGCCGGAGGACAAGCTCGAGATCGCACGCCTGCTCGACGGGCTCGGGATCGAGCGGATCGAGGCCGGCTTCCCGCGCGTCTCGGAGGACGACCGGCGCGCGGTCGAGCTCATCGCCGCCGCCGGGCTCGGCGCCGAGGTCTGGGGCTTCTCCCGCGCGGTCCCCGCCGACCTCGAGCTCCTCGTCGAGCTCGGCGTCGAGGCGAGCGTCATCGAGTCGCCGATCTCCGACCTCAAGCTCGAGGCGATCGGCGTCGACCGCGAGACGATGCTCGGCCGGATCACGGGTGCGATGCGCTTCGCCGCCGAGCACGGGATCCGCGCCGCCTTCTTCGGGGTCGACTCGACCCGCGCCGAGCCGGACTTCTACACGCGCGTCTACACCGAGGCGGTCGAGGCGGGAGCGCGTGAGGTCGTCGTCGTCGACACGCTCGGAATCGCGTCGCCCGAGGCAGTCGCCGAGCTCGTCGGACGGACAGTCGAGGCGGTCGGCGGCGGCGTTCCCGTCCACTTCCACGGCCACGACGACTTCGGCGTCGCCACCGCGTCGGCGGTCGCCGCCGTGCGTGCGGGCGCGACGTGGATCCACGGCACGATCAACGGGATGGGCGAGCGCGCCGGCAACGCCGACCTCGGCGAGATCGCGCTCGCGCTCCGCGCGCTCTACGGGGTCGAGACCGGCCTGCGCCTCGACCGGATCCGCGAGACGTCCACGCGCGTGCAGGAGCTGTCGGGCTACGGCCTCGCGCCGTGGAAGCCGCTCACCGGCGAGACGCTTTTCCGGCGCGAGTCGGGCGCGGTCGCCTCGCAGTTCCACGATCCGCCGTCGATCGAGCCGTACTCCTCCGAGCTCGTCGCGACCGGCCGCGGCATCGTCCTCGGCAAGAAGAGCGGCCTCGACTCGATCCGGATCAAGGCGGAGGAGCTCGGGCTCGACGTGCCCGAGGAGAAGCGCGCCGAGCTGCTCGCGCGGGTGAAGGAGCTCGGGACGCGCAAGCGCGGCCTCGTCACCGACGACGAGTTCCGGGAGCTTGCCGGTGGCTGACGAGTTCGACGCCGTCGTCGTCGGCAGCGGCGTCAACTCCCTGACCTGCGCCGCCCTCCTCGCGCGAGCCGGCTGGCGGGTCTGCGTCCTCGAGCGGAACGACTGGTTCGGCGGCGCGATCAAGACGGCGGAGCTGACGCAGCCGGGCTTCCCCCACGACGTCTTCAGCGCCTGGCATCCACTCTGGGTCGGCGGCGCGGCGCACGCCGAGCTCGGCGACGAGCTCGCGGCCCGTGGGCTCGAGTACCTCAACACCGACCTGCCGACCGGCACGGCGTTCCCGGACGGCTCGTCCGCCTTTCTCCTGCGGACGGCGGAAGAGAACGCGCAGGAGCTCGGGCCGGAGTGGCCGGGCGTGCTCGAGCGCTTCTTCCCGAACGCCGACCTCGCGTTCGGCGTCCTCGGCACGGAGCTCTGGTCACCGGCCGGGCTCGCGCTCGCGGGCAAGGCCGTGCGTCGCCTCGGTCGCGCGGGCGCGCTCGCGTTTCTCGGCGACGTGCTCCAGTCGAGCCGCGACTGGCTCGAGACGACGTTCGCCTCCGGGCACGCGCACGGCGTCCTCGCTCCGTGGGTGCTCCACACCGGCCTCGGGCCGGATCAGGCGACGTCGGGATTCATGACCCAGGTGATCGCTGTCGCCGTGCAGGAAGGCGGAATGCCGATCCCGCGCGGCGGCGGCGCGAAGCTCGCGGAGGCGCTCGTCCAGCTGATCCGCGACCACGGCGGCGTCTGCGAGACGGACAAGGACGTCGAGCGCGTCCTCGTCCGCTCGGGCCGCGCGGTCGGTGTCCGCCTCACCGAGGGCGCCGTGGTCGGCGCCGGACGCGCGGTCATCGCGAGCGTCACGCCGACGCAGCTGTACGAGCGGCTCCTCGTCGACGCTGGCGCCCCGCAGCCGGTCGCCGAGCAGCCGCGCCGCTTCCGGTACGGCCGCTCGGAGATGCAGATCCACTACGCGCTCTCGGAGCCGCCGCGCTGGGACGGCGACGAGCGGCTCGGGCAGACCGCGATCGTCCATCTCACGCCCGGCCTCGACGGCGTCTCGCGCGCGGTGAACGAGGCGGACCGCGGGCTGCTCCCCGCCGAGGCGACCGTCGTCGTCGGCCAGCCGCTGACGATGGATTCCTCGCGCGCTCCCGAGGGGCGCGGCCTGCTCTGGATCCAGTTGCAGGAGCTGCCGTGGCGGATCAAGGGGGACGCGGCCGGCGAGATCGACGCCGGCGGCGGCGAGTGGACGGACGAGCTGCGCGAGCGATACGCCGACCGGATCCAGGCGCGGCTCGCGCGTCACATCCCGAACCTCGAGTCCACGATCCTCCGGCGCGTCTGCCTCGGGCCGCACGACATTCAGCGCGCGAACATCAACCTCCGGCACGGCGACCCGTACGGCGGCTCGCTCGCGCTCGACCAGAACTTCCTCTGGCGGCCCCTGCCGGGAAGCCCGGGCCATGCGACGCCGGTCGAGCGGCTGTGGCAGATCGGCGCGAGCACGTGGCCGGGGCCGGGCCTCGGCGGCGGCTCCGGGACACTCGTCGCGCGCAAGCTGCTCGAGCCGCCGCTGTCCCAGCGGGCCGTCGCCCGGGCGCGCGGCCTGCTGCCTCGCTAGAACGCGAAGATGCTGCGGCCGGCGAGCTCGACGGAGAAGATCTCGGTGGCGAGCTCGAGGTGGTCGCGCAACGCGGCCGAGGCGCGGGCCGGATCGCGCGCGACGCACGCCGCGAGAAGCTCCGCGTCGAGCTCCGCGTGCCGCTTCTGGAGGTCGCCCGTTTCCTCGAGCAGCACCGGCCGGTAGCGCTCGCAGCTGTCCCAGGCGGGTCGGATCAGGCGGAGCAGCCAGCTGGATCGCGCCGCCTCGTAGAGGGCGAAGTGGAACGCCGTGTGCGCGCGGACGGCCTCGCGCGTGTCGCCGGCACGCCGTGCGGCGGCGAAGGCGGAGAGCTGCTCCTGCGCCGTCCGCTCGTCGTCCGCCGTGAACAACTCCGCGGCGCGACGGACGGCGAGCGTCTCGAGCGCGAGCCGGACGGAGAAGAGCTCACGCAGCTCCTCGACGTCGAGCCCGGTGACCTTGGCGCCGTGGTGCGGGACGTGCTCGGCGAGGCCGAGTGCCTCGAGCCGGCGCACCGCCTCGCGCACCGGGGAGATGCTCGTCCCGAGCGAGCGGGCGAGATCTTCGAGTCGCAGCGGCGTTCCCGGGGTGAGCTCTCCGAGGATGATCGCCTCGCGCAGGCGCTCGAGCGCCGCCTCGGCCATCGTGCGGTGACGTACCGCGCTCCCCTCACGCAGGCTGGACTCCACGACGTGCGAGCGTGAACCACACTTGATCAGATGTCAAACAACGTGAGACGATCCCGCACCGGGAGTGTCGAGGGTCACCGAGCAACTGCCACGGTTCTCGATCTCGCAGGTGAGTACGCTCACCGCGAGCTTCGAGGACGACCTGCGCGCCTATAGGGCCGCCGGGGCGGAGGGGATCGGGATCTGGGAGATGAAGCTCGGCGCCGGATCGCTCGAGGCGTTCAGGGAGAGTGGGCTCGGAGCGGCGACCGCCGTGCCGCTCGTCCCGTCCATTCAGCCGCTGCCGCTGCTGCCCGGGCCCGAGACGCCCCGCGAGCGTGTCGAGACGCTGCTCCGCTCCCTCGAGGCTCTAGCGCCGTTCGCGCCGGCGGCGGTGCTGTGCTTCACCGGCCCCGGCGACCGGGCGACGGCGGTGGCGGGCGTGCGCGAGGTCGCGCGGGAAGCCGAGCTCCTCGGGCTGCGGCTCGCGGTCGAGCCGTTCCAGCGGGAAGGGATCGAGAGCTGGTCGATCCTCAACACGCTCGGCGACGCCGCCGAGTTCGTCGAGGAGGTCGGCTCCGACGCCGTCGGGATCCAGTTCGACGTCTGGCATCTCTGGAACACGCCCGACCTGCTCGAGGAGATCCCGCGCCACGCGCAGCTGATCGCCGGCGTTCACGTCGGCGACTGGCGCGAGCCGACTCGCGGCTGGGCCGACCGCGTCCTGCCCGGCGACGGCGCCGCCGACCTGCCGGCAATCCTCGGCGCACTCGAGGACGCGGGCTGGGGCGGCTTCTACGACCTCGAGATCTTCTCCGACAACGGCGCGTTCGGCAGCGCGTATCCCGACTCCCTCTGGGATGTCGACGCCGCCGAGCTCGCGCGCCGCGGCCGGGAGGCATTCGCCCACTGTTGGTCCGAACGGAGGGTCACGGCCACGTCCGTGGTCCGGAGAGGAGAGACATGATGGGAAGCAAGCGAGCGCGTTGGGCGCTCGTCATCGTCGCCGCAGCGGCGCTCGTCCTCGCCGCGGCCGCGGCGGCACGGACGCATTCGTCGAAGGGCGGCTCGATCGTGATCGGCTGGGCGTACGACGGCAGCTCGGGCGGCCCGATGGCGCCGTTCGACGGGCCGGCTCTCGCCGCGGCGAAGCTCGAGGTGGCGAAGATCGACGCCAAGGGCGGCGTCATGGGCAAGAAGCTCGTGATCAAGACCTGCAACACGCAGGGTGACAACGCGACGGTCTCGAAGACCTGCGCCGACCGGCTGATCAGCCAGTACCACGCGAACGTCATCTTCACGACGTGTGACGTCGATCTCGCGGCACCGGTCGTCCAGGAGTCCATCAACAAGGGCCTCCTCACGATCGCGCCGTGTATCGGCACCGACCAGATGGGGCCGAAGCGCTTCGGCGCGAAGGGGAAGCTCGCCTTCAGCTTCGGGAACATGGCGCAGGACGAGGGCTCCGCGATGGCCCAGCTCGCGTGGAACAAGGGCTGGAAGACGGCCGATCTCGCGAAGGACACGACGATCGTCTACTTCAAGGCAGTCGTCAGCGCCTTCAAGGCCCGCTTCACACAGCTCGGCGGGACGATCAACTACGAGACGACGTACCAGGATCCGGCTCTCCAGCAGGGTTCCACGAACTTCAACGCCGCCGCGTCGGCGATCGCCCAGCACAAGTCCGCCGTGGTCGTGACCTCGACGGCGGGCGCGTACCAGGCGCTCGCGCCGTTCATCACCGACCTGCGGTCGGCAGGCGACCACGCGGCCGTCCTCAACTCGTGGGCCGGCGACGGCACGTACTGGCTCCCGACGCAAGGCCCGAAGGTCACGAACTACTGGTTCGTGACGTACGCGAACGCGTTCGGGAAGGACCCGAACCCGGCGGTCAACGCGCTCGCCAAGAAGGTCAAGGCGGCGACCGGCGGCTTCGTGGCCGGCCCGGCCGCGATCGACGGCCTCGTCACGGCGATCACGCGCGCGCACGGCTCCCTCAAGGGATCGGTGCTCGCCGCCGTGATGCAGAAGTTCAAGGGCGTCAAGACCCTGTCGGGGAACGTGAGCTTCACCGCTACGCGTCACACGGTCTTCGGTCGCGCCTATCGCGTGATCGAGATCAACAACAACCAGACGTTCGCGAAGGGGCTCATCACCGCCAAGGTCGTCCCGAACAGCCCGGACTCGTAGGGCTTGACGGGGGCACCGTCCGAGACGAAGGGGAGGCCCGGAGGAACGCTCCGGGCCTCCTCCGTCTCGCGCTCGTTCGCCGGCGTCGAGGCGCTGCGGGACGTCTCGCTCGAGCTGCACCAGGGTGAGGTCCTCGGCCTGATCGGGCCGAACGGCGCGGGAAAGTCGACGCTCGTGAACCTCCTCAGCGGCTTCGACCGTCCGAGCCACGGCCGCGTCCTGCTCGAGGGCCGCGACGTCACGCGCTGGCCCGCGCACCGCCGCGGCAGGCACGGCCTCGCCCGGACCTTCCAGCACAGCCACTCCTTCGGGGGCCTCTCGGTGCGGGAGAACGTCGAGGTCGCGGCGCTCGGCGTCGGCGCCTCGCAACGGGCCGCCGCGACGCGGACGGACGAGTTGCTCGCCCTGCTCGGGCTGACCGCCTACGCGGAGCAGCCCGCCGCGTCGCTTCCGCACGGCGACGAGCGCCGCCTCGGCGTCGCCCGCGCGCTCGCGACCGAGCCGCGCTTCGTCCTGATGGACGAGCCGGCGGCGGGGCTCTCCGAAGCGGAGGTGCCGCGTTTCGCGGCCGCCGTGCGGACCGTGCAGGAGCGCGGCGCCGGCGTCCTGCTCGTCGACCACAACGTCGCCCTCGTCCTCGAGGTCTGCGAGCGCATCTACGTCCTCGACCAGGGGACGACGCTCGCCGAGGGGACGCCGCACGAGATCCGCGCGGATCTCGGCGTCGCCGCGGCCTATCTCGGCGAGAGCGCCGCGGCGGACGTGGAATGAGCGAAGCGGCTCCCGCCCTCGCGCTCGACGGTCTCAGCGTCCGCTACGGCGCGGTCGATGCCGTGCGCGCCCTGTCGCTCGAAGTCGGCCGCGGCGAGGTCGTCGGCCTGATCGGGCCGAACGGCGCGGGCAAGTCCTCGACCCTCCACGCGATCATGGGCGCGGCTCCCGTTGTCGGCGGCGACATCCGCCTCGAGGGCCGGTCGCTGCTCGGCATGCGTTCCGAGCGCGTCGCGCGGCACGGCGTCGCGCTCGTGCCCGAGGGCCGCCGCATCTTCGGCGAGCTGACGGTGGAGGAGAACCTCCGGCTCGGGCTCGCCGCGCGCCGCTCGCGGCCGAGCGGCGACCCGTTCGCCCACGCCTATGAACTCTTCCCGATCCTCGACGAGTTCCGGCGTCGCCACGCCGGCGCGCTCTCCGGCGGGCAGCAGCAGCAGCTGGCGATCGCCCGCGCGCTTGTCTCCGAGCCGGACGTCCTGCTCCTCGACGAGCCGTCGCTCGGCCTCGCGCCGAAGATCGTCGACGTCGTCTTCGAGGCCCTCGCGAAGATCCGAGACTCCGGCCTCGCCGTGCTGCTCGTCGAGCAGCGGGCGCAGCGCACCGTCGCCTTCGCCGACCGCTCGTACGTGCTCGCGAACGGCGAGCTCCGCCTGACTCTCGCGCCGAAGGACGCGGGCGACACCGACCGGCTCGTCGCCGCCTATCTCTCGTGACGCTGGCCTTTCTCAACCTCAGCTGGCCGGTGTTCGCGAACGGCCTCGAGTTCGGAGGGATCTACGCGCTGATGGCCGTCGGGATCGGACTGGTCTTCGGCGTTCTCCGCCTCGTCAACTTCGCGTACGGGCAGCTGATCATGGCCGGCGGCTTCGCGCTCGCGTACGGCTCGCAGTGGAACCTGCCGAACTGGCTCTCGATCCTCTTCTCGTTCGGGGTCGTCCTCG
>DASRED010000049.1:0-32001 GCA_035652255.1 Gaiellaceae bacterium | reverse complement strand
CGAGCCGCCGAGCAGCCCGAGCGTCACGGGCGCGCTCCAGCCGTCGGTCGTCGCGCGCGTCAGCGCGTAGACGAGGAGCATCAGCCCGGCCGTGCTCGAGGCCGCGCCCGCGACGTCGAGGTGCCGGTGGCCGAGATCCGCCCGGCTCTCCGGCAGGAGGAACGGCGTCAGCGCGATCGCCGCGACTCCGACGGGGACGTTGATGAAGAAGATCCACGACCAGCTCAGATACGACGTGAGGAGGCCACCGAGCAGCACTCCGACCGCCGCGCCGCTACCGGATGCCGCGCCGTAGATCCCGAGCGCGAGGTTGCGCTCGCGGCCCTCGGCGAAGCGCGTCATGAGCAATGAGAGCGCGGCCGGGGCGAGCAGCGCGCCGCCGAGCCCCTGCACGGCACGGAAGGCGATCAGCGATCCCGCCGACCACGCGAAGCCGGAGAGGAGGGAGCTCGCGGTGAAGAGGCCGAGCCCGGCGACGAAGAGGCGCCGGCGGCCGAGGATGTCCGCGAGGCGGCCGCCGAGGAGCAAGGCGCCGCCGAAGAGGATGGCGTAGGCGGAGATCACCCACTGCAGGCTGTTCTCCGAGAAGCCGAGGTCGGTCTTGATCGACGGCAGCGCGACGTTGACGATCGCGACGTCGAGGATGACCATGAACTGCGCGGTGACGATGAGCGCGAGCGCGCTCCACTTGCGGTCCTTCGTGATTGGGGTGGCGACTGAGAGCACTTCGATTGATCCTCCTAACCGTTGGCTAAGTCAATCAGATATCACAGCAACGGTTGTCTGCGCTACGCTATTCCCGAATGAACGTCACGAAGACGGAATCCCTGCCCGGCAAGGCCGGCCCGCGGTTCCCCGCGGAGCTGCTCGACTCCACCGCGTTCCTTCTCAAGCGGCTCGGCTACAAGGCGAAGGAACGGGCGATGGACGCGTACGACGAGCTCGGCATGAGCCCGTACGACCACGCCGTGCTCGTCGCCCTCGCCGAGGACTCGCATGAGACCCAGGGCGCCCTCGCGGACGCGCTCGGCTACGACCGCGGCCAGATGGTCGGGATCCTCGACGAGCTCGAGGAGCAGGGTCTCGTGCAGCGCCGCCGCGATCCGGACGACCGCCGCCGGCAGGTCGTCTCGATCACGCCCGAGGGCCGGAAGGCGCTGACGCGGCTCCGCGCGCTCTCGCGCCGGCTCGAGGACGAGCTTCTCGCGCCGCTGAGCGAGGAAGAGCGCGCGCGGCTACACGACCTGCTGCTGCAGGTCGCCCAGCATCACCTGCCCGCCTGCGGCCGCTAGGCGCCGCTCGGGTCGGGAACGATCCGGATGTACGGCTTCGGCTCTTCCCAGGCGCCGAATAGCTCCTTCGCCTCGTCGTTCGAGACCGAGCCGGAGATGATCACGTTCTCGCCGCGCTGCCAGTTGACCGGCGTCGAGACCTTGTGCTGCGCGGTCAGTTGCAGCGAGTCGATCACCCGCAGCACCTCGTCGAAGTTGCGGCCGGTCGACATCGGGTAGACCAGGATCAGCTTGACCTTCTTGTCCGGGCCGATCACGAAGACGTTGCGGACGGTCTGGTTGTCGGCCGGCGTGCGAGCCTTCGCGTCGCCGTCGACGTCGGACGCGAGCATCCCGTAGAGCTTCGCGACCCGGAAGTCGTTGTCCCCGATGATCGGATAGTTCGGAGCCGTGCCCTGCGTCTCCTCGATGTCGCGCGCCCACGCCTCGTGGTCGTCGGTCGCGTCGACGGAGAGCCCGATGATCTTGACGTTGCGCCGGTCGAACTCCGGCTTGATCCGCGCCATGTAGCCGAGCTCCGTCGTGCACACGGGCGTGAAGTCCTTCGGGTGCGAGAAGAGCACCGCCCACGAGTCGCCGATCCAGTCGTGGAACGAGATCGTCCCCTCCGTCGTCTGCGCCTCGAAGTCGGGCGCCGTATCGCCTAGCTGCAGTGTCATTCGTCTCCTCCCTTTCGCGCGACCCTAGCCAGCAGCGCGAGGGCTGCGCAAAGGCTGCGTAAAAGAACGGTAAGCCGGGAGCCTCGACACTTCCGCTCGTGGGTCGCGCCGGTGCAGAGTTCGCTCATGGAGACCGGGCGGCGCACGATGCTCTTCCAGGAGGTCAACGACCGGATCTACGACCTCCTCGAGTCGGCTGAGCCCGACCTGCCGGGCGAGTTCCTCTGCGAATGCGGCAAGGAGTGCGGACGGCGCGTCGAGCTCGTGCCCGCCGCGTACGCCGAGCTGCGGGAGCGGGGCGGCGTGGTGCGCTCCGCGGACTGCCGGCGACGTGGCCTCCTGCGCCGGCGCGCGAAGGCGCCGGTGGCCGGCTCCCTTCCGGCGCTCGGTTAGGCGACGACGGCCGCGGCCGGCTGCGGCTCGAGCCGGAGGCCCGTCTGCGGGTCGAAGTAGTGGAACCGAGCCGGGTCGACCGCGAGACGAAGCGGGAGGCCGGGACGCGCGGCCGTGCCCGGGGCGACGCGCGCGGTGAAGAGGGAGCCCTCGACGGCGGTGACGACCTCCTCGTCGCCGGCCGCCTCGCGCACCTCGCTCGCCTCGACGCGCGGTGCTGCGACTGCGAAGAGGACGTGCGTGTCCGCGCCGAGCTCCTCGACGACCTCGACCTTGACGTCGATCCGCGGCAGAGCCGGCTCCGCGAAGGCGCCGTCCTCGAACGTCTCAGGCCGTAGACCGGCGACGACGCGGCCGGCAGGCGGCATCGCGTCCGCGGGCAGCGGGATCGCGTAGCCGCCGAACCGGAGCTCGCCGTCGACGACGTCCGCGTCGACGAGGTTCATCGCCGGCGAGCCGATGAACGCGGCGACGAAGAGGTTGGCGGGCTTCGCGTAGAGCGCCTGCGGCGTGTCGACCTGCTGGATCCGGCCGTCGCGCATCACGGCCACGCGCTGCCCGAGCGTCATCGCCTCGATCTGGTCGTGCGTGACGTAGATCGTCGTCGTGTCGAGCCGCGCGTGGAGCGCGGCGAGCTGCGCGCGCATGCTCACGCGGAGCTTCGCGTCGAGGTTGGAGAGCGGCTCGTCCATGAGGAAGGCCGCCGGATGCCGGACGATGGCGCGGCCCATCGCGACGCGCTGCCGCTGCCCGCCCGAGAGCGCGGCGGGGCGGCGGTCGAGGAGGCTCTCGAGCCCGAGCAGCTCCGCGACGGTCGCGACGCGCTCCTCGATCTCCCGCTTCGGCGTCTTCCGCACCTTGAGGCCGTAGCCGAGGTTCGCGCGCACGGGCATGTGCGGATAGAGGGCGTAGCTCTGGAAGACCATCGCGATGTCCCGCTCGCGCGGCGGCAGGTCGGTGACGTCGCGGCCGCCGATCGACACCGTGCCCTCGCTCGTCTCCTCGAGACCGGCGATCATCCGCAGCAGCGTCGACTTGCCGCACCCCGACGGGCCGACGAGGACGAGGAACTCCCCGCTGCCGATCGCCAGCGAGACGCCGTCGACGGCGACGACGCCGCCGGCGAAGACCTTCGTCACGTTGTCGAGAACGATCTCCGCCATCCGAAGCCTCAGCGAGTTCTATACCGCATGGCGCGCTGGAAATCAATGGCATTGACCACTTGCGCGAAATGGTTCTATAGTGCTCCCGACGGATGGAAGCGGTCGGAACCCCTCCGAAGATGACGAAGCAGAGCGCCGCGCGGCAGCAGGTGCTCGAGCTCATCCAGCAGCTCGGCGTCGGCACGGCGATTCCGTCCGAGCGCCAGCTGAGCACCGATCTCGGCGTCTCGCGCCTCACTGTCCGCGCCGCGCTCGACGATCTCGCGCGCGAGGGCTACCTCGTCCGGCGCCGCGGTAGCGGCACATACGTCCAGCAGCCGAAGATCTCCCAGCAGCTGACGATGACCTCGTTCAGCGAGGACATGCGGAGGCGCGGCATGGCGCCGGGGAGCCGCACGCTCTCCCTGACGCACCAGCTAGCCGGCGCGCGGCTCGGACGGTTCCTCAACGTCTCTCCTGGAGCCGAGATCGTCGTGGTCAAGCGGCTCAGGCTCGCCGACGGGGTCTCGATGGCGATCGAGACTCTCCACATCCCGGCGAGCGTCGTGCCCGGCGTGAAGCCGAGCGACCTCGACGGCTCCTTCTACGAGTTGCTCCGCTCGCGCTACGGCGTCGAGATCGCGACGGCGACCCAGACGATCGAGCCGACGGTGACGAACGAGGAGGAGTCCGCAGCCCTCGGCGTGCCGCTCCACTCGCCGGCGTTCCTCTTCGAGCGGACGAGCCGTGACGGAGACGACAGGACGCTCGAGTTCGTCCACTCGATCTACCGCGGCGACCGGTACCGGATCGTCTCCGAGCTCACTCCGTCGTAGCCCGCGTTCACCGTGCGGTAGCCACCTCTTGACAAGAGTGGTCTTGTGTGGGACAGTCCGCACGTGGCCAACTGGTATAGACCAATCGGCGCACCGACGAGCGTTACACGTCCTCGGGCCACAGGCGTCTCATGCGCTCCGCTCGCGCGTCGACGGCTCGAGGGAGATTTGGCATGAGATACCGGGTTCTCGCGGTGATTGTCGCCGCGCTCGCGCTCGGGGTCGTCGCCGCTACCGCCGCTGCGAGCGGCAACCGGACGGCCTCGCACACACTGACGGTGTGGCTCCAGGTCGACGCTCAGAACGGCTGGCCGAGCGTCGTCGCTGCCGCCAACACCGCGTTCCAGAACAGCAACCCCGGCTGGACGGTCAACGTCCAGTATCAGAGCTGGGGCGACCACCTGACGAAGTTCGACGCCACGATCGCCGGCAACGACACGCCTGACGTCATCGAGATGGGCAACACGGAGATGACGAAGTACATGGCAGCCGGCGCGTTCGCGAACCTCAGCTCCTACAAGGGCAGCTTCGCGAACTCGTCGAAGTGGCTCGGCGGGCTGACGAAGTCCTCGATGTACAACGGCAAGCTCTTCGGCGTGCCGTACTACGCGGGCTCGCGTCTCGTCACGTACCGCACCGACCTGTTCAAGAAGGCGGGCATCTCCAAGGCGCCGAGGAGCCTCGGGCAGTTCGAGAGCGACCTCGCCAAGGTGAAGGCCAAGGAGTCGAAGATCAAGGGCTTCTCGCCGTTCTACATGGCGGGTACCGACTGGTACAGCGCTCTGAGCTTCGTCTACGACTACGGCGGGTCGATCGCCGTGCAGAAGGGCGGCAAGTGGATCGGCACGCTGACGTCGAAGAAGTCGATCGCCGGCCTGACCGCCTACAAGAACTTCTTCAAGGCGACCTCGCCGAAGTCGGCGGCGACGCTGAACGAGGCGAATCCCGCCCCGTACACGGTGTTCTCGCAGAACCGGACCTCGGCGATCTTCGGCCCCGGCTGGTTCAGCTGCTGCACCGGGAAGAAGTACACGAAGGTCACGGGTCAGTTCGTGATGCCGAGCCACAAGGCCGGCAAGTCGATGCCGGGCTTCCTCGGCGGCTCCGACCTCGCCGTTCCGGCGGAGAGCAACAACCAGGCTCAGGCACGCGCCTGGATCGCCGACTTCACGAGCTCGACGAACGAGAAGGCCCTCCAGGCGGTCGGGAACATCCCGAACGCCACGAACCTCCTCAACAACACCGTCAACGACAGAGCGGCAACGGAGAGCTGGTTCGTCCCGACGGCGGCCCATTGGGTCGACGTCGAGAACGGCAATATCCTGCGCACGATGCTCGGTCAGATCCTCACCGGGAAGCTGTCGGTGAAGCAGGCGGCCGCAACCGCCGACGCGAACATCGCGTACACCCTCAACCAGCCCTAACGCTCTGAGCGGGCAGGCCCCCACAACGCTGGGAGCCGCTGCCGAGGCCGTCTCCACGAGGCCTCGGCAGGGCCCGCTGAACTGGAGACGAGTCCGCCGCGGCACCGTCCCGTACCTCCTCGTCGCGCCGGTCGTCGGCGTCATGGGGGCGGTGCTCGCGTATCCGTTCTACAGCCTCGTCCGGATCTCGCTCGAGCGGTACGGGCTGTTCGAGCTCATCCGGCATCACGGCGTCTACATCGGGCTCGCGAACTTCGGCACCGTCCTCCACGACACCGTCTTCTGGCACACGCTGCTCCGGACGTTCGTGTTCGCCGCCGCGTGCGTGTCGCTCACGATCGGCGGCGGGATGCTGATCGCGCTGCTCCTCGTCCGCGTCAGCGGCTGGGTGCGGATCCTGATGACGTCCGGCCTCGTGCTCGTCTGGGCGATGCCGCCCGTCGTAGCCGTCCAGGTGTGGAACTGGATGACGAACGTCCAGAACGGCGTCCTCAACTACGTCCTGACCGAGCTCCACGTCGGCAACTACTTCCAGCACAACTGGTTCGCGAGCCCGTTCTCGCAGCTCGCGATGTGCGCGACGCTGATCGTCTGGGGCGCGCTGCCGTTCATCGCGATCACGCTGTACGCGGCGCTCTCGCAGGTGCCGTACGAGCTCGTCGAGGCTGCCGAGATCGACGGCGCCCCGGCCTGGCGCGTCTTCAAGGACGTCACCCTGCCGGTGATCTCGCCGGTCCTCTACATCCTCACGACGCTCTCGATCCTCTGGGACTTCGGCGTCTTCACGCAGGTCTACCTCCTGATCGGCCAGGCGGCGATCGTCCCCGCGAACTACCTGATGTCGATCTACGTCTTCGAGAAGGGCTTCCTCATCTCGGACTACGGGATCGGCTCCGCGATCTCGATCCTCATGCTCGCGAGCGTCGCGCTGATGAGCGTCGTGTACGTCCGGCGGATGCTCAAGGTCGGTGAGATCGCGTGAGGATGCGGCTGAGACGGAGGGTCGGCTGGAACCTGCTCGGCCTGCTCGTCTTCGTGGTCATGGTCTTCCCGGTCTTCTGGATGATCTCGACCGCGTTCAAGCCGGCCGACGAGATCAACAGCTTCACGCCGACCTGGCTGCCGGTCCATCCGAGCCTGCAGCACTTCCGCGACGCGCTCGCGCTGCCGAACTTCTGGGCCGACGTCAAGAACACCGTGATCGTCGTGCTCGTCGCGGTCGGGATCGCGATGGTGCTGGCGTTCCTCGCTGCCGTCGCGATCGCGAAGTACCGCTTCACCGGCCGCAAGCTGTTCATCGTCCTGATGATCGGCGTCCAGATGATCCCCGGCACCGGGCTGATCATCCCGCTCTACGTCCTGCTCGGGCGCTTCGGCCTCGTGAACCTCACCGGCGTCATCGTCGTCTACATCAGCGCCGTCCTGCCGTTCTCGGTCTGGACGCTGCGCGGCTTCCTGATCGGGATCCCGAAGGAGCTCGAGGAGGCGGCGATGGTGGACGGCTCGACGCGCCTCGGCGCCTTCGTCCGGATCCTCCTGCCGCTCGTCGCGCCGGGGCTCGTGGCGACGTCCGTGTTCGCTTTCATCACGAGCTGGAACGAGTACATCTTCGCGCGGATCATCCTGAACGGCGGCTCGAGCCAGACGATCACCGTCTGGCTGTCGTACATCTTCGGCTCGCAGCGCGCGACCGACTGGGGCGAGCTGATGGCCGCGTCGACGCTGATCGCGATCCCGGTCGTCGTCTTCTTCCTCATCGTCCAGCGCCGGATCGCGTTCGGGCTCACCGCCGGAGCCGTGAAAGCGTGAACTGGTCATGACCTCTGTGGCGAGAGCGGGGACGTCGTACTTCGGCGTCCGGATCCCGCGCCACGTACGGCGCGACATGGCCGACCTCGCCGCGCGCGGCTACGGCGGCGTCCTCCACACGTTCTCCGAGAACGACATGGCCTACTACCGCGGCACGATGGCGGAGATCGTCGCCGCCTCGCACGCCGAGGGTCTCTCCGTCCAGGCGAGCCCGTGGGGGCTAGGCCGGACGTTCGGCGGCGAGGCCGAGAGCCGCTGGGTCGCCTTCCATCCCGAGGAGTGCCAGGTGCTGGACGACGGGCGCCGGGTCGCCGCCGCCTGCCTCAACAGCTCCGCGTACCGCGACTTCTGCAAGGAGTGGGCCGACTGGGTGCTCGAGTGCGGCGTCGACTCGGTCTTCTGGGACGAGCCCGCCTGGGTCGTGCCGGTTCACGTCGGCGTCGACGACCCCGAGCGGTGGACGTGTCGCTGCGACCGGTGCGCCGAGCGGTTCGGCGGCCCGATCCCGGCGGATCGGACACCCGAGGTGCAGGCGTTCCGCGAGGCGTCGGTCGTCGACTTCCTCCGCGAGGTCGTCGCGCACGTCGCTGCCCGCGGCGGAGCGAACAGCGTCTGCCTGCTGCCGGCGGTCGAGGGCGCGTACGGGCTCTCGGACTGGGACGAGGTCGCAGCGCTGCCCGGGCTGACCACGCTCGTGACCGATCCGTACTGGAAGCACTGGAACGAGCCCGCCGGCCCGTTCGTCCGCCGCTTCGCCCGTCTCCTGCGCGAGACCGCCGACCGGCACGGCGTCGGCGCGCAGCTCTGGGTGCCGAGCTTCGGGCTCGACCGCGCCGACATCCCGGAGCTCGAGGACGCGATCGGCGCCGCGCGCGAGGAGGGAGTCGGCGATCTCTGGACGTGGGGCTACGAGGCGTGCCGCCACATGACGCATCTCGCGACGCCCGACGCGCCGCTCGTCTGGGAGGCGGTGAGCGCCGCCCTGACCGGCCGGCCGCAGACCGCCGTCACCGAGGCGGCCCGGTCCGAGCTCGCCGACCTCGACCTCCGTCCGGCGCGCGAGCTCGTCCGGCTCCTCAACGAGGAGGACGCGAGCGTCGCCGGCGCCGTGGCCGAGACGGGAGACGCGCTCGCCGCGGCGATCGAGGCGATCGCCGAGCGGATGCGCCGCGGCGGCCGGCTCGTCTATGCGGGCGCCGGCACCTCCGGCGCGCTCGCGGCGCTCGACGCCGCCGAGTGCGGCCCGACTTTCGGTTCGCCTCCGGGCGAGGTCCTCGCCGTCGTCGCCGAAGGCGAGGCGGCCGAGGACGATCGCGCGACGGCGACGAACGCACTGCTCGAGCTCGCCCTCCGACCCGAGGATTGCGTCGTCGCCGTCAGCGCGTCCGGCTCGACGCCGTTCGCGCTCGCGGCGCTCGAGACCGCGCGTGCGGCCGGCGCGCTCACCGTCGCCGTCACATGTGTCCGCGGCAGCGCGGCGGCGGAGCTCGCAGACCACGACGTCGCCGCCGTCGTCGGCCCGGAGCTGATCGCGGGCTCAACCCGGCTGAAGGCCGGCACCGCCCAGAAGCTCCTCCTCAACACGATCTCGACGGTGACGATGATCCTGCTCGGCCGCACGTTCGGCGGTCTGATGGTCGCGGTCGCCCCCGACAACGCGAAGCTGCGGGAGCGGTCCCGCCGCAACGTCGTCCTCGCAAGCGGCGCGCCGCAGGAGCAGGTCGACGAGGCGCTCGCGGCCGCGGAGGGTGACGCGCGGGTCGCGCTCGTCTCCATCCTCGCCGGCGTCGACACGGAGGCTGCGCGGGCGAAGCTCGACGCGGCCGGCGGCTCCGTGCGGAAGGCGGTCACGACATGAGGCTCGGAGTCGAGGCAGCCCTCGTCCGCGGCGAGCTCGTGCCGGGTGACGTCGAGGTCGAGGACGGACGGATCGCCGCCGTCGGGCTCGCGCCCGGCCGGCGCGGCAGGGTCGCCATCCCCGGCTTCGTCGACCTCCAGGTGAACGGCTACGCCGGCGTGGATTTCCTCTCGGCGTCCGACGACGACTTCAGCCGTGCGGGCGAGGCGCTCCTCCTCGCCGGCGTGACGGCGTACCAGCCGACGCTCATCACGTCGGCGGAGGCCGCGACCGTCGAGGCGCTGCGGACGATTCCGGTCTCCTCGACGGGGCCGCGCGTGCTCGGCGCGCATCTCGAGGGCCCGTTCCTCTCTCCGGAGCGGCCGGGGACGCACCCGCTCGAGCACCTGCGCCCGCCCGATCTCGAGCTCCTCGACCGTCTCCTCGACGCGGGGAAGGTGACGCAGATGACGCTCGCGCCCGAGCTGCCCGGCGCGGACGCGCTCATCGAGCGCCTGCGGGAGCGCGGCGTGGCCGTCTCCGCCGGCCACACGAACGCCACCGCCGCCGAGGCCCATCGCGCCTTCGACCTCGGTGTCGCCGGTATCACGCACGTCTTCAACGCGATGCGGCCGTTCCGCTCGCGCGACCCCGGCATCGCCGGCGCCGCGCTGACGCGGCCCGGAGTCGTGATCGGGATGGTCGTCGACGGCCACCACCTGGCGGACGAGACCGTGCGTCTCGTGTGGGGCTGCGCAGCCGGCCGCGTCGCGCTCGTCACCGACGCGATCGCCGCAGCGGGGACGGACTTCGACGGCCGCACGTACCAGCTCGGCGACGTCGCGGTCGAGGTCGGGCTCGGCGCCGCGCCGATGCGCGAGGACGGGACGCTCGCCGGGACGGTGCTGACGATGATCGACGCCGTCCGGAACCTCCACGCGCTCGGCGTCTCGTTCGAGGAGGCGGTCGGCGCGGCGACGGAGGTGCCGGCGCGGTTCCTCGCGCGCGGCGACGTCGGCTTCCTCGAGCCTGGAGCGCTCGCCGACGTCGTCGTCCTCGACGACCGGCTCGAGATCCTGTCGGTGCTCTGCGCGGGCCGTGGCGATGTCGTGGCTCGAGACTGAGCTGCGGGAGCAGCCGGAGGCGCTCGCGCGTCTCCTCGAGCGGCGGACGGATGCCGCGCGCGACGCGGCGAGGCTCTTCCGGGGCCGCGACATCCGCTACGTCCTGATCGCGTCGCGCGGCAGCTCCTCGAACGTCGCCCGCTACGCCCAGTACGTCCTCGGCCGCGCCCACCGCGTGCCGGTGATGTTCGCGACGCCGTCGCTGTACACGATCTACGGCCAGCCGCCGCGCCTCGACGGCGGTCTCGTGATCGGGATCTCGCAGTCGGGCGCCTCGCCCGACGTCGTCGCCGTCCTCACGGAGGCGAGGGAGCAGGGACGCCCGACGCTCGCGCTCACGAACGCGCCCGACTCGCCGCTCGCGCGAGCCGCCGAGGCCGTCCTGCCGCTCGAGGCGGGCGAGGAGCGCGCGGTCGCGGCGACGAAGACGTACATGAACTCCCTCGGGGCGGTCGCCCTCCTCTTCTCGGAGATCGGCAAGGACGCCGCGGCGCGCGAGGAGCTGCGGCGGATGCCGGACGCGCTCGCCGCCCAGATCGAGCTCTCCCTCGGCGACGGGATCGCCTTCGACGAGTACCGGGACGCGGCCGGGCTCACGGTCGTCGCGCGCGGCGTGAACTACGGCACCGGCTTCGAGATCGCGCTCAAGATCCGGGAGCTGTCGGGACTGATGACCGAGGCGTACTCGCCCGCCGATCTCATGCACGGCCCGATCGCCGCGATCCGGCCCGGCTGGCCCGTCGTCGTCGTCGCGCCGAGCGGGCCGGCCCGGCCGAGCGTGGAGGAGATCGTGCCGCCGCTCCGCGCGCGCGGCGCGCGGCTGATCGCCGTCTCCGACGTCCGCGCGGTGCTCCGGCGTGCGCAGACGCGGCTCGTGCTCGCGCCCGGCGTCCCCGAGTGGCTGAGCCCGCTCACCGCGGTCGTGCCGGGACAGGTGGCGGCGCTCCGCCTCGCCATCCTCCGCGAGCGCGACCTCGACAAGCCGCGCGGGCTGCGCAAGGTCACGCTGACGAGATAGCACGAGGCGGCCGCGCCCCTGGTGTGCGGCCGCCTCGCGTCGTGCGGTGTCGCCGTCGGTCAGGGCGCACCGCCGTCCCCCGTTTCGCCTAGCTCGCTGTCCCCTGGTCGAGGACCTGCCGGGCGGGTGAGGCCTGGAGCGTCGAGGCGAGGTCGGCGCTCGCGATCCGCTTGAGCGCACGGATCTTGACGATGCCGCGGTCGCCGTCGGTGATCGTCGTGGCGCCGTTCTCGAGGGTGATCCTCGTCGTGGCGCCGGTCGGGAACGTGAGCGTCTGCCCGTGCAGCGCCCTGCCGTGGTAGTTCGCCCGGCCGACGACGATCGTGATCGAGCCCGGCGTGCTCGTCGACGAGTCGTATGCGCTGTAGCCGGAGAGCGTCCCCTTGAAGATGTAGAGCACCTTCGGTGCAGACCTGCCGTGCGTTCCGGGCACGCCGTTCTTGCCGTGACCGGGGTTCCCCTTGGCGAGCGCGACGCCGGGGATCATGAGAGCTGCGAGCGCGATGAGGAGTGTTTTCTTCATTGGCCTCACTGTGGCGGGCGTGTGTCAGCGCTTCGGCATAGGGGTGTAAGCCGTCGGTAAACCGGATCGGCACGGCGCGCGGCCGGAAGATCCCTCGATTTCGTCCGGCGCCCAGCGGGTACGTCGCACTGATTCACATCCTTCTCTTGACCAGGGCACTTAGGGTGCCCGCGTGAATCGCCCCAGACTGCTCCGGCGCGGCGGCGACCGGCACCGCGTCGACGACTGCCGCTCGCTCTTCGTCGTCTCCCTGCCGCGTTCCCTCTCGAGTCTGCTCTACGTCGCAGCGGCCCAGGCGGTCGGGCTCGTCGAGCCCGCCTGGACGAGCGACGGCGAGATCCTCAACCGCGACCGTGTGCCGCGGCGGCTGCAGAGCCTCGCCCCGGCGGACGAGCGGTTCACGCTCCTCGGCTCCTCACCGGACGCGTTCGCGAGCATGACGGTCTACCTCGACAGCAACGCCGTCCGGCACGGCCACGCGTACAAGGACGTCGTGCAGCCGTTCGTGATCGGCGGCTGGGACGGCTTGAGCGAGTTCCGGGTCCTCAAGGTGCGCCGGAACCTCGCCGAGGTCGCGTACGCGATGCTCAAGCGGCAGTGGTGGTACCCGACCCGCGCCGCGAGCGTCTACGACACCCGCCCCTGGTCGCTCGTCGAAGGGCTCGTCCGGGCCGAGGCGGTGCTCGAGGCGCTGCCCGGGGAGTCGGTGGAGTACGCCGACGCGATCATCGATCCCGACCCGCTCCACGCCGCGCTGCGCCGGCTCTATCCCGACGCGCCCCTTCGCGAGCCGCACTACATCGACCGCCGTTTCATCCGCCACCGCAAGCGCCTCGAGGCGGACCGCCGCGACTCGCTCCTCTACCGCCGCATCGAGTGGATCGTCTCGGCGGTGAAGGAGCGGCTGCGCTACGACGACCCGCGCGAAGAGGTCGTCGAGGCGCTGCCGTAGCGCAGGGCGAGGAGCGAGGCGAAGCCGACGACGAGCGTCGGCACGACGATCAGGGCGCGATAGAGGAGCACCGCGGCAACGACGAGCGCGTGCGGTCCGCCGAAGCCGACGAGCGCCCCGATCAGTCCCAGCTCGACGACGCCGATACCGGCGGGCGTGAGCGGCAGCGAGCTGATGACCCGGCCGATCGACCAGGCGAGAAACGTCTCGCTGAGCGGCAGCGTCCGGAACGGGACCCCGACCGCGCGGAGCGTGAGCACGAGGAGGAGATAGCCGCTCAGGTGGTTGACGACCGTCGCGGCGGTGAGCGCCGGCCAGCGGCTGCGCAGGTGGAGGAGCCGCTCGTCGCGCAGCCGGACGAAGCGCTCGCCGAGCCGCCGCGCGACCCGGGCGCTGCGAAATGCCGCGACCGCGACGAGGACGACGATCGCCGCGGCCGCGCCGCTGCCGAGCGCGATCGCGAGCGTCGTCCCCGACAGATGTCCCGTCCCGAGGACTAGCACGGCGCCGGCGAGCGGATAGACGAAAATCATCACCTGGCTCCAGATCCCCGCGAGCCCGACTGCGAAGGCCGCCTCGCCGCCGCCGACACGCAGGCGGCGGAGGAGCCCGAAGGAGACCGCCATCCCGAGCGGCGCGCCACCGGGCACGACGGCCGTCACCGCGGTCGACGCCTGCGTGAACCCGAGCGCCGCCGGCCCCGAGAGCTGCGGCAGGAGCACGCGCCACGGCAACGCGGTCACGAGGATGTCGAGGATTGCGCCGCCGGCGAGCACGAGAGCCCAGCTCGTCGAGACCGCGGCGAGACGGGAGCCGATGCTGCCGTAGCTCGCGATCCGCGGCACGACGACGAAGAAGACGACCGCTGCGAGCGCGACGCCGAGCGTGCCCCGGACGAGGACGCGCCTCCGTCGCATGGGAAGAGTCTAGGAGCTAGTTACCCCAGGGCCCGTACCGGTGGTTCTTCGGCACGGTGAGCGAGAAGGCGAGCGAGCTGCCCGACCCCTTCGTCATCGCCCGCAGCCAGTCCTTCTTGCTCGCCACGAGCTTCAGGTTCGCCTTGAAGATCCCGTAGCGGTTCGGCTCGATCCGCGCCACGACCCCCCAGTGGCCGCGGAGCCCGTGCCGGCGCTCGATCGTGACGAGCGTCTTGCTGCTCGTCTCGTCGCGCCCCCAGACGCTCACGGTCCTTCTCCTGCCGAGGTAGGCGACGAACGGGAAGCGGAAGGCGGTCAGGGTCGGCTTCGCTCTGGCGGTCTCGAGCGACTTCGCGTGGAAGTAGAGGCCCGACTGGAACGGGTTCGGGCTCGGCAGGTCCTCGATCAGGAACCAGGTCGCGAGGGTCACTCCCGAGCTCCACATCTGGTGCAGCGACTCCGCCGTCCAGCGGGCCTGGAGGCCGAGCGGAGCGGCCTTCGGTCGTGGCGGTGCCGTGTCCCAGCTGAACTCCGTGACCCAGAACTGGACCGGATGCGACGAGACGATGCGATGGAGCTTGACCGCGGCGCGCAGGAGCGACCGCATCTTCGGGAGGTCGCCGAGCGAGACGTCGTTCGCGCGCTTTGCGTGGCCGGTCGGGCCGCCGAACGTGTACGGATGGTGCGACCAGATGTCGAGGTGCACCTTCGTCCTGCACGTCGCGTGTGGGTGCCGCAGCCGCTTCTGCCTCGCCTTCGGGTTCCCCATCGAGACGCACAGGAACGAGCGCATGTAGGCGAGCGGCGCCTGCGAGACGAAGCGCGCCGCCCTGTTCTCGAACGGGTCGAGCCCACCGGCGATCACGAGGTTCGACCGGCTGACCGAGTGGACGGCGGACGCGACCGCGTTGACGAGCGAGCGGTACGCCGAGGCCCGCACCGGCGACAGGTCGAGGCTGTTGTTCGGCTCGTTCCAGACCTGGAAGACGTGGATCGCCGGCGCGCCGTGGTTGCCGTCGAACTCCGTCGCGAGCGCCTTCGCGAACTGGTTGAGCGCCAGCGTGTTCGGCGTGCCGGCCTTGTGCCCGGACGGCTTGACCGAGTACGCCCATGCCGGCGGCGCGATGATGTCGAGGTACGGGGTCAGCCCGGCGTCCTCCATCGACGTGATCGTCGAGGCGAGCTTCGCCCAGTCGTAGCCGGGCGAGGTCGGATCGGCTGCGTTGAAGCCGGTGGGACGGGTCGCAGGCGCGACGTAGCGCCACTCCACCATGACGCGGAGATACGACGCTCCCGTCGCCTTCGCGATCTCGTAGGTGGAGGAGTTCGCGCCGGTGAACGCGTACGGGTCGAAGAGGGCGGTCCGCAGCGGCGGGGTGCCCTTCGTCGCGTAGACGTGCACGCCGCGCGCGTCGGCGGCCGACACCGCGACGACGGCGGCGAGGACGACGGCGACTGCAGCAGCCGCTGCTCCTCTCATTCCTGCAGACCCCCAGCGCACGATTTTCAGGCTAGCCCCATATTCATCGGATTACGACGCGTACCCGTAAATCTCCCGTTAAATCACGTAGCCGCGGGTGGGGGACGCGGTCACGTCCCCCACCCGCTTCGCACCGGTTCACGGCCCGGAGACGACGCACCCGTTGCCGGTGGAGTCGTAGGCCGCGTTGCTCCAGAGCGGCTGCACTGCGAACTTCTTGCCGCCGAGAGCGATGTTCTGCGTGTCGAGCCAGGCGCACTTGTCGCCGTTCTCCGACGTCTGGTCGTCGTTCCAGCCGTCCTGCACAGAGGCGACGTTGTCCGGATCGGTGACGGCCTCGGCGTACTCGTGGCCGGTCACGATCGACCAGCCGTCGAAGATGCCGTTGCCGAACGCGTCACTCGTCGCGTTGACGTTGTGCATCCCGCAGTCCTCCGGCCCGAGCCCCGGCCAGTTCGTGTTCAGCCACGGGATGAACGCGTACTGGATCCGCTCTGCGTTGCCGAGCCCGTCGACCGTGGACGTCTGCGTGTGATAGCCGCAGTAGTACGGCTGCCCCGTGCCGATCGCGGTGGGCGGCGTGAGGATGATGTACGTCGCGTTCGGGTTGTAGCCGAAGTGCTGCACGGCTCGAACCGCCTCGCTCGCGATCGGGTCGTCGACGAGGTTCTCGGCGAGCCCGAGCGTGACGATGTCGTTCGGCACCGGGGTCGGATCCGTCCAGACGCCCTTCAGCTGGTGCGTCGGATTCGTGACGAAGCCTCCGCCACCGACGCAGTTCGTCGCCCCGGCGAGGGCGTACGCGCAGTACTGCGTCTGGATGTTGGCCCAGGGGCTGCCCCCGACGTTCCCGAAGAACGACTGGAGGTAGTTCTGGAGCGTCTTGCTCGTGTACATCGAGCCGTTCGTGTCCATCGTGTTGAAGCCCTGAGCCCACTCCGGGCCCCACCAGATCAGGTACACCGCGGGCTTCTGCTCGACGCCGATCGCCCCCGCCCCGACGTTGCCGCCGTGGTAGATGAGGTCGTTCTGGAGCTGGTCGGCGGTGCTCGTGCTGACGCCGGGCTGGCCGGGCGCCCAGAAGAAGGTCTTCGGGTTCGTCAGCGGCGCCGTGTCGGCTCCTGCCGTGGCTCCGACCACTCCGAAGACGGCTCCGGCGAGCGCGAGAGCCAAGAGCGCGCGAATCTTCAAGAAACTCCCCCTTGGTTGAAGGAAGATCCTCGGCTACCCGGCGCGGACATGGTCGAAACGCCGCTGTTGCTAGCGTGCGGCCGCGAATGAAGGTTCTCGTAACCGGAGGCGCCGGCTTCATCGGCGCCCACGTCGCGCGGCACCTCGTCGAGGCCGGTCACGACGTCGTCGTGCTCGACGACCTCAGCGGCGGCTACGAGGAGAACGTGCCGGCCGGCGCGACGTTCGTCCTCGGCTCGTCCGCGGATCCCGAGCTCGTCGACGAGCTGTTCCGGGAGCACGGCTTCTCCCACGTCTTCCACCTCGCCGCGTACGCGGCGGAGGGGCTCTCCCATTTCATCCGGCGCTTCAACTACACGAACAACGTCCTCGGCTCGGTCAACGTCGTCAACGCCGCCGTCCGGGCCGAGACGGTCGAGCGCTTCGTCTTCACGAGCTCGATCGCCGTGTACGGGCCGGCGCAGACGCCGATGTCGGAGGACGTCACGCCGGAGCCGGAGGACCCGTACGGGATCGCGAAGTACGCCGTCGAGCTCGACCTCGCCGCCGCACAGCGGATGTTCGGCCTCGACTACACGATCTTCCGTCCGCACAACGTCTACGGCGAGCTGCAGAACCTCGCCGACCCGTACCGGAACGTGATCGGGATCTTCATGAACCAGGTGATGAGCGGCAAGCCGATGACGGTCTTCGGCGACGGCCTCCAGACGCGGGCGTTCTCCTACATCGACGACGTCGCGCCGGTCATCGCCCGCTCGATCGACGTCCCCGCGGCGGCGAACGAGGTTCTCAACGTCGGCGCCGAGACGCCGTACACCGTGCTCGAGCTCGCGCAGCAGGTCGGGCGCGCGTTCGGCGTCGCCGAGCCCGAGATCGAGTTCCTCCCGGCGCGGAAGGAGGTCGTCCACGCCTTCTCCGACGCCGCGAAGCTCCACCGCGTCTTCGGCGAGACCGGGGCCGTGCCGCTCGAGGAGGGTCTGGACCGGATGGCCGGCTGGGCGCAGGAGATGGGCGTCCAGGAGCCGGTGCGCTTCGAGAGCGTCGAGGTGCTGCGGAACCTGCCGCCGTCGTGGGCGCCCGGTCTGACGCAGACGGTCTAGTTGGCCGACCCCGACGTCTCGATCTCGCTCGTCAACACGAACTCGCGGGAGCTGCTCCTCGGCTGCCTCGAGTCCCTGCGCGGCGTCGAGGCCGAGATCGTCGTGCTCGACAACGCGTCGGAGGACGGCTCCGCCGCGGCCGTGCGCGAGCGCTTCCCCGGCGTGCGCGTCATCGAGCAGCGGCACCGGGCCGGCTTCGGCGCCAACCACAACACGGTGATCCGCGCGACGACCGGCCGTTACGTCTTCGTCCTCAACGAGGACACGACGAGCGAGGACTGGGGATTCGAGCGGATGGTCGCGCACCTCGACGCGAACCCGCGTGTCGCCGCGCTTGCGCCGCGGCTCGTCTACCCGGACGGTCGCGTGCAGTCGTCGGCGTGGCGCTTCCCGAGCCCGGCGGCGGCGGCGCTCGGGCTCCTGACGCTCGGCCGCGCCGGGATCCTCCAGTCCGGCGGGAGCGCAACGCGCGACGTCGACTGGGCGATGGCCGCCGCGCTGCTCGTGCGCCGCGAGGCGCTCGACGAGGTCGGCGTCTTCGACGAGGGCTTCTTCATCTACTCCGAGGAGACCGACCTCTGCCGCCGGCTGCGCAACGCCGGCTGGCGGACGCAGTTCTTCCCGGCGGTCACGGTCGTCCACCACGAGTCGCAGTTCAGCGCCGGCATCCCCGAGCGGCGGATCAACGAGATGTGGCGCGGCCGGCACCGCTATTGGGAAAAGCACCACTCGGCTGCGGGAGCCCGCGTCGCCGCCGCCCTCACCGGCGCGCAGTACGCGCTGCGCGCGCTGGTTCGCGCGGGCGACCGCGATTTCGCCGCGCGGATGCGGCTGCACGCGCGCGACGCGATCCGGGTGAGGGGCCCGGGACTCCGCGAGCTCGCGGAGGAGTGGAACGCGGCGCGCCGATAGGGCACAATCCGTTGTCCTGACAAGCGGCCCGGGGGGAAACGGGGTGTCCACGCTCAAGCCACGCAGGTCCAGCAAGGCGCAGGTTCTTCGCTCGTCACGCGCCCACCGCCCGCCGCACCTCGTGCACGGCACGTGGCGCAGCCGGGTCCGGCACCGTCCGGACCCCGGTGGCGGAGCGGGTGGCAGCGGACGGACGGAAGCCGCTCCGCGTGTCCTCCTCGTCGACGACGAGAACGCGATCCGGACCATCTGCCGCGTCAACCTCGAGGGCGACGGGCTGGCGGTCGCGGAGGCGACGAACGGCCGGGAGGCGCTCGAGCGCGTCCGGGAGCGGCAGCCGGAGATCGTCCTCCTCGACGTGATGATGCCCGACGTCGACGGCTGGGAGGTCGCCGAGAAGCTCGCGGCCGATCCGGCGACTCGCGACATCCCGGTCGTGTTCCTCTCCGCGCGGGCGGCGCGCGAGGACCGGGAGCGCGCGCAGGCGCTCGGAGCGGTCGGCTACATCGTCAAGCCGTTCGATCCGCTGAAGCTCGGCGGGATCGTGCGGGAGGTGCTCGACCGCGTGCGGCGCGGCGAGCGCGAGCAGCTGAACAAGGAGCTGGCGGAGCTCGAGTGACGCTTGTGGGGGTGTCCGGGGGGAATCGAACGCGGGCGAGGCGGCTACGCATCACGGTGCGCGGAGTCGCCGGCCTCGCGGTGGCGCTCGGCGCGCCGGGCCTCGTCACGCTGCTCGCGTTCACGAGCGTCCGGACGGTCGTCCCGGGACTGCTCTACATCGTCGCCATCATCTTCGCCACCGGCGCCGCCGGCCGCTTCGGAGGTCTCGTCGCGGTGGCCGCGTCGGCGTATCCGTTCTTCCATTTCTTCGCCTCGCGCTACGACCGCAACCAGGTCAACGCGGAGGGAGCGACCGCTCTCGCCGTCTTCGTCCTCGCGGCCGTGTTCGGGAGCGAGGTGCTCGGGCGTCAGCGCGCGGCGCGGGAGAGTGCCGAGCAGGCGGTTCGCGCGAGCGAGACCGCGCTCGCTGCGGCGGCTCGTCTCCAGCACGTCGCCGACGCGCTCGCGACCGCCCGGACGCCGCAGGAGGTCCTCGACGCGGTCCTGACCGAGGGAGTCCGTGCCGCCGAGGCGGGAGGCGGGTTGATCGCGACGCTCAGCGACGACGGCGAGTGGCTCGAGGTGATCGCCTCGCGCGGCTACGACATGCAGTACATCGAGCCGTTCAGCCGCTTCCGCGTCGACGGCGACTTCCCGCTTTCCGAAGCCGTTCGCACCGGCGAGGGGGTCTTCATCGGCTCGGAGGCCGAGCGCGACGCCCGCTATCCGGACCTCGTCGGACGCTCCCAGCCGGGGCACGGTCTCGTCTGCATGCCGCTCGTCGGGGAGCGCGGGCCGATCGGCGGCCTCGTCTTCTCCTTCCCGAGGGACGAGGAGTTCCCGCCGGAGCGGCGCGCGCTCAAGGTGGCGCTCTCGCGCCAGGCCGCGCTCGCGCTCGAGCGGACGCGGCTCGGAGAGGCCGAGCGAAAGCTGCGTGAGCGCCTCGAGTTCGTCGACGAGGCGACGGCTTTGTTGACCTCCTCGCTCGATCTCGAGCAGACGCTCGCCCGGCTCACGTCGCTCGCCGTCCCTCAGCTCGCCGACTGGTGCGCGATCGACGTTCTCGTCGAGGAGACGGGCGAGATCGAGCAGGTCGTCGTCGCCCACCAGGATCCCGATCGTGTTCGTTGGGCGCAGGAGCTGCGGAAGCGCACGCGGACGACGTACATCGACGACGAGTTCGATCTCACGGCGCAGGTCATGCGCACGGGCGAGCCGGTGTTCCTGCGGGAGGTGCCGCAGGAGCTGCTCGACGAGGCCGTCGCACGCGACCCGGAGGCGGCGCGGGCGCTCGAGGAGATCTCGATCCACAGCGCGATCACGTTGCCGCTTCGCGCCGGCGACCGAGCGCTCGGCGCGCTCTCGCTCGTCACCGAGGAGCGGGCTTTCACCGACGCGGACTTCGAGCTCGCGCAGCAGCTGAGCGCGCGCGCCGCGATCGCGCTCGAGAACGCGCGCCTCTACACCGAGTCCGAGCGGCGGGCGGACGCCGCGCTCGCTCTCGCGTACGTCGGCGACGGGGTCGTCCTCCTCGACAAGCTCGGCCGCGTCCGCTTCTGGAACGCCGCGGCGGCCGCCATCACGGGGGTCGGGGACGACGAGGCGATCGGCCGCCACGCCGTGGACGTCCTGCCGGCCTGGAAGGCGCTGACGCGACATCTCGAGCTTGCGGACGCGGCGACGCCCGCGCGCGCCCGGCCCGTCACGGTCCCGATCGACACCGGCGCCGGCGACCGCTGGATATCGATCGCCGGCGTCGCGTTCGACGAAGGCGTCGTCTACGCGCTGCGCGACGTCACCGACGAGCAGGCGCTCGAGAAGGCGCGCAGCGACTTCGTCGCCACCGCCTCGCACGAGCTCCGCACGCCGCTCGCGGCCGTGTTCGGCGCCGCCCGAACCCTGCGCAGGACCGACATCGAGCTGCCGGCCGAGCAGCGCGACCGCTTCCTCGAGATCATCGAGAGCGAGACGGAGCGGCTCACGGCGATCGTCTCCCAGATCCTCCTCGCCGGCCAGCTGGAGGAGGGCCGCGTCGATCTCGCCACCTCGGCGACCGACCTCCGTCCGCTCGCCGAGAGCGTCATCTTCTCCACGCGCGTTCGGGCGCCGGCGGACGTCGAGCTGCGCCTCGAGGAGAACGGCCAGCCGGCGGTGGCGCTGGCCGACGAGGACAAGCTCCGCCAGGTGCTCGTCAACCTCCTCGACAACGCGGTCAAGTACTCGCCCGACGGCGGGGAGGTGACGGTCGAGCTCGGCAGCGCGCCCGGCCTCGTCACGCTCACGGTGCGGGACGGCGGCCTCGGGATCCCGCCGGGCGAGCAGGAGCGGATCTTCGAGAAGTTCTACCGCCTCGATCCCTCCCAGACCCGCGGCGTCGGCGGCAGCGGGCTCGGCCTCTACATCTCGAAGGAGCTCGTCGCCCGCATGGGCGGGCGCATGTCCGTCCGCTCGCGCCCCGGCGAGGGCGCCGCGTTCACCGTCGAACTGCCTGCCGCGTAGCGGCACCTCTCCGGAGCACATGTCCTTGAGAGACGTGTCCGGTGCCAGGCACCGGACACGTCCGGAGCGGACGGGGCCGGCTCGCCGAACCAGCTTCCCCGGCGGAGTTCCGCCATCGGGTCGGCCTAAACGGACACGTCCGGTGCCTGGCACCGGACGTGTCCGGCTCGGACCCGTCCTTAGCGGGGTCTCACGTCGCGCGGCACACTTAGAGGCGAAATGCTCGTTCTCGTGGCAGATGACGACCGCGCCCTGCGGGAGGCGCTCGAGCGCGCGCTCGAGCTGCACGGCTACGAGGTCGCGCTCGCGTCCGACGGCGACAGTGCGCTCGCGGCGGTGGAGTCGCGGACGCCGGACGCGCTCGTCCTCGACGTGATGATGCCGGGGCTCGACGGGCTCGACGTGACGCGCCGTCTGCGGCGGCAGGGAAACCGGATCCCGATCCTCCTCCTCACGGCGCGCGACGCGGTCGGCGACCGCGTCGAGGGGCTCGACGCCGGCGCCGACGACTATCTCCCGAAGCCGTACGACCTCGAGGAGCTGCTCGCGCGCTTGCGCGCCCTCCTGCGGCGCTCGAAGCCGGAGGCGCCCGGCGACGTGCTCCGCTTCGCCGACCTGACGCTCGACCTCGGCTCGATGGACGCGCGCCGCTCGGGACGTCGCTTCGAGCTGACGACGACCGAGGCGCACCTGCTCGAGCTCTTCCTGCGCAACCCGCGCCAGGTGCTGCCGCGCTCGCTCATCTACGAGCGCGTCTGGGGCTACGACTTCAGCCACTCGTCGAATGCGCTCGACGTCTACGTCGGCTACCTCCGGCGGAAGACCGAGGCGGACGAGGAGCCGCGCCTGATCCACACCGTGCGCGGCACCGGCTACGTCCTCCGGGAACCGTGAGCCTTCGGACGCGTCTCACGCTCGTCGCGGCGGGTGCCGTCGCGGTCGTCGTCGTCCTCGCCTCGACCGCCACGTACTTCCTCATGCGCCACGAGTTGTACTCGCAGGTCGATACGCAACTCGCCAAGCACGCGGGCGACCGCAACGCCGTGTTCGGGGACTTCAGTCCGTACGCCGGCGACTACGTCGCAGTCGTCGCGCCGGACGGGAGCGCCAACAACCCGCACGGCATTCCGATCGACAGCGCGATCACCAATGTTGCGCGCGGCAACGCGCACGGGTTCTTCCGCAACGTTCGCGTCTTCGAGACCTCTGCGCGCGAATGGGTCACGCTGCGCGAGCGGGTCCAGCCTCTCCAACCTGGCGCGGTCGTCGTGGTCCACAACATCGACTACATCGGTCACGACCTCGACCAGCTGCGGTTGGTCCTCGTTCTCGTCGCGCTCGGCGGCATCGCCATCGCGGCAGCGGGAGCGCGGCTGCTGTCCAGCGCGACGCTCGCCCCCGTCCGGCGCCTCACCGCGGCCGCCCAGCGGATCGCCGAGACCGGCGAGCCGAGCGAGCGGGTTCCCGAGGGCGGGCGTGGAGAGCTCGCGACGCTCGGAGCGTCGTTCAACACGATGCTCGCATCGCTCGAGGAGTCGCTCGAGACGCAGCGCCGCTTCGTCGCGGACGCCTCGCACGAGCTGCGGACGCCGCTCACGAGCCTCCAGACGAACATCGACGTCCTGCGCGGCGATCGCGAGCTCGTGCCGGAGCAGCGCCGCAAGGTCCTCGAGGACCTCCATCGGGAATCGCAGGAGATGCGCTCGCTCATCGCGAGCCTGCTCGAGCTCGCGCGCGCGGGCGGCGCGCAGCCGGAGAAGACGGCGTTCCAGCTCGACGAGCTCGTCGAGGACGCGATCGAGCGCGCACAGATGCGCTTCCCCGCGGTCACGTGGCAGCCGTACCGGATCGAGCCGACCGTCGTCGACGGGTATCGCGACCGGATGGAGCGAGCCGTCTGGAACATCCTCGAGAACGCAGGGAAGTGGAGCGGCGACGGCGACTCCGTCGAGATCTCCCTCACCGCGGGCGAGCTGCGCGTGCGCGATCACGGGCCGGGCTTCGAGGAGGAGGACCGCCCGCTCGTCTTCGACCGCTTCTACCGCGCCGCCCGGGCGCGCTCGATGCCGGGCGCCGGCCTCGGCCTCGCGATCGTGCGCGAGGTCGCCGAGGCGCACGGCGGCACGGTCATGGCCGAGAACGCGGAGGGCGGCGGCGCGCTTCTCCGCCTCGCTCTCGACGGCTCGGCTCGGCCAGGCGTCGTGACAACCAACTCTTAACGGGCTCTTACCGTCCCCTCATCCGCCCGTGGTTCGATTGCTCTCGCATCGAACCCCTCCCGGCCCGCTCACGCGGGTCGCGGCCAGCCCGGTCCGGCGTCTTCCCGGATCCCCTGCGGTGAAGGCGCCGGATCGCGTGGCTGGCGGTCGGTGCCGCCCTGCGAGAGAGACAGCCAGACGTCGGCGCCGCCGCCGGGGAGGTTGCGGAGCCCGGTCGTGCCGCCGTGCGCGGCCGCGACGAGCTCGACGATCGAGAGCCCGAGCCCGGAGCCGCCGCGACTGCGGGCCTCGTCCGCCCGGCTGAAGCGGTCGAATGCTCGCGGGCCGAAGCCGGGCGGGAAGCCCGCGCCTTCGTCGCGGACGTGCAGCTCGACCGTACCGTCCTGCCTCTCCGCCGCCAGCACGACTGTGCCCTGCCCGTGGGTGAGGGCGTTGTCGACGAGGTTGACGAGCGCCTGGCCGACCCGGACGGGGTCCGCGTCGACTTGCAGCCCGCTGCGCTCGATGCGGATCTCGCGGCCGAGCGCGTCGGCGCGCGTCCGGAAGCGCGTCTGGGCGTCGGCGAGGAGATCGTCGACGTCCACGAGCTCCGGGCGGACGGGGAGCGTGCCCTGGTCGGCGCGGGCGATGAGGAGGAGGTCGTCCGCGAGGCGCGAGAGCCGCTGCGTCTCCTCGGCCGCCGAGCGGAGCGCATCCTGGAGCTCCTCGGTCGAGCGGGGACGCCGCAGCGCGAGGTCGAGCTCCGTGCGGAGCAGCGCGAGCGGCGTCCGGAGCTCGTGGCTCGCGTCGGCGACGAAGCGCCGCTCGTGCTCGAACGCGTCGTGGAGGCGGGCGAGCATGTCGTTGAGCGTCACCGCCAGCCGCGACACCTCGTCCCTCGCCGCGGGCACCGGCAGCGTGCTCGGCCCTCCGGCCGTGACAGCCTCCGCGCGGCGCCGGAGAAGCTCGACCGGACGCAGCGCGCCCGCGGCGAGCGCGTAGCCGCCGAGGCAGGCGGCGAGGAGCGCGAGCGGCAGGAAGAGGACGAGCTGGTGGCGCAGATGGTCGAGCGACTCGTTGCGCGGCGTCAGCGAGCGGGCGACGACCGCGACCGGCCAGTAGTCGCGCGGCCCGCTTCCCGTCCGCTCCACGAGAACGCGCCATTCGCCGGGATGGTGCGCGACGTGCTCGTCGACGTAGACGCGGCTGCCGCTCAATGCGTCGGCGAGGACGGTCGCGCCGACGAGAGGCGCGAGCCCGTGCGGCTGGGAGTAGCGGAGGCGTCCGCCCGGGGCGAACAGCTGCGCCAGCGTCGTTCCGCCGCCGGTGTCCGCGTCCACCTTCCCCGTGTCCGCCTCCTCGCCGGCCTGGGCGACGAGCGTCTGGTCGACCGTCCCCAGCAGCTCGTTGCCGACGCGCTCGTAGACGAAGAGACCGACGCCGGCGAGGACGACCGCCATCGCGACGGCGAAGCCGAGCGTCAGACGTACGCGGATCGGAAGCCGCGACATGCTCCCGTCAGTCTGCGCGCAACCGGTAGCCGACGCCGCGAACCGTCTCGATCGAGTCGCGGCCGAACGGCCGGTCGATCTTCTCGCGCAGGTAGCGGACGTAGACGTCGACGACGTTGGAGCGGCTCTCGAACGCGATGTCCCAGGCGCCGTCGAGGAGCTGCGTCCGCGTCAGCGTGATGCCGGGGCGGCGCATGAACAGCTCGAGAAGGGCGAACTCCTTCGCGGAGAGGTCGAGCTCGTCGCCGCCGCGCCAGGCTCGATGGGACGCGGGGTCGAGGCGCAGGTCGCCGACCTCGAGGACGGCGGGACGCTCGACCGGAGTGCGCCGGGTGAGCGCCCGAAGACGCGCCAGGAGCTCCTCGAAGGCGAACGGCTTCGTCAGGTAGTCGTCCGCTCCCGCGTCGAGACCGCCGACGCGGTCGTCGACTCCGTCGCGCGCCGTCAGCATGAGAACCGGAGTCCAGACGCCGTCGTGCCGCAGGCGGCGGCAGACCTCGAAGCCGTCCGCGCCCGGGAGCATGACGTCGAGGACGATCGCGTCGTACGGGACGGCGCGTGCCATCCAGAGCGCTTCCTCGCCGCGGTCGGCGACGTCGGCGGCGTAGCCCTCCTCGCGCAGGCCGCGGCCGAGCAGCTCGCCGAGCTTCTTCTCGTCCTCGACCACGAGAACCCGCATGTCGCCATTGTCGCTGCCGGAGTGAGAGGCGCATGAGGGGGTTCACTGAACCCTCATCGCGGCTTGCTCCACTGGGCGCGTGGGGGTCGACGGCAACGAACGGCTCACGGCCGCGACGGGAGCGGTGCTCATCGTCCTGCTCGCGGCGCTCGGCGTCACGATCCTCTCGATCGGGCCGCTCCTCTGGTGGCACGTGCTGCTCGGGATGCTCCTCATCCCGCCGGTGCTCCTGAAGCTCGCGAGCACCGGCTGGCGCTTCGTCCGCTACTACCGGGGGAGGGCGGAGTACGTGCGCCGCGGGCCGCCGGTCTGGTGGCTGCGCCTCTCCGCGCCGCTCGTCGTCCTCTCGACGCTCTTCGTGTTCGGGACCGGAGTGGCGCTGCTGGCCACCGGCCCGAGCGGCGGGATCCTCGTCGGGCTGCACAAGGCGTCGTTCGTCATCTGGTTCTTCCTCACGGCGCTGCACGTCCTCGGGCATCTCCGCGAGCTCCTGCCGCGGCGCCGGATCCCGGGCACGTCCTGGCGCTTCGCCGCGCTCGCCGGCTCGATCGCCGCCGGCGCGATCCTCGCGGCGCTGACCGTCCGCTACGGCCAGCCGTGGGTGCATTGGATGGCCGGCCGCCACGGCGGCGACGGCTAGCCGGCGAGGAGCTCCCGCAGCTCGCCGAGGCGGCGCTCGACGCTGCCGCAGACGTCGTTGCAGAGCTGCCAGATCCCGTCGTCGACGACGCGGTAGTAGACGAAGTTCCCCTCCTTGCGCCGCCCGACGACGCCGGCGCCCGCGAGCGCGCCGAGGTGCTTCGAGACGTTCTGCTGAGTTGTGCCGACCGCGGCCGCCAGCTCCTGCACGCTCACCTCGCCGTCGCGGAGACGGTCGAGCAGCTTGACCCGCATCGGCTCCGCGAGCAGCTTGAAGCGGCCGGCGATCAGCTCGGCGAGCTCGTCGGGGAGTGGGTGCGGGAGGGCCATCCGTTCAGCGTACGCGAGCGGCCCGGCGCGGAGGGAGTCGCCTCTCCGCGCCCGGCCGTCGCGAGCTCTCAGGCCGGCGTCGGATGCGCCCGATGCACAGCCACCTCGTGCTCGTGCCAGAGCCCCCAACCCGCGAGCAGCATCAGCAGCAGGCCCGGGATCACGAAGAACCACGTGAACAGGTTGAAGTTCGGCAGGCTGTCCACCGACGCGTAGTCGTTGACATTCCCCTGCATCGTCGTGACGAGCGGCTTGTACCAAGCGAGACCCGCCGGCACCTTCTTGAAGATCGGCATGACCGGCGCGAGCATCGGCATCAGCGGCTTCAACTGCTGCGCCATCTGCGGGTTCGTCGCGGCCTTGGTGAAACCCGTCGAGACCGCGCCGAGCGGCACGAACACCTTGTTGTAGTAGTTCGCCGTCGTCTGGACGTTTGCCGCCTGCATCAACGGGCGGAAGTCGTTCAGCATCCGCTGTCCGGCCGCCGTCTTGCCCGGCATGCCCATGGCGAACGGAACGACGGCGAGCGCGAGCCCGATCACGAGAATCGGCCACAGCACCTTGCGTTCCATCTCTCCTCCTTAACGGTGTCGCACCCAGCGTCCATCGCAGGCGGCCCCGGATCCTCGGGGCCTGACCCGATCACGTAGGCGGACAACTACGTAAGCGCGTAGTTGACCGCAGCGACCCCGCTGGCCACTCCCGATGCGACGAGGCGCCGCCGCGTCGAGGCTTGAACTCGACGCCGACAAGGAGGACGACAGTGACTGCAACCATCGACGAGCTGACGACGCTCCAGGCCGATCACGTCGAGGACGCCCGTGGCACCTCGTGCCCCGGACCGATCCTCGCCGCGAAGAAGGGAATGGTGCAGGTGCCGGTCGGAGGCGTGATGGAAGTCCTCTCGACGGACTCCGGCACGCTCAAGGATCTGCCGGCCTGGTGCCACAAGGTCGGTCACGACTACCTCGGTCATATCGAGGTCGCCGGCTACCTGCGGCTGTTCATCAGGAAGACGAAGTAGCCCGATGCCGGAGCGGCTGCCGCGGATCCTCGTCTTCTCGACGACGAACATCTCCGACCCGGGCATCGACCTGGCCGGCAGCAGCCACCTGCACTACCCGCCGACCGTGACGACGATCACGGTGCCGTGCTCGAGCGCGATCAAGCCCGGCTGGATCGTCCACGCGTTCGAGCGCGGCTTCGACGGCGTCTTCGTGGCCTCCGACGGTCACGAGTGCGGCTACCTGACCGACTGCACCGAGCGGTCGGCCCGGATCGCCGCCGAGGCGCAGGAACTGATGCAGGCGCGCGGCTTCGAGCCGGAGCGGCTCCGTATGGCCGCGCTCTGCTCGGTGTGCGCCGAGCCTTTCGTCAACTACATGCGGGAGTTCGCGACGAAGCTGGCCGAGCTCGGGCCGGCCGGCGCCGTCGCGGCCTGAAGGAAGGAGCTCGACATGACCATTACCGCCGACGAGACCGAGATCACGGTCGCCGACCACATCGATACGACGACGAAGAAGACGATCATCGTCTTCAGCGGGGAGATGGACCGCGTCCTCGCCGCCTTCGTCCTCGCGAACGCCGCAGCGGCGATGGACGACGAGGTGACGATGTTCTTCACCTTCTGGGGCCTCAACGTCCTGCGGAAGGACCACCCGCCGCATCCGCGCAAGACCCTTCTCCAGAAGATGTTCAGCCGGATGATGCCGCGCGGGCCGGAGCATCTCGCTCTGTCCCACATGAACTTCGCCGGGATGGGCCCGGTGCTGATGAAGAAGGCGATGCGGGACGCGCACGTCACGCCGCTGCAGGAGCTGATCGACACGGCACGCGAGCAGGGCGTCAAGTTCGTCGCCTGCACGATGTCGATGGACGTCATGGGCATCCGCGCCGAGGAGCTGATCGACGGCCTCGAGTTCGCCGGCGCAGCGTCCTATCTCGGCGAGGCCGACGAGGCGAATGTCAACCTCTTCATCTAACGGCTCTTCACCGGCCGGCTACGACGCCCTCGTCGTCGGGAGCGGCATCGGCGGCATGGAGTCGGCGCTGAAGCTCGGCGCCATGGGCTACCGCGTCCTCGTCGTCGAGAAGGAGCCGAGCGTCGGCGGGAAGATGATCCTCCTCTCGAAGGTCTTCCCGACCCTTGACTGCGCGAGCTGCATCTCGACGCCGAAGATGGCGGCGACGACGCATCACCCGAACCTCACCGTCCTCACGGACGCCGAGGTCGAGGGGATCGTCCGCGACGCGGACGGCCGCTTCACCGCGCGGATCAAGCAGAAGCCGCGCTTCGTCGACGTCGACGCGTGCACCGGCTGCCGGCTGTGCGAGGTCGCGTGCACCGTCTCGGTGCCCGACCAGTTCAACGGCGACTTCGTCGCGCGCCGCGCCGCCTACATCCCCTTCCCGCAGGCGGTGCCGCAGAAGGCGCTCGTCGAGCGTGCCGGCACCTCTCCCTGCAGCTTCGCGTGCCCGGCCGGGATCAAGGCGCACGGCTACGTCTCGCTCATGCGGAGCGGCGAGCCGGAGAAGGCATTCCAGCTCGTGCTCGAGACGACGCCGTTCGTCGGCTCGCTCGGCCGCGCCTGCTACGCGCCGTGTGAGGAGCAGTGCACGCGCGGCGAGCTCGAAGGTGCCCTGCCGATCCGCCGCATCAAGCGCTTCGTCGCCGACGCGCACTACGCGTCCGCCGGCGGGCCGGGGATCGACAGCCCCGAGGAGAGCGGCAAGCGCGTCGCGGTCGTCGGCTCCGGGCCGGCCGGGATCACGGCGGCGTGGCAGTTGCGGCTGCAGAGTCACGCGGTCAAGGTCTTCGAGGCGGCGCCGGTGGCCGGCGGGGCGCTGCGTCTCGCCATCCCGAGCTACCGCCTGCCGGCCGAGGTCGTCGAGCGCGACCTCGCGAACGCGACCGCGATCGGCGTCGAGATCGAGACGGATGCGCGCATCGACGATCCCGCGGACTTGCGGGAGCAGGGCTTCGACGCGGTGCTCCTCGCGACCGGGACACCGGTCTCGGCCAGGCTCGGCGTGGCCGGTGAGGAGCTGTCCGGGATCCATCCGGCGCTCGACCTCCTCCGCTCGGTCAAGCTCGCCGAGGCGCCCGACTTCACCGGCAAGACCGTCGCGGTGATCGGCGGCGGCAACGTCGCCATCGACGCCGCGCGCAGCGTGCGCAGGCTCGGCGCCGCGGCCGTCCATCAGATCAGCCTCGAGTCGCGGCAGGAGTTGCCGGCGCACGAGTTCGAGGTCGAGGAGGCGCTCGCCGAGGGCATCGTCCTGCACGACGCCTGGGGCATCTGCGGCTTCCGCGGCGACGGCGCGGTGAGCGCGGTCGAGCTCAAGCGTTGCACCGCGGTCTTCGACGCGGACGGGCGCTTCGCGCCGCAGTACGACGAGACGGAGACGGACGAGCTCGCCTGCGACGCGGTCGTCGTGGCGATCGGGATGCGACGCGAGCGGAACGTCGACGCCGATCCGGTGACCCTCCAGACCGCCGAGCCGTGGCTGTTCGCCGCCGGCGACGTCGTCAACGGCCCCACGTTGATCACGACCGCGGTCGGCTCGGGGCGCCGTGCGGCCTTCATGATCGACCGCTTCCTCCGCGGCGAGGAGCTCGACGAGCCGTTCGACGTGCGGCTCCCGGTCGTCGAGCACGCCGACGTGCTCGCCCGGCAGAAGAGTCACAGCTACCGCGCACCGCTCGCTAGCGCCCTGTCGCTCGCGGCCGCGCCGACCGACTTCGCGGAGCTCGAGCCCGCCCTGACGGCGGCCGAGGCGCGCGCCGCGGCCGGACGCTGCCTCGACTGCGGCGTCTGCTCGGAGTGCCACGAGTGCGTGAACGTCTGCCCGGCGGACGCGATCCGCCTCGAGCAGCGGCCGCAGGAGATCGAGGTCGACGTCGGCTCGGTCATCGTCTCGACCGGCTACACGCTCTTCCCCGCCGACGCGAAGCCCGAGTACGGCTACGGGCGCTTCGAGAACGTCATCACCGGCGTCCAGATGGAACGGCTGCTCGCGCCGACGCGGCCGTACAACACCGTCCTCCGCCCGAGCGACGGCAAGGTGCCCGAGCGGATCGCGTACGTGATGTGCACGGGCTCGCGGGACGAGACGGTCGGCAATCCGCTCTGCTCGAAGTTCTGCTGCATGTACTCGATCAAGCAGAACCAGCTGATCATGGGCGCGCTGCCGCTCGCGGACGTCACCGTCCACTACATCGACATCCGCGCCTCGGGCAAGGGCTACGACGAGTTCTTCGAACAGGCGAAGGCGATGGGCGGGCAGTTCGTCAAGGGACGCGTCGCCTCGATTGCCGAGGCCGAGGAGGGGAATCTCATCCTGCGCTACGAGGACGTCGACGCGGGGGTGATCCGCGAGGCCGAGTACGACCTCGTCGTCCTCGCGGTCGGCGTCCGCCCGAATCTCGAGACGAAGGCTCTCTTCAGCGAGGAGGAGCTCGCGCTCGACGAGTTCGAGTACGTCGACGAGCCGGACGACGACGCCAACCCGGGCGCGACGAGCATCCCGGGCGTCTTCGTCGCCGGCGCCGCCTCGGGCGCCAAGGACATCCCGGAGTCGATCCTCCACGCCGGCGCCGCGGTCGCGCAGGCGGCGGCGCACCTCGAGCGCGCCCGGACGGCGGTCCCCGCATGAGCGGTCTCCCCGACCGGCGGATCGGCGTCTACGTCTGCCACTGCGGCGGCAACATCTCCGACTACGTCGACGTCGAGCGGGTCGTGGCGGCCGTCGAGAACGAGCCGGGCGTGAAGGTCGCGAAGCACACGATGTTCACGTGCTCGGACGCGACCCAGACCGAGATCATCTCGGACATCGAGGGGGAGAAGCTCGACGGTCTCGTCGTCGCCTCGTGCTCGCCGAAGCTCCACACGCTCACCTTCCAGGCCGCGGCTCGGCGTGGCGGCCTGAACCCGTA
>DASRED010000048.1:0-61717 GCA_035652255.1 Gaiellaceae bacterium | reverse complement strand
GCCGCGCGAGCGTCTGCTCGTCGCGGAGGTACGGCAGGAACTCGTCCCCGGCGTTCGGCTCGGTGGCGAAGGTCGGCGTGAGGTCGGGCAGCCCGTCGAGCTCGGGCAGCAGCCACGGCTCGGAGCCATTCGCGAGGTACGCGTCGGAGAGGAGATAGACGGGCGTGCGGTACTTGAGCGCGATCCGGCACGCCTCGATCGCCGCGTCGAAGCAGTCCGACGGCGAGCGCGCCGCGACGACCGGGACAGGCGACTCGCCGTTGCGGCCGTACATCACCATCAGCAGGTCGCCCTGCTCCGGCTTCGTCGGCATCCCCGTCGACGGCCCGGCGCGCTGGATGTCGCAGATGACGAGCGGCAGCTCGAGCATGATCGCGAGGCCGACCGTCTCCGCCTTGAGGACGACGCCCGGGCCGGCGGACGTCGTGACGCCGAGCGAGCCGCCGAACGCCGCGCCGACCGCCGCGCCGGCCGCCGCGATCTCGTCCTCCGCCTGGAAGGTCCGGACGCCGAACTGCTTGTAGCCCGCGAGCTCCTCGAGGATCGCGCTCGCCGGCGTGATCGGGTACGCGCCGAGGAAGAGCGGCAGCCCGGAGAGGCGCGACGCGGCGACGAGACCGAGCGAGAGCGCCTGGTTGCCGGTGATGTTGCGGTACGTGCCGGGCTCGAGCTTCGCCGGCTTCACCTCGTACGTGACCGCGAACGTCTCCGTCGTCTCCCCGAAGGCGTAGCCGGCCTGGAGCGCCTTGACGTTCGCCTCGTAGATCTCCGGCCGCTTCGCCGCGAACTTCTCCTCGAGGAACTGGACGGTCGGATCGATCGAGCGGCCGTACAGCCACGACATGAGCCCGAGCGCGAACATGTTCTTCGAGCGCTCGGCCTCGCGCGGCGTCACGCCGTCGACCTCCTTCAGCGCGCCGACCGTGAGCGTCGTCAGCGGCACGGCGTGGAGCTGGTACTCGTCGAGGGAGCCGTCCTCGAGCGGGCTCTGCGCGTAGCCGGCCTTCTGGAGGTTGCGCTCGCTGAAGGCGTCGGCGTCGACGATCAGCGTGCCGCCCTTCGGCAGGTCGGCGAGGTTCGTCTTCAGCGCGGCGGGATTCATCGCGACGAGGACGTTCGGCGCGTCTCCCGGCGTGAGGATGTCGTGGTCGGCGAAATGGAGCTGGAAGCCGGAGACGCCGGGGAGCGAGCCGGCCGGCGCACGGATCTCGGCCGGGAAGTCGGGCAGCGTCGAGATGTCGTTGCCGAGCAGCGCAGCCTCGGACGTGAACTGGGAGCCGGTCAGCTGCATGCCGTCGCCGGAGTCGCCCGCAAAGCGGACGATCACCTGCGACAGCTGCTCGACGGGCTTGCTGGCCACCGTTCTCTCCCGCAGGTATAGCGCAACGGGCGGGCCGCGCCTACGCAGAAATCCGTGAGAAACTCCGCGGAGTGGAGCCGGTCGTCTCCGTGCGGGGATTGCGCAAGCAGTACGGGCCGTTCGAGGCCGTCCGAGGAATCGACCTCGAGGTGCAGCGCGGGGAGATCTTCGCCTTCCTCGGCCCGAACGGCGCCGGCAAGACGACGACGGTCGAGATCCTCGAGGGATTCCGCGACCGGACGGCCGGCGAGGTGCGCGTCCTCGGCGTCGACCCGGCGCACGCCGACTCGCAGTGGCGCAACCGCGTCGGCGCCGTCCTGCAGGAGTCGAACGCCGAGCCGGGGCTGACGGTGCGCGAGTGCCTCCAGCTCTACGCGGGCTACTACCTCGAGCCGCGCGACATCGACGAGACGATCTCCCTCGTCGGCCTCGACGAGAAGGCGGACGCGGAGACGACCCGGCTCTCGGGCGGCCAGCGGCGGCGGCTCGACGTCGCGCTCGCCTTGATCGGCGACCCGGAGCTCATCTTCCTCGACGAGCCGACGACCGGTTTCGACCCGTCCGCGCGCCGCACGGCGTGGCACGTGATCGAAGGTCTCCGCGGTCTCGGCAAGACCGTCTTCCTCACGACGCACTACATGGACGAGGCCGAGCAGCTCGCCGACCGGATCGCCGTGATCGCCGGCGGCGAGATCGTCGCGGAGGGAACGCCGGGGACGCTCGGTGGCCGCAACAGCATGGCGGCCACGATCCGCTTCACGCTCCCCGCAGGCGTCGCCACCGCCGAGCTCCCCGCGGAGTTGCGCTCGCTCCTCGCCGGAGAGGACGCGCGCGTCACGCTCACGAGCCAGACGCCGCTCGCGCACGTGCGCGAGCTCGCGGACTGGGCGCTCGGCCGCGGTTTCGACCTCCCGGATCTCGACGTGCGGCGTCCGACGCTCGAGGACGTCTACCTCGAGCTGACGAAGGAGCCGGCGTGACGACGCCCGCGGCGCGCGGCCCGCTCGCGCTCGTCCTCCACCAGGCGCGCTACGACCTCCGCGGCTTCCTCCGCAACCGGCAGAGCCGCTTCTTCACGATCATCCTCCCGCTCCTCTTCCTCGTCATCTTCGTCAGCCTCTTCGGCAACCACCTCGTCGGTCCGGCGCACGTCAAGGCGTCGACCTACTACGTGCCGGGCCTGTCGGCGATGGCGGTGATCGCCGCCTCGTTCGTCAACCTCGTCATCTCGATCACCGTGCTCCGCGAAGAGGGGATCCTGAAGCGGCGGCGCTCGACGCCCGTGCCTGCGTGGGTGCTGATCGCGGGCCGGACGCTGACCGCGATCGTCGTCTCGCTGGCCACGATGGTCGTCCTGCTCGTCGTCGGCCGCTTCGCGTACGGCGTCCACCTGCCGACCCGCACGATCGGCGGCGTCGCGCTGACCGCGGTCGTCGGCTCGATCTCCTTCTGCGTCCTCGCGTACGCCTTCTCCACGGTGATCGCGAACGAGGACGCGGCGCAGCCGATGGTGCAGGCCGTGATGCTGCCGCTCTACTTCATCTCCGGCGTCTTCATCGTGCCGACGATCATCCCCTCGTGGCTCCGCCACGTCGCCCAGGTCTTCCCGGTCGAGCATCTGGCCGACGGCCTCCATCACGCCTTTGACCCGACGACGACGGGGATCGGGATCGTCTGGAGCGATCTCGGTGTCCTCGCGATCTGGGCAGCGATCGGAGTTGCCGTCGCGCTGCTGCGCTTCTCGTGGCTGCCGAAGGCGGCGAGCGGCTAGGAGCTACGCCTCGGCGAGGAGCGCGGCGACGTCGAGCGGGCGCGTATACATCGTCAGCTCGCCGTCGCCCGTCGTCGGCCATTCCTCGCGCGGCCGGTCGCGGTACAGCTCGACGCCGTTGTCGTCCGGGTCGCGAAGGTAGATCGCCTCGGAGACGCCGTGGTCGCTCGCGCCCTCGAGCGGGATGCCTGCGTCGAGGACGCGCTGCACCGCCTGCGCAAGGCTCCTCCGGTCGGGGAAGCGGATCGCCGTGTGGAAGAGGCCCGTCGTGTTGCGCGGCGGCGGGCCGGCTCCCTTCGACTCCCACGTGTTGAGCCCGATGTGGTGGTGGTAGCCGCCGGCGGAGATGAACGCCGCCTCGTCGCCGTGCCGGAGATAGAGGTCGAAGCCGAGCACGCCGACGTAGAAGTCGAGCGCGCGGTCGAGGTCGGAGACCTTGAGATGGACGTGGCCGATGTCCACCCGGGGATCGAGCGCCATGTGCCGACTCTAACCCTGCGTGTGCTTGATGAGCGACTCCTTCGCCTGCGCCTGCGCGAGGGTTAGCTGCCCGTCGCAGATCTCCGAGTTGAGCTGGTTCTCGATCTGGTCCATCTGCGCCGCGCGCGGATACGGCTCGGGCCAGAGGTTGCGCGGGTCGGTCGGGCTCCCGCCCATCTCGAGGCTGATCAGGTGGTCCTCCTGGTACGCCGACAGCGGGCCCGTCTCCCCGTACTGCCGCATTTGCTCCCTCTTCAGCGCGTCGGTGTAGGAGACCGGCGGGCGGATCGTCGCCGTCCAGCCGCGCCTGCAGATCGTCGAGCGGATGTTCGCCTGCGTCACGTCCGGGTTGAGGACGCCGGGCGTGCGCGCGGGGTCGGCGACGATCGGGCGGGACGACGCTCGGCCCAGATGGGTGAAGCCGACGACCGCGACGGCCACGATCACCACGGCCAGAACGAAGTCGCCGCGCGAGACACGTGTTGACACACTGGACAACGTAGGCTGTCGGGCGGGCGCCCGCAAGACGCTCTTTCGGCCGCGTCCCGTTCGGGCAGTAGGCTCGGAGGGATGGTCGAGATCGACGTCAAGCCGCGCGGGCCGTACTCCCTCGCCCTCTCGGCGAGGCTCGCCGGCGACGCGACGCGACGCTTTCGCGACGGAGTCGTCGCCGCCCGCCACGGCGACGCGATCGCCCGGGCGTGGCAGGCGCCGGACGGCGTCGTCTCCATTCGGGCGGAGTCGGAGGCGGCGGCGGAGAAGCTCCGCTGGACGCTCGCGCTCGACGACGACCACTCGGAGTTCCTGCGCCGCTTCCGAGACGATCCGCTGCTCGGCCGCGCCACCGTCCACCTGCGCGGCCTGCGCCCGGTGCGAACCGCGACGGTCGCCCAGGCGCTCCTCCGGGCCGTCTGCGGCCAGCTCGTCGACTGGAAGACGGCACGGACGCTCGAACGTCGGGTGATCCGCGCGCTACATCCGGGTGAGGCGGCTGCCACGGGTCTCCTCGAACCTCCGCAAACCTCCAGCCTGGCCGCCGCCGCGCCGTTCGAGCTGCGGCGGCTCGGGCTGCACGAGCGGCGTGGCGCCGCGCTCGTCCGGCTCTGCCGCGCGGTCGAGCTCGAGCGCCTCCACGACGTCCCGACGGCGACCGTCGTCGCGCGGATCTCGCGCGAGCGTGGCCTCGGCCCGTGGTCGGCCGGCGTCCTCTGCGTCGAGGGGCTCGGCCGCTGGGAGCACGGCCTCGTCGGCGACCTCGGGCTCGTCAAGTACCTGCGCGCCGCGCGCGGCCGCGAGGTCGACGCGTGGGAGACGGCGGAGCTGCTCGAGCCGTACGGCGAGTGGGCCGGCCTCGCGAGCGTCTACTTCCTCGCCGGTCTCGGCCGCGGTTTGATTCCCGCCCCAGCGGTGCAGGCCGCCTAGGGTGGGCGACGTCGAGATCACCGTCCTCGCGGACGCGGAGGAAGCCGCACAGCTCGTCGCCGAGCGTCTGGCCGCGCAGGCGCGCGCCGGCGGCCACGTCGTCCTCACCGGTGGCTCGACGCCGCGGCGCGCCTACGAGATCGCAGCCGGCCTCGAGCCCGACTGGAGCCGCGTCGAGTTGTGGTGGGGGGACGAGCGCTGCGTCCCTCCCGGCGACGAGCGCTCGAACTTCGGCATGGCGAACGAGGCGCTCCTCGACCGGCTGGACGCCGCCCCCGCCGCCGTCCACCGGATGCGCGGCGAGCTCGGCAAGGACGCCGGCGCGAAGGACTACGCGCGCGAGCTCGAGGGCCTCGGCGCCTTCGACCTCGTCCTGCTCGGGCTCGGCCCGGACGGCCACATCGCCTCGCTCTTCCCGAGCTTCCCGAGCCTCGACGTCGACGACCGGGACGTCCTCGGCACGGCAGCGGGGCACGAGCCGTTCGTCGACCGGATCACGCTGACGCTGCGGCGCCTCGCGGCGACGCGCGAGCTCCTCTTCCTCGTCACCGGTGAGGACAAAGCGAACGCCGTCGCGCGCGCGCTCGCCGGCGAGCCTTCCCACGACACGCCCGGCAGCCTCGCCCGCGCCGACGGCGGCGTCACGCGCGCGATCCTCGACCGCCCGGCCGCGGCGAAGCTCTAACCTCCCGTTATGGCGAGCGACGACTGGCGCATCACGATCCAGGTCGACGACGAGCACGCGGACGTGTTCACCGATCACTTCGGCAAGGGCGAGCTCGTGTCGCCCGAGGCGCTCCAGTTAGCCGACGATCTGAAGGGGCGACGCCTCGGGGTGTCCCTCGACGAGAAAACCGTCTTCGTCTACGCCGGATCGCGTGCCGACGCCGAGCGCGCGCGTCAGATCGTCGAGGCTGAGCTGAAGAGCCTTGGCATCCCGGCGAAGACGAGTCAGATCGATCACTGGCTCGACTCCGAGGAACGCTGGGACGACGAGCCCAAGGAGGAGACCTGGGAGCAGGAAGAACTTGACGAGGGCTACGCGCCGTGGGAGGTGCACGTCAATTGCGGTTCCCACCAGGAAGCCAGGGCGCTCGCCCACAAGCTCGAGCAGGAGGGCTACAGACCCGTCCGCCGCTGGCGCTATCTCATCGTCGGCACGGCGAGCAAGGAGGACGCCGAGTCGCTCGCGAAGCGTCTGCACGGCCAGGTCGAGCTCGGAGGCGAGGTCGTCTACGAAGAGATGCCCAAGAACCGGTTCGCCGTCTTCGGCGGACTAGGCGCATAGAGACACGTTGACGAACCCCCGCTGCGGGGTATCCTTTCAGCCACGCAGCTCGCCCCAGGGGGAATCAGGCGAGCGCGTACCTCTTGTAAGGAAGGCAGCACCGAAGCGTGCTGCGCATATGCAAGAAGCGATTCAGCAGCCGACCATCTCCGATGCGGCGGCAGACCCGATAGCCGCCGCTGCCGCTCGCGCCGAAGCGTGGGCCGGCGAGCCGTTCCTGCGCAAGGGGGAGGATCCCGCGCAGGTCCTTGCCGACGGCACCGCCCGCCGCCGCGCGCTCGACGACGCAGTCGCGGAGATGGACGCCGGCCTCGCAGCGCCGTCCTCGAAGTGGAAGGTTCGCTACGGCCTCCTCCTCGGCCTCGAGCGCGTCCTCGCCGAGCCGGAGCCCCGCACCGCTTCCGGCACCGCGCTGCGCCGCCACCAGGTCGACGCGTTGGCGGGAATGCTCACCGAGCTGATCGCCGCGAGCCAGCACTACGACGAGGCGGCAGCGAACGGGAACGGCCACACGGCCACGGCGGAGGAGCTCGCCGCCGCGGAGATCGAGGACGAGGACGAGGACTCGACCCTCGTCGTCGCGATCGAGGAGGCGGAGCTTCCCGAAGAGCCGGAGCCGCTGCCGGAGGACGACCCCGGCGCGGTCCGCCGCTACCGCTTCCGCCACCCGACCGCGTCCGGCAAGACGATCGCCGCCGCCGGCTTCGTCGAGGCGGCCCGCACGCTCGGCGTCCTGATCCTCACCCACCGGCGCCTGCTCGTCTCCCAGTTCACCCGCGACCTGACGACCGAGGGCTACGGCGACCGCTTCGTCGACGTGATCACGACCGGCGCGAAGCACCCGAAGAAGGCGCCGCTCACGATCCAGACGTACGCGTGGTTCGCGCGCCACGTCGACTCCATCGACCGCGACGCGTACCAGCTCGTCATCTGCGACGAGGCGCACACGGCGCTCGGGGAGAAGACCTCCGCGGCGATCCGCTCCTTCCCCGAGCCCATCTACATCGGCATGACCGCGACCGAGCAGCTGATCGCGAAGCAGGTCTCGGACGTCTTCCCCGCCTCCGTCGACGATCTGCCGCTGCAGGACGCCGCGCGCCGCGGGCTGATCGCGCCGCTCCGCGACCTGCGCGTGCCGCCGGTCGCCGCGATCAACGCCGTGCCGATCGTCGGCGGCGACTTCGACCAGGAGATCCTCGCGAAGACGCTCGACCACCAGGCGCTCAACCAGGCCGCGGCGGGGATGTACCGCGACCGCTTCGACAACACGCCGGGCATCGTCTACGCGGCCGGCGTCGACCACGCCTACAACCTCGCCAAGGAGTTCCGCGCCGCCGGGCTGAAGGCGGAGGCCGTCTCGGGACGGACGCCGCCGGTGCGCCTCGCCGAGACGCTCGCCGCCTACGAGCGCGGCGAGATCAACGTCCTGATCAACGCGCAGCTGCTCGCGGAGGGTTGGAACTCGCCGCGCGCGACCGTCTGCATGCACCTCGCCCCGACCGCCTCCCGCCGCGTCTACCAGCAGCGGATCGGCCGGATCATGCGCCTCCATCCGCGCAAGGAAGCCGGGATCGTCGTCGACTTCGTCCCGAAGGGCGCGACGCACAACGAGCGGGTCGTCTCCCTCCACTCGCTCCTCGACGCGGATTTCTACCGCGAGGGCGCGCGCGTCACGCCGGCTCCGCGCCGCCGCTCGCAGCGCCGCGCCCGCCGCAAGCTGACCCCGGCGCCGTGGCTCGTCCCGGTCACGCCCGACGTTCGCCGCCGGGTCAGCGTCATCCAGCGGGAGTGGCAACGGATCGACCCGAAGTACCTCGACGAGGACGAGCAGCGCTACTGGGCGACGATCGCGGGCCGCCAGATCCGCTTCGACGAGCGCGCCAACTTCGTCCAGAAGCTCACCGACCGCAGCGCGAGCAAGGCGGCACTCGAGCAGTTCCTCACGACGGCCGCGGCCGAGAACCCGAACCGGCGGCTGCGGATGATGGCGCTGCAGGACCGCGTCTCGATGCGCGTCGAGCGCGCCGACTTCGACGACCTCGTCACGCTCGTGACGCAGGCGCCGCCGTGGGAGAAGGAACGGCTCGCCGGGATCCGGATCCTCCTGCGGGCGATCGCCGAGGGCAAGCCCGACGCGCCGGAGCAGATCCTCGCGCGCTGGACATGGCGGCTCGCGCGGGCGACGCGCAAGGTGCAGGACCGGCGCGCCTCGGCGGAGTATCCCGAGGCGAAGCGGCTGCTCGGCGCGCTCGCGAACTCACGCGGGCACCGGCACGAGGAGAACGCCGCGAAGCTCGTCAAGGCGGCGCTCGAGCTGCCGCTCCCGGTCGGCGCCGCGCTCCTCGCCTCGGCCGAGGGCTACACCCCGCGCGCGACGAAGCTCCTCGACGAGGCACGCGAGAAGCTCGGCACGATCGAGGAGGTCGCGCTCGCGCTCTCCGAGAACCTCCCCGCTCCGAAGCAGGGCTCGAACCGCAACCGGCGCCGGCGCCGGCGCAGGAAGAAGGGCGGCGCGGCGAAGCCCGAGGCGCAGACGCAGGCGGCTCAGGAGAGCAACACCGCGGAGCCCGCCGAGCCTCCGGGCGCCGCGGAGCCGGGCTAGCTCGCCGGCCCGCCGGCGCTCTCGTCGTCGCCGTTCTGCTCGCGCTCCCGCAGGAAGCGCGTCAGCTCGGCCGCGAGGCTGTCACCGGAAGGAAGATCCTCCGCCGCCTCCATCAGGTCGACGCGGCGCTCGAGCTCCTCGACGTACGAGGCGGTCTCCGCATCGGACGCGACCGCCTCGGTGACCTGCTCGCTGTACTCCTCCGACGCCGTCTCGAGCTCGGCCAGGTCGATGTCCACGCCGAGGAGCTCGCCGAAGCGCCGGCAGAGCGCGAGCGCGGCACGCGGGCTCGGCGCGAGCGAGACGTAGTGCGGGACGGCGGCCCAGAGGCTCACCGACGGCACGCCGGCGCGGCGGAAGTCGTCGAGCAGCACTCCGACGATCCCGGTCGGCCCCTCGTAGCGCGACGGCTCGACGCCGAGCTCCTCGACGAGCGACGTGTCGCTCGCCGCGGCGCTCACCGGGGCCGGCCGCGTGTGCGGGACGTCCGCGAGCAGCGATCCGAAGGTCGCGACGAGCTCGACGCCGAGATCCCGCGTCAGCTCGACGACGAGGCGCGAGTACGTCTTCCAGCGGAGATTCGGCTCGACGCCGAGGAGGATCACGACGTCGCGGTCGAGGCCGGGGATCGGGGCGTGGAAGAACGTGTTCGCCGGCCATTCGAGCTTGCGGGTCAGTCCGTCCTCGAGCGAGACCTGCGGCCGCACCGCCTGGAAGTCGTAGAAGTTCTCCGGGTCGATCTCCGCGAACTCCTCGGCGCCCCACTGGCGCGCGAGGTAGCCCGCGCCGAGCGTCGCGCCCTGGCCGCCGTCGTTCCAGCCCCGAAAGCCCGCGAGCAGCACCGGCCGCCGCAGGTCGGGCCGCGAGGAGACGATCAGCTCCGACATTCGGCCAGTCTAGTTCGCTCCCACGGGACGCCAGAGGCGCGCGACGAGCCCGACCGTCCAGGCGAGCAGGGCCGCGGCGAGCGTGACGTGGACGACGACCACGCCCCACGGCACCGTCCCGTACGTGCGGTACTGCAGCTCGCCGATCCCCATCTGGACGAGCAGGAGGACGAGCAATCCGGCGCAGCCGCGGACGAGCCACGGGAAGCGGTCGCGCCGCTGCCACGCCCAACCCGCGAGCACGAGGAACACGACGCCGAACAGGGCGACCGCGCGGACGTGCCAGTACACGGCGGAGTGGAAGTCCCACACCCTGCTCACGACGGTCGAGCCCGAGCTTCCCGGGAACCTGCCCGCCGCGGTCGAGACCGTCCCGGACACGACGAGCACGCTGACCGAGACGAGGAGCGCGACGCCGCCGGCACGCGCGAGCCGGGGCAGAGCGTCCCCGCCGCCCTCGACAGCGCGGGTCGCCTCGAGGAGGACGAGCACGCCGAGCGCGAGCGCGAAGAGAGCGAGGACGAGATGCGAGATGACGAGGTACGGGTTGAGGTGGAAGTGGACGGTGATCGCGCCGAGCGGCGCCTGCGCGAACGTCGCGAGGAACACACCGGTCGCGAGCAGCTTCGTCCGCCGGCCGAGGCCGTCCGTGCGCCAGGCGGCCGCGGCGAGCGCCAGCGCCACGAGCACCGTGAGGCCCGAGGCCACGCGGTTGAAGAACTCGATGTCCGCGTGATAGCCGCGAGCGCCGTACGCCTTCACGCATGCGGAGAGGTCGACCGTCACCGACGGGCAGCCGAGCCCTGAGCCGGTCAGCCGAACCGTCGCCCCGCTCGCGACGATCAGGACGAGAACGCCGACGGCGGTGCGCGCAACGCGCCGAAAAGCGGCCGGCGAGAGCGTGAGCGGCAGGCGGTGGGCGACGCTAACGAACGACGACACCGTCCCCCTCCTCCACCGACCCGACGCGCGCGAGGAAGAGATCGTGCCGCCGGAACTCCGCCTCGAGCGAGAGCGCCTTCTCCGCCGGCAGCGTGACGAGCAGGCCGCCGGCCGTCTGCGCGTCGTAGCCGAGCGCGAGCAGCTCCTCGGGAACGCCGTCCGCCTCGACCGGGGCGAACTCCCGGTTCCGCGGATCGCCGCCGGTGCGCGTCCCGGCCCGCGCCGCCTCGACCGCGCCCGCGAGCGCGGGGAAGGACGACGCCTCGAGGACGAGCCGCACGCCGCTCCGCTCGGCGGTCTCGTGCGCGTGGCCGAAGAGGCCGAAGCCGGTGACGTCGGTGACCGCGTGCGGCGAGAACGGCCGCAGCACCTCGGCGGCGCGGTCGTTGAGCGTCGTCATCCAGCGAGCGGCCTCGTCCGGATCGCCCTTGCTCGCGAGGACGAGACCGGTGCCGAGCGGCTTTGTGAGGAAGACGGCGTCGCCGGGCTTCGCACCGCTCTTCACCCACACTCCGTCCGGATGAACGGTGCCGACGACCGCGAGGCCGTACTTGGGCTCGGCGTCGCGAATCGTGTGCCCGCCGGCGAGGATCGCCCCGGCAGCACGCACCTGCTCGTCCGCGCCTGCGAAGACGGCCGCCACGACGCCGGTCGGGAGCTCCTCGGAAAAGGCGGCGATCGACAGCGCGAGAAGCGGCGTCCCACCCATCGCGAAGACGTCGTTGAGCGCGTTCGTCGCGGCGATCCGGCCGAAGAGACGCGGCTCGTCGACGAGCGGCGGGAAGAAGTCGACCGTGAAGACGAGCGCGCGCTCGGCGTCGAGCCGGTAGACCGCCGCGTCGTCCGCCGGGTCGAGACCGACGAGAAGATCCTCCGCCTCGACGGGCACGAAGCCTCTGAGCAGCTCCTCGAGCCGCGACGCCGAGTACTTCGCCGCGCAGCCGCCTCCGACACTGAGACTCGCCAGGCCCTCCGTCTCGGTCTTCACGCCGTTTACTGTAGGCGGCGGCATGGCGGATCGCGCGGCTCTCGTCACCGGCGGCTCCTCGGGCATCGGCCTCGCGATCGCGCGGCTTCTGCGCGACGAGGGCTTCGACCTGACGCTCGTCTCGCGGCAGAAGGAGAAGATCGAGGCCGCGGCGGCCGAGCTCGGCGCCGTACCGGTCGCCGCGAACGTCGCCGACGCGGACGACTGCGCGCGCGCCGTCGCCGAGCACCGCGACCGCTTCGGCCGGCTCGACGTCCTCGTCAACTCCGCCGGCGTCGGCATCGCCGGCACGGTGGAGGAGCTCGACCTCAAGAAGCTCGACCTCCAGCTCGACATCAACCTTCGCGGGCTCTTCCTCGTCACGCAGGCGGCGATCCCGCTCCTCCGGGAGTCGCGCGGCTGGATCGTCAACCTCGCCTCGATCGCCGGCACGCTGCCGACGCCGGGTCTCGCGACCTACGGCGCGACGAAGGCCGCCGTGATCGCTCTGACGCGCTCGCTCAACGGCGAGCTCGACGCGGACGGCGTGCGCGCGATCGCCATCTGCCCGGGCTTCGTCGACACGCCGATGGCGCAGTGGTCGGGTCTCGAGCAGGAGGAGATGATCCGGCCGGAGGACTGCGCGGAGATCGTCCGCATGTGCCTGCGGCTCAGCCCTGCCGCGCGCATCCCGCAGGTCGTGGTCGAGCGCGTGGGCTCGGTCGCCGGCGACGCCTAGAGCTCGCCGGGCGTCCGGATGATCTTCCAGACCATGTAGAGCCCGAGGACGCCGGCGAGGCAGAAGCCGGCGACACCGAGCCACTCGAAGGCGTGCACGCGCACGAGCAGTGACGACGCGAGCAGGAGCGAGCCGATGATCATCGCCGCGCCGACCCGGTTCGCGATCGAACGGAGGTTGTGCTCGAGCTCGCCGAGGCCGGTCGGGACGACGCCGACCTTCAACGTCCCCTGCTCGAGCTCGGTCGCGATGTGCCCGATCCGCCGCGGCAGCCGCAGCAGCGGCTCGAGCTGCGTGAACGCCTCGGCGACGAACCGATTCGGCTCGAGCCGGTGTTGCGCCTCTCGCGCGAGCACCTCCTGCGCCTGCTCCTCGATCAGCTCGACCGGATCGAGCGCGGGATCGAGGAGACGCGCGATCGAGTCGGCCTGGGCGAGCGTCTTGCCCACGAGGGCGAAGGACGTCGGCAGCCGGATGTCGCGGTCGAGCGCTGCCCGCTGCAGGGCGGCGAGCGCGTGACCCGCCTGGATCGAGGCGAGCGGCCGCCAGTGGAAGCGGGGCAGCGTGCGGCGGACGTCCTGGACGAAGCCAGGCTGATCCGAGCGCGGCGTCGTGAGCGACAGCGCGATCACGAGATCCGCGACGTCGTCGGCCCGGTTCTGGGCGAGCGCGAGCAGGAGCAGCGCGAGGTTGGCGCGCGTCGCCTCGTCGAGCCGGCCGAGCAGCCCGAAGTCGAGCAGAGCGAGCCGGCCGTCGTCGGTGAGCAGGACGTTCCCGTGGTGCGGGTCGGCGTGGTAGACGCCCTCGACGACGACCTGGAAGACGTAGGCGCGGAAGAACTCCCGAGCCAGCTCCGCCGCCCTCTCCCGGGTCAGGCCGTGCTCCGCGGTCACCTTCCCGCCGGCGATGTGCTCGAGCACGAGCGCGCGCTCGCTCACGTACGGCCGGATCACCTGCGGCACGACGAGCCCGTCGAACTGCTCGACGAGCCGGGCGACGAGCTCGGTGTTGTGCGCCTCCTCGACCAGGTCGAGCTCGGCCCGGAGATGCACCTCGAGCTCGTCGGCGAGCTCCTCGAGCTGGAGGCGCTGCGCCGCCTCCGAGCGTCCGGAGAGGAACCCGACCGTCGATCGCAGGAGCGCGAGATCGAGGTCGACCTGCTCGACGATGCCGGGCCGCCGCACCTTGACGACGACGTCGTGGCCCGTCGCGAGGAGCCCGCGGTGGGTTTGAGCGATGGATGCGGTCGCAAGCGGCTCCGGGTCGAGGCGGACGAACGCGTCCGCACCGAAGTCCTCATGGACGACCGCCTCGATCTCGGCGAACGGAACGGGCGGCACGTCGTCGACGAGCCCGCCGAGCTCGTCGATGTAGACGTCCGGCAGCAGGTCGGGCCGCGAGGAGAGCAGCTGGCCGAGCTTGATGAACGTCGGGCCGAGCTCTTCGAGCGCGCAGCGGAACGCCCGGGCCCGCTCCCGCGTCGCCTCGCGGCTCCCGGTGACGCCGATCTCGGCGAGGATCCGGCGGAGTCCGCTCCGGTGAGCGACCCGACCGACAGTCAGCGCGCGCCGCGCGCGCTCGAGACGTGCGCCCACGGCCCCTTCATCCCACCGTTGGCGGCGTCGGAAACGCCGCCGGCCATGGGCGCGACTGGCACTACGGCGACTAGAAGCCGCCTCCGTCGCTCATTCCGAGCGCGCTGATGGTCACCGCCGCGACGGCCAGAGCGTAGGCCGAGACGGAAGCGATGAGCAGAACGAGGGTAAACCGCAGCTTCGTCAACGTCGTCACCTCCTTCTTCCTCTAGAACCGGACGTCCTGTAGCGCTTCGGCAGCGGCACGATAAAGCTGCGCGGCCTCCTGATGGTCGCCGCGCCGGGCCGCGAGGTCGCCCCGAGCGACCCACGTTGCAGCCCGGTGGCTTCCCGAACTGAGCTGGGCGAAGCTCCCGTCGGCTTCGCCGAACATCGCCTCCGCCTCGTCGAGCCTCCCTTGCTCGAGCAGCGAGCGTCCGAGCACGAGCTGGGCGTTGCCGATCTCGTCGAGATAGTCGACGCGACCGTCGAGCAGCTGGAGCGCGTGACGCGCCTGCTCCTCAGCCTGGTCGAGGTCGCCGGTGCGGAGATGGATCTGGGCGAGCGACGAGACGGCGCGGCCGGCGTCTCCGTCCCGGCCGGTCTCGAGAGCGATCGCGAACGCCTCCTTCAGCAAGCCGACGGCGTCGTCGGTGTTGCCGAGGAGGAAGTTGAGACCGCCGAGGTTGTTCGTGAGCTCGCCGACGTGGACGCGATCCGAGAGCTGGGCGTACGCCTCACGCGCGCGCTCCGCGTACGTGCGGGCGAGAACCCAGTGGCCCTCGCGGTCGGCGACGAGCGAAGCCTGGAAGTACGCGGCACCGATCGTCCGCAGATCGTCGACGCCACGCGCGAGCTCGAGAGCCGCCTCGACGTCGTCGCGGGCTGCTTCGTAGTCGCGCTGGCGGCGCCAGCAGCGCGAGCGCCAGGAAAGGATGTCCGCCTTGAGCGCGTCGCACGGGAGCCCGGACCGGTCGGCGAGCGCGAACGCCTCGTTCAGCAGGCCGAGCGCCGACTGGATGCTGTTCAGCTGGTAGCGGCAGGCGCCGAGCCGGAACAGGACGTTGGCGCGCTCGACGTCGGAGAACGACTCCGCCTCGGCGATCGCCCGCGCGTCCGTGAGAAGAGCGAGCGCGGCGCGGTGGTCGCTCACGCGCATCTTCGCGAGGCCCGCGCCGAGCAGCGCACGGAACTGCAGCTCGGGGATCCCGGTCCGCCGGGCGGCGGAGACGAGCTGCCCGAACGCCTCGGACGCCTCGACGTCCTCGTTCGCCTCGTACAACGCTTCCGCCCGCGCGAGCGCACCCTCGATCCGGCCGCGCTCGTCGGAGGCGACGCCGCTTGCGAGATAGCCGGCGTCCACACCGAGCTGCGCCGCCAGCCACTCGATCGTCTCGCGGGTCGGCCGCGTCTTGCCGCGCTCGATCTGCGAGAGGTACTCCTTGGAGAAGCGGTCGCCGGCGAGATCGCTCTGGGTCAGGCCGGCCGCCGCGCGGAGCTGGCGGAGGCGCTGGCCGAGGGCCGCCTCGGGGATGCGCCGCCGTTCGCGCTTGCTCGTGTCTTTGGCAGTCATGGGGTGTGCGTAGTCAAGCGCATACTTCATAGATGCGCAAGATGTCTCGACGAGACATCCCTCGTTTGGGCGTGTTCATGCGGAAAGGCGGTCAAGCGCCGAGAACGCCAAATCACTTGACCGAGCTACTTGACGAGTTCGGATTCACCTCCTATAGTGAGCGCACCTTGCAACCGGGCCGGACGCCAGGCCGAGGTTTGCAGGGGGCGCGCCAGGCTTCTGGCGGTGTACGGGGAGAGGGGCAGCCGCAGACCCGCTTCCCGGAACCACATGAAGGAGCGCGCCTCATTGGAAAGGCCCCGGAGCCGCAGCCGGGGCCTTTTCCTTAGCTCGAGGGTGCTGCGCACCCGCTCGCTCTTGAAGGAACTCCGCGCGGACGAGAGCGCGGTCTCGTCCGCGCTCCGTGCTGTCCTGTTGGAGATGCTCCGGACGGAAGGGTGCTCTTGTGCGCTCGCGCGCGGCGGAGGCCGGCGCGAGCGCGGTCCGGCCGGAGGCTAAGGCCGCTTCGCAGGCCTTAGCCTCCGGCCCGTCGTCGAAGCGAACTTCAACCGTTTCGACCCGCGCACACGCCCCGGCGGCGGCGTAAGACGAAGGCTTACGACGCCGCGAACCAGCGAGCGGGCACGCCGCAGGCCTGCGCGCTCGCGACGACACAGCACGGAGCAGTTCCGTCACCACCCGCGTGAAGAGCGCAGCTCTTCACGCGGAAAGCGAGCTACGCCAGTTCGGCGATGTGCTCGCGGACGACTTCGGGTCTCGTGCGGACGGTGAGGACGGCGACGATTGCCGCGCCGAAGCTGATCGCTGCGCTCACGGCGAGGGCGGCGTGGAGGCCGTTCACGTAGTCGTGCGCGCCGGCGAGGGAGTGCTGCGGATGGTGGATGTACGAGGCGAGGATCGCGCCCATCAGGGCGATCCCGAGCGAGCCGCCGACCTGGCGGAAGCTGTTGAGGACGCCGGATCCGACGCCCGCCTTGTCGACGGGGACGGCGCCCATCGCCGCCGAGGTCATCGGCGACATCGTCATCGCCATCCCCACGCCGCCGACGAGGAGCGCCGGCAGGAGCGTCCAGAAGTCGGAGTGGACGCCGATCCGCTGGTAGAGCAGGAGCGAGCAGCCGAGCAAGGTCATCCCCGCACCCATGAGCCAGCGCGAACCGACCCGGTCCGAGAACCGGCCGGCGAGCGGCGCGATGACGATGATCAGGAGCGTCATCGGCAGGAAGATCGCGCCCGCCTTCGTCGGCGAGTAGCCGAGGATCTTCTGGACGTAGATCGAGACGAAGAAGAAGACGCCGAACATCGCGAGGGAGACGAGCATCGCGACGACGTTGGCGCCGGCGAAGGCGCCGATCCGGAACAGGGACAGGTCGAGCATCGGCAGCCGCTGCCGCGCCTCGAGCACGACGAACGCGACGAGAAGAACGGCGGCGGCGGCGAAGAAGCAGAGGATCTCGGTCGAGCTCCAGCCCTTCGTGTTCCCCTCGATCAGGCCGTAGCTGAGCGCGAAGAGCCCCGCAGCGGACGTCACGAGGCCGGGGATGTCGATGCTCTGCTCGCGCGAGGTGTCCCGCGACTCCCGGATCACGAGCGGCGAGGCGACGAGCCCGAGCGCGCCGATCGGGACGTTGACGAAGAAGATCCAGTTCCAGTTGAGGTTCTGGACGATGAGGCCGCCGGCGAGGGGGCCGATCGCGAGCGCGAGCGCGGAGACTCCCGCCCAGATCCCGATCGCCTGGCCGCGCTGCTTCGGCGGGAAGGTTGCGGTGATGATCGAGAGCGTCGCCGGGTTCATGAGCGCCGAGCCGGCGCCCTGCACCGCCCGCGCGGCGATGAGGTAGTGGTCGCTCGGCGCGAGGCCGCAGGCGAGCGAGGAGAGCGTGAAGACGGCGAGGCCGACGAGGAAGATGCGGCGGCGACCGTAGAGGTCGGCGAGCTTGCCGCCCGTGATCATCAGCGCCGCGAAGGTCAGCGCGTAGGCGGTGACGACCCACTCGAGCGACGCGAGCGAGATGTGGAGATCCTTCTGGATCGACGGCAGCGCGACGTTCACGACCGTGTTGTCGAGCATGATCATGAACAGGCCGAAACAGACCGCCAGCAGCGTCCACCACTTGCGGTTCTCCTCGGCGAGCACCACCGCGAGCACGCGAGCCCTCACCCGCTCCACTCTAGACTCGGGGCCTATGGCTGAGCTGGCAGGCACGGCGCTCATCACCGGCGGCGGGCGCGGCATCGGCGCGAACATCGCGCGCGAGCTCGCGGCCGCGGGGATGAAGGTCGCGGTGAGCGGCCGCACCGCCGAGCAGGTGGAGGCCGTCGCGGCGGAGATCGGCGGCATTCCGCTCGTCGGCGACGTGACGCGGCAGGCGGACGTCGAGCGCTGGTTCGGCGAGCTCGGGGCGGTGGACATCCTCGTCGCGAACGCCGGCGTCGCGAACTTCGGCGGCTTGCCGTGGGAGGACGACGTCGAGACGTGGTGGAGGACGTTCGAGGTGAACATCCTCGGCGTCCATCTCTGCTGTCGCGCCGCGATCCCCGGGATGCTCGAGCGCGGCGGCGGCCGGATCGTAATCGTCGGGAGCGGCTCCGCCCACCTCCCGGGACAGAGCGAGACGGCGTACACGTCGTCGAAGGCGGCGGTCTGCCGCTACGGCGAGACGCTCGCGAACGCGCTTCGCGACCGGATCCCCGTCTTCGTGATCAGCCCCGGCATGGTGCGGACGGAGATGACCGCGGGCTTCCGCGACGACGCAATGTGGACGCCGCCCGAGTGCGCGCCGGAGCTCGTCCTCGCGCTCGCGTCGGGCGAGTTCGACGCCCTCGCCGGCCGGTATCTCCACGCCGAGCACGATCCGCCGGCGGCGCTGCGCGGCCGGGTCGAGGAGATCCTCGAGCACGACTGGAACGCGATCCGCTTGCGGCGTCCGTAGGTTTTCGCCTGGTAGGCTAAAACCGTGAGGATCGCCCTCGCCCAGATCGACCCGGTCGTCGGAGACCTCGACGGGAACCGCGCGCTGATCCTCCGGAGGGTCGCGGAGGCGCGCGACGCGGGCGCCGATCTCGTCGTCCTGCCGGAGCTCGCGGTGACGGGCTATCCGCCCGAGGATCTCCTCCTCCGTCCCGGCTTCGTCCGCGCCGCGCAGGCGTGCGCCGAAACGATCGCGCGCGAGGTCGAGGGGATCGTCGCGCTCGTCGGGGTGCCGCACTTCTCCGGCGAGCTCTACAACGCGTGCGCGGTCTGCGCCGGCGGGGCGGTCACGACGTTCGCCACGAAGCAGCATCTCCCGAACTACGGCGTCTTCGACGAGAAGCGCTACTTCGAGCCGGGAGCCGACCCGACGCTGATCGACGTCGCGGGGACGAAGGTCGGGATCACGATCTGCGAGGACATGTGGATCCCCGGGCCGCCGACGACCGAGCTCGCGGCCGCCGGCGCGGAGCTGATCGTCAACCTCTCGGCCTCGCCGTTCCACGTCGGGCGGGAGCGCGAGCGGGAGGAGATCTTCAGCGCGCGGGCGCGGGAGAGCCGCGTGCGGGTCGCGCTCTGCAACACCGTCGGCGGGCAGGACGAGCTCGTCTTCGACGGGCACTCGCTCGTCATCGACCGCGACGGCACGGTGCTCGCGCGGGCGCCCGGCTTCGAGGAGACGCTCCTCGTCGTCGACCTCGAGCACGCCGGGCCGGCGTCGCTCGCGCCGCTCGAGGACGACCTCGAGCAGATGCGGCGCGCGCTCGTCCTCGGCCTCCACGACTACGTCGCCAAGAACGGCTTCGGCGACGTCGTCGTCTCCGTCTCGGGCGGGATCGACTCCGCCGTGACCGCCGCGCTCGCGGTTGAGGCGCTCGGCGCGGAGCGCGTCCATCTCGTCTCGATGCCGTCGCGCTACTCGTCCGAGGCGACCCGTTCGGATGCGCGGCTGCTAGCGGAGAACCTCGGCTGCGACTTCCGCGAGCTCGCGATCGAGCCGGTCGTCGAGGCGGCGACCGGCGTCCTCGCGCAGTCCTTCACCGGCCGCGAGCCCGATCTCGCCGAGGAGAACCTCCAGGCACGGATCCGCGGCACGCTCGTCATGGCTCTCTCGAACAAGTTCGGCTGGCTCGTGGTCACGACCGGCAACAAGTCGGAGCTCTCGGTCGGCTACGCGACCCTCTACGGCGACATGGCCGGCGGCTTCGCGCTCCTCAAGGACGTGTTCAAGACGGACGTGTTCCGGCTCGCGCGCCTGCTCAACGAGCGAGCCGGGCGGGAGCTCGTCCCGCAGTCGACGATCGACCGGCCGCCGAGCGCCGAGCTCCGCGAGGGCCAGCTCGACGAGGACTCGCTTCCTCCCTACTCCGAGCTCGACCGCGTCCTCGAGGCGTACGTCGAGGAGGACCGGACGCTCGAGGAGCTGAGCGCGGACGGCTTCGACCCGGACGTCGTCGCGCGCGCCGTGTCGCTGATCGACCGCGCGGAGTACAAGCGCCGCCAGGCGCCGCCCGGCGTGCGGCTGCGGCCGAAGGCCTTCGGCCGCGACCGGCGCACGCCGATCACGAACCGCTGGCGGAGCTGACATTGGAGGTCGCCGAGCTGCGACGGGACCCCGAGCAGGCCCTGCTCGCGGAGACGGCGCGCGGCGAGGTCGTCTGGGTCACGGCCGGCAGCCGCCGTCTTCTCCTCGTCAGCAGTCCCGCCGGGGCGCGCGAGGTGCTGGTGGAGCGGGCCGGCGAGCTGGCCAAGCCGCGCTCGCAGGCGATCCCGCTCGGCGGTGGGCCGATCGCGCTGCCGGGCGAGGGCGTCGCGCAGCTGCGCCGCGAGCTGTCGAAGGGAATGGGCGCCGACCGCGCGGAGGAGACCGCGGCGCTGCTCGCAGCGGCAGCGGACTGGGCCGACGGCGACACGTTTCCGCTCATGCCCTGGCTGCGTCCGCGCGTCGCGCGGGCGGTCGTCGGCGGAGCATTCGCGAGCCGTCTCTCCGACGACGAGGTCGCCAGGCTCGCGGAGATCGTCCGCAAGGCGGGCGAGGCGCCGCGGGTCTCGCGCGGCGGGCCGGGGCTCCGCAGCGTCACGCGCCCGTTCCGCGACGCGCAGATCTCCCTCGTCGTCGGGAGCCTGCTCGCGAACGCGGATCTGAGCCGGCCGTCGGAGCTGAGCGCCGTTGCGGATCTGCCGCCGCGCGAGCGGCAGGCGCTCGCGGGGGAGCTGCTGCTCGGCGCGATCGGGCCGCTCGTGCAGGAGAGCGGCTGGCTCCTCTACCGGCTCGGGACGGAGGCGCCGCCGAACGACGCCGAGGCGTTCGTCCGCGAGGTGACGCGGCTCCATCCCACGAACCCCCTCATCGTCCGCGTCGCGACCGCGGACACGAGCGTCGGCGTCGAGCCGGTGGCGAAGGGGTCGCTCGTCGTCGTCCACGTCGCCCCCCTCCACCGCGATCCGGCCGTGTTCGAGGAGCCGGAGCGGTTCCGTCCAGAGCGCTGGCTCGACGGTCGCACCGCCGAGCATCGCTTCTCCTATGCCGCGTTCGGGATCGGCGACCGGCGCTGTCTCGGGGAGGCGATCGCCATGCGGAGCCTCGTCGCGCTGCTCGAAGCCACGCGGGAGTGGGAGCTCTCGTTCGCCGCCGTCGACGTCGCGGCGCGGGGCCGCCGTCAGCTGTCCGACGACGTCCGCGTCACCGTGACGCGGCGGCCAGCTCCCTGAACCGGCGGAGCCGCTCCTCCCAAGGCACGGCGGCGTTCGCGGGCGAGGTCGACGGCAGGACGAAGAGGCGCGTCGCGGCGAGGCGGCGGGCCTGGAGGCCGAGCTCGGGCCGCTCGCCGAAGGCGCCGCGATACGCCTCCTTGCCGACGAAGGCGAGCCAGGCGGGCTGCAGCTCGCGCGCGATTCGCTCGAGCCGCTCGGCGGAGCCGGCGAAGTCGGCGCGCCGCAGGTCGCCCGAGCCGGGTGTCGTGCGATAGGCGGCGTTCGTCACGCCGATCCCGTCCTCGAGCAGCGCGAACTGCTCGTGCGGCTCGTAGAGGCGGGACGTGAAGCCGGCGGCGTGGAGCAGGCGCCAGAAGTCGTTGCGGGGATTGGCGAAGTGGGCGCGGGCGGCGGCGGAGACCCGGCCGGGGTTGATCCCGACGAAGACGACCCGCAAGCCGGGCGCGAGAACGTCCGGGACGTCGCTCGGCGTCGTCAGGCTGCTTCGGCTGGGGCGTCGTCCGGCCGCGCGTCGATGCGCGCCTCGAACTCGCGCCGCAGGTCTTCTCCGGACACGGCGAGGTGGTAGCGCGGCCGCCGCGGCTCGAGTCTCACGATCGTGACCGTCGGCTCCCAGCCGCCATAGCAGCGGACGTAGCACTCAGCCTCCGAGAGAGTGCGCAGCCGTCGCACGAACCGCAGCGTACGAGGCACTTCGGACGGCATCTGAGACGATGCCGCGATGCCGGTGCGCGCCCGCGAATTCCGCTTCGCCGTCGACCTCTCCGCCTCGGGCGAGCTGCGGGAGGAGAACGGCGCCGCGCTCGACGTCCCGCCGGAGTGGACACCGGAGCACCTCATGCTCGCGGCGCTCGTCCGCTGCTCGCTCACGAGCCTCCGCTATCACGCCGACCGCGTCGGCCTCGCCGTCTCCCGCGCCTCCGGCTCGGGGCGCGTGCTCGTCACGAAGCGGGAGGACGACGAGCGCTACGCGGTCGTCGAGGCGGACGTCGAGCTCGCCGTCGAGCTCGAGCCCGAGCCGGGCGCGGACGAGCTCTCCGACCTCCTCGCGAAGGCGGAGCGGGACTGCTTCATCGGCGCGTCGCTCACCGCGAAGCCCCGCTACGGCTGGACCGTGAACGGCCGTACCATCGCCGCGTGAGCACGGTGGCACCGCCGCGGGAGCGGCTCGATCGCGGCGAGGGAACCGGCCTCGGCCGGCCGTGGCACGTGATCGTCCTCAACGACGACCACAACACGTTCCAGGGAGTGGCGTTCGCGCTCTCGAGCGTCGTCCCCGGCGTCTCGTACGAGGCCGGCCTGCGGCTCGCCGACCGGATCCACAACACCGGCCAGGCGATCGTCTGGTCGGGCCTGAAGGAGCAGGCGGAGCTCTACTGGGAGCAGCTGCGGGAGCACGGCCTGACCCTCGCGCCGCTCGAGCGCGGATGAGCGTCGACGTCGATGCGGTTCGCGCGCGGTTCCCCGCACTCGCCTCCGGGGTCGCGCTCTTCGACGGGCCGGGCGGGACGCAGTGCCCCGACTCGGTGATCGACGCGATCGCCGGCTGCCTCCGCGAGTCGAACGCGAATCTCGGCGGCGCGTTCGAGACGAGCCGCCGCAGCGACGAGCTCGTCGAGCGGGCGCACGCGACCGCCGCGCGCTTCCTCCGTTGCCGGCCGGAGGAGGTCGCCTTCGGCGCGAACATGACGACGCTCAACTTCGCGCTCAGCCGCGCGCTCGCGCGGACGCTCGAGCCCGGGGACGAGATCCTCGTCACGCGGCTCGACCACGACGCTAACGTCTCGCCGTGGCTCGAGCTCGCCGCCGACCTCGACCTCCGCGTCGGCTTCGTCGAGATCCTTGAGAACACGACGCTCGACCTCGCCGACCTCGAGCGGCAGCTGAGCGGCCGCACACGCGTCGTCGCCTTCCCGCTCGCCTCGAACGCCTTCGGCACGACGACCGACGTCGCGCGGATCGTCGAGCTCGCACACGGCGCCGGCGCGCTCGCCTGGGCGGACGCCGTCCACTACGCGCCGCACGCGCCGATCGACGTCGCCGCGCTCGGGGTTGACCTCCTCCTCTGCTCCCCGTACAAGTTCTTCGGGCCGCATCTCGGGCTCGCGTTCGGCCGGGAGGAGCTGCTGCGGTCGTGGCGACCGTACAAGGTGCGGCCGGCCGCCGACGAGCCGGCCGGGCGCCGCTTCGAGACGGGGACGCTCGCGCACGAGCTTCTCGCCGGCTTCGTCGCCGCGGTCGACCACCTCGAGGAGCTCGGCTGGGACGCGATCCGCGAGCACGAGCGCGCGCTCGGGCAGCGGTTCCTCGACGGACTGCCGGAGCGCTGCACGCTCTTCGGCCTCCCGACGATGGACGGCCGGGTGCCGACCTTCGCCTTTCGCGTCGCGGGCGAGTCGCCGCGCGCGACGGCGGAGCGGCTCGCGGAGCGCGGCATCGCGGTCTGGGACGGCGACTACTACGCCGTCGAGGGGATGGAGCGGCTCGGGCTTCAGCCGGACGGCGCCGTCCGCGCCGGCTTCGTCCACTACAACACGCCGGCCGAGGTCGACCGGCTGCTCGAGGCGCTCGGCTAGGCCGCGTTGTCCGCCTTCGCCGCGGCGGCGGCGCCGGCCCAGCGCTCGTCGTGCCGCCGGATCCGGTCCGGCTCGCGACCGCGCCGCACGGCAAGCTCGAGCGCGAGCCGCTGGAAGCGGACGATGTCGACGACGGGATGGCGCGTCGGGATCAGCTCGACGTCGCAGCCGAGCTTCCGCAGTCCCGCCGCCGCGGCGGCGCCCCGCCCGGCGGCGGCTCCCTCCCCCTCGAGCACGAACGCCCGCACCGACTCGTCGATCGCCGCGAAGTAGCCGTGCAGCAGCTGCTCGGTCTCGTACGCCTCGGCCGCGACCCACGCTCCCTCGCGCAGCTTCAGCACCGCCTCGTGCGCGGTCGGGAGGTCGCGCCCGGCGCCGGCGACGAGGAACCGCTCCTGCTCGCCGACCTCCGGGAGCGGCGCCTCGAGCTCGGCCGCGACGGCGTCGGCAAGCCACGACACGTCCTCCCCACGCAGCGCCGCGAGCGTCGCGACCGCGGCCGTGTAGCTCGCGGTGTGGCACCAGCTCTCCTCGATCGCCGGCGTGCAGACGACCACCTCCTCGCACAGCTCGGCGATCGGCCCGTCCGCCTTGCCGGTGATCAGCCAGCGCGGGCCGTCCCACGCGCGTGCCGCGGCGAGCGTGAGCGGCGTCTCACCCTCGTGGGAGACGAGCACGAGCAGGTCGGCGTCGCGCTCGGGACGGAGGACGAGCTCGAGCGCCTGCACGGCGTCGCCGCCGGTCATCGCCGCGTGGAACGACGTGCCGCAACCGGTGTAGAGGACGCGCGCGCCGTCCGGCAGCCGCCGGCCGGTGGGCACCTGCGCCAGCCACTCCGGCTGCGCGGCGATCGCGCGTCTCGTCTGCTCGCCGAGCACGATCCGTAGGTCTATACGATCGGTGAGGGGTGACGATGTTCGAACGGAGCACGCTCGACAACGGCCTGCGCGTGCTCGCGGCCGATCTCCCGCACGCGCAGTCGGTCACGGTGATGGTGATGTTCGCGGCCGGCTCCCGCTATGAGGCGGCGGAGGCGAGCGGCATTGCCCACTTCGCGGAGCACATGTTCTTCAAGGGGACGGAGCGCCGGCCGAAGGCCCGCGACATCGCCGGCGAGATCGACGCGATCGGCGGGGAGTTCAACGCCGGCACGACGAAGGAGTGGACGTTCTACTACGTCCGCTGCGCCGCCGAGCACCGCGACGTCGCGCTCGACGTCCTCGTCGACATGCTCCGCAACTCCCGCTTCGCCGAGGACGAGATCGAGCGCGAGAAAGGCGTGATCGTCGAGGAGATGAACATGTACTTCGACACGCCGCGCGACTACATCGGCGGCGTCTACGAGGAGCTCCTCTACGGCGATCAGCCGCTCGGCCGGGACATCATCGGGCGCAAGGAGACCGTCCGCGCGGCGACGCGCGAGACGTTCATGGACTACCTCGGCCGCTGGTACAAGCCGTCGCGCGCCGTGCTCGGAGTGGCGGGCCGCGTCGGCGACGGCCTGCTCGAGCGCGCGCAGGAGCTGCTCGGCGACATGGTCGACGCGCCGACCGGCGAGCCGGATCCCGTGACGCCGTACGCGAACGGCCGCGTCAAGGTCTTCACGAAGCAGTCCGACCAGGCGCACGTCTGCCTCGGCGTGCACAGCTTCCCGCTCGGCCACCCCGACCGCTACGCGCTCCAGCTCCTCGCGACCGCGCTCGGCGGCGGGATGTCGTCGCGGCTGTTCAGCGAGGTGCGGGAGCGGCGCGGGCTCGCGTACTACGTCCACGGGCTCAACCACAGCTACACCGACGCCGGGACGCTCTACGCGCAGGCGGGCGTCGACATCGCGCGGATCGACGAGGCCGTCTCGACGATCGCGGCCGAGCTCCGCAAGATCGCGGCGGAGCCGCTTCCCGCCGACGAGCTCGAGAAGGCGCGCAGCTTCGCGAAGGGCCGCTTCGTCCTCCAGCTCGAGAGCCCGCAGGGACTGATGATGTTCGGGCTGCGGCGGGAGGTGCTCGAGCAGCGGATGCCCGACCCCGCGGAGGTGATCGCCGGTCTCGACGCGGTGACGGTGGAGGACGTGTCGCGCGTCGCGGGAGAGCTCATCGCGGCCGACCGGTTCCGCCTCGCGGTGATCGGCCCCTTCGACGACCCCGCCCGGTTCGAGTCGCTGCTCGACGCTTGAGCGGTCGCGTTCCCTTCGGCCGCATCCACCACCTCGTGACGGTGCCCGTGCGGGCCGGCGAGGTCGAGACGACGTTCGTCCTCGACACGGGAATCGGCCCGACGCTGCTGACGGAGTCCCTCGCCCGGCAAGTCGGCTGCGAGTCCACCGGAGACGTCTTCACGGGGAGCCGGATGTCCGGCCAGGAGGTCTCGCTGCCGCTCGCGCGCGTTCCGTCGCTCGCGTTCGGCGACCTCGAGCTGCGCGACTTCGAGGTCGGCATCCTCGACACGACCGGCTTCCCTCCCGAGCTCGCCGAGATCGGCGGCTTCCTCTCGCTCGCCTTCTTCGCCGAGCACGCGTTCACGGTCGACTATCCGGCAGGCTGCATCGTTCTCGGCTCCGCGCCGGCGGGAGGGATCCCCGTCGAGATCGAGGTAGAGCGGGACGGCCCATCGCTCGACGTCTTCCTGCCGCTGACGCTGCCGGGCGGTGTCGAGATCTCCGCCGAGGTCGACATGGGCAGCGACGCGCTCATCCTCGACGAGCGGTTCGCGGCCGAGGTCGGCGTCGATCTCGACGCACCCGAGGTCCGGCGCGTCGAGGGGACGGACGAGACCGGCGGGACGTTCACGCGCTGGTTCACGACCCTGCCGGGAAGGATCGAGCCGACCGGCGCGCCCGAGCTCGCCCAGGCGCAGCCCGACGTGATGTTCCAGCGGATCGTCCACGACGGCCTGGTCGGCGACGCGTTCCTCCGCCGGCAGCCGGTCACGTACGACATCCGGACGAGCACGGTGATCTTCGGCTTGGCCCGCGCCGTATGATCGCCAGATGAAGCGGCGGTTGGCGGTCGCTCTTTCACTCGCCGTGGCGGCGATCCTCGGCGGCGTCGTGATGACCGCCGTGTCGAAGGCCGACGAGACGGTACCCGCGTTCAGCTTCCAGCTGTCGGCTACAGCGCCGGTTGCAGGCCGTGCGTTTACGGCATCCGTGGCGGAGGCGCTCGCGCGATACGCTCCCTGGCGCCTGTCGTGCGCCGCATCGCTGCACGGGCACAGACTCGCTTCCCAGCGGCAGAAGTACTCCACCTACATGCAAGCCGTGGGGAGCACGGCGGCGATGGTGGAGACACAGTCGTGTGCCTTCGACATCCCGCGCGACACGGCCGGCGAGACGCTGCGCGTCACTGTCACCGCGTTCGGCAACACGAGCGGGACGGCAAGCGCGGCGCACCAGTGGCGCATCAGCCGCGGCTGAGCCGAGCTTCCCGAGCGGCCACGCAGACGCTGCGTCGTGTCCGCGTAGATTGGTCGTCATGTCGAGCTGGTACGACGCCTGGGCCGACCGCTACGCGGAGTCGGGGCCTCACGCCGCGGATGTCCCGTTCTACGTCGGCCTCGCCCGTGAAGCCGATGGGCCGCTCGTCGAGCTCGCGGTCGGCACCGGACGCGTCGCGATCCCGGTCGCTCGGGCAACCGGCAAGCGCGTCACAGGGATCGACTCCTCGGCGGGGATGCTCTCGCAGGCCCGGCTGCGCGCGGCCGAGGAGGGAGTCGAGCTCGACCTACGCGAAGGAGACATGCGAGAGCTCGAGCTCGAGGAGCCGGCGGCCTTGATCTATTGCCCCGCGCGGTCCCTGCTCCATCTTCCGACGTGGGCCGATCGCCGCCGCTGCTTCGAGCGGGTCGCGGCCTCACTCCTCCCCGGCGGCCGTTTCGCATGGAACGCGTTCGCTTTCGACCATCGCATCGCGGTCGCGCTGGACGGCGAGCACGCCGACGCGGCTCCCGGTATCCCGGTACCGCACAGGACTCGGTACAGCGTCGGCGACAACCGGGTCGACATCACTCTGGACGACGGCGGCACCGGCTCACTCTGGTGGGCGACGAAGAACGAGTGGCTTGGACTGCTCGACGTCGCGGGCCTCCGCCTCGAAGCGCTCTACGGCGGCTTCGCCGGCGAGCCCTGCGGCGACGACAGCCGGGAGTACGTCTTCGTGGCCCGCCGCTAGACCGCCGCGCCGGTCTGGCGGCCGGTTCGCAGGCCGAGCCCTGAGGGCCCGGCGCATCCAGCGAGGAAACGGACGGCAGCGTTCGTGCCAGGTCGGCGGTCCAGTTGGCACCTGACCCGGATTCGCCCGTTGGAGTGCCTTCGACCCGCGCCGCTATCCGCAGAGTGCGTTCATACCATTCTCCGCGGACGGCGCCTAGCCTTCTTGAGCGTTCTAACGCCCGCATCGCGCAAAGACCGGGGCCGGAGGCTAAGAGGGGCGCGCAGCGCCGACTTGGCCGCAGGCCGAACCGCGCTCGCGCCGGCCTCCGCCGCGCGCGAGCGCACAAGAGCAACCCTCCGTCCAGAGCTTCAGCAGCAAGACAGCACGAAGCGGGCCCGGGATCGCAATCCCGGGCCCGCGTAGTTCTGTTATCCCAGCGGGAAACGCGCAGCGTTTCCCGCTGTTCCTACGACTCGGCCTCCTGCGCCTTCTCGTCGGCGGCTCGGTTCTGGATCTCCGAGACGACCGTCGGGTCGGCGAGGGTGGTCGTGTCGCCGAGCGCCCGCTCGTTCGCGACGTCCCGCAGGAGGCGGCGCATGATCTTGCCGCTGCGGGTCTTCGGCAGCTCGGGCGTGAAGACGATGTTCGCCGGCTTCGCGATCGGCCCGATCTTCTGCGCGACGTGGTTGCGCAGCTCCTCGAGCTTCTCGACGGAGCCTTCGGCACCGCCCTTCAGCGTCACGTAGGCGACGATCGCCTCGCCCGTCACCGAGTCGGCGCGGGAGCAGACGGCCGCCTCCGCGACCTCCTGGTGATCGACGAGCGCCGACTCGACCTCGATCGTCGAGATGCGGTGCCCGGAGACGTTCATCACGTCGTCGATCCGGCCGAGCAGCCAGAAGTCGCCGTCCTGGTCGATCCGGGCACCGTCGCCCGCGAGGTAGATGTCCTCGTACTTCGACCAGTACGTGTCCTTGTAGCGCTGGTCGTCGCCGAAGATGCCTCGCAGCATCGCCGGCCACGGCTTCTTGAGGACGAGATAGCCGCCCCCGCCGGGCCCGACCTCGTTGCCCTGCTCGTCGTAGACCGCCGCGGCGACGCCCGGGAACGGCTTCGTCGCCGAGCCCGGCTTGGTCGTCGTGATCCCCGGCAGCGGAGTGATGAGGATCATTCCCGTCTCGGTCTGCCACCACGTGTCGACGATCGGCGTCCTGTCGCCGCCGATGTTCTCGCGGTACCAGATCCAGGCCTCCGGGTTGATCGGCTCGCCGACGGAGCCGAGCAGGCGCAGCGACGAGAGGTCGTGCTGCTTTGCGAACTCGGGCCCCCACTTCATGTGCGAGCGGATCGCGGTCGGGGCCGTGTAGAGGATCGTCACCTTGTACTTCTCGACGATCGACCACCAGCGGTCCTTGTCGGGGAAGTCGGGCGTCCCCTCGTACATGACCGACGTGGCCTGATTGGCGAGCGGGCCGTAGACGATGTAGCTGTGGCCCGTGATCCAGCCGATGTCGGCGGCGCACCAGTAGACGTCCTCGTCCTTCTTGAGGTCGAAGATGTAGTGGTGCGTCGTCGACGTGCCGACGAGGTAGCCGGCGGTCGTGTGGATGATCCCCTTCGGCTTCGCGGTCGTGCCGCTCGTGTACATGAGGAAGAGCAGGTCCTCGCTGTCCATCGGCTCGCACGGGCACGACTCCGGATCGTCCGACACGCCGTCCTCGAGCTCGTCCCAGAAGTGGTCGCGACCTTCCTCCATCGCGACCTCGCCGTGCGTGCGGCGTAGGACGACGCAGCTCTTCACGCCCGGCGCCGCAGCCATCGCCTCGTCGGCGACAGCCTTGAGCGGGACGGTCGAGCCGCGTCGCCACGCCTCGTCCTGGGTGATGATGAGCTCGCACTTCATGTCGTTCATCCGGCCCGACAGGGAGTCGGCCGAGAAGCCGCCGAAGACGACCGTGTGCGGCGCGCCGAGACGCGTGCACGCGAGCATCGCCACCGGCAGCTCCGGGACCATCCCCATGTAGATCCCGACCGGCGTTCCCTTCTTCACGCCGAGCTTCTTGAGCGCGTTCGCGAAGCGGACGACGTCCTTCTGGAGATCGGCGTACGAGATCGTGCGCGTGTCCCCTTCGGGCTCGCCCTCCCAGTGGAAGGCGACCTTGTCGCCGGCGCCTGCCTCGACGTGACGGTCGACGCAGTTGAAGCAGACGTTCAGCTTCCCGCCGAGATACCACTTCGCGTACGGGGGCTCCCATTCGTAGAGCTCGGTGAAGGGCTCGAACCACGTCACCCGCTCTCGACCCTCCCGCTCCCAGAACTCCTCGAACGGGATGTCGTAGATGTCGGCCTTCGCGTTCGCCTGGGCCGCGAAGTCCTCGGGCGGTGGATAGCGCCGCTCCTCGAGGAACATCGTGTCGATCGCGTGATGGCTCGTCTCCGTGGCCAAGAGCTGCCTCCTTCCTTTCGCTAGCTACCTAGGCCGCCGTCGCCGCGACAGGGGTTGACGCCATCAGCGGGCCTCCCACGGGAAGCACGACCCGACCGGCGACGCCGTTCCAGACGCCTGCCGCCGACGTGTACCAGGCCACAGCCGCCGTCACGATGCCGAGCCAACCGCCCGCGTGCAGCCACCAGAGGTGAGCTCCACCGGTGTGCGCGGCGTTGAAGAAGCCGATCACGAGGAGTACCTCGGTGATCTGCAGCGTGAGGAAGACCATGAACACGGCCGTGTTCACCCGCATGCTCCCGATCAACATGTAGAAGTTGAAGATCGCGAAGGCGAACAGGAACCAGGCGAGCGCGTTGAAGAGGTCGCCGCCCGTGTAGCCGGCCAGCCAGTTGTGGTTGCCGACGGCGAGGATGATGTACAGGCCGAGGCCCATCCAGAAGCCGCCGTACGTCGAGAACGCGGTCGCGCCGAAGACGTTCCGGTTGCGGAACTCCCACATCCCGGCACAGAACTGCGCGAGCCCGCCGTAGAAGATCGCGGGGCCGACCCAGATCAGGTCCGGGATCCACGACGCGTTGTGCCCGCTGAGCAGGAACGTCGTCAGGGCGAATCCCGCGAGACCGAGCGGTGCGGGATCCGCGGCCGGCGTGCTCTCGACCACGGTGACGCCCCGATCGGAAGACAGTGCGCTCATCCAGCCCTCCCTCATTTGGCCGGCGTCGGCGAGCGAACCGTCGTAGCGCCCCCCGGACGCCGAAGTGTCGGCGGAAACTCTCGCCCACGGAGCGGACGCAAGTCAAGGTGCGCCGCGTGAAAACCGGACTGCACAAGTGCGCTCCCACCGTTCGAACCCTCTGACCGGTCCCGGCGGCGGCGTAAGACGAAGGCTTACGACGCCGCGAACCGGCGAGCGGGCGCGCGCAGCCCGCACGCTCGCGCCAGAAGAACGGCCCGAACCCGCGTTATCCCCAACAAAGCCCTACAGCACGGAGCAGTTCCTTCACCGCCCGCGTGAAGAGCGCAGCTCTTCACGCGGATCGCCTAGGGCGCGAGGTCGTAGGGATAGTTCGTGAGGTTCTCGGCGCCGTCGGCGGTGACGAGGACGATGTCCTCGAGGCGGACTCCGCCGTAGCCCTGCCGGTAGAGGCCCGGCTCGACGGTGACGACGTCCCCCGGGATGAACTCCTTGTCGGAGAGGCGGCCCATCCCGGGCGCCTCGTGCACCTCGAGCCCGACACCGTGGCCGAGACCGTGGAAGAAGCCGTCGACGAGCGGCTCGCCCGGCTGCTTCGTGCGGATCGTCGGCTCGCCGGCCGCCTCGAAGATCTCGCAGGTGCCGTCGAACACCGCCTTCGTGTCCCCGCCCGGCCGGATCTCGGAGATCGCCCGGTCGAGCGCCTCCTTGCAGAGGCGGTGCCACTCGCGGACGTCGTCCGCGACCTCGCCGACGACGAACGTCCGGGTCATGTCCGTGAAGACGGCGGAGGAGTTGTCGCGCGGCCAGATGTCGACGACGAGCGGCGTGTTCGCGAGGATCGGCCCGGAGCCCATGTCGTGCCCGACGGCGCCCTGCGGGCCCGGCGCGACGATGAAGTCCTCGGCGGTCGTGTCGTGCGCGGTGAAGGTCGCGTTCATCGCGGCCTTGACGCGCTCGACCGTGAGCGCCTCGCCGTCGAGAAGCAGGTCGTCGCCGCTGATCTCGGAGCGGCGGAGGAGGTCGCGGCACGTGTCCATCGCCGCCTCGGCGGCCTTCTGCGCCCGCCGCATCCCCGCGAGCTGAGCCTCGGTCTTCGCGCGGCGGCGGTCGTCGAAGAGCTCCTGGTCGACCTCGAGGTCGAAGCCGCCGGCGCGCAGCCGGTCGGCAAGCCAGACGGGGAAGCCGTCGGGAACGGTGAAGCTCTTGGCGCCGAGGCTTCCCACCGAGCGGAGCATCAACTCGGCGCGAACCTCCTTCCACGGCAGCCCCTGCGTCATGAGCTCGTCGATGCCGAACTCCTCGCCGATGTGCACCTCGAAGAGGCCGAGCTCGCGCAGGCGCGCCGCCTCCATCGAGCTCGTGAAGACGTGGGCGGTGCCGCCGGCCTCGGCGTAGAGGAACGGATCGGGCACCGCGAGCGGTACGGCGTGACGCATGTCGGCGGAGCGGATCGAGTCCGCGCAGATGAGGAGATCGGCCATGCCTCGATCCTAGTCAGTTCTCCTTCCGGTCTCACACGCGAACAGGAATACTCGCCCGATGGAGGACGCGGCCTTCCCCGTCGGTGCGGCGTGCCGCATCGACGCGCGGACTCCATGGCGGCAGGTCGCCGAGATCCCGGTGGGGCTCGACCCGGAGGGAATCGCCGTCGACGTCGAGCGGCGGCGCGCCTTCGTCGCCTGCTCCCGGAGCGACTTCGTCTCCGTCGTCGACCTCGAGGCGCACGAGGTGGTCGCCGAGATCGCGACCGGCGCCGAGCCGATCGACATCGGGCTCGACGAGCAGACGGGACGCGTCTTCACCGCGGACGCCCACGCCGACCAGGTGACGATCATCGACTCGGCGACGCTGCAGGTGGAGACGGCGCTCCCGGTCGGCGGCTATCCGTCCGGCCTCACCCACGTTCCCGAGCTCCGCCGCCTCTACGTCGGCAACTCGCTCGGCTCGACGATTAGCGTCATCGACCTCGACACGCTCGAGACCGTGGCGACCGTCGACGCGGAGCCGGGCGCCGGCGCGATCGGCGTCGACCCGACGCGCAACCTCGTCGTCTGCGTCAACTTCGTCGCCGCCTCCGCGAACCTCTTCGACGCGACCTCCTTCGAGGAGGTCGGCCGGCTCGAGCTCGGCACGGGCACGTGCGCGATCGGGATCGTCCCCGAGCGCGGCGAGGCGTTCATCGTCAACTCGATCGCCGGCACGGTCTCCCGCGTCGACCTCGACGCGTTCGAGGTCGTCGAGGAGATCCGCACAGGCCAGGCGCCCGTCGGCCTCACCGTCGCGCCCGCGCACGACCGCATCTACATCACGAACCGCGGCGCAGGGTCGGTCTCCGTCATCGGCGTCGCCGACCGCACCGAGTGGACGCAGATCCCGGTCGGGAACGGGCCGGGAGGAGTCGTCGTCGACCCGCACGACGGCCGCGTCCTCGTCGCGAACGCCGGCAGCCAGACGATGTCGGTCGTCGAGGACCTGCTCGCAGGGCGGCCGCCGGCGGCCGTGGTCGAAGAGCCGAGCCCGTGGATCGGGAAGCGGCTCCCGCAGTTCTCCCTCGAGGACTACTGGACGGGCGACCGGCGCACGAATCTCGACTGGGCCGAGAAGAAGTACATCCTCAACTTCTTCGCTTCCTGGTGAGGGCCGTGCAACGCGGAGGCGCCGTTCCTCGAGGACATTCGCCTGCGTGAGGCCGCCCGGTCGGGCGTCGAGATCGTGCTGGTGGACATCTGGGAAGGGACCGAGCCGCGCCCGGAGGTCGAGCGCTTCTGCGAGATGTGGGGGATCAAAGGCCCGATCCTGCTCGACCCGGATCTGACCCTCGCCGGCGAGCTCGGCGTGCGCGGCGTCCCGACGAACGTCGTCGTCGACTCCGACGGGACGGTGCGCGAGTTCGGCGCCGCCCGGCTCGACGAGCTCGAGCGCGCCATCGACTCCCTCTACGACAAGGTCTGAGGCGTGGCGCTGCTGCGCGCCGAGGAGGAGGCGAAGGTCCGCGGGTGGTTCGCCGAGCTCGAGCGTCCCGTCGAGCTCCTCGTCGCGCTCGGGCCTGAGGAGACGCCGCTGCCCGGAGCCGTGGACGTCGACTTCGGGGCCGAGGCGCAGCGGCTCACCGAGGAGCTCGCGTCGCTCGGCGAGCGCGTGACGTGCCGCGTCGAGGAGGAGCCGGAGGGCTTTCCGCGCTTCCCGTCCATCGCGGTCCGGCCGGATGGCCGCGACGCCGGCGTCCGCTACGACGGGCTGCCGTGGGGCTACGAGATGGGCTCGCTCGTCGGCGCGGTCGTCGAGGCCGGACGGAGCGAGTCGTCGCTGCGGCCGGAGTCGCTCGCCGCGCTCGAGGCGCTCGACCGCGACCTCTCGCTCGACGTCTTCGTCACGCCGACCTGACCCCATTGCCCGCCGGCCGTGCTGCTGGCGTTTCGTTGCGCACTCGCCTCCGAGCGGGTGACTGCCGCTGCGATCGAGGCGAACGAGTTCCCGCAGCTGTCACAGGAGATGGGCGTCTACGCCGTGCCGCGGATCGTCGTCGACGGCGAGCCGCGTTGGGACGGCTCGGTGCCCGAGGCGGAGTTCCTCCGGCGGATCACAGCCTGAGCCGGAACGAGCGGCCCATGATCGCGGCGCGGACGATGCCGCGCAGCCGGCCGCGATAGACGAACTCGGCGATGCCGGCGCTGTGCGGCAGTAGCTCGAGGCGCCGTCTGGCGTGGAGCGTGACGGCCGCCTCGCCGCGACGCAGCAGCTCGAGCCGGAGGCCGCCGCGGCCGAGCGTCTCCGTCACGTTGCCGCGGTTCGCGAGGCGGAGCTCGAGGACGTGGGTCTCGCCGCGACGGCGGACCGTGAGGGCGCGCGGCTCGAGCCGGCGCACGATCGGGCCGGGCACCCGGAGCAGGACGACGACGCCGACCCGCAGCAGGACGCGGAGGCGCTGCCCGCCCGGCTGACGCGTCTCGAGGAGGACGAGCGCGGGATGGTCTCCGGCTGCCGCTCGCGGCGGCGGCACGGCCGTGACCCGCACCGTCGCACTCGCATGCGGCGCGATTCGCAGCCGGCGCGGGCGGATCCGGAGCCAGCCCGCGGCGTCGTCCGCGGCCCGGAGCCGCGGCCGGCCGTGCATCGTCAGCGCGAAACCGGCGAGGCTCACGTCGACGATCAGCGGCCGGGCGCTCGAGTTCCCGACCGTGACGCGCGCGGTCGTCCTCCCCGCCAGCGTCAGCCGCAGCGGGCTGACGCTGAGCCCGGTCGCGGCGGCGGCGCCCGGCGTGAAGGCCGCCGCCGCGACGAGCGCGGCGATTCCGGCCCGTCTCACCCGCCGATCACCGTGAACGTGATCGTCGCCGTGTAGTGCCCTGAGGGAAGCGCCGGGAGCGGGGAGACAAAGCCGACGCTCGTCACCCAGTCGTCGCCGCCGGCGGCGCTCGGGCCGCTCGCGGTCGCGACGAGAAGGTCCGGATCGGGCGTCACCGGAACCGGAGCAAGCGGGCCACCGCCGACGCCGATCCCGAGCGGCAGGTCGTGCGGCGCGAACGCCGTCCGCGAGACGGTGAGCGTGTAGCCGTTCGAGTCGTTGCTCGCGACGGTGACGTGCTCGGCGAGCGGTGCGGGCGTCGTGCCGGGCAGCGCCGCGCCGAAGCTGAGCGTGTCGTGATCGAGCCCGACCGTGATGATGGGCTGGAGATCGAGGTCGACGGCCCCGGAGCGGCTGCCGCCCGAAGAGCCGGACGACGAGCAGGCGAGCGCGGCCGCCGTCGAGTTCTGGGGATCGGGTGACGCCGTGGCGAAGTCGGCCGCGTTGTCGTCGGCATCGGTGCAGCCGGAGCCGGCTCGGACGAGCGCGGTCGTCGGGCTGAGCGCCGACGCGGCGCCGCTGCCTTCGTAGTCCGTCGCGTTGCCCCAGCCGATCAGGTCCTCGACGGAGCCGACGGCCGAGCAGCTTCCCGCGGTCGAGCCGCACGAGAGTGCCGTCGCGTCGTCGACGACGGCGACCTTGCCGCCCGTCATGGCGAGATTCGACGTGCCGGTCGCATCCGGCGCCGGCAGTGCGGCCCCGCTCGTCCCGCCGGAGGCGAGCGCGACGAGATACCGCCCGCCCGCGGGGATGCTTCCCGTCAGGGCGGTCGACTGCCACGTCGAACCGGACGCCGACGCGTACTGGAGCGTCCAGCCGCCGACGTCGACGGAGCCGCTGCCGCGGTTGGCGAGAACGACGTAGTCGTTCGCATACGGAGAGCCGCTGTTGCCGCCGGCGGCGAACAGCTCGGCGACGACGATGCTGCCGGCGCCGCTCGCGTGGGTCGCGGCGGCGGCGGTGAGCGAGACGACGAGGAGCGAGAGGAGAGCGATGAGTTTCTTCATCCCTCCGTCGTACCGGCCCGCGCGCCGCGCCGACAGTGTCCTTTCGAGAGTTGGCACGGAGTCGGCACGCCTCTGGGTAAGGTCGGAGCGTGGAGGAGCTGGACAGGGCACGGGAGGTCGTCGCGGGCTGGGACGAGCGCCTGCGCGCCGGTCTCCCGGCCGGCGCCGAGATCTTCGACGCGCACACGCACCTCGGCACGGACATCGACGGGATGGTCGGGATCTACGAGGAGCTCGTCCGCGGCATGGACCGCTACGGCGTCTCGCGCGTTTTCATGTTCTGCCTCGACGAGCCCGACCGGCATCCCGGCTTTCGCGCCGGGAACGACCGGACGCTCGAGTTCGCCGCGCGCTCGGAAGGCCGCCTCATCCCGTTCGTCCGGCTCGACCTCGGCGAGAGCCCGATCGAGGAGGCCGAGCGCTGCCTCGACCTCGGCGCGCGCGGCATCAAGCTCCATCCGCGCGCCCAGAAGTTCCTCCTCACCGACGACCGCCTCGAGCCGGTCTTCGCGCTCGCCGCCGAGCGCCGCGTCCCGATCCTCATCCATGCCGGCCGCGGCCTGCCGCCGATCGCCGAGGGACTGGAGCGGCTCGTCGACGCGCATCCCGGCTCCCAGCTCATCCTCGCCCACGCCGGCATCGCCGACCTCGCCAATCTCGCGCACCGCTTCGCGGGCAAGCGCGGCGTCTTCTTCGACACGTCGGTCTGGAGCGCCGTCGACCTGCTCTGCCTCCTCCGCCTAGTGCCGCCGGAGCAGATCGTCTACGCGTCCGACTACCCGTACGGCCAGCAGCCCGGCTCCCTCCTCCTCTCGCTCCGCGTCGCCCAGAGCGCCGGCTTCGACGAGCGGCAGCTGCGGGACATGCTCGCCGGCAACGCGAACCGGATCGCGGACGGCGAGGAGCCGCTCGAGCCGTCGCAGCCGCAAGGGCTCGAGACGCTCGCGCAGCCGCTCGCGCAGGCGCGCATCCACCAGTACCTCTCGATGGCCCTCCCGCTCCTCTTCACGCGGCAGCCCGACGGCTTCGGCGCGCTCGGGCTCGCGCTCAACGCGACCGAGGAGCCGAACGGCAACCACCGCGAGGAGCTCGAGCAGATCCGCGAGCTGCTCGTCGCCGCGCGCGAGCTCTGGGCGAAGCTGCCCGAGCAGGAGGAGGACGCCGAGCGGCGCACCGTCACCCGCACGGCGGTTCGCCTGATTCAGATCGCCGACACCGTGGCAGTCACGTCGACATGAGCGAGGTCCGCCTAACAGTGAACGGTGAGGACCACGTCGTCGAGGCAGGGCTCGGGACGTCGCTCGCCTCCGTCCTCCGCGACCGGCTCGGCCTGACGGGGACGAAGATCGCCTGCAACGAGGGACATTGCGGCGCCTGCACCGTCCAGATCGACGGCGTCCCGCACCTCTCCTGCATCACGCTCGTCCACGCGGTCGAGGGCGAGGTGACGACGATCGAAGGGCTTCGCGACCACCCGCTCGTCGAGGCGTTCGTCCGGACGGACGCCGTCCAGTGCGGCTTCTGCACGCCCGGCCAGGTCGTCTCCGCCGCGGCGCTCGTCGCCGCGAACCCGGAGCCGACGCGCGAGGAGATCAGGCACGCGATGGCCGGAAACATCTGCCGCTGCGGCACGTATCCGAAGATCGAGGAGGCGATTCTCACGTGGCAAGGCTGATCCGGACCGAGAAAGAGGTCGAGGGCCGGTACGAGGAGGTCTGGGTCGTCGTCGAGGAGGATCCGCTCGAGCAGTGGCCGGAAGGGCCGCTCACGGTCGTCGGCCGGCCGGCGCCGCGCAAGTCCGGCTTCGAGCGCGTGCGCGGCGAGGCGCGCTACACCGCCGACATCCGCCTGCCGGGGATGCTCCAGGCGGCGATCCTCCGCTCGCCGCACGCGCACGCGCGCGTGAAACGGATCGATCTCGCGCCTGCGCTCGCGCTGCCCGGCGTGCGCGCCGCGCTCGGCCCGGGCGAGGCGCACGGGCTCGAGGAGGAGGCCGGCTTCTCCGGCGCGCCGGTCGCCGCCGTCGCCGCCGACACGTTCCGCCAGGCGCTCGCCGCCGCCGCCGCGATCGACGTCGAATGGGAGGAGCTCGACGTCGTCCTCGATCCGGACGAAGCCGTCCGCCGCGAGCAGTTCACCGCCGACCCGCGCCACTACGAGCGCGGCGACGTCGACAAGGCACTCGCCCAGGCGGACGTCGTCGTCGAGGCGACGTACCGCACGCAGACCGTCCTCCACAACTCGATGGAGACACACCAGGCGATCTGCGAATGGGCCGGCGACGTCCTCAACGTCTACATCTCGACGCAATTCATCTGGGGGATCCGCGAGTCGGTCGCCGAGACGCTCGAGCTGCCGCAGGACAAGGTGCGCGTCGTCTGCGAGTACATGGGCGGCGGCTTCGGCTCGAAGAACTCGCCGGACGAGTACACGTACGTCGCCGCCGAGCTCGCGAAGCGGACGGGACGGCCGGTGCGCTGCGCGCTGACGCGCCGCGAGGAGCACACGGCGGCCGGCAACCGCAACGCGACGATCCAGCGGCTCCGTGCGGGCGCCCGCAGCGACGGGACGATCGTCGCGCTCGACGGCGAGTTCACGAACGCCGTCGGCTGGTCGGGCTGGAACGCCTCCACCGAAGGCCCGATGAAGATGCTCTACGACTGCGAGAACGTCCGCACGGTCACCTTCGGCGCGAAGGTCAACACGCCCCCGATGAAGGCGTTCCGCGCGCCCGGCTTCGTCGAGGGGACGTTCGGGCTCGAGTGCCTCGTCGACGAGCTCGCCGCCAAGCTCGACATGGATCCGCTCGAGCTGCGGCGGCGGAACTACGCGACGACGAACGACGGGACGCCGCTCTCCTCGAAGAACCTCGAGGACTGCTACCGGCTGGCCGAGCCGCACTGGGAGCGGCGCCACGAGGTGCGCTCGCGCTCCGACGCGATCTGGAAGCGCGGCGTCGGGATGGCGAGCCAGATCTGGTACGGCGGCGGCGGGCCTCCCTCCTACGCCTGGGTGCGGATCGGCTCCGACGGCCGCGCGACCGTGATCACCGCGATGCAGGACATCGGCACGGGGACGCGGACGGCGATGGCGCAGATCGCGGCCGAGGAGCTGCGGCTGCCGCTCGACCGCGTCGACGTCGTCCTCGGCGACTCGGCGCGCGGGCCGTACGCGTCCATCTCCGCCGGCTCGTCGACCTTGCCGTCCATGGGACCGGCCGTGCGCGCCGCGGCCGCCGACGCGCGGGAGCAGGTCGAGGACATCGCCGAGCAGCGCGGCATGCCGAAGGACGCGCCGGTCGAGGAGGTCGTCGACCTGCTCGAGGACGCGCAGATCCTAGGCAAGGGCGCCCGCGGCCCGAACCCGGCCGGCATGAGCGTCCTGACGTTCGGCGTCCACGTCGTCGAGGTCGCGGTCGACGTCGAGACGGGCGAGGTCGTCGTCGAGCGCGTCGCGGCGATCCACGACGTCGGCCGGATCGTCAACCCGCTCGGCGCCTCGAGCCAGGTGGAGGGCGGGATCATTCAGGGCATCGGCCACACGCTCTCGGAGGAGCGGCTCCTCGACCCCGAGACGGGCCGCGTCCTGACGTCGACGCTCGAGAGCTACCGGATGCCGACGATCGCCGACGTGCCGGAGATCCTCTGCGAGTTCGTCGACAAGCCGGACACGCAGCTGACGAACCTCGGCTCGAAGGGGCTCGGCGAGCCGCCGATCGTCCCGATCGCCGCGGCGATCGCGAACGCGATCCGCGACGCGACGGGGGCGGACGTCCACGAGCTGCCGATCTCCCGCGAGGAGATGCTGCGCGCGCTGCGCGAGGCCGAGGCGCGGCAGAAGGAGAAGCGTGGAGCTCCTGCGGCCGTCTGATCTAGCCGAGCTCGCGATGCCGTCCGATGGGGGAACGTTCGTCCACGGCGGCACGGAGGTCGTGCCGCTCCTACGGGACGGGCTGCTTTCGGCCGAGACGCTCGTCGACGTGCGCGGCGTCGTGCCGCGCGGGATCGACGGCGGGACGATCGGCGCCGGGACGACGCTCGCCGAGCTCGAGGTCGAGCCGGCGATCCCTGACGCGTTGCGCGAGGCGTGCCGGCTCGCCGCGTCGCCGCAGCTCCGCAACATGGGCTCGCTCGGCGGCAACCTCCTCCAGGCGACGCGCTGCTGGTACTGGCGGCTCGACTATCCGTGCAGGCTCCGCGGCGGCGACCGCTGCCACGCGCGCGAGGGAGAGCACCGCGAGCACGCGATCCTCGCGAACGACTTCTGCGCGTCCGCCCATCCCTCGGATGTCGCCGCGGCGCTCGTCGCTCTCGGCGCGCGGCTCCGGACGAACCGCCGCGAGCTCCCGGTGGAGGAGCTCTACCGGCTTCCAGACGAGGCCGACCGGAGGACGACGACGCTCGAGGACGGCGAGCTGATCCTCGAGGTCGAGCTGCCGGAGGTGGAGGCGAGCATCTACCTCAAGGCGATGGACCGGAAGCGGTGGTCCTTCCCGCAGGCCGGCGTAGCCGCCGCGCGTGTCGGTGGCGAGACGCGGATCGCGCTGGCCGGCGTCGCGCCGGTCCCGTGGCGGATCGACTCGGTGGAGGCGCTCGACGCCGCGACCCCGCTGCCGCGGACGGAGTGGAAGCTGCCGCTCGCCCGCGCGCTCGTCCGCCGCGCCTTGGCCGCGATCTCCTAGACATGTCCCCTCGGGACATGTCTAGGTGTCTGACACCGGGCGGGTCCGAAAGGGACGTGGCCGGCACATGGCCGGATTGGACATTGTTGGCTTGTTCGAGCGGAGGGCATTGTCCGCTCTAGCCCTGTCTGGTACCTGACACCTGTACATGTCCGTTTACGCCATCGTCCTGGCTGCCGGGGCGTCATCGCGGTACGGGACGGAGCCGCCGAAGCAGCGGGTGTTCCTCGACAGAGTCGTCGCCGCGCTCGAGGCGTCGATCGTGGACGGGATCGTCGTCGTGAGCGGCGCGTATCCACTGGCCGTGGAGAGCGTCCACTGCCCCGACTGGGATCGCGGCCCCGGCGCCTCGCTCCGCTGCGGCCTCGCCGCGCTGCCGGACGACGCCGAGGCCGCTGTCGTCGTCCTCGCGGACGGCCCCGACCTCGACCCGCGCGCCGTCGACCGGATCGTCGCGGACTGGCGCGCCGACGGCGGCGACGTCGTCGCGGCGACGTACGGCGGCGTCCGGCTCCACCCCGTCCTGCTCGCCCGCGCCGCGTGGCGAGACATGCCCGACGAAGGCGCGAAATCTCTCCCGGCCCGGCTCGTCGCCTGCGACGACCTGACGCCGCCGGGCGACGTCGATCTCCCTATTCCAGCGGGATCCTGAGCGCCGACAGCTTCTGCCGGAGCTCGGCGGGCATCTGCTCCGAGGTCGCCTGCCGCACGTAGACGCGGAGGCTCTCCTCGAACCGGTAGCGCCGCCGGCAATGCTCGCACTCGTCGAGATGCGCCTCCGCCTCGGCCATCTCCGCGTCCGTCAGGACGTGGTCGAGGTACGGCTGCATCATCTCCTCGCAATGCGCGCACGGATCGATGAAGCTCATGCTTCGGCCTCCTCCAACGCCGATTCTGCGAGCGCTCCCTTCAGGATACGACGGCCGCGATGCAGCCTCGACATGACGGTGCCGACCGGGATGTCGAGGATCTGGGCGGCGTCGGCGTAGCTGAAGTCGCCGATGTCGACGAGCACGACGACGTCGCGGAAGTCGTGCGGCACCTCGGCGAGCGCCGTGACGATGTCGTCCTGGGACAGGCGCTCGACGACGCGCTCCTCGTCCGAAGGGCCGTCACCGTCCTCGGCGAGCCGGTCGTAGAGGTAGTAGTCGTTCGCCTCGAGCGGCTGCATCTGCGGCGCGCGCTGCTGCCGCCGGCCGCGGTCGATGTTGAGGTTCGTGAGGATCCGCAGGAGCCAGGCGCGGAGATTCGTGCCCGGCGTGAACGAGCGCCAGCTCCGGAAGGCGCGCGCGTACGTCTCCTGGACGAGCTCCTCGGCGTCCTCGCGCGAGTTCGCGAGGTGGCGGGCGACGCGGTAGACCTGGTCGGCGAGGGCGAGCGCGTCCTCCTCGAAGCGCACGCGGTCGCGCGCTTCGGTTGCAAGCCGCTGCGCGTCCTCCGCCCCGTCCATGCGGGCCACCGTACCAGCGGCACTCATGGATTCAGGAACGGCCGGGACGCCGCGCCTATTCCATCCCGGTCAGCCGCAGGAGAGCCCGCGGCCTATGCGAGCCGGCGGTGCGGCAAGCGCCGCCCAGGCGGCCGGCCGCGTCTGCGGGAACGGGTAGACGCTGTAGCCGAGCAGGCTGCAGACGCCGACGGCGTCCATGAAGCCGGCGGTCTCCTTCACGCCCATCCCGCCGCTGAGCCCGCCGATGAGGTGGACCGGAAGATTCGGATCGCCGCTGCGCGCGCGGATCGACGCGACCGTCGCGGTGAGGTAGGAGAGCGTCGCGCGGGTGCCGCGGTCGCCGCGCAGCGTGGAGTAGGCCATCGGGAGAAACGCGTCGTAGAAGCGCGTGAGGCGCCGGTAGGGAATGCCCGGCCAGTACGACGGCGACATCCCGATCGGCGACGGCGTGATCGCGCCGAGCGCGTACCGCGGCCCGGCGTCACGCCGCAGCCGTGACGACAGCGCGAGCAGACGGCGGTTGCGGAGCGGGATCCCCCTCACGACGGTCGCCTCGATGTCGAGGGAGAAGCCGTCGAAGTGGCCGCCGCTCGCCGTCCGGAAGTCGATCGCGGCGAGCGCCCGCCGCTCGTCCCGCGCCAGGTTGGCGAACGACGGCAGATACCAGGCGACGATTCGCAGGCCTGCCGCGTGGGCGGCGTCGACGAAGCGCGCGACGCGGTCGGGGCGCACGAGGTCCGCCTTCTGCCTGTAGTTGCCGGTCTCGAGGTAGAGCGTCCGGACGCCGTCCCGTGCCATCGCGGCAACCTCGGTCTCGGGGTCGCGCCAGGCCTTCCGCGCGTAGATCGGGATGGGCAGCCAGGTGCCGAGCCCGGCGAACACGGCCTGCCGCTGTGGAGCCGCCGGAGCACGTGCGGCCGGGGGTAGAAGCGCCGCGAAGAGCACGGCGACGAGTACGAGAAGGCGGGCCGACCCCGGACGCACCACCCGGAGGAGAGTGCCAGGAAAACGTCTAGACGGCGGTGAGCTCGGGGAAGCCGGACTTGCGCAGCTTCTCGACGATCGCATCGCGCGACGTCTTCTCGTCGTCCCAGGCGAGGGAGACGAGGCCCATGAGGTTCGCGTTCGCGGCCTCGAGGCCGTCGAACCCCTCGAGCGCATGGGCGAGGCGCATCACGCACTTCTCGCAGCGGACGCCGGCGACCTGGATCGTGTCGGTCTGCGTGGCCACGTTCTCAGCGTAACGTCAGCGCGGCGATCTTCCGCAGGGCCGCCTCGGGGCCGAGCTCGAGCTGGCGCTCCGCCTCCGGGCCGCCTCCCTCGCGCGCCGCGCGCTCCCGCTCGCGCGCGTACTCCTCGCGGTCGAACGGCTCGCCGTTCCACGCCGCCGCCTCGCGGACGAGCCGCTGCACCTCCGCCGCGAGCTCGGCCGTTCGCGCGAGCGACGTGGGCTGGTCCATGACCCGCAGCTCGAGCGTCCCGTACTCCGGCCGCGGCCAGGCGTCCCAGTGGCGGCGCGTCGAGTCGTCGCGCGAATGCGCCTGCCAGTCGTCCCAGTCGCGCACGAGCGGCGGCGTCCCGCCCGTCGGCATCTCGAGGAGGATCTGCGAGCGGATCGAGCGCCAGCCGCTCGGCGCGCCGTCCCAGTACGGCGAGTTGGCCGAGGTCGCGAGGAGCCTCGGCAGCTCCGGCACGATCCCTTCGAAGGCGCGGAGACACGTCGCGGGGTCAGGCACCGAGACGTGGACGTGGAGGCCGCACACCGTCTGGCGGAGGAGCCGCGGCCCGAGCTCAGCCTTCATCCGTTCGTACCGCTCGACGGGGACGATCGGCGGTGGCTCGCTCGCGGTCGGATGCGAGCCCGTCGCGAGCACCGCGCAGCCGTGCTCAGCCGCGCGTTCCGCCACCTCGTTCCGCAGCCGGCGGAGCTCGGCCTCGACCTCCTCCGGCGTATCCAGCACCGGAGTCGTGATCTCGACGAAGGACTCGAACAGCTCCGGCTTGATGCGCTCGGTCGCCTCGCCGAAAACGCGGGAGAAGCCGTCGCGCGCAGGCAGGAGCGTCTCCGCGTCGACGAGCATCAGCTCCTCCTCGACGCCGAGCGACCAGGGCGGCGCCGCGCCGAAGCGGCTCAGGTCGGGCACGGGCTACTTGCCGCGGACGCCGTGCACCGGCCGCCCGGCCGCCTCCCACGCGTAGTACGAGGCGCTCGGGCCGTACTCGAGCTCGTACGAGACGATGCGCGGGTTGCGGCCCACCTCCTTCGCGCGCTGCGCGTGGCGGAGGAGGTTCGGGTCGTCGCGTTCCTCCCAGACGAGCACGAGATGCGCCGCCGTCATGAACGTGGCGACGAACGAGCAGTCGGGCGCCGGGCACGGGAACGGATCGGTGCGCACGCAGAACCAGCCGACGTGCTCCTGGCCGTCCTCCGTCCAGAGCTCCTCGGCTTCCTCGGGAACGGCGTGCTCGACGATTCCGGCTCTGCCGGGCTGGATCTCCTCCGGCCTCACCCACCCAAAGATAGCTCGCGAGAGCTTCGCTCTCGCTCGCGGGGAGACGGAACTCCGCGCGCCGGAAGCGTGGTTCCGGCGCGAGCGCGGTCCGGCCTGCGGCTAAGCCCAGCTTCGCTGGGTCTTGGCCTCCGGCCCTTCGTCTAAGCGGGCTTCGGGCGTTCGAACCCTCTCGCTACCGGAGGAGGATTGCCCACGCCGCGCCGGTAACGGCCGTTCCGACTACGACCCAGGTGACGTAGTCGCCGACGACGCCGCTGTGGAGGGCGTGGAGGACGCGGACCGGTGGGCCGAGTGTGCGTTCGCCGGCCGCGGAGACGAAGTTCGGCAGGCGCCGGCGGTAGAGGCCGGCAAGGGCAAGCGCGACGGCGAACACGGTCGCGCCGCCGCCGTACAGGAGCGAGTCGAGCGACGTGTGGAGGACGGAGACCGGCAGCGCCGGCGGCGGCGGCATGGGACGGCCGCGAAGGACCTGCGCGACATAGGCGCCGCGGTCGCGGAATCGCTCGGCCGCGTACTCCGCCCGCTGGCCGAGTCCGGGGACGACGCTGATCGCGAGGCCCGCGCCGACCGCGACGACCGCGATGCCGACGAGCAGCGGCCGGAGGATGTCGCGCTCGTGCGGATCCTCCTCGAACGGCTTCCCGAGCAACGGGTCGTCGGCGTCGCCCCAGCCGAGGAAGATCCGCGCACCCGCACGGAGGAGCGCCGCGCCGGCGAGCGCCGAGCCGAGCCAGAGCAACGGCACGACCCAGGCGGCAGCGCTCTCGTCGATCAGGCTGTGGCCGAGGTAGATCCCCACGTACGGCGTCCCGACGAGCCCGACCGTCCCCGCGAGCCACGCGGCGGCCGGCACCCAGCAGCCGCGCGCGCGGCCGCGCAGGCGCAGCTCGTCGATCGCGCCGTGGTCCGCGTGGAGGATCCCGGCGACGAAGAAGAGCCCCGCCGTGAGGAGCGCATGCGCGAGGAAAATCAGCTCCGCGCCGGCGAGCCCGGTCATGCCGAGCAGGCCGATTCCGGCGAGCATCACGCCGATGTGGCTGACGACCGAGTAGGCGAGCATTCGCTTGAGATGGCGCTGGAGGAAGGCCATCGTCCCGGCGAGCACCGCGGTCACGATCCCGAGCCAGAGGAGCACGTCCCCGATCGCCCCGCCGCGGTCGACGGCGACGAACACCGTCCAGTACAGCCGCGCGACGCCGATCAGCCCGATGTCCGTCATCACGCCGCCGAGCACCGCGCAGACCGGCGCCGGCGCGACCGCGTAGGCGTCCGCCGCCCAAAGATGGAACGGGACGACGGCCCCTTTGATGAGGAAGCCGCAGAGGAGAAGCGTCATCGCGACGACGACGAGGCCACCGGCGCGGCCGTGCGCGAGGGTCTGGCCGAGCTGCGCGAGGTTGAGCGCTCCCGTCCGCGCGTAGAGGAGCGCGATGCCGATCGCGAAGAGGTAGCTCCCCGTCGTGTTCGTGATCGCGAAGTTGACGGCGCCCTGCACCGGCCCGAGCCGTTCCACGAGGAACCCCGTGAGCGCGTACGCGGCGACCGCCATCAGCTCGAGCCAGACGAAGAGGTTGAAGAGGTCGCCCGACATCGCGAACCCGCACATCGCCCCGAGCGCGGCGAGCATCAACGCGTCGAACAGCCGCGCCGCCTCCTTCATGAACGTGAGCGAGTAGACGAGCGCGAGCGTGACGACGACTCCGATCACGCAGCACATCCCGGCTGCGAGCGGCCCGACCGCGAAGTCGATCCCGAGCGCGACGCCGCCGCGCGTCTGCCAACCGCCGAACCAGTGGACGACCTCGTGGCCCTCCGAGCTCCAGAGGAGCAGGAAGGCGAGGGCGGTCGTCGCCGTCGCCGCCGCGACGACGATCGCATCCTGGAGCGGCTCCGGCGTGACGTGATCGAGCCCGGCGGTCACCGCCGCGGCGAGCAGCGGGATCGCGACGAGGAGCGGCGGGATCCAGCTCATCCCTGCACGTCCGCGAGCCCGTCGGGATCGATCGTCCCGGCCAGCCGGTGCGCGTCGAGGGCGAGCGCGAGGATGAGCGCGACGACGGCGACGCTGACGACGACGTCGGTGAGCGTGAGCGCCTGCACCACCGGGTCGACGGCGGTGCTGCCGGGCTTCGTCCCCTTGAAGATCGGCGCTCCGCCGTGCTTCACGTAGCCGACCGAGAGGAGCAGCACGTAGCTCGACGACTGCGTCACGGTCAGGCAGATCGCGAGGTGGATGAGATTCCGGCTCGTCGCGACGCCGAACAGGCCGACGACGCAGATCCAGGCCGCGACCGCGTACGGCAGGTAGCTCACGATCCCGGATCGTCCTGCTCGAGCGGCGTCTCGTACGTCTTGAGGAACTCGGCGAACAGGAGCAGCATCGCGACGGTCACCGCGAGCGCCGACGCCCAGTTGAGGACGGCGATGCTGCCGCCGGAGGCGAGCGTGCCGGTCGTCCCGAGGCCGAAGAGGTTCGTGAGGAACGGCGTCCCCGACGCGAGCGCCGCGAGCCCGACCATGACGTAGCCGCCGGCGCCGAGCCCCTCGAGCGGGTCGAGGAAGTGCTCGTCCCGGAAGACGCGGTAGTCGCGGTGACTGCCGACGACGTAGAGGAGGAGCAGGGCGCCGGCGAGCACGACGCCTCCCTGGAAGCCGCCGCCGGGCGTGACGTAGCCGAACGCCGCGAGCCAGAGGCCGACGAGCAGCCCGCCGCCGACCATGAGGACGCCGACGAGCCGCGTCGCGTCGCTGCGGAGGCGCCGCGTGTGCCGCTCCACGCGCCGCGTGCTCACCTCGTCGCGCAGCAGGAGGGTGACGCCGACGACGGCCGCGTAGAGGATGAACTCCTCGCCCATCGTGTCGACGCCGCGCACGTCGAAGGTCGTCCCCATCACGACGTTCGTCGTGTGCCGGAGGGGCACGACGATCCGGTTCAGGACGTAGCCGTACGGCCCGCGGTAGTCGCCGAACGCCGGTAGTCCGGCAACCGCCCACGCGAAGAGGGCGCCGAGGCCGGCGAGGGCGGGAACGAGGACCGCGATGCGGACGCGACGGCTCACTCGTCGTTCCGCTTCCGCTCCTGCGCGCGCACGCGCGCGATCGCCGCGACGATCACGAGCGGATACGCGATCGCCGAGACGACGAGCATCGAGAGGGCCGGATCCGGCGCCTCGAGCACGACGAAGAGGCAGACGAGCGAGACGCCATAGATCCCGTTCACGAGCGCCTGCCGCAAGGGGTCGCGCGTCAGGACGACGAGCGGCGCGCCGAGCGCGACGAGCGCGAAGGCGACGGCCTGCAGCGGCACGAGCGTCGAGGCGAGGACCGTCACAGCTCGGCCTCCGGCTCCTCGATCCGCCTCGCAGCGCGCGCGGTCGCGATGACGAGGGCCGGGTTGAGCAGGAAGAGGAGCGCGACGGCGGCGATCGCGTCGAGGCCCCCGGCGGAGAAGTGCGCGCGGACGAGAACCGCGGCGAGGACGAGAAAGCCGGGCACGCTCGTCGCGGCGGCCGCGTAGTGCAGCCGGTCGTACGTCGTCCGCATCACGAGCACTCCGGCCACGCAGAGGAGCTCGCCGGCGACGCCGAGCGCGAGGAGGACGTCGACGCCGAGATCCCAGCCGTTCATCACGTCCAGCGGCCGAAGAAGCGCGCGAGCACGAGCCCGCCGATCCACGACGCGACCGCGGCGATCACCGCGACCGTGAAGAGGATCGACTGTCCGAGCCCGACCGAGAGGCAGACGAGCGCGAGGACGGTGACGGCGCCCGCCGTCTCGAGCGCGACGAGCCCGTCGATCGGCCGGCGGACGGACGCGGCGACGAGCAGCGGAGCGAGGGCTGCGATGAGAACCGTCGCCGCGACGAGGAACGCGTTCACGCCGGTCCCTCCGAGCGGCGGTTCGGGACGAGGTCGTGCAGGAGCACGGCCGCGCTCTCCGGCTCGATGTCGACGACGTAGGCGTTCGGGCTGTACGACGCGGCGAGCGCCACCCAGCCGCGGGAGCCGGCGCCGGTCGCGTCCTCTCTGCGGTCGAGCTCGCGGGAGCGGAACGAGCCGCGGACGATCTCGCGGCGGGCGACGCTCGCGAGCAGCGCCCAGACGACGATCCCGAAGTCGACGACGACCATCGCGAGCAGCCGCGGCAGGTCGCCGAGCGCCCGCCGGGGCGGCAGTCCCGCGAAGCCGGTCCGCGTGCGGGCGAGCTCCGCCAGGCTCGCGGCGATCGTCGCGGCGATCGCCGCGGCGACGACCTCCCCCCGGTTCCACTCTCCGGCGAGGAGGAACCAGAGCCAGAAGAGCGCGATCCACCAGCCGAGCCAGAACGCGACGTGCTTCACGGCGCCTGTATCCCCGCAAGGCGACAGCGCAAATCGCACATGAAAAGGGCCCGCCGGAGCGGGCCCTCCTGCTCGCGGGCGAGGCGAGCGCTGTCTGCTACTGGCCCTTCTTGACCCCGGGCTCGGCCCAGGCGAGCTGAATCGGCTCGGTCGGCCGCTCGCCGGGCATGTTCGCGTCCCGCTTGTAGTGCCCGAGCGGCAGGATCGTCCGGCCGGTCATCGCGTGGAGCGACATCGCCAGCACCATGTACGCGGCGAGTCCCGCCGAGACGACGAAGAGGACTCCGCCCGCCCCGAGCCAGCCGTTGCCGATTCCGCTGATGAACCAGCCGGCCGCCGAGAGACCCGACCCGACGGCGAGCGTCCAGAGGACGGCGCCGATGCCGAGGTTCTCGAACGTCGCGGCAAGCGCCGCGATCCCGGTCATGTACGCGAGCCCGAAGAACCAGAGCCCGAGCGCGTAGTTCGGAGCCCCGGGCACGGGCGCCGGGAGCTGACCCGTGATGGTGAGGATCTGGAGGAGCCCGAAGGCGATCCAGAACGAGCCCCACATGCCGTGCGCGACGGTCGCGACGACGTCGCGGGCCTTGTAGGCCCACATGCCGGCGGAGAACTGCGCGATGCCGCCGAAGGTCATCGCGAACAGGCCGACCACGCCGAGGTCCTTCCAGCTGCCGAGCCAGCCGGCCTGGATGAGGGCGACCATCGTCGTCGCCACCGAGAAGCCCGCGAGGCCGAGTGCGGACGGAGCCGCAATCGGCTGGAGGAAGACCCGCGGCCGGGCGAATCCGTCCCGCCACGCCCCCTCGTCGCGAAGTGCCACGCCTGCGGCGGCGCGTTCTCTGCGTTCGTCGATCGTGCTCATTCGGTCACCGACCCCTTTCGATAGTTCGTAGTACGTTGCACCTCTCCAGATCCCCGGCACCTCGGCGCAGAAACATCACGATTTGCAGGTAGATCGCAGTCCGTTTACTCGCCTTCGCGGATCGGGAAGACTCTCCTCAGCATGGAGCTGGCGAAATTCCTCGAGTCGTGGCCGGCTCTCCGCCAGCTGCGCGAGGGAGATCCGCTCGGGCTCGGCAAGGCGGCGCAGTCGCCGCGCTCGGCGAAGCTCGTGCCGCGGATCGACGAGGCGGAGCACGTCGTCCGTTCCGTCTGCCCGTACTGCGCGGTCGGCTGCGGCCAGCTCGTCTACGTCAAGGACGGGGACGTGACGCACATCGAGGGCGATCCCGCCTCCCCCATCTCCCGCGGCCGGCTCTGTCCGAAGGGACAGGCCTCGAAGAGCTTCGTCCAGAGCCCGCTGCGCGAGTACAAGGTCAAGTACCGCCGTCCGTACGGGACCGCCTGGGAGGAGCTCTCCCTCGACGACGCGATGGAGATGATCGCCGACCGGATCGTCAGGACGCGCGCAGAGACGTGGCAGAAGACGACCGAGGACGGCAACCCCGCGAACCGGACGATGGCGATCGGGAACCTCGGCGGCGCGACGCTCGACAACGAGGAGAACTACCTCATCAAGAAGCTGATGACAGGCCTCGGGGTCGTCCAGGTCGAGAACCAGGCCCGCATATGACACAGCTCCACGGTGCCCGGTCTGGGCACCTCGTTCGGACGAGGCGGCGCGACGACGTTCCAGCAGGACCTGCAGAACTCGGACTGCGTCGTGATCATGGGCTCGAACATGGCCGAGAACCACCCGGTGGGATTCCAGTGGGTGATGGAGGCCAGGGAGCGCGGCGCGAAGGTCATCCACGTCGACCCGCGCTTCACGCGCACGAGCGCGATGGCGACGAAGCACGTCGGCATCCGCGCCGGTAGCGACATCGCCTTCCTCGGCGGCATCGCCAACTACATCCTCCAGAACGACCTCTACTTCCGGGAGTACGTCGAGAAGTACACGAACGCGCCGGTCATCGTCCGGCCGGAGTTCGCCGACACCGAGGATCTCGACGGGCTCTTCTCGGGCTGGGACCCGGCGAAGGGCGAGTACGACGTCGAGCAGTGGATGTACGAGGGGATGGAGCCCCACGGCGCGGCCGGCCAGCGCGAGGAGGGCTTCTCGCCGACGAAGGGAGAGGGATCCGGCCACGGCGGTCACGGCGGCGGCCTCAGCCACGGCGAGCCGCCGGCGGAGGACCCGGAGATGCTCGACCCGCGCTGCGTCCTCCAGCTCCTCAAGAAGCACTACCAGCGCTACACGCCCGAGTTCGTCGCCGACACGTGCGGCTGCTCGGCCGACGACTTCGTCGAGGTCTGCGAGACGCTGATCGCGAACTCGGGGCGCGAGCGGACGAGCGCCTTCTGCTACGCGGTCGGCTGGACCCAGCACACGGTCGGCGTCCAGATCATCCGCTGCGCCGCCGTCATCCAGCAGCTGCTCGGGAACATCGGTAGGCCGGGCGGCGGGATCCTCGCCCTGCGCGGGCACGCCTCGATCCAGGGCTCGACGGACATCCCGACCCTCTACAACATCCTCCCCGGCTACCTGCCGATGCCGCACACGGAGAAGTACGGCGACCTCGACTCGTACGTCGACGCGAGCACCTCGCCGACCGGCTGGTGGGGACACTTCCGCGCCTACTTCGTCTCCCTGATGAAGGCGTACTTCGGCGAGAACGCGAACGCCGACAACGACTTCCTCTTCGAGTCGCTGCCGCGCATCGACGACGACAACTCCGCGTACTTCACCGTCCGGCAGATGCTCGAGGGGAAGGTGAAGGGCTACATCATCGCGGGCGAGAACCCGGCCGTCGGGCACGCGAACGGCAAGGCGCACCGGCTCGGGCTGTCACGGCTCGAGTGGCTCGTCGTGCGGGACGTCGTCGAGATCGAGTCGGCGTCGTTCTGGTACGACGGCCCCGAGATCGAGTCGGGGGAGCTGAAGCCGGAGGAGATCCCGACCGAGGTGTTCTTCCTCCCCGCGGCGGCGCACACGGAGAAGGACGGCTCGTTCACGAACACGCAGCGGCTGCTGCAGTGGCACTGGGCGGCGGTGGAGCCGAAGGAGGACTGCCGCTCGGAGCTCTGGTTCTACTTCCACCTCGGCCGGCTGATCAAGGAGAAGCTCGCCGACTCGGAGGAAGAGCGCGATCTGCTGGTCAAGGCGCTGCGCTGGGAGTACCCGACCCACTCCGCGATCCGCGAGCCCGACGCCGAGGCCGTCCTGCAGGAGATCAGCGGCAAGGAGGTCGCGACCGGCAAGTTCCTCACCGGCTATCCGGAGCTGAAGGACGACGGCTCGACGCTCTGCGGCTGCTGGATCTACTCCGGCTGCTTCAAGGACGGGATCAACCAGACGGCGCGCAAGAAGCCGCACTGGGAGCAGGACAGCTACGTCGCCCCCGAGTGGGCGTGGGCTTGGCCGGCGAACCGCCGCCTCCTCTACAACCGCGCCTCCGCCGATCCCGACGGCAAGCCGTGGTCGGAGCGGAAGCGTTACGTCTGGTGGGACGAGCAGGACGGCAAGTGGACGGGCCTCGACGTCCCCGACTTCGAGGAGGACAAGAGCCCGCACTACGTGCCGCCCGGCGACGCCGAGGCCGAGGACGCCATCGCCGGCGACCACCCGTTCATCATGCAGGCGGACGGACGCGCCTGGCTCTACGTCCCGCAGGGCCTCGAGGACGGGCCGCTGCCGACGCACTACGAGCCGCACGAGTCGCCGTTCGACAACCCGCTGTACTCCCAGCGCGCGAACCCGCGCCGCCAGCAGAACAAGGACCTTTCCGAGGATCCGTACAACCCGGTCGCGGACGAGCCCGGCGCGGAGGTCTATCCGTACGTCGTGACGACGTACCGGCTCACCGAGCACCACACCGCCGGCGGCATGACGCGCACCGTCCCGTATCTCGCCGAGCTGCAGCCGCAGATGTTCTGCGAGGTCCATCCCGATCTCGCGCGCGAGGTCGGGCTCGAGCACGGCGGCTGGGCGACCATCTACACCTCGCGCTCGGCGATCGAGGCGCGCGTGATGGTCACCGAGCGGATGCGCCCGATGCGGATGGACGGCCGCACGATCCACCAGATCGGGCTCCCGTACCACTGGGGCAAGCGCGGCCTGATCACCGGCGACTCGGCGAACGACCTCGCGCACATGGCGCTCGACCCGAACGTCCACATCCAGGAGGTCAAGGCGTTCACGTGCGGGATCCGGCCCGGCCGGCGGCCGCGCGGGCCCGAGCTGCCGAAGTTCGTCGCCGAGCTGCGCGAGCAGGCGCGCTCAAGGCTGGAAGCATCGGCGGCAGAGCCGCCGATGCCCGGCCGGGAAAGTTCCCGGCCGCGTTCCGCGACCGGCAAGCGGCGCGAGGCCGATCCGCGGGTCGAGCCGGAGGAGGTGCGCAAGACGTGAGCACTCCGGACGGCCTCCTCACGTACGGCGACGAGCAGAAGGAGCGCGTCGGCTTCTTCACCGACACGTCCGTCTGCATCGGCTGCAAGGCGTGCGAGGTCGCCTGCAAGGAGTGGAATCTCATTCCGGAAGACGGCCGCGTCTGGACCGGCGAGTCGTACGACAACACGTCCGAGCTCAACGCGAACACGTGGCGGCACGTGGCCTTCGTCGAGCAGGAGAAGCCGCTCGTCGCGAACGGCGACGGGGAGACCGGACTGCGCTGGCTCATGGAGTCGGACGTCTGCAAGCACTGCACGCACGCTGCGTGCCTCGACGTCTGCCCGACGGGCGCGCTCTTCCGGACGGAGTTCGGCACCGTCGTCGTCCAGCAGGACATCTGCAACGGCTGCGGCTACTGCGTCCCCGCCTGTCCGTTCGGCGTCCTCGACAAGCGGCACCTGCCGGCGACGACCGATCCGCCGCCGGCCTTCCTCGGCCGCAAGGAGGACGGTCGCGTCTGGAAGTGCACGCTCTGCTACGACCGGCTCAAGGGCGGCCACGAGCCGGCGTGCGCGAAGGCGTGCCCGACGAAGTCGATCCAGTTCGGGCCGCTCGACGAGCTCCGCGAGCGCGCCGACGCGCGGCTCGAGAAGCTCGCGGCGGAGGGCTGGAACGGCGCGCAGCTGTACGGGCGCGATCCCGAGGACGGCGTCGGCGGCTTCGGCGCCTTCTTCCTCCTCCTCGACGACCCCGAGGTCTACGGGCTGCCCCCGGATCCGGTCGTCACGACGAAGCACCTGCCCGCGATGTGGACGAACATGCTCGCCGCCGCCGGCGCGCTCGTCGCCGGCATCACCGCCGCGACCCTGCTCGGAGGACGGCGATGAGCGCGAACGGGCACCGCTCCTACTACGGACGGCCGATCATCAAGGAGCCGGTCTGGACGTGGGAGATCCCGACGTACTTCTTCACCGGCGGGCTCGCCGGCGCCTCGTCCGTCCTCTCGACGGCCGCCCGCCTGACGGGGAACGCGAAGCTCGGACGGCGGTCGCTCTTCCTCGGCGCGATCGCCGACGTCGTCTCGCCGGCGCTGCTCGTCTCCGATCTCGGACGGCCGGAGCGCTTCCATCACATGTTCCGCGTCGTCAAGGTCACGTCCCCGATGAACATGGGCTCGTGGGTGCTGCTCGTCAGCGGCGGCGCGTCGAGCACGGCGGCGGTGCTCGAGCTGCTCGACCGGCTGAAGCCGGTGAAGATCCTCGCGGAGGCGGTCGCGACGCTCGCCGGGCCGCTCCTCGCGACCTACACCGGCGTCCTCGTCGCCGACACCGCGGTGCCCGTCTGGCACGAGGCGCGGCAGGAGCTGCCCTGGATCTTCGGCGCGAGCGCTGCGGCGAGCGCCGGCGCCGCGGCGTGCATGTTCGTCCAGCCGCGCGAGGCCGGCCCGGCCCGGCGGACCGCGATCGCGGGCGTGCTCGCCGAGGGAGCGCTGATGCAGGCGATGACGCTGCGGCTCGGCACGGTCGGCGAGGTCTACAAGCAGGGCGAGGCCGGCAAGTACGCGCGCGCGGCGAAAGGGATGGCGACGGTCGGCGCCGCGCTCCTCGCGACGCGCGGCCGGAAGAGCCGCGGCGCTGCCGTGCTCGGCGGCGCGCTCGTCTGCGCCGGGGAGATGTGCCTCCGCTGGTCGGTGTTCAAGGCGGGCTTCCAGTCGGCGCGCGCCCCGAAGTACGTCGTCGAGACCCAGCGCAGCCGGGCCGCGCACAACGGGTCGAAGGCGACGACGAAGCCCGCCGCGTGAGCGAGGCGCCGGGCGCGAGCCCGCTGCCGATCGCGTTCCTCGGCCTGATGATCGCGACGACCGTCTACGCCGGCTTCGAGACGCAGATCCTCCCGCGGTCGGAGTTCCACACGATCGGCTGGCTCGTCCTCGCGGTGCCGGTGCCGATGCAACTTCTCGCCGCCGTCTGGGGCCTCGCCCGCGGCGAGCTCGCCGCGGCAACGAGCTCCTCGGTCCTCGCGGCGACGTGGCTCGCGGTCTCCCTCGCGACCATCACGGGCACGGCGGGACCGCCCGGCCCGCCGCAGGCGGAGAGCCTGCTGCTCTTCGCCTCGGCCGCCGCGCTGCTCGTCTCGGTCACGACGGAGCTCCTCGACCGGGAGCACGTCGCCGCCGCCGTGCTCCTCACGACGTCCTGCCGCTTCGTCCTCACCGGCGTCTCGGGGCTGACCCACTCGCAGGGCTGGACGACGGCCGCAGGCGTCGCCGGGTTCGTCCTCGCCGCCGCCGCGCTCGCGGGCGCACTCTTCGTCGAGCTGCGGAGCGCGCGCGAGAGGCGCGCGACCTAGTCGAGCCGGACGGCGCCGCTCTCGGGATCGGCGTTCGTGTAGTCGTCGCCGCCGGGCGGGTCGCCGCTCTCCTCCTCCGGCTCGCGCGGCACCTCGTCGTGGCGGGCCGGCTGGACGGAGACGAGCTCCTCCGCCGCCTCGTCGATCGACTCGAATTCCCCGTCGGGCAGCCGCTGGAGCATGCCGAGCTGGCTCGGCGTCGCACCCTCGCGCTCGGCGTAGCGGATGAGCTCCTCCTTCGCCGCCGGCAGGGCGACGCCCTCGAGCAACGTCTGCAGCACGGCTACGTCCACCAATTCCATCCGAAACCCATGCCGCGTTTTGCGAAGACGGAAACCGGTACCTCGTCATCCATGGAGCTCGGCTTCGCACTTTCCTCGGAGGATCACGGCCCGAACGAGCTCGTCCGCCAGGCACGCCTCGCGGAGGAAGCCGGCTTCTCGTTCGCCGGCATCTCCGACCATTTCCACCCGTGGACGAGCGAGCAGGGAGAGAGCCCGTTCGTCTGGTCGACGCTCGGCGGCATCGCGCAGGCGACGACGACGCTCCGCCTCTTCACGGGCGTGACGTGCCCGACGATCCGGATCCACCCTGCGATCGTCGCCCAGGCCGCGGCGACAGTCGCGGTGATGATGCCGGGGCGCTTCGCCCTCGGCGTCGGCACCGGCGAGAACCTCAACGAGCACGTGACCGGCGCGCGCTGGCCGCTCGCCTGGGAGCGGCTCGAGATGCTCGAGGAGGCGGTCGAGGTGATCCGCAAGCTCTGGACGGGCGAGGAGGTCACGCACCGCGGCCGGCACTACACGGTCGAGCAGGCGCGGCTCTACACGCTCCCCGACGAGCCGCCGGAGATCTACGTCGCCGCCGCGAAGCCGCAGGCGGCGCAGCTCGCCGGGCGGATCGGCGACGGCTTCATCACGACCGCGCCGGACGACGAGCTCGTGCAGGAGTTCGTCGAGTCCGGCGGCAAGGGGAAGCCGGTCGTCGGCCAGTTCCACTGCGCGTACGACGAGGACGAGGAGGCGGGCGTCGAGCGCGCCCACAAGCTCTGGCCGAATCTCGCGCTCGCCGGCTCGGGCGGCCAGGAGCTGCCGGCGCCGCGCGACTTCGAGGAGGCCGCCGGCAACGTCACCGTGCAGGACGTCGCGGAGAGCACGCCGGCCGGCCCGGACCCGGGGCCGTACCTCGAGCAGATCCGGGAGTTCGAGCAGGCCGGCTTCACCCACGTCTACCTCCACCAGATCGGCGACAACCAGGCCGAGTTCGCCGAGTTCGCGCGCCGGGAGCTGCTGCCCGCTCTCTAGACTCGGAGGATGGGCCAGCTTCGAGTCGGCGGCGAGACGTACGAGATCTACGCGCTCGACGCCGCCGCCGCGCGGCTCCCCTACACGCTCCGGATCCTGCTCGAGAACGTCCTCCGCACCGGGACGGAGGAGGAGGCCGCGGCGGTCTCCGGCTGGGTCGCGGACGCCGAGCCGTCGCAGGAGATCTCCTTCTTCCCCGGCCGTGTTCTGCTGCAGGACTTCACGGGCGTCCCGGCCGTCGTCGACCTCGCGGCGATGCGCAACGCGATGCGCGACCAGGGCGGCTCGCCGAGCGCGATCAACCCGCTCATCCCCGTCGAGCTCGTCATCGACCACTCGGTCCAGGTCGACGAGTTCGCGTCGCGGCTCGCGATCGGGCGCAACGTCGAGCTCGAGTTCGAGCGGAACGTCGAGCGCTACGCGTTCCTCCGCTGGGGTCAGAGCGCGTTCGACAACTTCCGCGTCGTGCCGCCGAACACCGGCATCGTCCACCAGGTCAACCTCGAGTACCTCGCGCGCGTCGTCGAGGTGCGCGACGGCGTCGCGTTCCCCGACACCGTCATCGGCACCGACTCGCACACGACGATGATCAACGGGCTCGGCGTGCTCGGCTGGGGAGTCGGCGGGATCGAGGCCGAGGCGGCGATGCTCGGCGAGGCGCTCTCGATGCTCGTGCCGCAGGTGGTCGGCTTCCGCCTGACCGGCGCGCTGCGCGAGGGCGCGACCGCGACCGACCTCGTCCTCACCGTCACCGAGATCCTCCGCAAGACCGGCGTCGTCGGGAAGTTCGTCGAGTACTTCGGGCCCGGCGTCGGCTCGCTCGCCCTGGCCGACCGCGCGACGCTCGGGAACATGAGCCCCGAGTACGGCGCGACGTGCGGCTTCTTCCCCGTCGACGACGTGACGCTCAATTACCTGCGCCTCACCGGCCGCAGCGAGGAGAAGGTCGCGCTCGTCGAGGCGTACTGCAAGGAGAACCTCCTCTGGCACGAGCCGGACGAGCATCCGGAGTACTCGGAGGTCGTCGAGCTCGATCTCGACGACGTCGAGCCGTCGCTCGCCGGCCCGCGCCGCCCGCAGGACCGCGTCCCGCTCGCGCGCGCGAAGGAGATGTTCATCGACTCGCTCGGCAGCTTCGGCGTCGACTACTCGAACGGGACGTACGACAAGGAGGTCGCGGACTCGTTCCCGGCGAGCGACCCGCCGACCGGCGACGGCGTCACCGACGACGAGCAGGCGCCGGCGCGGACCGCGACGCTCGAGAAGACGCGCGTCCCGGTCTCCGGCGCGGACTACGCGCTCGAGCACGGCTCCGTCGTGATCGCGGCGATCACCTCCTGCACGAACACGTCGAACCCGTCGGTGATGATCGCCGCCGGGCTCGTCGCGAAGAAGGCCGTCGAGCGCGGCCTCGAGCGCAAGCCGTGGGTGAAGTCCTCCCTCGCGCCGGGCTCGAAGGTCGTGACGGAGTACTACCGCGCCGCCGGGCTCGACACGTATCTCGACGAGCTCGGCTTCAACACCGTCGGCTACGGCTGCACGACGTGCATCGGGAACTCCGGCCCGCTGCCGGAGGCGATCAGCGCGGCCGTCACGGACGGCGACCTCGTCGTCGCGGCCGTCCTCTCCGGCAACCGGAACTTCGAGGCGCGGATCCACGGCGAGGTGAAGGCGAACTACCTCGCGTCGCCGCCGCTCGTCGTCGCCTACGCGCTCGCGGGCCGGATGGACGTCGACCTGCTGACCGAGCCGCTCGGCCAGGGCTCCGACGGCGAGGACGTCTTCCTCCGCGACCTCTGGCCGAGCCGCGAGGAGATCGACGCGGTGATCGGCGAGTCGGTGCAGGGGAAGATGTACACCGACGTCTACGCCGACGTCTTCACCGGCGACGAGCGCTGGCGCGCGCTCGACACGCCCGAGGGCGAGCTCTACGCGTGGGCCGACGGCTCGACCTACGTCCGTCTCCCGCCGTACTTCGACGGGATGCCGCGCGAGCCGCAGCCGGTCGAGGACATCGAAGGTGCGCGCTGTCTCGTGATGATCGGCGACTCCGTCACGACCGACCACATCTCCCCGGCGGGAGCGATCCGGCCCGACTCGCCCGCCGGCAAGTACCTGATCGAGCACGGCGTCGAGCGGAAGGCGTTCAACTCGTACGGCGCCCGGCGCGGCAACCACGAGGTGATGATCCGCGGCACGTTCGCGAACGTCCGGCTCAAGAATCTGCTCGTCCCCGGCAGCGAGGGCACGTGGACGGCGCACCTGCCGGACGGCGAGGAGGGAACGATCTACGACGTCGCCGAGCGCTACCGCGCGGAGGGCGTCCCGACGATCGTCATCGCGGGCAAGGAGTACGGCTCGGGCTCGTCACGCGACTGGGCGGCGAAGGGGCCGAACCTCCTCGGCGTGCGCGCCGCGATCGCGGACTCGTACGAGCGGATCCACCGCTCGAACCTCCTGATGATGGGAATCGCGCCGCTCCAGTTCATGCCCGGCGAGAACGCGGAGTCGCTCGGCCTGACCGGCCGCGAGGAGTTCTCGATCACGGGCCTCGCGGGCGGCGACGCCGACGAGGTGACGGTTCGCGCCGACGACAAGGAGTTCCGGGCGCGGCTGAGGCTCGACACGCCGCGCGAGCGCGAGTACTTCAAACACGGCGGCATCCTGCAGTTCGTACTGCGGCGGCTACTCGCCGAGAGCTAGGAGTCGCGCTGCCCGCGTTTCTTCGAGGCCGCGATCTGACGGTCGAGGATCGCGATCCGCTCGGCGAGCTGTCGCTTGCCTTCCTCCCAGAGGGCGAGCTCCTCAGAAGTCGGTCTTGTTCTCTTCCTCTTCATCACTGTCGTCCTCGCCTAGAAGGTAGATGATGGTGTCGAGCTTCGCGTCCACCCGCATGAGCGCGAGCATGATCGTTCGGGCGTCTTCCTTGTCGGCCGGATCCACCACGAAATGGTCACGACTGCCGGCTCGCACCGCACGGTGACGGGATTGGACATGTCGCTTCTCGTCGTCGTGCAAGGGCCGCCGGCGGCTGGGAAGACGACCGTCGCACGAGAGCTCGCCGCGCGGTTGCGGCTCCCGCTCCTCATGAAGGACACGGTGAAGGAGGCTCTCTTCGACGGCCTCGGCAGCGGCGATCTCGAGTGGTCGCAGCGGCTCGGCGAGGCCACCTACCTCGTGCTCGGCGCGCTTGCGGAGGAGTTCGTCGCAGCCGGCGCGAGCCTCGTTCTCGAAGGGAACTTCGTCTGCGGCAGCGAGCTCGAGGCGCGTCTCGCCTTGCTCCCTGCGCGCTTCGTCCAGATCCACTGCACCGCACCGCTCGAGCTGCTCGTCGAGCGCTACGAGCAGCGCGACCGCCATCCCGGCCATGTCGACTCCGAGCGGATCGACGGGCTCCGTGAAGCGGTCGAGTCGGGACGCCACGACCCGCTGCACCTCCCGGGCGAGACGATCCGGATCGACACGAGCGAGCCGGTCGATCTCGACGCTCTAGCCGCGCAGCTTGGCTAGCCGCGCTTCGGCCTCCGCCTCGTGGCGCTCGCGGACGACTCGCTCGCTCGCCTGCAGCTCCTTGCAGATCCACCAAGCCGCGACGCCGAACACGACCGGCAGCACGAAGACGATGACGCGGTAGACCCAGATCTGCGCGGTGTACGAGATCCCGAACAGGATGAACGTCCGGTCGGCGCCGCCGGCAAGGAAGACGAGCACGATCCACGTGATCATCCCGATCCCGATCGCCGTCCGCGCGGGCGCGTCGCGCGGCCGGTCGAGGAGGTTGTGGAAGGCGTCGTCGCCCGTCAAGCGGCGCTCGATCCACGGCCAGAAGTAGAGGAAGCCGAACACGACGAGGGGGAACGCCGCGCCGCCCCAGAACGGGTTCGGCACGACGGTGTAGTGCCCGATCGTGAAGTCGAAGCTCGGCACGAGCCGCAGGCCGCCGATCAGCCAGCCGAGGTACCAGTCGGGCTGCGCGCCGTTCGTCGACGCGTACGTGTGGTACGGCCCCCAGAGCCAGATCGGGTTGATCTCGACGAGGCCGCCGAGCAGGAACAGGAAGCCGGCCGTCCCGAGCGCGAGCCCGACCGAGCGCGGCGTCTGGCCCGGCCAGAGCGGCACGCCGACGATCGTCCGCTCCGTCTGCGCCTTTTTCCGCCGGAACTGCGTGTGGTGGCGGAGCGCGACCAGGAGCAGGTGCGCGCCGAGGAGCAGCCCGATCAGGATCGGGAAGATCA
>DASRED010000047.1:0-68231 GCA_035652255.1 Gaiellaceae bacterium | reverse complement strand
CGATAGGGAACCCGTGGTACAGCACGGCGAAGCGACGAGCCTGAGTGGGCGTATCAGAACGTATCCGTTCGAGCCTCTGCTCCACCGTCTCACTCCGGATTCTTTCTAGCTCCTCGCGGAGTTCTTGCGCCTGGAAGTAGTCGTCGGGTCGGCCCTTCTTCACCCACTCGCAGTAGTCGCGTGCGATCTCTTCTGTGCGTGCCGTGTGAGGAAGGACGAGAGTGATCTCGTCGCGATAGAGGGACGACGAACCTTCAAGCCGTTTGTGACTGAAACCTTTCCCGACCCACGTCCTTGGTGCCGTCTCCACGAGGACACTCGCGCCGACCTCGACCGCACGCTGTTTCGCGTCGAGAGAGTTCAGGTAGATGTCATTCCCTTCTAGGAACCGCCAGCGCGTCCACGGCAAAGAGAAACTGACCGCTGGACGCCACCAGTTCGGAGTGAGTCGGCTACCCGACGAGTCAGTTTTGCCGTGCTGCTCCCACGCTGTGGACAGACTGCGCGTGTCGATCGTCACCGTTCCGGCCGAGAGGAACTGCTTTAGGCCCACCCGGCGGAGGGTTCCGTCTTGGCGTACGTCGTTGACAGCGGGAGGACCGTTCACAAGTGCGAACGCACCCTGTCCGGCAGAGTCAAGAATCCGCTCGACGAGAGGACTGACGGTACTCCACCAAGCGAACGAAGAAGCAAGACCCTTATAGATCGTGAGGGAGCTTGGATCTCCGATCACCGGGGATCGAGAGTCAAGCGTGGTGCCATCGTCCGCGGTCATGGTGCCCCCGACGAGGATGATCGTCGCTGGCTGGGGTGTCCGGCTAGTCACACTTGATCCCGTAGCGCGAGGAGGGCTTCGCGAAGTCGTGGCGTCTCGGAGGCTGCAAGTGCGAGTGATTCGGGGTCAGTTCCTGTGAGTTGTTCAAGCTCGATGAAGCGGCGTGCGCAGGACACGAGAAGCGCGTGCGCTTCACGGCCTTCTATGTCGAAGGCTGCTCCTTGTTCGCCGACCGTGCGAATCACTTCGAACGGCACCTTGTGGGTTTGGGTAGCCGTTTCGATGCCTACTCGTTGCGCGGGGTTCACGTCCGTGTAGACGACGATGTTCGCTGGGAGCAGGTTCGGGTCGTCAGTTATCTCGCGCGCCATCGTGAGAAGCCGAGGGTCGGCAGGGATATAGATGCGCCCGTGGTCGTCGCGGTTCGATGGATCTGTGCGAACAACGCGACCGACGATCTGGCGAAAGGACAGCAGGGTCAGACGGTTGGTGAGATACACGACCGTCCGCAGCCTCTGGATGTCCATACCCTCTGAGACCATGTTCACGGCGACCAGCCACGGATCGTGAGTGTCCCGAAATCGCCTTATTGCGTTCGCCGGTCCTAAGTCGTTCTCGTCATAGAGCCGAGAGCATGCGACGATCGGGCGGAACCCGGTTACGCGGGACGACATCCACTCTGCGACTCGATCAGCGTGCGCGCAGTCGATGCAAACGACCAGTCCGGCAGCATCGAGGTCGCCTTGCTTGCGCAGGGTCAGGAGGTACTGATTTGCATCGACGAGCATTTTTTCGGCGATCGAGTGCTCGCCGATCCACTCAATCGCCGACCGCAACCGCCTCCGCTGACCGAGATCGGTAAGCGTGTCGCTGAAGCTGACGGTATGAAGGCGATCGTCCTCGGTGCGGAAGGTTGCCTCTCCTCGCGTTTCGACGAACTGCACCGGACGACATGCGCGGTCGAGGATCGCCTTGTCGTAGGAGTAGCGGTACTGAGGTGCTGCACGGCCGTGCCTTGAAGGCACAAACACGATCTGATCGCGCTTCGTCCGAAACGGCGTCCCCGAGAGAGACAAGATCGCCGTGGCTCCAGCCGCGAAGGCTTCCTGAGCCGAGATTCCCCAGGCAGCGCCCACGCCCGCATGATGGACCTCGTCGAACATCACGAGGGTCCTTTGGCCCGGGTCGGTCGCGTGAGCCAGAAACATCTCCGTGGACTTGAACAGCGACTGGTAAGTAATAACCGCGCCCGCCCAGTCGTCGCCGATCGGGTCGACGGTTCGCCAGTCTCGCTGCGAGCGGAGTGGAATAGTCGGCGCGTCGCGAAACACGTTAGAAGCAGCGCGAAGCCATTCATCGGCGATCACTAGCGTCGGCACCACGATCAGTACTCGCGACACCTGCTCGTTCGTGACCATCGCGTAGGCGATCTCCAAGCCGAAGCGAGTCTTTCCCGCGCCAGGACAGGCCTCGACCAAGACAGGCTCGTCGGTGAGAGCTGCTAGGACCAACGGCACGGCTTCCGCCTGCCATCCGCGCAAACCAGAAACCGCTGGGGCGAGGGCGTTAGCGTTGAACCGCGCAGGGGTGACTTCTTGGGGCTGGCTCCCTTTTCGGAGATTGCACGAGCCACAGAGCGCCTGAAGGTTCTCGATCGAAGTCCGCCCGCCATGGCTCCACGCCACAATGTGATCGCCATGCATCAGGTCGAAGGGGATCGCGCGCCCGCATCCAATGCACGTCCGGCCCTGCCGCTGCCACGCCCTCCACACCTCACGGCGTGAGAACGTACGACGCGGATCAAGCTCCACGGTCAGATCGTACGCTCGAACCGGGCGGCTTCCCTATTGCCGCCACTTCGGATTGCGAACGCGGGCGTCCAGCTCAGGCGCGTCGGTTGGCGCCTGTCAACCTCGCCAACCAGTATGCGGCCGTGAATATGGCTGCGAAGCCGAGCAGGCAGATGCGGACGAACAGCCAGATGATCCATACCCCGAGCCAGAGGACAAGCAGCGGAAAGAGCCCGATGAACGCCCACCCCCAGAGACCGGCCTCGAGCTTGAGTCGCCATGGCGCCCGCACGTTGGGATCGCGCAGCCACGCTGTGCCCGAGAGTGCGGTCATCCAGCAGAAGACACTCCAGCGCTGTAGGCCGGGTTGCGCTCGCCGATAGGCCGGGTGCGTCTTGAAGAAGTCGTCACTCACGATGGTCCCGGTGGGGCGGCAACCGTACTCCTGTCGTCGGACGCGGAGGCGCCTGCCCTGCATCTATCGCCCTCTATGGCCCGGAGGTCAATGGAGCGCCGAACGAGACTACGTCAATGTAAGACGGCGAAACGTCCGGCGCTCCGCAGGATTGCCGTTACGCGGCAAGCGTGAACTCCCTCCACGGAAGCTGCTCCGGGAAGACGTTCTTCAGCCAGTTCACGAGGTCATGGCGGCCGTAGTAGGTCGGCACTCCTCGTGAATCCTGAGCCATGAGGACGGCCGGCGCGCCGAACTCCAGAGAGAACGTCGCGACCAGGTCATCCTTGCTGCTCTTCGGCCCGTGGAGCACGGACGGCTTGACGATCACAACTGCGAAGTCGATGCCCTGCTCCCGAACGAGTGCCACATGTCCCTTCGTCACTTGGTCCTCCTTTCTCGGGTGCCGAAAGGGACTGGACCTGTACCAGCGACGTCGGACGTGGGGCTTCGTGGGGAAGCAAAAGCGCCCTCAGGCGGGCACCATGCAAGACTCCCATAGCGGTCGGACAGACGATGTTCCTGGCGGCCCTGACACCAAGCCGCGAGCGCTCGCTGCCGATCACAGGGCCGAGAGGTCGAGCGTCTCACCCTCGACAAGCGCGTGGTTTGCGCAATGTCTGGTTCCGCCCATTTACTCACCCGCCGGCCACGTCCGGCCCTTTATCCGCATCGCATAGGGGCATTGACACCATGCGACATTCCGTCGTATGCTCGCTGCGGCTCACTGCGGCTGTTCGTGAGCCTGTGGGCGTTAATCGGACCGGGCCAAATGAGGGAGAGATCACATGAGGGATAGGCGGTGGGTCACAGGGGTCGGCGGGGTCGCTCTCATCGGAGCGCTCGTCGCCGCAGCCGTTCTCGCCGGAGGTGCGTCGGCGAAGACGAACAAGCTTTCGGGGAACGTGTGGAAGGGAAACACCGTGCAGGTGTGCCTCAACTTCAGCGGCACGGTGGTAGCGGCAGTCGGCGCCAAGGGCGGGTGTCCGGTTGGCTACAGCCACGTTGCTATCCCGACGATTTCGTACATCGACGATCGCGTGAACTACCTCAAGGGCCTCATCAAGAGCGGGCCAGCAGGTCCGGCTGGCCCCGCAGGTCCGGCTGGCCCCGCAGGTCCGACGGGCGCAACCGGTGCCACCGGAGCAACGGGTGCAACCGGCGCGACCGGCGCAACTGGCGCAACCGGCGCGCAGGGCCCGCAGGGGCCGCAGGGGCCGCAGGGCTCGATCAGCGGCGGCTCGTCCTTCACGGGAACTAACGCCCGGTTCACCGGCGACGTGACCGTGCAGGGCATGCTCACCGGCTGGAAGGGCGCGAGCTTCGGCGGGAACGTGACGGCCGGAACCCTCACGACCGGAACGCTCAACGGAAGCAACGCGGACTTCTGGGGCACCGTGACCGCCGGCAACGGCCACTTCTGGGGCAACGTCGCCGCCGGCTCGATCTACACGGGCGGCACGCTGACCGCCGGCTCGATTCACACGAGCGGCGCGCTGAGCGCCGCCAACGGTGACTTCACGGGCAACGTGACGGCCGGGACGCTCGACGCCGGCGCCACGACCCTGACCGGAACCCTCACCGGGACGAACGCGGACTTCTCCGGCAACGTCACTGCCCACGAGCTGCGGAGCCTCGGCGACGCGAGCTTCGCGGGCAAGGTGACCGTCGGCGGCTTGCTGAAGGGCTGGAGCGCGAGCTTCACAGGCAGCGTCACCGTCGGCGGAACGCTGACCGGCGGACGCGGCGCGAGCTTCGTGGGCAACGTGACCTCCGGCTCCATCAGCAGCGGCAACGCGTCGTTCACGGGCAGCGTGACGACCGGCGCCCTCCACGGGACGAGCGCGAACTTCAGCGGCAACGTCACCGGCCAGACCGGCTCGTTCAACGGCGAGCTCACGGTCGGCGGCAAGCTGACCGGCCAGAACGGTGCGAGCTTCGCCGGCAACGTGAAGGCCGGAACGCTCACGACCGGAACGCTCACCGGATCGGATGCGTACTTCGGCGGCAACGTCACGGCGAACAACAACCTCACCGTGAACGGCATGCTGACCGGCAGCGCAGCGAGCTTCGCCGGCAACGTGACCGCGGGCTCCATCTCCACGGGCAACGGGTTGTTCAACGGCAGCGTGACGACCGGCGCACTGCACGGGACGGACGCGAACTTCAGCGGCAACGTCACGGCGCAGACTGGCTCGTTCAACGGCGAGCTCACGGTCGGCGGCAAGCTGACCGGCCAGAACGGCGCGAGCTTCGCCGGCCACGTGATCGCCGGAACGCTCACGACCGGCACGCTCACGACGGGAACGCTCACCGGAGCGAACGCGTACTTCTCCGGCAGCGTCACCGCGAACGGTGACCTCACCACGAACGGCGAGCTCTTCGGCACCAGCGCGAGCATCTCGGGCAACGTCAAGGCCGGGACGCTGACCGCAGGCGCCACGACGCTCACCGGGCAGCTGACCGGAACGGACGCGGCATTCTCCGGCAGCGCGACGGTGACCGGCAACCTCACGGGTCAGAGCACCGCGAGCTTCGCCGGCAACGTCAACTTCACGGGCGGCATCACGATCGGCAACGGCGGGTCGACGATCGCTCGCTTCCTCTCGACTACCGCGCTCATCACGGCGGTCGACTGGGGCAGCAGCGTCCCGGCCAACTCCTGCACCTTCGAGCCGGTCACGGTGACTGGTGCTGCAGTCGGCGACACGGTCAACGTGACGCCCGAGAGCAACCCGGGCGGCGGCTTCATCTGGGCCGGCTGGGTCTCCAGCCCGAACACCATCCGGGTTCGCTTCTGCAACGTCACGACGACGTCGGAGGCTCCGGCAGACGCAACCTGGGTCATCGACGTCTGGCAGCACGGCGCCTAGACCGAGCGGCTCAAAGCAGCAGGGAGGCGGCGCCTACGGGCGCCGCCTCCGTTTTACGGGCCGAAATCCCCCGCTAGACTGACCATCCGCCGGCCGAGTCCGGCCGGGAAGGGCGACACATGAGCAACGAATTCGAAGAGAGCTACAGCGAGCCCACTCCGTCCGAGACGCCGGAGCAGCCGGCTCGGCGCCCCCGCGCCTCGAAGCCGAGGCAGAAGCAGTCGCAGCGCAACCTGCCGCCGCAGCTGCCGTGGTGGATCGCCGGAGCGGCCGTGGTCGTCGCCGCCGCCGTCGGCATCTACTTCGGCGCGATCCGGAGCACTTCCCCGACGAAGGCCGTCAAGGGATCGACACAGACCAGCGGCAAGTACAAGATCACGTATCCGAAGGACTGGAAGACCGTTGCGCCCAACTCGGTGGCGCCGGGCCAGCACGCCTTCGCGGCCATGCGCCAGGCGAAGGGACACGGTGTCGTCGTCCTGCGGCTCGGCGGTAAGGTCGCTCACCTGAACACCGCCTACATCCGCACTCTCGAGGCCCAGTTGAAGAAGGGTGCCGGCCCCGGCTACAAGCTCGTGGGCGCGCACATGATCAGTCTCAAGGCCGGACAGGCGCTCGACGTGACGTACGACCGCACGAAGCAACACGAGGTGCGAAACGTCGTCGTCCTCCCGATCGCCAAGGGCAGCGTCGTCATGGCCACAGTCGCCGCGCTCGGCGACGCGAAGACGACGCGAGAGATCGACGACATCGTCAGCTCGTTCCAGCTCACGAGCTAGGCGACTCCCGCTGGACGAGCCGTCGTCCATAGACCTCGTCGTCCCGACGGTCGGCCGGACGGCGGAGCTCGAGCGCTTCCTCGCGAGCGTCGCGGAGCAGACCTGGCGCGGCCCGCTCCGCGTGCTCGTCGTCGACCAGAACGAGGACGACCGGCTCGCGCCGGTCGTCGCCGCGTTCGAGGGACGACTCGACCTCGAGCATCTCCGTTCGCCGCGCGGCCTCAGCCGGGCCTGCAACGCCGGCTTCGCCCGCGCCACGGCGGACGTCGTCGGCCGGCCGGACGACGACTGCTGGTACGCGCCGGACACGGTCGAGCGCGTGCTGCGCGCCTTCGCCGAGCACCCAGACTGGGATGCGCTGTCCGGAACGAGCTGCGACGACGAGGGACGCCCGACCCAGCTCAGGTGGGACAGCGAAGGCGGTCTCGTCACCCCGCGCAATCTCTGGCGCAGGGCGATCGGGTTCACGTTCTTCATCCGCGGCCGGGCGATCGGGACGGTCGGCGAATGGGACGAGTCGTACAGCACCCGCCTCGGGCCCGACGGCGAGCTGATCGCCGGCGGCGGCCAGGACGGCGAGTACATCCTGCGCGCACTCTCCCGTGGCCTGACCGTCGGCTACGAGCCGAGCATCCGCATCGGGCATCCCGACTTCCATCCGAGGCTCGGCGACGACGCGGCCGCCCGCAAGGCGTACGTCTACGGACGCGACCACACGCGCCTGCTGACGCAGTACCGCTTCCCGCGCCGGTACGCCGCCTGGCGCGCCGCACAGCTAGCGGCGGGCTCCGCCTACTTCCTGATGCGCGGCGAGCCCGGGCGCGCGCGCTTCTACGGCGCAATGTCGCGCGGCCGCTTCCGCGGGCTGTTCGCCAAGCGCTGACGGCGCCGAGAGCTGCGAGAGGCCGGGGATAGACTGCCCGCCTCATGAGACGGACTGCAACGCGTCCGATGCTGGCGGCCGAATTCGACGTGACCCCTCCGCGCGACCCCGGCTCGGCGTCCAGGACGTATCTCGTCTGCTCGACGCCGCGAAGCGGGAGCACGCTGCTCTGCTCGGGGCTGCACCGCACCGGCCTGGCGGGGACGCCGACGGAGTACTTCAACATCGGCTTCCGCGCCACGCTCGCCGCGCGCTGGGGCACGAGGGGCGATCTCGGCGCGTACGTGCGAGAGCTGCGCGCGCGCCGCTCCTCCGCGAACGGGGTTTTTGGCGCGAAGCTCCACTGGTCGCACCTCGACGAGCTCCGGCGGGAGACCAACCGCACGGCCCGCCGCACGGTCGAGCCTTCCGCCGCGCTGACGCTGCTCGCCGAGCTCTTTCCCGACGCGACGTACGTCCACATGCGGAGAGCGGACGCCGACCGGCAGGCCGTCTCCTACTGGAAGGCGGCGTACACGGGCGCCTGGCATCGCGGCGCCGGCGAGGCGGCCGGGGCCCGGCCCGAGGTGCCGTACAACTTCCGCGCGATCAGCCGGCTGAGGACCGCGATTCTCCGCGACGACGCGCTCTGGGCGGAGGCGCTCGCCCGCGGCGCCGTGCCCGTGGTCGAGCTGACGTACGAGGAGCTCGTCGCGGCGTATCCGGCGACGATCTCCTCTCTCGTGGAGCAGGTCAGCGGCGACGCCCTCCCCGCCGCCGACGTGCCCGAGCCGGAGCTACGGCAGCAGACGGACGAGCAGACGGAGGTTCTCCTCGAGCGGTTCCGCCGCGACTCCGCGCTCCGACGCCGGCCCCCGCTCGAGGACGCCCGCGATGTCGTCCTCGACCTCTGGGTCCGGGCCCGGACGTTCCCCTACGGCGCCGTCGCTCGGGAGCGCCTCAGCGAGGTCGCTCGCTCCCGCCCATCCCGATGATCGAGAGGAGGAAGGACGTGAAGACGATCTGCAGTCCGACGACGACGAGCGTCGCGGCGAGGATCGCGAGGCGGCCCTCTCCGAGCGAGCCGAAATCGTGGCCGGCCCAGTGCACGACGATCGCCGCGCCGGCGGCGAGCCCGGCGAGCGTGACGACGGTTCCCGCCAGCAATCCCTGCTCGAGGCTGACCCGGCGCCGGGCGCGCTCGAACCAGGCGTTCCTCTCGCCGAGGTGATGGACGCCGTACGCGCAGCCGCACAGCCCGAGCCCGACGACCTGGGAGCCAACCATCAGAAGTAGCGCGCCGCCGATCAGCGAGTGGAGGTAGAGGACGCGGCCGAAGAGCGAGGCGCCCGCGAAGACGAGAGCGATCACGAGCATGCCCACGATCGAGAGCACGGCACCCGGCACGATGAACAGGAACGTCGGGCTGTGGACGAGCATCAGCCTCAGATGGCGCCAGCCGTCGCGGAACGGCGAGAGCTTCGAGACACCGCTGCGCGGATGGAGCGCGATCGGCACCTGCGCGATCACGAGACGCTCCTTCGCCGCCCGGATGACCATCTCCGACGCGAACTCCATGCCGGTCGAGTGCAGCCGCAGCGTCGGCAGGGCGTCGCGCCGCAGCGCGCGCATGCCGCAGTGGGCGTCGGCGATCGGGGTCTTGTAGATGAGGTTGAGGAAGCCCGAGAGGAGCGGATTGCCGATGTACCGGTTGAGCCAGGGCATCGCGCCGGCCTGGATCCCCGCCATCCGGTTCCCCATGACGAGCTGCGCGCCGTCGTCGAGCTTGCGGACGAAGCCGGGGATCTCGGCGAAGTCGTACGTGAGATCGGCGTCGATCATCACGAGGTAGTCGCCCCGCGCAGCCGCGAAGCCCGCGAGGTAGGCGCTGCCGTAGCCACGGCGGGGCTCGTCGACCACGGTGGCGCCGGCAGCCCGCGCGAGCGCTCCGCTGTCGTCCTCCGAGCCGTTGTCGACGACGATGATCTCGCCGTCGAGACCGCCCGCCTCGAGGGCCTCCCGAGCCCGCGCGACGCACTCCTCGATGTGCTCCGCCTCGTTCAGGCAGGGGATGACGATCGACACGCGGGGCGCCGTCGCCGTCGCCGTCCCGCCGGCTGGGATCTCGTCGAGCTCGGTCATCGCAGACGAAAGCGTATCGCCGCTTCGAGCGAGCGGCCGTTCGCCGGTACGCTCGCCCGCGCATGCGGATCTGCATCGTCTACGACTGCCTCTATCCGTACACGATCGGCGGAGCGGAGCGCTGGTACGCCGATCTCGCGCAGGGGCTCGCGGAGCGGGGCCACGAGGTCACGTACCTGACCCGCCGGCAGTGGGAGCGCGGCGAGGAGCCGACCCTGGCCGGCGTCCGCGTCGTCGGGGTGGACAGGCCGCGGCCGCTCTACGACGACTGGGGCACGCGACGAATCGACGAGGCGCTGTTCTTCGGGCTCGGCGTCCTCCGGCATCTCCTCCGGCACGGCGGGCGCTACGACGCCGTCCACACCGCGTCCTTCCCGTACTTCTCGCTGCTCGCCGCCGCCGCTGCACGGCCGTTCGGCCGCTACGCGCTCGCCGTCGACTGGCACGAGCTCTGGACGCGCGCGTACTGGCGCGACTACCTCGGACGGCGCAAGGGCGATGTCGGCTGGCTCGTCCAGAAGCTCTGCCTGCTGCCGAGGCAGCAGGCGTTCTGCTTCTCGCGGCTCCACGAGGCGCGGCTGCTCGAGCACGGCGTTCGCGGACCGGTCGTACGGCTCACGGGACAGTACGGCGGCACAGCACCGCCACCGGCCGAGACGGAGGCCGAGCCGACCGTCGTCTTCGCCGGCAGGCAGGTCGCCGAGAAGCGCGTCCTCAGCCTCGTGCCCGCACTTGCGCAGGCGAAGCAGCGGATCCCCGACCTCCGCGCCGACCTGTTCGGCGACGGGCCGGATCACGCGGCGCTCCTCGCCGCGATCGAGGCGCACGGCCTCACCGGGAGTGTCGAGGCTCCCGGCTTCGTCGAGCCCGAGCGCCTCGCCGCGTCGCTCGGCCGGGCTCTCTGCCTCGCGCTCCCGTCGCGCCGCGAGGGCTACGGCCGCATCGTCGTCGAGGCGGCCGCCGCGGGCGTGCCGAGCATCGTCGTCCGCGGCGACGAGAATGCCGCCGTGGAGCTCGTCGAGGAAGGAGTCAACGGCTTCGCCGCTCCGTCGGACGGCGCAGCGGATCTCGCCGACGCGATCGTGCGCGTCCACGAGGCGGGGCCCGAGCTGCGGCGGTCGACGCGCGCCTGGTACGCGGAGAACGCCGAGCGCCTCTCGCTCGCTGCCTCGCTCGAGCGTGTCGCCGCGTTCTACGGCGACCGATGACGACGGACGGCGACCTCCACCCGGACGTCCTCGACCTGCCGGCCGCCGGCCGCGTCGCGATCCGCGGCGGGATCGTGCGCACCGTCGGCTACTTCGTCGGCACGGCGGTCGGCATCGTGTCGACGATCGTCCTGCTCCGCTACCTCGGCGCCGGCGACTACGGCCGCTACGCGACGGTCATCTCGATCGCGGCGGTGACGGGAGCGCTCGCGGACGCCGGCGTCGCGGTCGTCTCCCAGCGCGACTTCGCGACGCTGCGCGGCGAGGCGGAGCGGAGGGAGCTGCAGGCGCACGTCGCCGGGCTCCGCATCGTGCTCGCCCCGGCCGCCGCGGTCATCGCCGTCACCTTCGCCCTCGTCGCGGGCTACGACCGGACGATGGTCGAGGGAGTCGCGATCGGAGCCCTCGGCGTCCTGCTCGTCGACCTCTGGCAGACGGCTCTGTTGCCCGCGACCACGCAGCTCCGGTTCGGCATTCTCACCACGGCCGGCCTCGTACGGGACGTCGTCACCGGCCTGGGTCTGCTCGGTCTCGTCCTCGCCGGCGCCACACTCCTGCCGTTTCTCGCCGTCCCGACCATCGCCGCTCTGGCGGTCCTCGTCTTCGCGCTCTCGGTGGCAGGCGTCTCGTCGATCGCGCCGCGCTTCTCGTGGCAGCGGTGGCGACCGCTCCTCATCGACGCGTTGCCGCTCGGCATCGCAACCGTCATCGGCTCCGTCTATCTCCGCCTCCTCCTGATCATCGTCTCGCTCGCCACCGGACGGACGGACACCGGCCTTTACGCCCTCTCGAACCGCGTCCTGCAGGTGCTCGCGACCGGCGCCGCGATCGCGTTCTCGTCGGCGTTCCCGATCCTCGCGCGGGCGAGCGGCGACGAGGACGAGGAGCGGCTCGCGTTCGCGCTCCAGCAACTCTTCGAGGTGGCGGTGTTCCTCGCCGTCGCCGGCGCCCTCATCTTCGCGATCGCCGCGCGGCCGATCGCCGTCCTGCTCGGCGGCAGCGGCTATGCCGGCGCCGCGAGAGCGCTGCGGATCCAGGCGTTCGCGATGTTCGGGACGTTTCTCGGGCTCGTCTGGCTGCCGGCTCTCGTCGCCGTCCATCGGCAGCGGGCCCGGATCGCGGTGAGCCTGTGCGGGCTCGCGATGGCCGCCGTCGCGGGCGGGCCGCTCATCGTGTTCTTCGGGATCACCGGCGCCGCCGTCGCGGCGGTGCTCGGCGAGGCGACGATCGCGGCGGCAGGGCTGACGGCGCTCGTCCGGGCGCGGCCCGCGCTGCGGCCGAAGCTCGGGGCGGCAGCGACACTGCTCGCCTGCGGCGCGGTCTCCGCCTGGCCGGCGTTCGTCTCCGCGATCCCCGCGGGGCCGGCCGCGTGTCTCGCAGTCGCGATGTTCGTCGCGCTCGCGTGGTTCAGCGGCGCTCTGCCTCGCGACGTGGTGCGCGCCGTCCTCGCCCGCTGAGCCGGGCTACGGCCCGTCGCGGAGGAGACGCTCGAGGACGCTCCCGGGTGGGACGTCGCTCTCGTCGAACTTGAAGGTGAGCTTGTGCATCGGCACCGTCGCTCCCTCGATCTCCCGCTCGAGCTCCCCGGTCAGCGGCCGCGTCAATCCGCCCCACAGGAGCGCGTGCAACGGCCGGGCGCTGACCGTGGGTGTCTCCTGCCAGACGCGGGCGAACGCCGGATCCGTCCGCAGCAGGAGCTCGAAGGCGTAGTGGATCGCGTAGTAGGGCTCGACCCCGAGCCGGTCGCGAATGAGCCGCGAGAACCAGAGCCCACGCGTGAAGGGCGTCAGCATCAGGAGCCCCACGAGCGGCCGCGGAGCCGGACGCAGCGGCCGCGCCATGTGATCCCGGAGGAAGTCGCGCAGGCGGGTGACGGCGAGATTGCCGGGGCGGGCGGCGAGGAACCAACTCGAGATGGGCCGGTCGAATCCCGGCCGCGCAAACGCGAAGAAGCCCGACGGGTCGACCGCTGCCGGCAGCCAGTCGTCCAGGGGCCGCGTGCAGTAGCAGGTCGCGTCGGCCCAGACGCCGCCGTGGGTCGCGAGCAGGTCCGTGCGGAGAAGATCCGTCCGGTGGGAGACGGCCTGGCCCGCCACCGGCCCGACCGTGTGGTCGAAGCTCGTGTGACGGCTCATGTCCGCCTCGCTGAGGACGCGCACGTCCCAGCCCGGGTTGTGCCGCCGCCACGACTCGACACAGCGCCGGACGAGGAGCGGCGCCTGGTCGAGGCCCTGCAGCCACGCCATCCAGACGACGCGGGGAACCGCTATCGGACGACCTCGAGCCAGTCGAGGCTCCGGCCGCAGAGCGTGTGCGCGCGGACAGGCCGGACGTACGTCACCGGCAGATCCTCGGTATCCCTCGACACGACAAGCGGGCCCATCGGCAGCTGCGCGGTGCCCGACGTGCTGCCCGGCTGCAGGAGCGGGCGCGAGTAGCCGAGGACGATCCGGTGCCGGCCGCGCGTCAGCTGAATCCAGCCCACGGGGTAGTACTGGCCGGGCAGCTCGATCCGGTGGACGACCGAGCCGACGGTGTCGCCGTCCACCGTGACCGTGAGTCGGCCGGGCGTGTAGCCGCCGACCCAGACGCCGTAGCGGCCGGCAGCCGGGACGGCCACCGAGCTCACGACGGTGCCGGCGCTCGTCGGGTAGACGCCGCCGGACGGATCGATTGTCCACGCAGCCGGGTGCTGCGCCGCGCCGAGCTCGAAGCCGAGCGCAGCGGGCCGTAGCACCGTCGCGAGGCGCTCGTGCCGCTGCGTCGCGACGCGTGCGACGCTCACGATCCGGCTGCAGGCGAGCGTTCCGGCCGGCTGGATGCCCTGTCCGAGCGCGATCTGCTGCAGCGGTCGCGGGACGCCGGGGATGCGCTGCCAGACGTCGTAGAAGCGGCCGGCGCGGGCCAGCCGGTAGTTCGCCGGCGGGCGGCTCTCGAGCGGCGAGTGGTCGAGCACGAGTGTCCGGAAGCTCTCCACCTCGGCGAGCGGGAACGCGTCGATGTTCTTCGGCGGCAGCTGGGAGACGGCGAGCTCGCGGAGGAAGTGGCGGACGCCGTACGGCTGGAACTCGGTCATCAGCGTCGGGCCCTGACCCGCGAACTCGTGGCCGATCAGGTCGAGCTCGGCGAGCTGGTCGTTCGGCGCGAGACGGGCGCCGCTGTAGGCGAGCGCGTTCGACCAGAGCACTCCTCCGGCGAGCGCGACGGCCGCAGCTCCGGCCACGAGCGCCGGCCGGCCGCGGCGCGCCGCGAGAAGGCCGATGCCGCCGAAGGCAGCCGCGAGCAGAGCCGGCGACGCCGTCGCGAGCTCCTTCCCGATCGTCCACGGAGTCCCGCCCACTCTGAGCGCCAGCCACCCGACGACAGCCATCGTGACGTAGAGCGGCAGGCTCCAGGCGCGCCGGCGCACCGCGACGACGAGCCCGCCGACCGCGAGGAGGAGGAGGAGAGCGAGCAGCAGCCCGGTGGGCCAGAACGTGCGCGGGCTGTTGCGGAAGTCTCCGACCGGCCAGATCCCGAGCAGCTGGAGGACGCTGAGCGGATGCTTCAGCTCGCCGAGCTCGTTCAGGCCGTGCGCGCCAGCCGCGAGGTTGTGGTTCGCCGCGGCGGTGAACGTCCGGGCCACGGCGAGGGTCGGCAGAGCGAGGACGGCGATGCAGGCGACGAATCCGGCGGTGCGCCGCGCGAACGCCTGCGCCGGGATCCTGCGCGCCACGACGACGAGCGGCAACAGAGCCGGCACGAGCCAGACGAGCGCGGCGAGGTTCAGCGCCGCGAGCACGGCCGCCGAGACGACCGCGAGCGGAACGAGGTCGCGCACCGACGGCGTCGAGCGCAGTGCGCGCGCCACGAGGATCGCGAGCAAGGGAAGGAGCGCGGCGGTCACGACCTCCTTGATCGATCCCCAGAGCGCGTAGCCGTAGAGGAGCGCCGGCTGGGAGGCGATGAAGACCGCGGGCGCACGCCAGCGCCGCGAGCGGATCGGACCCGCGAGCATGACCCAGAGGCTGAGGCCGAGGAGGACAGCGGCGAAGGCGAAATACGGCTGCAGCACCCAGGCGACGTCACGGCCGACGAGACGCGCGCCGACGCCGAGCGGGATCATCGAGCCGACCGGGTAGCCCGTGTGGAGGTACTCGTGGAGGATGTGGTGGTACGTCGACGGCGGCAGGCCGGCAGCGCTTCGCCCGTAGCTCATCACGCGGTCGATGAGCGAGAACCACTGTGCGGTGTCGTCGAGCGAGGAGTAGCCCGCGAAGGTCGCCCGCCCGAGCATCACGACGGGTGCCGCGTAGACCGCGAAGACCGCGACGACGGCTCCCACCGCCCAGGCATCCGGCCTGAGCGTCCGCAGCCGGTCGCCCCAGGCGGCGAGCGCGAAGCCGGCGACGGCGAGCGCGACGACCAGGGGCGTGACGTGGCGGGCCGTGGAAGCACTCAGCGTCGTCGTGTCCGCCACGACGACGATGCCGGCGAAGCCGACCGGGAGGAGAAGCGCGCCGTGCAGCCGGCTGCCGGCGATCGCCTCCACGAGCAGGCCGAGCCCGAGCGAGAGGACGGCGAGGAGGACCGGGAACGCGAGCCACGGGACGAGGAGGCTCACCCGGCGACGGCCTCCGCCCAGTCGAGGTTCAGCTTGCAGAGAGACGCCGCGTGCGCCGGCGTCGTGTAGTGGACGGGCACGAACTCGGTCTGCGTGGAGAGAACGATCGGGCCCATCCCCCACGGGAGATGCGAGGTGCTTCCCGGCGAGAGAAGCGAGCGGTCGTAGCTCACGACGATCGTGTGAACGCCCGCGGCGAGGTGGACCGAGGCGAGGGGAGCGTACTGCGCGACCTTCTCGATCAGATGCGCCGCCGAGCCGACCGTCCGTCCGTCGATCGAGATCGTCGCCGTGCCTGGGGTGAAGCCGCCCATCCAGACGGTGTACGTGCCCGTGGTCGGAACGTCCTCGGAGAAGGTGATACGCCCGCTGCTCGTCGGGAAGGGCTCGTAGCCGTCCGACGGCCAGCCGAGCTGCTTGCCGCCGGCGTCGAGACTGAGGACGAGAGCGGGCGCGCGGACGACGTAGGCGAGCTTCCCGCCCGCCGCGGCTGCGGCATGGGCGAGCGAGTGGATCCTCGCGCAGTTGGGGATCGCCCCCGGCTCGGTGTTGTTGCCGAACGGGACGTGCTGGATGACCCTCGGCGCGCCGCGGACTCGCTTCCAGACCTCGTCGTAGCGTCCGTGCCAGACGAGCTTGTACGAAGACGGCGGCCGGCTCGCGATCGGGCCGCGGCTGAGGACGAGCGTCGAGTAACGCTCCACGCCGGCGATCGGCAGCTGGTCGAAGTCGGTCTGCGGCGTCACCCACTCCGGGGCGAGCCGGTGGAGGAAGTACTGCGCGTAGTACCACTGGAAGCCGGTCATCAGCGCGGGCCCCTGGCCGGCGAAGCGCTGTCCGAGATGGGCCTCCTCCACGAGCTCGGCCCGTGGGGCGAGCCGCACGCCACTGTAGGCGAGCGTGTTCGACCAGAGCACGCCTCCCGTCACGGCGAGGGCGGCGGCCGCGACGACGGCGCCGGCCGCGGTGCGGCCGAGGTAGACGCACGCACCGGCGAGCCCGAGCGCGAGCACGGCCGGCGAGGCCGTCGCCAGCGCCTTCCCGACCGTCCACGGCGAGCCGGTGAGCGAGACGATGAAGACCCCGATCAGACAGGTCGCGACGTAGATCGGCAGCGCGAACGCGCCGCGCAGCCAGGCTTCGCGAAGACCGGCCGCGGCGAGCCCGACGAGCAGCGCCAGGAGGAGGTACGTCGGCCAGATCGTCGCCGGGCTGACCCGAAGGTCGCCGACCGGCCAGACGCCGAGCACCTGGAGAAAGCTGAGCCGGTGGAACAGCACGCTCCCGAGCGCGTTCGCGCCGTGGGCCGAGTTCGTGAGCTGGCGGCTGGCGCTCGACACGAAGCTCCCTGCCGTCGCGAGAGCGGGCACGGCGAGCACGAGCGTGACCGCCGTGAGGATCGCCGCACGCCGCCCGAAGACCGCGGCGGAGATGCGGCGGAGGAGAAGCAGCAGCGGAACGAGGGCCGGAGCGAGCCAGACGAAGCCGCTCACGTTGAGCGTCGCGAGCACGGCCGCGAGCACGACCGCGAGCGGAACGAGCCGCCGCCCCGAGGGCGCGGTGCGGTAAGCATGGGCGACGAGGACCGCGACGAGCACGAGCAGCGGCGCCGTGACGAGCTCCTTGACCGAGCCTAGGAGCGAGTAGCCGTAGAGGAGCGCGGGCTGCGCGGCGACGAACGCGACCGCAGCCCGGAGGCGCACGGAGCGCACGAGACCGCCGGCGATCGTCCAGACTCCGAGCGCGAGCATCGCCCCCTGGAAGGCGAGGTACGGCTGGTAGACCCAGGCGATGTTCTCGTTCACGAGCTTCGCCGCCGCGCCGAGCGGCATGAACGCACCGAGCGGATAGCCCGTGTGGAAGTACGCGTGGACGAGCGTGTAGTACGCGGACGGCCCGAGCCCGGCGAAGCTGCGCCCGTGCGAGAGGACGCGCTCGGTGAGGACGAACCAGTTGACGGTGTCGTCGAGCGTCGCGAAGCCGGCGAACGTCGCCTGGCCGGTGAAGAGAACCGGAGCGGCGTAGACGAGGAAGACGAGGAGAGCCGCGATCGTGACCCAGCGGGCCGGGCGGAGGGCCCGCAGCCGCTCGAGGCGGACGACGGCGCCTGCGACGGCGACCAGCAGGACGATCTCGAGCGTCAGGCGCGCCGTGAACACCGTCAAGGTGGCGAGGTCGGCGACGACGACCAGCCCGGCGAATCCCACCGGCAGGAGCAGCGGCCCGGGCAGATCGACGCCGGCCGCCGCCTCGACGAGCAGCCCGGCGCCGAGTGAGAGCAGCGCCAGCACGACAGGGAACAGCAGCCACGCCACGGTGAAGGTCATCGCAGTGCTCCCATGTGGAATGCCGTGTCGCGGCCCTCGGCGACAACGGGAAGGCCAAGTATGCCCTGCTCCGGCCCCGCTGAATAGAGGCGGAGCGTCGCTCGGTCTCGCTAGGCGGAGGGGACGGCTGCCGCCTCGCGGGAGAAGGCGCGCCCGACCGGGGCGACGGTGGCGAGCGCCGCCGCTCCCCCGCCGGTCGTGAGCAGCCCGATGACGAGCCCGGCGGTGCGCAGCGGCGAGCTCGGCCACCACTCGCGCGCCAGCAACGGGGCGAGGGCGACGGGGACGAACGTCGTGAGCGCGAAGACGAGCGGCGCCACGTGGGTCACGGGCCGGCTCTGCAGCGCCGACATCTCCCCGAGCGTCCCGAGGAGCCCCGCCGAGCCCATGAGCACGAACCAGCCCGCCGCGCCGAGCCAGAGACTCCGCGTGTAGTCGTCCGCCGCGAACTTCGTCGCGAGACTGTCGAGCGCGTACGCGAGCCCGGCCGCGAGCGGGACGACGAGGCTCGCGCCGCGCATCGCGCCGCGCAGGCCGAGCGGCACGAGCGCGAGCGCGGCGAGCACCGCGAGCGTCGCCCAGAGGCGCACCCCCTCGCTGTGCGCCGCGTGGCGGGCCGGAGTCGTCACCGCGAGCAGGGGAACGCCGCCGGCCACGGCGAGCGCGGCGAACGTCTCGCGCCGGCCGACGTGCTCGCCGAGCTGGCGCATCGCGACGAACAGGAGGAAAACGAGTGTCGTCCCGAGCAGCGGCTGGACGAGCGTCAGCGGCGCCTTCGTCAGCGCGTATGCCTGGGCGAGCCAGCCGACGATCCCGAGCGCCGTCCCCGCCACCCAGCGCGGCCGGCGGACGAGCCGGAGCAGGAGCGAGAAGCGGAGCGCGCGCTCGGCCGGCTCCTGCCGCGCCTCGAGCGTCTGCAGACCCATCGCGAGCGCGAAGAGCGCCGACGCGGCGAGCGCCGAAAGGATGCCGGTGAGAAGCGCGGGCATGGCCGCCGGACCTTAGTCCCGCGGAGGGGGCCGGGCTAGGCCGCGGCGATCGAGGCCGGCGCGAGCAGCCGGTCCACCGCGAGCGCGAACTGCTCGACGCTGAACGGCTTCGCGAGGTACGAGACCGCGCCGAGACCGAGCTCCTCCGCCTCGTCGGGGAGGATGCTCACGCAGAGGATCGGCAGGTCGGGCCGCTCTGCGCGAGCGGCCCGAGCCGATGCCACGCCCTCTCCCGAGGCTGGTTCGAGGACGAGCAGGTCGAGCTCCCGAGCGGGGGTACCCGGGAGCACGACCTCATGACCCGAGCGCTCCAGTAGCAGCCGCAGGAGCCACCGGACGTCAGGGTCAATCTCACTCAGAAGGATCCGTGCCACGGAGCGAACGATCTCGCGCGGCTGGATGAAACCGGGCAGCGGACCGGTATGAAAGACGTATGAGCTAGTCGCGCGCCGGCAGGACTCGCCCGCGCACCTCGCCGAGCTCGACGCCGTTCCCCGACCGGCCGCGCAGCACGAGCTCGTCGCCGTCCGCGAGGAACCGCTCGCCGCGGTAGAGCTCGATCATCGAGCCCTCCGTCCCCGGCTCGGCGCCGGAGATCGTCCCGCTCGCCATGAGGTCGCCGGTGCGGATCGGGGCGCCGTTGGACGTCGCGTGGGCAAGCTGCTGCGGCAGCGTCCAGTAGAGCGTCCTCGCGTTCCCCTCGGAGATCGTCTCGCCGTTCAGCTCCACCTCGAGCGCGAGGTCGAGCGCCCAGTCGCGGCCGCCCGCGAGATGTGGCAGCGGCGGCGGCTCCTGCTCCGGCGCCTCGACGCGCGCCTCCTCGAGCAGAGCGAGCGGCGTCACCCAGGCGGAGATCGAGGTCTGGAACGACTTCCCGAGGAACGGCCCGAGCGGCACGTACTCCCACGCCTGGATGTCCCGCGCGCTCCAGTCGTTGACGAGGACGACGCCGAAGACGTGCCGCTCGAAGTCCTCGACCGGCACGGGCTCGCCGAGCTCGCTGCCGACTCCGACGACGAAGCCGAGCTCGAGCTCGAAGTCGAGGCGGCGGCTGGGACCGAACGTCGGCGCGTCCTCGTCCGGCGCCTTCCGCTGGCCGCTCGGGCGGACGACGTCCGTGCCGCTGACGACGACGCTCCCGGCGCGGCCGTGGTATCCGACCGGCAGCCAGCGCCAGTTGGGGAGCAGCGGCTCCTGGTCGGGCCGGAACAGCCGGCCGAGGTTCGTCGCGTGCTCGAGCGAGGAGTAGAAGTCGACGTAGTCCGCGACCTCGAACGGGAGCCGCGCTGCGGTGAGAGGGACGCGCGGGCCGTCGTGGGAGCGCGCCGCGTCGATCGCCTCACCCCACGCCGCCGGCCCCTCGGCCGAGAGCGCGTTGAGCGACGCCTCCGCAAAGACGCCGCCGAGCCCGGAGAGGTCGACTGCCTCCGCCCCGTCCCGCCAGAGCAGGCCGTTCTCCCCCGCCCCGAAGCTCATATGACTCCCAGCTCCTCGAGCTCGCCGACCGGCTCGAAGAACGAGCAGCTGCCGATCGAGTGGAAGAGCGACGCGCGGATCTCGGCGAGCTCAGCGGCGCCGGCTGCGCGGCCGCGCCAGCGGAACGAGCCGGCGTCGAGCTCGAACGCGCCGCGGCCCTCACGCAACGCCTCCTCCTCGTCGCCGAAGACGACCGCGGCGAGGAGGTTGAGGAAGCCGTGCTCGCCGGCGGGAGTCGGGTAGGCGTGATGGAGGCCCGCCGTCGCCTTGAAAAGGACGCCCTCGTCGCGACAGCGCCGGACGAAGCCGGCGACCTCGTCCACCGGGGGGATCGCCGCACCGCCGCACCGGATCTTCGAGACGCCCTCGACGAAGACCGTCTCGCCCTGGCGCTCGGTGCCGCCGTCGACGACCGCGAGCTCGCGTCCCTCGACCTCCGTCCCGGCGGGGACGACGAAGCGCCCGAGCAGCCAGGCGTGCTCGCTCGCCTGCGCGCGGCGATCCTCCTCTGTCGCCTCGTCGAGCGGCATGCTCGCCGGCGGGAACATCGGCGCGTGGTCGAAGAGTCCGGTCAGGAGAGCTCGGCGAGCGTCGGCCATCGCGCGGGAGGCTACCCTTCCCGGCGGGTCGGGCTCCGTGCAGTCCCAGCCTGCGAACCGCGTCAGATCCGGGAGGAAGCAGCGCTAAGTAGTTCCTGGGTCGTGTGCGGCAAGCCCGGCCCATCTTCCCGCTCCGCCCGCTCCGCCTTCGGCTTCGCTTTCCGCTCGCTCGTCTGCGAGCGGCTTGCGCCGCTCGCGTGCTGACGGCGTGCGTCTGTGTGCCGCGCCCGCTCGGGTCGGTCGCGGCGGCGGAGGGTCGATCGACGATCTGCTTGAATCGTCGGGTGGCCGCTCTCTACCGGAAGTACCGTCCCCAGAGCTTCGCGGAGGTCGTCGGCCAGGAGGCGGTCGTCAGGACGCTGTCGAACGCGATCACGAGCGACGCCCTCCGGCAGGCGTACCTCTTCGCCGGCCCGCGCGGCACCGGCAAGACGTCGATGGCGCGCATCCTCGCCAAGTGCCTCAACTGCGCGCAGGGCCCGACCACGACGCCCGACGGAACGTGCCATACCTGCGCCGCGATCGCCGCCGGGACCTCCCTCGACGTCGTCGAGATGGACGCCGCCTCGCAGCGTGGCATCGACGACATCCGGGAGATCCGCGACCGGGTCGTTCTCCAACCGGTCGAGGGGCGCTACAAGGTCTACATCCTCGACGAGGCGCACCAGCTCACGGACGCAGCGTGGAACGCGCTCCTGAAGCTCATCGAGGAGCCGCCGCCGCATCTCGTCTTCGTCTTCTGCACGACGGATCTCTCGAAGGTGCTCCCGACGGTCCGTTCGCGCTGCCAGACGTTCGTCTTCCAGCGCCCGCGCCTGCAGGATCTCGTCACCGTCCTGCGGCACGTCGCCGACGCCGAGGGAGTCGACGTGCCCGATCAGGCCCTCGCGCTCGTCGCGCGCGGCGCGCGGGGCGCGTACCGTGACGCGGTCTCGACACTCGACCAGCTCGCCTCCTCCACCGGCAGCACGATCACGGTGCAGGCCGTCCTCGAGCTGCTCGGCACGGTCGAGGAGGAGGCGCTCTTCACGCTCTGCAACCTCGTCATCGACCGCGACACGGCCGGCGCGCTCACGTTCGTCGAGGAGCTCTCCGAGCGCGGGCACGACCTCGGCCGCCTCGTCCTCGACCTGATCGAGCACCTCCGCCAGCTGATGCTCGTGCAGCATCTCGGCGAGGTGCCCGAGGCGCTGCCCGTGACGGAGGAAACGCGCGAGCGGCTGCTCGGGCAGGCGGCGCAGATGGGCGAGGCGGCCGTTCTCCGCCTGATCGATCTCCTCGCGGTCGCGGTCGACGACATGCGCCAGGGCGGCGATCCGCGCCTGCCGCTCGAGCTCGCCCTCGTCAAGGTGACGCGCCCCGCCGCCGACCTGTCGCGCGAGTCCGTCGCCTTCCGCCTCGAGCGCCTCGAGCAGGGGGCCGGAGCTGTCCCCCCTAGCCCCGTCCAACTTAGTGACAAGTTGTCACTAAGTGACGAGAGCGCGCCCGTTCCCGCGGCGGCGCCCGCGGCCGAGGTTGCGCCGCCCGACCTCGAGCTCGAGCAGCTGCAGGAGGCGTGGTCGCGGACAGTGCTGCCGGCGGTCGAGGAGCGCGGCGGCATCCCGACTGCGTCGCTCCTGCGCGAGGCCCATCCGGCGGACCTCCACGGCGACACGCTGACGCTCGAGTTCCCACCCACCGCCCAGTTCCACCTCGACCTCGCCCGCGACCCGAAGAACGCGACCCTGCTCGCGGACGCGCTCTACGACGTCACCGGCCGGCGGCTCGAGGTCTCCTTCGAGCTCGGCGAGGCGCGTGAAACGGCCGTCGCGGTGGAAGACGAGCCCGCGAGCGAGGAGGACTTCGTCCAGCAGTTCACCGAGCAGTTCGACGCGCACGAGCGGGAGCCGTAGATGGCGTTCGACATGGAGAAGCTCATGCAGCAGGCCGCGCAGATGCAGGAGCGGATGCAGCGCATGCAGGAGGAGGCGGCGCAGGAGACGGCGCAGTCCTCCGTCGGCGGCGGGCTCGTCAAGGTGACGGCGAACGGAGCGGGCGAGGTGATCGCGATCGAGGTCTCACCCGACGCGCTCGACCCGGACGACCCCGACGCCCTGGCCGACCTGCTCCTCGCCGGCGTCAACGAGGCGCTGCGCTCGGCGCGCGCCGGCGTCGAGGCGAAGGCGCAGCAGATGCTCGGCGAGATGGGAATGGGCGGCCTGCCGGGACTCGGCAGCTGAGATGCGCGACCTCTTCTCGAACTGGCTCTGGGCGGCCCTCGTCCTCGCCCTGATCGGCGTCGTCGTCTGGGGCTGGGCGTTCGACTTCTCGCCGCGCTAGCCGCGCGAGCGCCGGAACAGGAAGAAGATCCGGCGGACCAGCCCGAACGGCTTCTGGTGCTCGACCGGGTGGATCGCCTTCCCCTCGAGCTCGCGGACGTCGGCGCCGATCGTCGCGCCGAAGCCGCCCTTGTTGTCCGCCTCGATCACCTCGCTCGTCGCGGGCTCGACGTACTCGCCGAGCGCAGCGACCTGCTCCGCCGACAGCGTCAGCTCGATCCGCCCCTCGTAGATCGGCCCGACGCTCTCGGCCGGGACGTAGATCGGCTTGCCGAGCGCGGAGGTGGCCACGGCGAGCCCATCGAAGATGTCCTGCCCCTCGTCCCCGGTGACCTCGTCGACCGAGCCGACCTCGGCGCCGTCGGATGCGACGACTTTCCAGCCGGGCCGGATCATGAGCCAGGAGACGGGGTCGGCCATCCCTGGATCTTACGTCCGGAACGGACCAGTACCCTCCGCCCATGCTCAGCCCGTCCGTCGAGAACCTCGTCGCCCAGCTGACGCGCCTGCCGGGGATCGGCGGCCGGACGGCGCAGCGGCTCGCCTTCCACATCCTCCAGGTGCCGCAGGAGGAGGCGCTCGCGCTCGCGGCGGCGATCGGCGAGGTGAAGGAGCGCGTCCGCTTCTGCCGCGAGTGCGGCAACCTCACCGAGGAGGAGCTCTGCGCGATCTGCCTCGACGCGCGCCGCGACCGCACGACGATCTGCGTCGTCGAGCAGCCCGTCGACCTCGTCTCGCTCGAGCGGACCGCGGAGTACCGCGGCCTCTACCACGTCCTCGGCGGCGCGCTCTCCCCGCTCGACGGCGTCGAGCCCGAGGATCTGCGGATCGACGAGCTCCTGCACCGCGTCCAGAGCGACGGCGTCGTCGAGGTCGTCCTCGCGACGAACCCGAACGCGACCGGCGAGGCGACCGCGTCGTATCTCGCCGGCCGGCTGCGCGACCGCGTCCGCGTCACACGCCTCGCGAGCGGCCTTCCCGTCGGCGGCGACCTCGAGTACGCCGACGAGGTGACGCTCGGCCGGGCGCTCTCGGGCCGGCGCGAAATGACGTAGGCAAACTTCCCGCATGGCCGTACACGAGACGGTTCCCGAGGTCACGGCAGACGCGGACTCGCCGCGGCGCGACCTCGTCGTCATGAAGTTCGGCGGCACGTCCGTCGCCGACCCGGACAAGATCAAGGAAGTGGCCCGGCGGCTCGTCCGCGCGCGCGAGGAGGGGCACGGCGTCGTCGGCGTCCTCTCGGCTATGGGCGACACGACGGACGAGCTGATCCGGCTCGCCCACGAGATCTCGCCGAAGCCGCACCCGCGCGAGTACGACATGCTCATCTCCGTCGGCGAGCGGATCTCGAACGCGCTCTGCGCGATGGCCGTCCACGATCTCGGGCACGAGGCGATCTCGCTGACCGGCTCGCAGGCGGGGATCGTCACGGACACGGTCCACGGCAAGGCGAAGATCGCCGAGGTGCGGGCGACGCGGATCAACGAGGCTCTCGACGCCGGCAAGATCGTCCTCGTCGCCGGCTTCCAGGGCGTCTCCGCCGACTCGCACGACGTGACGACGCTCGGCCGCGGCGGCTCGAACCTCACCGCCGTCGCGCTCGCGGCCGCGCTCGGCGCGACGGCGTGCGAGATGTACACCGACGTCGAGGGTGTCTTCACCGCCGACCCGCGCCTCGTCCCGAACGCGCGCAAGCTCGCCGCGGTGACGTACGAGGAGATGCTCGAGCTGTCGGCGAGCGGAGCGAAGGTGCTCCAGCTACGCTCGGTCGAGTTCGCGCGCAACCACGACGTGCGGCTCCACGTGCGGTCGACGTTCTCCGACGCAGGGGGAACGTGGATCGTCGACGAAGAGGATCCTGTGCTCGAGAAAGCGATCATCAGCGGCGTCGCGCACACCGACTGCGAGCCTCTCTACCGCGTCGGCGCGATCGACGCGGCGCGGCTCTTCGACCGGCTCGCGGCGGCGAACGTCAACGTCGACACGATCCTCCAGGTGACAGGCGGCGAGATCGTCTTCAGCGCGCCGCTCGAGGACCGGGCCGCCTGCGAGGAGCTGCTCGGCGGCCTCGACGTCGAGTGGTCGATGCGCGACGACCTCGGGAAGGTCAGCCTCGTCGGCGCCGGCATGAAGAGCCATCCCGGCATCGCGGCGAAGACGTTCGCGACCCTCGAGGAGGCCGGCGTCACGGCGGAGGTGATCTCCACCTCGCCGATCAAGATCGCCTGCCACGTCGCGAGCGGCGACGTGCCGAAGGCGGTCGCGGCGCTGCACGACGCGTTCGAGCTCGGGACGGCGTGAGCGCGGACGCGAGGATCGGCGTCGTCGGCGCGACGGGCGCCGTCGGGACGGTGACGCTGCGGCTCCTCCGCGAGCGCGGCTACGAGAACGTGCGGGCCTTTGCATCCTCGCGGTCGACAGGTCGCAAGCTGGGCACCGGCGTCGTCGTCGAGGAGGCGACGGCCGGCGCGCTCTCCGCGGGCGACCTCGACCTCGTGCTCTTCTCCTGCGGCACGGCCGCGTCCCGCGAGCTCGTCCCCCACGCCGTCGAGGGTGGCGCGCTCGTCGTCGACAAGTCGAGCGCCTACCGGCTCGCCGACGGCTATCCGCTCGTCGTGCCGGAGGTGAACGGCGAGCGCGCGCTGACCGCCCTCGAGACGACCCGCGTCGTCGCGAACCCGAACTGCTCGACGATCCCGCTCACGTGCGTCCTCAAGCCGCTCCACGACGCGGCGGGCCTGCGCAGCGTCCGCCTCTCGACGTACCAGGCGGTCTCCGGCGCGGGCGCGCAGCGGATGGAGCAGCTCCGCGCCGAGCCGCCCGACGAGCACGACCTCGGGTTCGACTGGGACTGGGAGGGCGACGAGACCGACGAGGAGGCGAAGATCCGCGCCGAGGCGCGCAAGATCCTCGAGCTGCCGGAGCTGCCGGTCAGCGCGACGACGGTGCGCGTGCCGGTGCTCGTCGGCCATTCGCAGTCGGTCTGGGTCGAGACGGACGGGCCGCTCTCGCCGGAGCTGGCGGAGTCGCTGCTCGCCGCCGCGCCGGGCATACGGATCGTCGAGACGCCGAGCCCGCGCGCGGCCGCCGAGACCGAGGATGTGCTCGTCGGGCGGATCCGCCCCGACCGGGCGAGCGAGCACGGCGGCCTCGTGCTCTTCCTCGCGTGCGACAACCTCGTCAAGGGCGCCGCGCTGAACGCGATCCAGATCGCGGAGCTCCTCCTCGAGCCCGCCCGCGCCGCCGCCTGACGGCCGTGCGTTAGGCGTCGCCGCGGAGCTCGCGCTCGTCCGCGGAACGCTCGCGCATGTCTGCGGCCCGGTCACGCACGTCGGCTGCGCGGTCGCGGCGATCCGCGTCATGCTCCCGCTCGTCCGCGAGCCTCTCCCGCTCGTCCGCGAGGCGGTCCCGCTCGTCGGCGAGGCGGTCGCGCTCGTCGGCGAGCGGCGCCCGGTCGACGTCACCGGGCTGCGATCGCAGAGCGCTGGCAGCGCCTCGAGCCCGCGCGGAGGAGGTGCGCCGCCGCGATGCGCCCGAGCGCTCCCGCGCGGCGTCGTCCCGCGCGTCGGCGGCGCCGATGCGCTCCGCCCAGTCCTCGGCACGCCGTAGCGCGGAGTTCGCGCGCTGCACGCCCACCTTCGCCCGGCGAGCCGAGGCCGCCGAGCTCTCCCGCTTCGGAACGGCGTCCATCCCCGTCACCCTATCCGGACGGCGAATCGGCCGAGCCCCGGCTCAGCCGAGCCGCAGCGTGAGGAGGAAGGCCCGCTGCGGCGGACCCGGCGGGCCCGGTTTCAGCGCCGCGCCCTCCTTGTCGACGTACGAGCCGTCGATCCGGCAGAGACGCGGCGTCTGGCAGACGACGGAGTCGAGGAGCGTGTGCGACCCCGCCGACCCGGCGGCGTTCCGCGGCACCGCGGCGGCGAAGCCGTGCTCCCAGAGGCCGTGCCCCTCGAGCAGGACGAGCCCGAACGTCGCGTCGCCGTACTGGCCAGGGGTGTCGTGCCCGGTCGAGTACCAGCCGACCACGACGCACTCGCCGCGCGAGGGGCACTCGACGCCGGTGAGCGCCACGCCGCCGGGAGCGCTCGACGGGAGCGACGGGACGATCGCCGTCCATCTCCCGTCGTGCTCGCTCAGAAGCATCGCGCGTGTGTAGCCGGACGCGTCCTTGACGTAGGACCCGAGCACCGAGCAGTCGTCCGGCGCGCCGCAGGCGACCGCACCGAGCGGGTCGACGAGCTCGTTGCCGTCCGTCCAGGGGACGGCGTCGGCCGGGGACGGCGCCTTCACTCCCGGCAGCCACCGCCCGTTCCGCTCGGTGAAGAGGACGCCCTCGAAGTCGTGCCGCCGGTCGACGTAGCCGCCGGCCGCCGTGCAGTTTCCGGGCGAGGGACACGCGAGCCCCGAGAAGCCCATGAACGGTGACTTGCCGCGCGAGTCGCGCGCGCTCGACGCGTCGGCCGGCAGCGCGAGGAACTGCGCATGTCCCCATTGCCCGCCGTGCTCGCTCATGACCCAGGGGAAGAGCGCGCCGTGGCCGGCCGACTTCGACCCGAGCGCCGTGCACTCCCCCGGCGCCGCACAGGCGACGGACGAGAACTCGACCCGGAGGAGGACGGGACGCTCCCACGTCCCCGCGTGGTCGCTGACGAGGAAGGCGTGGCTCGGCCCACCTTGCGGCCGGTACGAGCCGAAGGCGACGCACTCGACCGGGCCGCCGCACGCGAGGGCGGAGATGTCGATCGACGAGTCGGCGGGACTGCCCGGCAGCGCGAGCGGCGTCTTCCGCCACGTGGTGCCGCTCTCGGAGACCAGCGAGACACCCGGGCCGTGGTTCGTCACGCCGACGCAGCTCGTGATCGAGGGACAGGCGAAGTCGTAGAGGCCGAGGAGCGGCGGATAGCGGTCGTCCGGCGTCCACGTGCCGTCGCGAAGGATCAGCCGGAACTGGCGGACGGACGGCCCGTGCAACACGTGGTAGCCGCCGAGCCCGGTGCACGCCGTCGCCGACGGGCAGAGAACGGACGCGAGCCCCGCGCCGCGCGTCGGGTCGACGTCCTTCCCGGCGCTCGACGGCGCGGCGATCTCGACCGCCGACTCCGTCACGCCCGGCGGCGGGCCTCCCGAGGAGCCGCAGGCGCTCGCCGCGGCGAGGAGGAGGACGGCGGCCGCGCTCGCGATCGCTCGCATGGAGCGAGCGTACGCCCTTAGTTCACCAGCGAAGCGGCTGGGCCGCGACCGCCGCGACTTTGCAGTGCTCGTCGACGGAGACGACGTATCGCTGCTCGGCCTTCTGGCGGGAGACCCAGCGGAGCGCGAAATAGAGCGGGTGCCGGCGCACGAGAACGGCCTGCAGGCCGCTCCTCGTCTCGACGTGGAAGCCCTGCTCGCCGCGGCGCACGATGTACGCCTCGAGCGCCGCGGAGCGCGCGTCGGCCGTCACCGCTCGAGCACGAGCGTCACCGGATCCACTCCGGCTCCGGCTCGGGCTGGTCCTCCGGATCCGTTGCGTCGTCGTCGGCGTCGGTCGGGAGCACGTCGCCGGCGAGGCGCCGGGCGGCAGCCTCCGCCTTCTTCGCCTGCTTGCGCTCGCGGCGTTCCTTCAGCTCGAGCTCGCGGGCCCGCTTCGCGTGCGTTTGACCTCTCGTCGCCATAGGTCCGCTCCTCTCTGTCGGTCGAGCAGCGGACGCGGCGCCCGCGGGACGCCGCGTCCGGTTGCTCGGAACTAGGCGGACGCCAGCTCGACGTTCGTCGCCTGCGGCCCCTTCTCGCCCTGTCCGGGCTCGTACTGCACCTTCGCGTTCTCGGCGAGCGTCTTGTAGCCGTCGCCGAGGATCGCGCTGTGGTGGACGAACAGGTCCTTGCCGCCGTCGTCGGGAGTGATGAACCCATACCCCTTGTCGGCGTTGAACCACTTCACGGTTCCGGTTGCCATAGATGAAACACCTCCTCTGCTACTCAGGAACGGGCAGAGGAAGCGCACGTCGCGCACCCGGTACTCGCTCGATAGTCGGGCGAGCCTAGCACCCGAGCGCGTTTCGGCCGTTCCCGGCCGTCAGGGACGCTGCGGCGCCGGCGCGGGCAGGAACGCCTCGCGGACGACCTGGAGCACCTTCTCCCGCGCGCCCTCCTCCACCGGCTGCAGCCCGCCGAGCTCGAGCCGCGCCAGCTCGACGCGCCCCTGCGCGCGCACCGGCAGGAAGCCGAAGTCGGCGAGGAAGTCGGCGGGGAAGATCGTCCGGTGGACGTGGAAGCGCTCGAAGTTCGGCGCTCCCTCCGGATAGCGGTACGCGAACGCCTCGAGCGCGCGGACGCCTCGCTCGCGCACGTCGCCGATCGCCGTGAGGAACAGCGACTGCATGACCCACGGCCGGGCCGGGTCGGTGAGGTACGCGCAGGTGACGAGCGCCGCGTCGGGGCTCGCCGGCCCGGCCGGCAACTCGCGGGCGCGCGGGAACAGGTCGGCCGGCCCGTACTGCATCGAGCCGAGCAGACGGCCCTCCTCGTCGTGATAGACGGTTCCCCAGGCGCCCCAGTCGTCCTCGGCCTCGCGGATCCACTTCCGCTTGTCGATGCTCCGCCCGCTGCGGGTCTGCCACCAGATGCACTCGTGGCAGACGGCCGGCGCGGTATCGAGCGTCGCGCCCGTGAGGCCGGCGATCCGGGTCATGTCTCCTCCACCGAGTCGACGACGACGTCGACGCTCGCCGGCTCGACGTCGGCCATGCTGCCGAGGTAGTCGCGCACGCGCTTCTGGACGCGGGCGCCGACCGCCGGCAGCGACGCGCCCCACTCCGCGACGACGTGGAGCTCGACCCGGACGGAACCGTCCTTCCCGGCGACGCGGACGCCGCGGCGGCCGGGGATCGGGCGGTCGACGACGCGGCGGACGCCCTCGACCTCCCGCGCCGCGTCGGCGGCGTAGCGGGCGAGGATGTCGGTCGAGATCGAGGCCTGGTTGGCCACGCGGTCAGCGTACCGCCGGCCTGAGCACGAGCTCCGTCGCCTCCGGACGGGCCGCGAAGCGGAACGGGACGAACGTCGTGCCGAGGCCGGCCGAGACGTGCATCGTGGCCGCCGGCGAGCGATAGACACCGGAGGTGTAGGGCGCCGTCGGGTGCGCGAGCGCCACCTTGCCGCCCGGATACGGCAGGCAGATCTGCCCGTCGTGGAGGTGGCCGGAGAGGACGAGGTCGAACTTGCCCGGCTCGAGAACGTCGAGGACGCGTGGGTAGTGGCAGAGGAGGATCGAGAAGTCCGCGCCGGCCTCCGGCGGCGCGGCGAGGTCGTTCGGGTCGCGGCGCGGCCGGCCTCGCAGGATCAGCCTCGGATCTGCGCCCGCGATCCAGACGTTCAGGCCGCGCATCTCCCCCATGCGCGCCTCGTCGCGGAGCAGCATCGCCGAGCCGAGCTCCTGCAGATCCGACTTCCGCGCCTGCGGGTCGCGGCTGATCGCGATGTCGTGGTTGCCGAGCACGGCGAAGACCGGCTCCGGCAGGACGCGGATGACGCGGCGCAGCATCGCCTCGCCGCGCGGATGCGTGAGGAGGTCACCCGTGATGGCGACGAGATCCGGCCGCCGCTCCTTGACCCACTCGACGGCTCGCCAAGTCGCGCCGAGCCCCGGCGAGGGAACGCCGAGGTGGAAGTCCGAGAGGTGCGCGATCCGGAGCCCGTCGAGCTCCTCCGGCAACCCCGGCACCTCGACCTCGAGCTCGCGAAGCCGGACCCAGCTCGCCTCGAACGCGCCCCAGCCGAGGGCCGCGCCCGCGAGCGCGCCGACGGTCTTCAGACTTCCAGGCGTGCGAGTGCCGGCCGCGGATCGACGATGTGGCGCTTGAACTTCAGCTCCGATTCCTCGAGGCCGGCCGCGACGCCGACGAGCTGCGCGAGGTGGAGGATCGGCATCGCGAACTTCCGTCCGGTCGACGCCTCGAGCTTCTGCTGCCACGCGTCGAGCGAGAGGTGGCAGAGCGGGCACGGCGTGACCATCACGTCCGCGCCGGCCTCGATCGCCTGCTCGATCGGCTGGATGACCTCGCCGAGCGCCGTCTCCTCGCGCGCCGCGATGATCGGGAAGCCGCAGCACTTGATCTTCGCCGGGTAGTCGATGGCCTGCCCGCCGCACGCCTCGATGATCCGCTCGAGCGACCACGGCCGGTCGGGATCCTCGAAGCCCATGATCTTCGACGGGCGGAGGATCTGACAGCCGTAGAAGGGCGCGACCTTGAGCCCCTTCAGCCCCTTGTGCGCGGCGCCCTTCAGGCGCTCGTAGCCCTCCCCTTCCGCGATCTCCCAGAGGAAGTGCCGCACCTCGACGTTGCCGGAGTACGGCGGCACGCCGACCGTGACGAGGTTCTCGTTGATGCGGGCGAGCAGCTCGGAGTCTCCCTGCAGCATGTGGTTCGCCTGCCGGAGGTTGAGCGTGCAGACGTTGCAGACCGTCATCAGCGTGTCGCAGCCGGTCGCCTCCGCGTAGGCGAGGATCCGCGCGTTGAGGTGGAGGTAGTAGTCCGGCTCCGCCTCGTGGATGTCGCCGGCGCCGCAGCACGTCACCGACTCGAGCTCGACGAGCTCGAGCCCGACCTGCGGCGCGAGCGCCTTCGTCGACGTGTCGAGCTCCTTCGCCGAGAGCGAGGCGAGGCAGCCCTTGTAGTAGGCGACGCGCTTCGTCGCAGTCTCGGTCGTGCTCACGCTGACGCTTCCTCCTCCACTTCGGGTAGCCATGGTCTCGGCGCGGCGTTCGGCCGCGCGTAGATCTCCTCCAGGTCGCCGCCGATCGCGTGCCCGTGGGAGAGACGCTCGAGCGCCTTCTCCCCCTGGACGTGCCCGAGCGCGCCCGCGCGATCCTGGTCGCGGATCAGCTTGCGGAGGTTGCGCGCCTCGCCGACGTCCTTCGCGGTGTGCGGGAACGGGATCGGGCGGACCTTGCCGTGCCGCGCCAGCGACATGCCGAACTTGAGCTGCTTGATCGCGGAGACGTAGCCCTGCGTCTTCGGGATCAGCTCCTCCTCGCGGAGCCAGCCGGTCGTCTCCGCCGAGCGGACGAACCACTTCGCGTGCTTCGCGCCCATGTCGCGGTCGATGCCGAGCCGGATCGACTCGGCGCCGAGCTTCGCGATCGCGTCGCGCGGGTCGACGCCCTTCGGGCAGCGCTCGTTGCAGAAGTAGCAGCGCGTGCAGTCCCAGATCCCGTGCTCCTGGTTGTACTGCTCGAGCCGCTCGACGATCGCCGCGTCACGCGGGTCGCCCACGAAGCGCATCCCCTTCGCGAGCGCCTGCGGCCCGAGGAACTCGGGATCGGACTCCATCGCGTTGCACTCGGAGACGCAGCAGCCGCAGTTGATGCAGAGCGACTCCTTGTGGATGACGTTCATCCGCTCCTGCGAGATCCGGTACTCGCGCCCGTCCTCCGGCTGCTCGTAGCCCGGCTGCAGCCACGGCTTCATCGCCTTGAACTTCTCCCAGAAGGGATCCATGTCGACGACGAGGTCCTTGACGATCGGGAGGTTCCCCATCGCGGAGATCGTCGGGACGCGGCCCTCCTGCGCGATGTCGTACATCCGCGTCTTGCAGGCGAGGACGGCGGCGCCGTCCATCCGCATCCCGCACGAGCCGCAGATCATCATCCGGCAGCTCTTGCGGTACGCGAGCGAGCCGTCGTGCTTGTCCTTGACGATGTCGAGGCAGTCGAGCAGCGTCGCCTCGTCGGGCGCCTCGATCTCGTACTCGCGCAGCGCGCGCTCACCTGACTTGGAGTCGTAGCGCCAGATCTTCAGGGCGACCTGCATCAGTACTTCCTCTCCTGGGGCTCCCACTTCGTGAACCGGACGTCGGCCGTCGTGAGCTCGACGCCGTCGTCCTTCCAGCGTGTGATCGAGTGGTGGAGGAAGTTCTCGTCGTCGCGCGTCGGGTAGTCGTGCGGCCGCGCGTGCGCGCCGCGGCTCTCCTTGCGGGCGAGCCCGGCGGTGACCATGCAGAGCGCCGTGTCGAGCATGTTCCCGAGCTCGATGGCCTGGGTGAGGTCGCTGTTGAAGACGTCGCCCTTGTCCTCGATCACGACGTTGCGATAGCGCTCGCGGAGGCCCTCGATGATCTCGATCTGGTTCGCCATCTGCTCCTCACGGCGGAAGACGGCGAAGTTCTCGAGCATCGACGTCCCGAGCTCCTCCCGGAGCTTCCAGGGACGCTCGCCGTCCTCGCGCTCGAGGAGCTCCTTGAGCTTCGCCTCGACGTCCCGCTCGGCCGACTCCGGCACGTCGACGGTCGTGTTCGCGAGCGCCCACTCCGCGGCGGCGAGCCCGGCGCGGCGGCCGAACGTGATCGTCTCCATGAGCGAGTTGCCGCCGAGGCGGTTCGCGCCGTGGATGGAGACGCACGCGCACTCGCCGGCGGCGTAGAGACCCGTCAGCTCGGTCGCGCCGTCGTTGTCGGTCGAGACGCCGCCCATGTGGTAGTGCGCTCCGGGCCGGACGGGGACGGGGTCGTAGATCGGGTCGATCCCCGCGTAGACCATCGACAGCTCGCGCGAGCCCGGCAGCCGGTCGAGGATGCGCTCGGCGCCGAGATGGCGCATGTCGAGCATCACGCTGCCGTCGATGCCGCGACCCTCGTCGATCTCCGTCTGCTCGGAACGGGAGACGACGTCGCGCGAGGCAAGCTCGAGCGCGTTGGGCGCGTAGCGCTTCATGAAGCGCTCGCCGTCCTTGTTGATGAGGTACGCGCCCTCGCCCCGGCAGCCCTCCGTGAGGAGGATCCCGGTCGGGTAGAGCGTCGTCGGGTGGAACTGCATGAACTCCATGTCCTTGAGCGGCAGGCCGAGATGGAGCGCCATCGCCATCCCGTCGCCGGTGCAGGCGTACGCGTTCGTCGTGACGCGGTACTGCCGGCCGGCGCCGCCGGTTGCCAGCACGACGGTCTTGCCGCCGACGGTCTTCAGGCCGCCGTTGAGGAGGTCCCAGCAGACGACGCCCTGGCAGCGGCCGTCGTTCTCGACGAGCTGCCAGGCGAAGAACTCCTCGTAGACCGGGATGTCGCGCTTGCAGACCTGCTCCCAGAGCACCTGGATCAGGACGTGGCCGGTGATGTCCGCGGCGAAGACCGTGCGCGGCGAGCCGGCTGCGCCGAAGGGGCGCTGCGCGAGCTTGCCGTCGTCGCGGCGGGAGAAGACGGCGCCCCAGTGCTCGAGCTGGAGGATGTCGCCCGGTGCCTCCTCCGCGAACAGCTCGATCGCGTCCTGGTCGCCGATGTAGTCGGAGCCCTTGACGGTGTCGTAGGCGTGGATCTCGGGGCTGTCGTCGGCGGCGTTGCCGAGCGCCGCGTTGATCCCTCCCTCGGCCGCTCCGGAGTGGGAGCGGGTCGGGTGGATCTTCGAGATCATCGCGACGTCCGCGCCGGCGTCGAAGGCCTCGATCGCGGCGCGCATCCCTGCGCAGCCGGCTCCGACGACGAGCACGTCGTGCTTCGCGATCACGAGGAATGACGCTAGCGGAAGGGAAGCGAGCGAGGCCGGGGAACCGTCCCTCGTGGACGCACGCGCGGCAGCCGACCGCTTCCTCGCCTCGCCCGCGCTCAGCGAGGGGACGCGGCGCGCCTACCGCGGCGACGTGAACGAATTCTGCGACTGGCTCGAGGAGCAGCGCGTCGATCTCGCGCAGGTGGACGTCCGCGTGCTCGCCGACTACGTCGCGTCGCTCGGCGGACGGCGGTCGCGGAAGCTCGCGCCGGCGACGATCTCGCGCAAGCTCGCGGCCGTCCGTGCGTTTCTCCGGCACGCGCTCGGGCCGGAGCGCGTCCCCGACGGCCGCCTCGCGCCCCGCCGGCCGCGCCGTCTCCCCGATGCGCCCACCAAGGCCGAGGTCGATCAGACGCTCGCGTCGCTCGAGGGCGAAGGCCCGGTCCCTCTCCGTAACCGCGCCCTCGTCGAGCTCGTCTACTCGGCCGGCCTGCGCAGCTCCGAGGCGGTCGGGCTCGACCTCGGCGACGTCGACTTCGAGCAGGAGCTCGTCCACGTCCGGAAGGGCAAGGGCGGCAAGGATCGCGTCGTGCCGCTCGGCGAGGAGGCGGCGCTCTGGATCGCCCGCTACCTGCGGGAGGCGCGTCCCGAGCTCGCGAGAGGAGCGAACGACGCGCTGTTCGTCTCCGCGCGCGGCCGCCGGCTCGACACGAGCACGCTGCGCCGGGTCGTCCCCCACCCGCACCGGCTGCGCCACGCCTTCGCGACGCATCTCCTCGAAGGCGGCGCCGACCTCCGGACGATCCAGGAGCTGCTCGGCCACAGCTCCCTCTCGACGACGCAGGTGTACAGCCACGTCGACCCACGCCACCTCCGCCGCGCGTACGACCGCGCGCATCCGCGCAGCTGAGGACGGCAAGAATGCGGTATGCGTGTCTCGGCAAAGGTCGACTACGCGCTCCGCGCGCTCGTGGAGCTCGCGGCGCACTCTGACGGCCTGATGACGGCCGAGCAGCTCGCGACGGCGCAGAAGATCCCGCCGAAGTTCCTCGAGAGCATCCTCGCCCAGCTCCGCAGCGCGGGGCTCGTCGCGAGCCAGCGCGGCGCCGAGGGCGGCTACCGGCTGGCGCGTCCCGCGGCGGAGATCTCGATCGCGGAGGTCATCCGCGAGCTCGAAGGCCCGATCGCAACGGTGCGCGGCGTGCGTCCCGACGAGCTCGAGTACGCCGGCCCGGCCGCGCCGCTGCGCGAGATCTGGCTCGAGCTGAGAGCGCAGATGCGCGGAGTCCTAGAGCAGACGACGCTCGCGGATCTCGCCACAAAGAGTTAACGAGTTCCCGCTTGCGCTCGCGATCTGCTTATGGCAATAATCAGCACTGCCAATACCTAGTAAATCGGTAGGATATCCAAGGAAAGGCAGCGCCCCGCCATGCGTCGACTCCTTCTCATCGTGCTCGTCCTCCCTGCCGTCCTCGTCTGCGCGAGCGCAGCCCAGGCCAGGCAGACCGGGACGACGCTCAGCCTCGTCGCCTTCTCGACGCCGAAGCCGGTCATCCAGCAGCTGATCACGAAGTGGACGGCGACCCCCGCCGGCAAGGGCGTCTCGTTCACGCAGTCGTACGGCCCGTCGGGCTCGCAGGCGCGCGCGATTGCCGCGGGACAGCCGGCCGACATCGCCCTGCTCTCGAACGCGCTCGACGTCGACACGCTCGTCGACGCCGGCCTCGTCCAGCACGACTGGACGAAGACGCTGCCGGCGGGAGGCATCGTCGCGGACTCCGTCGTCGCCTTCGTCGTCCGGCCCGGCAACCCGAAGCACATCCGCAACTGGAGCGACCTGCTCAAGCCCGGCGTCCAGGTCGTGACGCCGAACCCGTTCAGCTCGGGCAGCGCCAAGTGGAACATCATGGCCGCCTACGGCGCGATGCGGAAGACGGGGCTGAACGACAAGCGGGCGACCGCCTACGTCACGAGCCTCTTCCGCCACGTCGTCTCGCAGGACTCCTCGGCAGCGAACGCGATGAACACGTTCCTCGCCGGCAAGGGCGACGTGCTGATCACGTACGAGAGCGAGGCGTACGCGGCGGTCGCCGCCGGCAGGCACCTCGGCCTCGTGATCCCGAAGCAGACGATGCTCATCCAGCTGCCGATGGTTCCGCTCGAGCACGCGCCGGCCGCGGCGGCGCAGTTCATCAAGTACGCGCACACGCCGACCGCGCAGGCGATCTTCGCGGAGAACGGCTACCGCCCCGTCGTCAAGGCCGTCCTGAACAAGCCGAAGCTCGCGACGTGGAAGGCGCGCTTCAGCGGCCGCCGCCTCGTCTTCCGGATCTCCGATCCGCTCTTCGGCGGCTGGCGGAAGGTGAACAGCGTCTGGTTCGACCCGAACAACGGCCGGATGGTGAGGATCGAGCAGGAAATCGGAGGACCGACGCATTAGCGCCGTCGCAGCGTCTGCGGCCAGGGTGCCGCGCAGCGTAGGCGGCGGGCGCGCGAGCACGTCGGTGGCCGTCGGCGCCGTCACGACGTTCCTCCTCGTCGTCGTCGTCCTGCCGCTCGCCGCGCTCGTCTGGGAGTCGAAGCAGAACGGCGCGCACGCGTTCTGGCAGGTCGTCTCGAGCCCCGAGGCGGTCGCCGCGCTGAAGCTGACCTTCGCGACCGCCTTCATCGTCGTCCTCGTCAACGCCGTGCTCGGGACGATCACGGCCTGGGTGCTCGTCCGCGACGACTTCCGCGGCAAGGCGCTCGTGAACGCCTTCATCGACCTGCCGTTCGCGCTGCCGACGATCGTCGCCGGGATCACCCTCCTCGCGCTCTACGGCCCGCAGTCGCCGGTCGGGATCGACGTCGCGTTCACGCGCGCCGCGATCGTGCTCGCCCTCTGCTTCGTCACGCTCCCGTTCGTCATCCGCACCGTCCAGCCGGTCCTCCACGAGCTCGACGTCGAGATGGAGGAGGCGGCTCGCTCGCTCGGCGCCGGCCGGCTCGCCGTCCTCCGCCGCATCGTCCTGCCGAATCTCCTGCCCGGCATCCTCTCCGGCGTCGTCCTCGCTCTCGCCCGCGCGCTCGGAGAGATCGGTTCCGTCGTGCTGATCACCGGAGACAGGCCCTTCCACACGGAGGTCGCCTCGGTGCTCGTGATGCTGCGCGTCGAGGACGGAGACCCGGCCGGAGCCGCCGCGGTGGCGATCGTCCTCCTCGCCGCGGCGTTCGTCCTGCTCCTCGCGATCGGCGGCCTGCGCTTCTGGGTCACGAGGCACGAGCGTGCCTAGCCGGCTCGGACTCCGCGCCGCGGCGCTCGGCTACCTCCTCGTGATCCTGCTCGGGCCGCTCGCGATGATCTTCTACCGGACGTTCGAGAGCGGGCTGCACCCGGTCTGGCAGGCGCTCTCCGATCCCCTCACGGTGCACGCGTTCGAGGTGACGCTCGAGGCGACAGCGATCGCCGTGCCGCTCAACACCGTCTTCGGCGTCCTCTGCGCTCTCGCGATCGTGCGGCGGCGCTTCCGCGGCAAGGGGATCCTCAACGCGTTCATCGACCTGCCGCTCGCCGTCTCGCCGGTCGTGGTCGGGCTCGCCCTGTACCTCCTCTACGGCCGCACGGGCTGGTTCGGCGGCTGGCTCATGAACCACGGGATCCACGTCCTCTTCGCGCTGCCGGCGATCGTCCTGGCGACGATCTTCGTCTCCGTCCCCTTCGTCGCGCGCGAGGTGATCCCGACCCTGCGCGAGCTCGGCACCGAGCAGGAGCAGGCCGCTGCGACGCTCGGCGCGACGCGGTGGCAGCGGTTCTGGAGGATCACGCTGCCGTCGATCCGCTGGGCCGTGATCTACGGCGTCGTCCTCACGACGGCGCGCTGCCTCGGCGAGTACGGCGCGGTCGCGATCGTCTCCGGACGGATCGAGGGTGTGACGCAGACCGCGACCCTGCGCGTCGAGGAGTACTGGACGAACTTCGACACCGCCGGCGCGTACGCCGTCTCGCTCGTGCTCGCGACGATCGCCGTCCTCGTCCTCGTCGCCATGACCGTCACCAGACCCCGGGAGGATGCGCTGTGATCGAGCTGAGGAACGTCACGAAGCGGTTCGGGGACTTCGTCGCGCTCGACGACGTCTCCCTCGAGATCGCGGCGGGCTCGCTCACCGCCGTCCTCGGGCCGAGCGGCTCCGGCAAGTCGACGCTCCTCCGCGTCGTCGCCGGGCTCGAGCATCCGGACGCGGGCGAGGTGCTCCTCTCCGGCAAGGACGCGACCCGGCTCGCGCCGCAGCGCCGCGACGTCGGCTTCGTCTTCCAGCACTACGCGGCGTTCAAGCACATGACCGTGCGGGAGAACGTCGGCTTCGCGCTCGCAATCCGGAAGCGGCCGAAGCAGGAGATCCGGGAGCGCGTCGACGAGCTGCTCGAGCTCGTCCAGCTGCAGGGCTTCGCCGACCGCTACCCGTCGAAGCTCTCCGGCGGGCAGCGCCAGCGGATGGCGCTCGCGCGGGCGCTCGCCGCAAAGCCGCACGTCCTCCTCCTCGACGAGCCGTTCGGCGCGCTCGACGCGCGCGTCCGCGCCGAGCTGCGCGACTGGCTGCGGCGGCTGCACGACGAGGTGCACGTGACGACCGTCTTCGTCACCCACGACCAGGAGGAGGCGCTCGAGGTCGCCGACCGCGTCGCCGTCCTCAACCAGGGGCGGCTCGAGCAGGTCGGCGCCCCCGCCGAGCTCTACGACACGCCTGCGTCGGAGTTCGTGCTGCGCTTCCTCGGCGACGCGTTCCGACTCGGCGACGGCTTCGTCCGTCCGCACGAGATCGTCCTCGCCCGCCACCCGGACGACGGTTCCGTCGAGGTCGAGGTCGAGCGGATCGTCGTCGTCGGCGCCCACGTCCGCATCGATCTCGTCGACGGCACGGGCGAGCGGATGACCGCGCGGCGGCGGCGCGAGGACGTCGAGCACCTCGAGCTCGCGAGCGGCGAGATCGTCTGGGCGACGCCCGAGCACTCCCACCTCGTCCCGGTCGCGTAGCCGGGCCGGGAAGGCGTCCCGGGCGCCGGGCCGAAACCCGAAGCCGGATGAGCACGCGCCCGGATCCGGCCGTCGAGAGCTTCCTCGCCCTCGCCGCGGCGCGCCTCGCGCCCCGCACCGTCGAGGCGTACCGCCGCGACCTCGCGCATCTCGCGGCGTGGCTCGGCCGCTCGCCGGCGCGCGCGGAGACGGACGACCTCGCCCGCTACGTCGCGCAGCTCCGCGCGGACGGGCTCGCCGCGACGACGATCGCGCGCCGCCTCGCCGCGATCCGCTCCTTCTTCCGCCACCAGGTGCTCCTCGGCGCGCGGGCCGACAACCCCGCGGCGCAGGTCGAGCTCCCGAAGCGCCTGCGCACGCTGCCGCGCACCCTCTCCCCCGGCGAGGTCGAGCGGCTCCTCGACGCGGCGGCCGGGACGACGCCGCGTGCGATGCGCGACCGCGCGCTCACGGAGCTGCTCTACGGCGGCGGGCTCCGCGTGAGCGAGGCCGTGTCGCTCGACCGGCAGGCGGTCGATCTCGAGAACCGCTTCGTCCGCTGCATCGGCAAGGGGAACAAGGAGCGCGTCGTCCCGATCGGGCGGGAGGCGGCCGAGGCGCTCCGCCGCTACCTCGCCCACGGGCGGCCGTTCCTCGAGAAGCACCATCGCCCCGAGCTCTTCCTCAACGCGCGCGGCGGCGCGCTCACCCGCGCCGGCGTCTTCCTCATCCTCCGCAAGCTCGCGGAGAAGGCCGGCCTCGAGCCCGGGCGGATCCACCCGCATCTCCTGCGCCACTCCTTCGCGACGCACCTGCTCGAGGGCGGTGCCGACCTCCGCGCCGTGCAGGAGATGCTCGGCCACGCGGACCTCGCGACGACGGAGCTCTACACGCACGTATCCGATCGCCGGCGGCGGGAGTTGTACTTCCAGGCGCATCCGCACGCGCGCCGGAAGGCATCTACGAGGAAGTAGCCATGCACCTCGATCCGCAACTCGCAATCGCCGTCGTCACCACCCTCGGAGCGGGCTGGCTGATGATGGTCGCAGGCGTCCAGAAGAACGCCCTCGAGCATCGCCGGCGCCGCCGGGTCTGCCCGTCCTGCGGTCGGGAGATCCAGGCTCGCGTCTGCGCCAGCTGCGCGAGCTGATCCGCTAGCGCCGCTCGCGAGCCTTCTGCTTGAGACTCTGCGCGACAGCCGTCGCGACGCGACGCAGGTCGGCGTCGGTCTCGTCGTCCGCTGTGATCCCTTCGAGCAGGACGATCGTCTCGCGCGGCGCGGAGCCGTTCTTGAGCGCCTGGACGGCGAGCCGCCGCACCGCCGGGTTCTCTTCGGGATCGGCGAGCATCTTGTGGAGGAGCGGCCGGACGGAGTTGACCGTGCTCGGGTGGTCGCGGGAGAGGAGCTCGAGCGAGAGGAGCGCCGAGCCGCGGGCGGCCGGGCTGCCGTCGTCGAGGCCGCGCCGCAGCAGTTCCTCCTTCGCGCGCCAGCGGAACATCCCCACGGCGCGGAACGCGAGCGCGCGCTCGCGGAAGTCCTGGCTCCGCGCCTGCGCCTCGAGCTCGTCGTCCCACTGCGCGCGCAGTTGCGAGAGCCCGCGCTCGTCGCCGCTCGCGACGAGCTCGTCGGCCTGGGCAGCGGCTTCCGAAAGGTTCACATCCCGAAGCCTACGGCTTCTCTGAGCTCGCGAGTCCTGCGGACTCGCTCGCTCTTGAAGGAACTGCGCCGACCGGAGAGCGCGGTCCGGCCTACGGCTAAGCCGCCGCTGGCGCGGCCGTCTTAGCCCCCGGCCCTCGGTCTAAGCGCACTTCAACCGTTTGAAGCGCGCCGAGGTTCCGGCGGCGGCGTAAGACGCAGGCTTACGCCGCCGCGAACCAGCGAGCGGGTGCGCAGCACTCGCGAGCTACAGCTCCGCTACGCTCGCCCGCGTGGCGCACCGCGTTGTTCTCATCCCCGGCGACGGCACCGGCCCCGAGCTGACCGAGGCCACGCGCCGCGTTCTCGAGGCGACGGGCGTCGAGTTCGACTGGGACGTCCAGGAGGCAGGCGCGGACGTGATGGAGAAGCACGGCGGCAATCCGCTGCCGCCGGAGGTCCTCGACGCGATCCGCGAGACGGGCGTCGCGCTGAAGGGGCCGATCACGACCCCGGTCGGCGGCGGCTTCCGCTCCGTCAACGTCGCGCTCCGCAAGGAGCTCGACCTCTTCGGCCAGATCCGCCCGTGCAAGAGCTATCCCGGCGTCCGCACCCGCTTCGAGGACATCGACTTGATCATCGTCCGGGAGAACACCGAGGACCTCTACGCCGGGATCGAGTACGAGGAAGGCACCGAGGACGCCGCCGAGTTGATCGCCTGGATCAAGGAGCGCGGCGGCAAGCTCCGCCACGACGACGCCGGCATCTCGATCAAGCCGATCTCCGTCACCGGCACGCGCCGGATCTTCGAGTTCGCCTTCGACTACGCGCGCAGCAACGGCCGCAAGAAGGTCACGGCCGTCCACAAGGCCAACATCATGAAATTCACCGACGGCCTCTGGCTGCGCGTCGCGCGCGAGGTCGCCGCGGAGAACACCGACATCGAGTTCGACGACCGGATCGTGGACAACATGTGCATGCAGCTCGTGCAGCGGCCCGAGGAGTACGACGTGCTCGTCCTGCCGAATCTCTACGGCGACGTGCTCTCCGACCTGTGCGCCGGGATGATCGGCGGACTCGGCGTCGCGCCGGGCGCGAACTACGGCGAGACGTGCGCCGTCTTCGAGCCGACGCACGGCTCGGCGCCGAAGTACGCCGGCCAGAACAAGGTCAACCCGATCGCGCAGATGCTGTCGGGCGTCCTCATGCTCCGCCACCTCGACGAGCGCTTCGCGGCCGACCGCCTCGAGCAGGCGATCGCCGCCGTCATCGCCGAGGGGACGAGCGTCACCTACGACATGAAGCCGAGCCGCGACGACCCGACCGCAGTCGGGACGAGCGAGGTCGCGGACGCGGTGATCGAGAAACTGGAGGCTGAGGTACCGGCATGAGCATGCGAAGGAAGATCACGATCGTCGGCGCGGGCGCGACCGGCGCCACAGCGGCGCACGTCCTCGCCGCCCGCGACTACGCGGACGTCGTCCTCACGGACATCAAGGAGGGCCTGCCGCAGGGCAAGGCGCTCGACCTGAACCAGATGGGGCCGATCCTCGGCTTCGAGCCGAACGTCACCGGCTCGAACGCGTACGAGGAGACGGCCGGATCCGACGTCGTCGTGATCACGGCCGGCCTGCCTCGGCAGCCGGGCATGTCCCGCGACGACCTCGTCACGACGAACGAGAAGATCGTCGGCTCGGTGACGGAGCAGATCGTCGCCCAGAGCCCCGACTGCATCATCGTCATCCTCTCGAACCCGCTCGACGCGATGTGCCACGTCGCGAAGAACGTCTCCGGCTTCCCGAAGGAACGCGTCTTCGGCCAGGCAGGGATCCTCGACACGGCCCGCTTCCGCACGTTCATCGCGTGGGAGACGGGCGCCTCGGTGCGGGACGTCCAGGCGCTCGTGCTCGGCGGACACGGCGACCAGATGGTCCCGGTCGTCTCCGCGACGACGGTCGGCGGCGTTCCGCTCCGCGAGCTCGTCTCCGAGGAGAGGATCCAGTCGATGGTCGAGCGGACGGCGAAGGGCGGCGGCGAGATCGTCCAGCTGCTCGGCACGTCCGCCTGGTACGCGCCCGGCGCGGCGATCGCGGAGATGGTCGACGCGATCCTCCTCGACCAGAAGCGTGTCCTCCCGTGCACGGCGCTGCTCGAGGGCGAGTACGGGATCGACGGCCTCTACATGGGCGTACCCGTCAAGCTCGGCGCCGGCGGAATCGAGGCGATCGTCGAGCTCGAGCTCACCGACGACGAGCGCGAGGCGCTCGCCAAGAGCGCCGACGCCGTCCGCGACGTCGTGGGCGTCCTCTCCTCGAGCTGAGTCCCGCGTGGACCTCGGGCTGAGCGGACGCACCGCGCTCGTCTGCGGCGCGTCCTCCGGCCTGGGGCTCGCGAGCGCCGAAGCGCTGGCGGAGGAGGGCGCGAACGTCGTCCTCTTCGCGCGACGCGCCGAGGAGCTGGAGGAGCACGCGGCCCGGCTCGGCGGCGCCGCCGTCGCCGGGGACGTGACCGCGAGCGCCGATCTCGAGCGCGCCGTCGCGACCGTGGTCGACCGCTTCGGCGGCCTCGACGTCCTCGTCTGGAACGGCGGCGGCCCGCCGCCCGGCAGCGCGCTCGACGCGGATCCCGAGTCGCTCGACGCCGCCTACCGCCTCCTCCTGCGCCCGGCGGTGACGCTCGTCCGGCTCGCCCTCCCGCATCTCGAGCGGAGCGAGGCCGGCCGGATCGTCGCGGTCAGCTCCCTCGCCGCTCTCGAGCCGACGAGCCACCTCGCGCTCTCGAACACGTTCCGCCCCGGCCTGATCGGCTGGCTGAAGACGCTCAGCCGCGAGGTCGGCCCGCAGGGGATCACGGTCAACTGCGTCGCGCCCGGCAGGATCGCGACGCCGCGGCTCGATCACCTCTACCCGGACGGGCCGACCGAGGAGCAGCTCGAGGAGATCGCGCTGCGCCGCTGGGGCACGCCGCGCGAGTTCGGCGACGTCGTCTGCTTCCTCGCCTCGGATCGCGCGCGCTACGTCACGGGGCAGACGCTCGTCGTCGACGGCGGCCTGCAGCGGGCGCTGTTTTGAGGATCCGGAACGTCCGCCTCACGCCGCTCCGGATCGCCGCCGGCGTCGTCGCGCTGCTCCTCCTGACCGGCGTGATCCTCTACCGCATCCCGTCCAACGAGTACGTCCTCATCCCCGACACCGCGCACCCGCTCACGTCGCTCGTGCGCGTGCAGGGCGCTCATCCGGCGAAGCAGGGCGGGACGATCTACTACGTCGACGTCTTCGAGCGGCAGGCGAACACGCTCGAGACGCTGTTCCCCTCGCTCGACAGCCACGCGACCTTCCTCCCCGCGTCCGAGATCGTCCCGCCGGGAACGACGGACGCCGCGGTCATCGCCGCCGAGGTGCGCCAGATGTCGATGTCGCAGAAGATCGCCGCGGCCGTCGCGCTCCGCCGGCTCGGCTACCACGTCGAGACGCGTCGGAACGGCGTTCTCGTCGACGTCATCGACCTCGGCACGCCCGCCGCGCACAAGCTCCAGCCCGCGGACGTGATCCAGGCGGTCGACGGCATGCCGACGCCGACGATCCCGAAGCTGCGCGCCCAGCTCAGCCGTGTCACGCCCGGTCAGGCCGTGACGCTGCAGGTGCTGCGCGGTGACAAGACGCTCTCGTTCTCGGTCCGGACGTTCGCGCTCCAGCAGGATCCGCAGCGCGCGCTCATCGGCTTCGAGCCGGCGCAGTCGGCCTCGATCAGGCTGCCGATCCGCGTCTCGATCGACCTCGGCGCGGTCGGCGGCCCGTCGGCGGGCCTCGCGTTCGCGCTCGAGGTGATGGAGAAGCTCGGCAAGGACGTCACGCACGGCCACCGGGTCGCGGCGACCGGGGAGATGGAGCTGAACGGGACGGTGGCGCCGATCGGCGGGGTCGAGCAGAAGACGTGGGGCGTGCGCGAGGCCGGTGCGGACGTCTTCCTCGTTCCGGCCGGGGCGAACGCGAAGACCGCCGAGCGCTACGCGGGGCCGCTGAAGATCATCCCGGTGCGCAGCTTCGCGCAGGCGTTGCACGCCCTGGCAACGCTGCCTCCGGCGCAGTAGGAATCGCGCTTTTCGGCCGGCGCGAAACTGCGGAAATTCGTCAGTTTTCGTCGGCGGCAACGCTTGCCCGAGGCGGTCCCGGTTGTATCGTCGCTTGTCGGAGGCCACGCCCGTGCCTCCCTAGCAAAGACGAGGATGAGCAAACGTTCCAAGCCAACCTGCGCTGATTGCTATTTCCGTCGCGAAGGCCTCTGCGCCCTTCCCGGCGAGTCGATCTGCCCCACCTTCCGGCGCACGACGGCCGGTAGCCTCGCGCCGCCGCCGCAGCCGCAGCTCGTGCCGCGGACGGTCCCGGTTCACGCTGCGGCGTAGACTCGGGCTGTGCGGTTCCCGCGCCGGCCACACGCGAAGAGCCCGAAGCGCCGCTTCTACGCGCGCCTCGGCGTCCTCGCGCTGCTCGTCGCCTACGCGGTCGCGTTCGTGCTCGAGAACGGGAAGAAGGTGCGCGTCAGCTTCGTCTTCGCCCACGCGTACGTCTCGCTCATCTGGCTCATCCTGCTCGCGCTGGCCGTCGGGCTCGTCGTCGGGATGCTGATCCCACGGCTAGAGCGCCGCTGGAGCCGCCGCTCGCACGAGGCCGCCCAGCCGGGCGACTCCGTCTGAGATCTCGTCCGGCGAGACGAAGCTGAAGGCGAGGCGGAGCGATCGCTCGCCGCCGCGTCCGCCGGGGAAGAAGTCGCTCCCCTTCACGAACGTCACGCCGGCCTCCTCGGCCCGGGCGAGGAGCTCGGCGGCGGGAGGCCCGGACGGCAGGTCGAGCCAGACGAAGTAGCCGCCGTCCGGCTTCGTCCACGCCGCGTCCTCCGGCAGCTCGCGCGGCAGCGCCTCGAGCATCGCGTCGCGGCGCTCGCGCAGGAGCCCGTTGACCCGCTCGAGATTCGGGCCGAAGTCGTCGCGGCGGAGGAACTCGAGCACGGTGGCCTGCGAGAGGTACGGCGGCGAGATGTACGTCGACGTCGCGAGCGCCTCGAGCTCGGAGGCGAGCTGCGCCGGCAGGACGAACCAGCCGACGCGGAGGCCGGGCGCGACCGTCTTCGAGAACGACGAGCAGTACGCGACCGACTCGCCGCCGGAGAGCTCGAAGACGCTCGGGAGCGGCTCGCCCTCGTAGCGGACGAGCCCGTACGGGTCGTCCTCGAGCACGAGCAGCCCGCGCTCGACCGCCAGCTCGGCAAGGCGGCGGCGGCGCTCCTCCGAGAGGGTGCGGCCGCTCGGGTTCTGGAAGGTCGGGATCGTGTAGAGGAAAGAGAACTCGCCCTCCGGAAGCTCGTCGGGGATGAGGCCCTCGTCGTCCATCGGCACGGTGACGACCTCCGCGCCGAGCCGGGCGAGGATCTTGAGCGGGCGGTCGTACGTCGGCGCCTCGACGAGGACGCGCGTACCCGCCTGCACGAGCTGCTGCGCGAGGAAGACGAAGCCCTGCAGCGAGCCGCTCGTGATCAGGATGCGGCCCGCCTCGACGCCGTGCCGCGCAGCGAGCTCCTCCCGCAGCGGGCCGTAGCCGCCGCCCGGCCCGTAGGACAGGACGGTTCTGCCGTCCCGCTCGAGCGCCGCCTTCGCGCAGTCGGCGAGCTCCTCGACGGCGAGACACTCCGGCGCCGGCACGCCGCGGGCGAACGAGATCATCGCCGGAGCGTAGCGAGCTAGAAGGAGGCCGGGATCGAGCCGTGGAAGTGCCGCAGCCGCCAGCCGTCCGCCGAGCGGACGCCGAGCAGGCTCGCCCGGATCGGGTAGCGCTGCTCGCCCGCCGCGTCGGACACGGCGACCTCGCCGAACGCGGCGAAGCCGAGTGCGTCGTCGCTCTCGTAGAACGGAATGGCCTCCTGCCAGTCCCAGAAGAGAGACTCCGGCTGGGTCGCGAGCGCCGTGAGGTAGCGCCGGCGGCGCTCGGTGTCGCGGCCGTCCCCCGCGGAGCCAATCAGCACGGCCGGCTCCTCGAAGAACGCGAAGAGCTCGTCGGCGTCGCGGCTGTCGATCTTCGCCTGGAGGAGCGCGAGGATCTCGTGCGCGTCCGCGAGCGCGTCGCCGGTCACTTCAGCCGGGCCGCCACCATCTGCGCGACCTCGGTCGGCGTCGTGCCGACCTCGATGCCGCGAGCCTCGAGCGCCTCCTTCTTCCCGGCGGCCGTGCCCGAGGAGCCGGAGATGATCGCGCCGGCGTGGCCCATCGTCTTGCCGGGCGGCGCGGAGAAGCCCGCGATGTACGCGAGCACCGGCTTCGTCACGTGCTCGGAGACGTATGCGGCGGCCTTCTCCTCCTCGTCGCCGCCGATCTCGCCGACGAGGACGATCAGCTCGGTCTGCGGGTCGTCCTGGAAGCGCTCGATGACGTCGACGAACGAGGAGCCGACGACCGGGTCGCCGCCGATCCCGACGATGGTCGAGTTGCCGAGCCCGAGCTGCGTCAGCTCGTGGCCGATCTGGTACGTGAGCGTGCCCGAGCGGGAGACGAGGCCGACACTCCCCTCGCTGAAGATCTCGGCCGGGATGATCCCCGCGTTCGCCTTGCCCGGCGAGAGGACACCGGGGCAGTTCGGGCCGATCATCGTCGTCCCCTTCGCGCGGAAGTACGTGTACGCGCGGAGCATGTCGTGCGCAGGGATGTGCTCGGTGATGCAGATCACCGTGCCGATCCCGGCGTCGACGGCCTCGTAGATCGAGTCGACCGCGAAGCGGGCGGGGACGAAGATGAGGCTCGTGTTCGCGCCGGCCTCGGCGACGGCGTCCGCCATCGTGTCGAAGACGGGGACGCCCTCGACGTCCTGGCCGCCCTTGCCCGGCGTGACGCCGGCGACGAGGTTCGTGCCGTAGGCACGGTTGCGCAGTCCGTGGAAGCGTCCCTCCGAGCCGGTCAGGCCGGCGACGACGAGGCGCGTGTCGTTGTCGACGATGATCGCCACTACTTCTTGATCCCCTTGAGAACCACGGTGGGAAGGTCGAGCCGGCCGTCGTGGACGCGCGAGTCGAGGAGCTCGCGCACGCGGACGCGGTCGCCCTCCGGCGTCTCCGTCCGCGCGAGCCAGTCCTCGAAGTCGGTGTCGCGGACCATGAAGACCTCCTCGGCGACCTCGAGCCCGGCGAGCTCGAAGAAGCTGTGCCATTCGCCGACGCCGTAGTTGCGGACGTGGCTCGGGTCGCGCAGCCGATCTGCCTCCTCGGCGGACTCGCTCGTGAAGACGTTGTCTTCGATAACCACGCGCTCGCGCGCGACGCGGGCCATCTCCTTCACGGCCGCAAGAACGTCGGGGAAATGATGCGCCGCGATGCGGCAGGCGACGGCGTCGAAGCTCGCGTCGTCGAAGGGGAGGTCGTCTGCGGGCGCGATCGCGTCCGGCTTCATCCCGGGCGCCGCGTCGGTCGTCACGACCGTCGCTCCCGCCTCGCGCAGCCGGCGCGCGACGTGCCCGCCGCCGGTGGCGACGTCGAGAACCGTCACTCCTGGGCGGGGTTCGCACCACTCGACGACGAGGTCGAGATCGTCGCCCGACGCGTGGGTCTGGCTCGTCCGGTACGCCTCCGCCCGCTCGCTCCAGAGATCGGTCATCTCGCGAGCTCCACCGCGCGCCGCGCCCCGTCGAGCATCGTCGCCTCGGGGTGGATGTTGTCGCGGCCCGCGTCCGCGAGGATCTTCCGCCCCTCCTCGGCGTTCGTGCCGTCGAGTCGGACGACGATCGGATAGCGGGACATGTCGAGCGTGTCGAGCGCGGCGAGGATCCCGCGCGCGACCTCGTCTCCCCTGGTGATCCCGCCGAAGATGTTGAAGAAGATCGACTTGACCTGCGGGTCGCGCGTGATCACCTCGAGAGCGTCGACGACTCCCTCCGCGCTGCCGCCGCCGCCGAGGTCGCAGAAGTTCGCGGGCCGGCCGCCGACGTGCGCGACGACGTCCACCGTCGACATGCCGAGCCCGGCGCCGTTCGCAAGGACGCCGACGTCCCCGTCGAGCTTCACGTACGTGACGTGCTTCTCGCGCGCGAACGTCTCGATCGGGTCGGCCGCGCTCGTGTCGCGCCACTCCGCGATGTCGGGATGGCGCGCGAGCGCGCTGTCGTCCACCGTGAACTTCGAGTCGAGCGCCTTCACTTCGCCCTCGGGCGTGACGATGAGCGGGTTGATCTCGCAGAGCATCGCGTCGAACTCGACGAACGCCTCGTAGAGCTGCCCGACGATCGCCGCGATCTGCTTCTGCTCCGACGGATCCTCCACCTTGCCCTCGTAGACGAGCCGCCGCGCGACCCACGGCTGGAAGCCCTCGAGCGGATCGATGTGGAGCCGGACGAGCGCGTCGGGGTTCTCCTCGGCTACCTGCTCGATCTCGACGCCGCCCTGCGTCGTGAACATGAAGAGCGGCTGCTTCGCGCCGCGGTCGAACGTGACGGAGAGGTAGTACTCGCGCGCGATGTCGGAGGCCTTCTCGATCCAGAGCTTCTCGACGACATGGCCGCGGATGTCGAGCCCGAGGATCTCCTTCGCCTTCGCCTCTGCGTCGGCCGGGTCGTCGGCGAGCTTGATGCCGCCGGCCTTGCCGCGGCCGCCCGTGAGCACCTGCGCCTTGACGACGACGGGGCCGCCGAGCTCCTCGGCCGCCTTGCGCGCCTCCTCCGGAGTCGTCGCGAGCCGCCCCTCGGAGACGGGAATGCCGACGCGGCTGAAGAGCTGCTTGCCCTGGTACTCGTAGAGATCCACGAGCGCCGACACTAGCGGCGCGGCCCAACCGGACGGCGCAGTTCAGGACACGTCCGGTGCCTGGCACCGGACGTGTCCGTCGCGGACACCGCCGGCCCGCATCCCGTCTCGCCGCCTCGCACGGCGGCCGAATTGGCCATGTCCGGTGCCTGGCACCGGACATGGCCGCCGGGGACACGTCCGGATGTCTCACCAAGCCGCTTCGGCGAGGAGCGAGCGAGCTAGAGCTCGCGGTCGACCCAGTCGAGCGCGACAGTCAGCTGCTCGGCCTGGAAGGCCCGCACCGTCGGTGCCGTGTCCGGCGGCGGCAGCCCTGCCACCGCGGCGAAGATCCCCGCCACGAAGGCGGCGTAGCCGCTCCGCTCCGGGAGGAGCTCCCACGGTTTGGGGCCTCCTTCGAGGGCCAGGCTGCACGACCAGCCGACGAGGTCGAGCTCCGGCATGCCGAACGAGAGCCAGTTCCAGTCGACGAAGACGGCACGTCCCTCGAGCGTGCAGAGGTTGTCGCTGCGGATGTCCATGTGTACGAGCGCGTCGCCGTCGAACTGCGCCGTGTCGGCGGCCGCGATCAGCGCCGGCAGCCGCTGCTCCAGCCACCCGCGCGACCGCAGCCCCAGGGAGAGGAACGGCTCGGGATCTTCCTCGACGATCAGCCAACGGCCGAACAGGCTGGAGAACGTCTCGCGCACCGGATGGGTGTTCGGTGGCGGCGTCGCGCTCTGAAGCTCCCGCAGCGCCGCGCGGACGAGCCCGATCCGCTCTTCCGTCCAGTCCCGCCCCCAGTCTGCGTGGCTCAGATCCTCGAGCACGAGCAGCGGCCGCGCGCCGTCGTCGTCGAAGCCGAGCAGCTCCGGGATGAACGTGCCGGCGAGCGAGGAGTAGACCTCGTGCTCGCGGCGGATCCAGCGCGCCATGTGCTCCGCCTCGGCCGCCTTGACGAAGACGCGGCGGCCGTCGTCGAGCTCGACCGAGTAGCACTCGGCCGTCGAGTAACCGCCGGCGCGCTCCGTCCACGCCACCGGGCACGCCCCCACGACGGCCGTCAACCTCTCCTCGAGACCCTGCATTTCCTCTGTCTACACTCGGCGGAAGATGGACGCGATCGTCGTGGAGGAGCTGCGGAAGCGGTACAAGGCGGTTCAGGCGCTCGACGGCGTCTCGTTCGCCGTGCGCGAGGGCGAGGTGTTCGGGCTGCTCGGGCCGAACGGAGCGGGCAAGTCGACGACCGTCCGTGTCCTCACGACGCTGACGAAGCCCGACTCCGGGCGCGCCTTCGTCGCGGGCGAGGACGTGCTCGCGCATCCGAACCGCGTGCGCCGCTCGATCGGCTATGTCGCGCAGGACTCCGGCGTCGACTGGGAGGCGACCGGGCGCGAGAACCTCCTTCTGCAGGGCCGGATCCACGGCATGGCCGGCAAGCCGCTGCATGCGCGCGTCGACGAATTGCTGGGCCTCGTCGGTCTCGAGGACGCTGCGAATCGCGTCGCCCGCGGCTACTCCGGCGGGATGAAGCGCCGGCTCGACATCGCGATCGGGCTCGTCCACAAGCCGAAGGTGCTGTTCCTCGACGAGCCGACTACCGGCCTCGATCCCGAGGCGCGCGCCGCGATGTGGATCGAGGTCGAGCGCCTTGCCCAGGCCGAGAGCCTGACGATCCTCCTCACGACCCACTACCTCGAGGAGGCCGACCGGCTGGCAGAGCGCGTCGCCATCGTCAGCAAGGGCAAGATCGTCGTCGGGGGCCCGCCGGACGAGCTGAAGCGCGACCTCCAGGGCGAGTCCGTCAGCGTCGAGCTCGCCGAGCAGAACGGCCGCCTCGCCGACGCCGAGAGGATCGTCGGCGGGATCGGCAGCGAGGTGAAGGTCGAGGGGCAGGTCGTGCGCACGCGCGTCCCGAACGGCGCGCACGCGATCCCGGTCATCCTCGGCGCGCTCGACGACGCCGGGATCGAGGTCGCCTCGGTGACAACTGCGCGTCCGTCCCTCGACGACGTCTACCTCCACTACACGGGGCGCGACTTCTCCGCCGAGGACGAGGAGGGGACTCGCTGATGCAGACCGCTCGGCAGACAGGGTGGATGGTCGTGCGGCAGGCCCGGAACCTGATGCGGGAGCCGATCTGGATCGCGATGATGATCATCCAGCCGATGCTGTGGCTGCTCCTCTATGGGCAGCTGTTCTCGAAGATCACCCAGCTGCAAGCAGGGACGGGAAGCTACAGCGAGGTCATCACCCCGGGGATCGTCTGCATGAACGCCTTCTTCGGCGGCATGTGGTCCGGGATGGCGATGATCAGTGACCTCGACCGGCACGTGATCGACCGCTTCCTCGCGGCTCCCGCCTCGCGACTCGCCATCGTGCTCTCCCAGGTTGTGAGGGCCGGGATCACCGCGATCCTGCAGGCCCTGATCCTCTTGCTGGTCGCCCTGGCGCTCGGAGTGCGGGTGCACGGCGGCTTCCCGGGCTGGCTCGTCGTGTTCGCGGCGTCGTTCCTGCTCGCGATGGCGTTCGCCGGCCTCTCGCACGGCCTCGCCCTGCTGATGCGGCGCGAGTCGTCGATGATCGCCGCCGCGAACTTCGTCGGCATGCCGCTGATGTTTCTCTCGTCGATCCTCCTCACGACGGCCCTGATGCCGGGCTGGATCAAGGCGATCACTCGCTTCAACCCCGTCAACTGGGGCGTCGATGCGGCGCGGAGCGCGGTCGTCTACGGCAACAACTGGGGTCAGTCTCTCGCGCACCTCGGCTTCCTCGTTGCAGCCGCCGCCGCGACGTCGCTCTTCGCGACGTGGTGCTTCCGCGCGTACCAGCGCTCGATCTAGCTCGCGAGGCTGCGCTCGCTCGCTGGGTCAAGGAACTCCGCGCGGACGAGCGCGCGGTCCGGCCTGCGGCCAAGCCGCCGCTGACGCGGACGGCTTAGAGCTCTTCACGCGGAACTGATGACGCAGATGACCTGGCCCGTTGTGACGGGTTGGCCGGGCTCGACCGAGAGCTGGGACACGGTGCCGTCGCGGTGCGCGTGGACCTCGTTCTCCATCTTCATCGCCTCGACGATGCAGAGCACCTGTCCCGACTCGACCTCGTCGCCGTCCGCGACGCTCACGGCGAGCACCGTGCCCTGCATCGGGGAGACGACCGCGTCCTGGCCCGAGCCGCCGGCGCCCGCCGCGTGGACGCGCTCCCGCCGCCGCTCCGCGAGCGCGCGCCACTCGGGCTCCGGCTCGGAGAGCCGCACCTCGAACCGCCGCCCGTCGACCTCGACCGTCCGGACGCGCTCGACCGTCCGAACCGGCCCTGTCGAACTTAGTGACAAGTTGTCACTTGGACGGGCGATCGCGGCGCCGCCGTCGAACTCCGCGGACTGCGCTGCCAGCTCCTCCGACTCGACGATGCCGTGGCACGTCTCTCCGGCGATGAAGCACGGATGCGAGAGAAGCGCCTTGTGAAAGCCGACGAGCGTCTTCGGCCCCTCGATCCAGAACTCGTCGAGCGCGCGCAGCATCCGCCGGCGGGCGTGCTCGCGGTCGACGCCGTGGACGATGAGCTTCGCGATCATCGGGTCGTAGGAGCCGGAGACCTCGTAGCCCGCGGCGACGCCGGAGTCGACACGCACCCCCGGCCCCGCCGGCTCGCGGTAGCCGGTGACCGGCGCCGGCGCGGGAAGGAAGCCGCGGCTCGTGTCCTCGGCGTTGATCCGGTACTCGATCGCATGCCCACGCAGCTCGACGTCCTCCTGGCGCAGCGTCAGCGGCTCGCCGAGCGCCACCCGGATCTGCTCGCAGACGAGATCGAGCCCCGTGACCATCTCCGTCACCGTGTGCTCGACCTGGATGCGCGTGTTCATCTCCATGAAGAAGTACTCGCCGTCGCGCGTCAGGAGCCCCTCGATCGTCCCGGCCGAGCGGTAGCCGCACGCCCGCGCCGCCTCGACACCGATCGAGCCGATCCGCTCCCGCAGCTCGGGGCTGACCGCCGGCGACGGCGTCTCCTCGATCAGCTTCTGGTGGCGGCGCTGCATCGTGCAGTCGCGCTCGCCGAGGTGGATGACGTTGCCATGCGCGTCCGCGAGCACCTGCACCTCGACGTGGCGCGGGTCGACGATGAGCTTCTCGACGTAGACGTCCGGATTCGCGAAGTACGACTGGCCCTGCCGCTGCGCCGTCTCGAACGCCTTCTCGGCCTGCTCGGGCGAGTGAACCTCCTCCATCCCTTTGCCGCCGCCGCCCGCCGCCGCCTTGATCAGGAGCGGATAGCCGATCTCCTCGCCGAGCCCGAGCAGCTCGTCGACCGACCGCACCGGATCCGTCGTGCCGGGGATGATCGGCACGCCGGCGTTCCGCATCGCCGTCCGCGCGGCCGTCTTGTTCCCCATCAGCTCGATCGCGCTCGGCGGCGGGCCGATCCAGACCAGCCCCGCCTCCTCGACCGCGCGCGCGAAGCCTGCGTTCTCGGCGAGGAAGCCGTAGCCGGGGTGGATCGCCTGGGCGCCGGAGCGCTGCGCGGCGGCGAGGATCCGCTCGACGTGGAGGTAGCTCTCGGCCGCCGGAGTCGGCCCGAGGAGAAACGCCTCGTCGGCGTACGCGACGTGGAGCGCGGCGCGATCGCCCTCCGAGTAGACGCCCACCGCGCCGATCCCGAGCTCGCGCAGCGTCCGGAAGACGCGGATCGCGATCTCCCCTCTATTGGCGACGAGAACCTTGTCGAACATGACGGCACCGTATTCTCACGACGTAGCCATGACGTCCGCAGATCAACTGACCGTCGCACGCGCCGCCTCGGTGCCGCTCGTCGTCCTCCTCTTCGCCTGGAGCTTCCACGGGCACGACTACTGGGCGACGGCGGTGTTCTGCGTGGCGATGACGACGGACTGGTTCGACGGCCGGCTCGCGCGCCGGCACGGCCGGACGTCGCCGCTCGGCTCGCTCCTCGACCCGATCGCGGACAAGGTGCTCGTCCTCGCGACGCTCGTGATGCTCGTCGGCCGCGGCGTCGTCCCCGCCTGGATGGTCGCGTTGATCGTCGTGCGGGAGGTGCTGATCACCGGCCTCCGCCAGGCCGCCGTCGAGCGGGGCATCGTGATCGCGGCGCGCGACCTCGGGAAGCTCAAGACGTGGGCGCAGGCGATCGCCGCCGCCGTCGGCGGCTTCGCGGCCGCGGGCGCCTGGAGCGACCGCGTCGCGTGGTGGGCGCTCCTCGTCGCGGTCGTCCTCACCTGGGTCTCCGGGCTCGACTACGCACGGAGCGCGCCGCGGCTCTTCGCCGGGCGGCCTCAACCCGAGTAGCGGGACGCCTCAGGCGGCCTTGGCGCCGTGCGCGTCGCACCACTCGTCGAAGCGGGCCCAGGCGCGCAGATACTCGCGGATCGCGTAGAAGCCTTCCTCCACCTCGGCCCGGACGGCCCAGTGGCAATGCCCGCAGTAGCCGTGCTCGTCGACGGCGGGCGCCTCGTTGCAGCGGATGCACTCCTCCCACATGACGGGGGAACGGAGCGCGCCGCCCTGCGGTTACGGATTGGCGCCGTCTTCGGCTTCGCGCTGCGGAAGAAGCGCATCGGCCCACGCCGAGGAATCCTGCCGCTCCGCCTCCTCGGCCTCGAGCGCCGCAAGGATCGCAGCCCGCTCCGACTCTTCGGGTTGGGGGGAAATCTCCAAATTCACCGAAAAGGAGGCTACTGTGCGCGCCGAAAGGGGTCGATGGGAAGGGTCGTGGGTCTGCGTTTCGTGACATTCGCGGCGGCCGTCGCCGTCGCGGCTTTTGCCGTTGCCGGTGCGACGGGATCGGCGCGCCGCATCCCGAACTGGGCTGCGCCGCAGATCGCGACGGTCGTCTCGCACGGCCTCATGGGCGCGAAGAGCGTGCAGACGTTCCGGCCGAACGCGTCTCTCACGCGCCAGGCTCTCTCCGATCTCGCTTTCGGCCTCCAGCAGCAGCTCACGCCGCCGGCCCCGCCACCGCCGACGACGACCGGCGACACGACGACCGGCGACACGACCACGACGTCCTGGTGGGATCCGGGCCCGACGACGACGACCGCGACGGATCCGACGTCGACCGTCGACACGACGACGGCACCGACGACGACCGGCACGCCGCCTCAGGTTCCGAACGGGAGCAACGCCGCGACGATGACCGAGCTCGACAGCAAGCTCGTCGCCTCGCTCGGGCTCGGCCATGCGGCGGCGGAGTTCAACCACGCCGCCAGGGCCGCCGGCGTCGGGATTCCCAGCCGCTTCGGCACCGAGGTCGTCGCGCGGCTGCTCGGCCTGCGGCTCAACCATCCGGCGTCGCAGGACTTCCTCGAGCTCCGTCCCCAGGACCCGGCGAGCCGCGCCGAGGCTGCCTACTCCGCCGCCCAGATCCTCGGGTTCGGCTACCTCGACGACAGCTGGCAGATCGGCTGGGCGCAGGAGGCCGCCGACACGTTCGCCCTGCCGCAGCTCAACCCGTGGCAGCAGCGGATCCTCACCGTCGCCTTCTCCAAGATCGGGATGCCGTACGTCTGGGGCGGGACGAGCGACGGGTCGGAGGCTCCCTTCGGCGTCCCCTCGCGGGGCGGCTACGACTGCTCCGGATTCGTCTGGCGCGTCTACAAGCTCCAGAGCTACCCGAACGAGGGACGCCTCGCCTCGACGATCCAGGGGCGGACGACGTACACGATGAGCGTCGAGGTGCCCTGGTCGAAGCGGATCCCGTTCAAGAAGCTCGAGCCCGCCGACGTGATCTTCTTCGGCGCCCGCGGGCCGCGCTCGTCCGGCCCCGAGATCGACCACACTGCGATCTACGTCGGGAACGGCTGGTTCATCCAGTCGTCGGACGAAGGCGTCGCGCTCGCCCAACTGACAGGCTGGTACAAGCGCGAGTTCGCCTGGGGCCGGCGCCCGCTCGCAGAAGCAGGCCTCGAGCCGTGACCCGGCTCGTTGACTCGACAGTCACAGTTACCCCCTTCGGGTGATTCCTCCGCCGGGTCACGGAGGCCAGAATTGGCCCTACCTGGCGTCCTTTACGTAAGCCCCTGGAGGGAACATGCTGGCAATGAAGTCCCGTCTCGTCGTTCTCGTGGTGGTCGCTGCGGCGATCGCAGTGAGCCTCGGGAACTACGGCTGGATCAAGCTGCCGCCGTTTCACTAGCTGACCAGCACGACCTCGTAGGGGAGGGGATGTCGGTCGATGAGTGGGCGGCTCGCAGTACCCGGCATCCGGATCCGGCCGGACGGCGCTAACGCCGTCAAGGGAGCAGCGGTGAATCCACCCGCTGCGATCCCGCGCAAGGTTCTGATGGTGGTGACCCCCGTGATTGCCGCGGGGGTCTTCGCCGTTGGTTGGGCCGCATACCGCTACGCCGTCCAGGCACACAGCTGGGCGCACTTCGGAGCGGTCGTCAGCCTCTTCGTCGCCATCGCCGTCGCCGAGCGCTTCCCGGTGCCCGTCGAAGGGATGGGCGCGGGCGGCGTCACGCTCGGCTTCGTCTTCTCGCTCGCCTCGCTCTTCCTGGTCGGCTGGCCGGCGGCCGTGGTGATCGTCTCCCTCGGGCCCGGCATCGCCCAGCTGATCGGCGGGCGCCCGCTCGTCCGGGTCTCGTACAACAGCTCGATGTTCGCGCTCTCGGCGCTCGCCGCGGGCGTCGTCATCGACCATCTCCACGGCGGCTCGGTCGGGATCCTCGTGGCGCGAGTCGTCGTCGGGGCGCTCGTCTACTACTGGGTCGTCACGCTCGTCCTCATCAGCAGCGTCCTCTCGGCGGACTCCGGGCGCGCGTTCCACAAGGTCATCTGGGAGAACGCCGTCCAAACGACGCCGCCGTTCGCGCTCATGTCGTCGGCGGCGCTGATCCTCGTCGTCCTCTGGCAGCGCGCGCCGGCGTTGTCCGTCGCGCTCGTCGGCCCACTGCTCGCGATCGCGCTCTACCAGCGCTCGACGCACAAGGCCCTGCAGGCGATGCGCCTCGCGCTCACCGACCCCCTCACGGGCCTCGGCAACCACCGCAGCTTCCACGAGCGGCTGCAGCGCGAGCTCGACGGCGCCGAGCACAAGGGCACCTCCGTCGCGCTCTGCCTCGTCGACCTCGACGACCTCAAGTCGATCAACGACCGCCACGGTCATCCGGTCGGCGACAAGGTGCTCGGGCACATCGCCTCGCGCCTGCGACAGGGCGGCGAGGCGTTCCGGCTCGGCGGCGACGAGTTCGCGGTGCTCCTTCCCGAGCACGACGAGCGGGCCGCGACGGCGGTGGCGCGCTCGATCGTGGAGCGGATCGCAGCGGTGCAGATCGACGGCGTCGGGCCGGTGACGGTCAGCGCCGGCGTCGCGACCTTCCCGATGCAGGGCATCGGCCGCGATGAGCTCATCCGCCTCGCCGACAGCGCCCTCTACTGGGCGAAGGAGGACGGCAAGAACCGCGTGCGGGCGTACGCGGCCGAGTCGATCCTCCGCGCGAACCTCGAGCAGCTCGCGGACAGCCCCGACCGTGCGGCACGCTACCGCGCGGCGGAGAGCCTCGCGCAGGCCGTCGACGCGCGCGACGTCTACACGGGCCGCCACTCGCAGCGGGTCGGCGACTACGCAGCGAAGATCGCGCGGCGTCTCGGCGCCGACGAGCCGACCGTCGAGCTGACGCGGCTCGCGGGAAGCCTCCACGACCTCGGCAAGCTCGCGATCCCCGAGGAACTGCTCCGCAAGCCGACGGCGCTCAGCGACGGCGAGCGGCTCGTCCTCGAGCGACATCCCCAGATCGGCTTCCGGATGCTCGAGAGCCTCGGCGTCGAGCCGGTCGCCGAGTGGGTGCTCCACCACCACGAGCGCTGGGACGGCACCGGCTACCCGAACGGGCTCGCGGGAGAGCAGATCCCGCTCGGCGCCCGGATCATCTTCGTCGCCGACGCGTTCGACGCGATGACCTCCGACCAGGATCCGACGCGCGCGCACCGCGATCCGCGCACGGAGGAGGAGGCGCTCGCCGAGCTCGAGCGTTGCGCCGGGACGCAGTTCGACCCGGCGGTGGTCGACGCGTTCGCAGCGGAATTGCGCGCCGACCGCGAAGCCGCCGTTCCGGCGTAGCGAGATACTCGCTCCATGACCATCCTCTGGTTCGTCATCTGGCTGATCGCCGACCACACCGGCTCGCCCGAGCCGCTGACCTTCGACCCAGTCAACGTGTGGACGGCGACGCTCCTCGCAGCGATCGCGCTCGACCTCGGCCGCGCGCACGCGCAGGGCAGGCACACGCACTAGCTCGTTTCGGAAAACCCGCTCTCGCGCAGGATCCGGGCATGGCGAAGAAACAGGAGCGCGTCCCCGGGATGCGCGAGGTGAAGCCGAACCGCGAGCAGCGGCGGCATCCGGAAGGCAAGCCGGAGGACCAGCCGCTCGCCCGCGACGAGCCGGCTCCGGCCGTGCCGGACGTCCCGGATCCGCACGCGAAGAACGCCGGCAAGAAGACCGCCGACAACTGGAACCAGTAGGGGTCTCCGCGCGCGAGTCCTTCGGACTCGCGCGCAGGGTGAAGGAACGGAGCAGGCCGGGATTGCGATCCCGGTCTGCTCCGTGCTGAGGGCTTGCTTTGGGCTTGCGTGGTTCGGACGGCCCTTCTGTCGCGAGCGGGCAGGCTGCGCGCGCCCGCTCGCTGCTTCGCGGCGGCGTAAGCCTGTCGTCCTACGCCGCCGCCGAGGCGTGTGCGCGGGTCGAAACGGTTGAAGTGCGCTCAGACGAAGGGCCGGAGGCTAAGACCAAGCGCAGCTGGGCTTGGCCTCCGGCCGGACCGCGCTCGCGCCGGCCTCCGCCGCGCGCGAGCGCACAAGACCAGGGCCGCGTCCAGAGCATCTCCAGCAACAAAGCACGGAGCCGACCGGAGACCACGCTCTCCGGTCGGCGCAGTTCGATCAAAGAGCGAGCGAGTCCGCAGGACTCGCGAGCTAGAGCGGGATGTTGCCGTGCTTGCGGCGGGGGCGCGGCTCAGCCTTCGTCAGGGTCGTCTCGAGGGCGTCGATCAGCACGGGCCGCGTCCGGCGCGGTTCGATGACGTCGTCGACGTAACCGCGCTCCGCGGCGCTGTAGGGATTGGCGAACTTCTCCTTGTAGTCGGAGATCAGCTCGGCGCGCCGCCGGTCGGGATCGTCCGTCCCCTCGAGCTCGTGACGGAAGACGATGTTCACGGCGCCCTCCGGGCCCATCACGGCGACCTCCGCCGTCGGCCAGGCGAAGTTGAAGTCCGCGCGCACGTGCTTCGAGCTCATGACGTCGTACGCGCCGCCGTAGGCCTTCCGCGTGATCACGGTCAGCTTCGGCACCGTGGCCTCGCAGTAGGCGTAGAGGAGCTTCGCGCCGTGGCGGATGATCCCGCCCCACTCCTGCGCCGTCCCCGGCAGGAAGCCCGGCACGTCGACGAACGTGACGAGCGGGACGTTGAACGCGTCGCACGTGCGGACGAACCGCGCCGCCTTGTTCGACGAGTCGATGTCGAGGACGCCGGCGAGCGAGCGCGGCTGGTTCCCGACGACGCCGATCGAATGACCGCCCAATCGGGCGAAGCCGCAGACGATGTTCTCCGCCCAGCGCTCGCTCACCTCGAGGAACTCGCCGTCGTCGACGACGCGGCGGATCACGTCGTGCATGTCGTACGGCTTGTTCGGGTTGTCGGGGATGAGCGTGTCGAGCTCCGCGTCCTCGCGGTCGACCGGATCGGTAGGCGCGCTCCAGGCCGGACGCTCGGCGTTGTTCTGCGGGAGGAACGAGAGGAGGTAGCGGGCATCCTCGAGGCACGCTTCCTCGTCGGCCGCCGTGAACTGCGCGACCCCGGACTTCGACGCGTGCGTCGCCGCGCCGCCGAGCTCCTCGAAGCTGACCTCCTCCCCCGTCACCGTCTTCACGACGTCGGGGCCCGTGATGAACATGTACGAGGAGCCCTCGACCATGAAGATGAAGTCGGTCATCGCGGGCGAGTAGACGGCGCCGCCCGCGCACGGGCCCATGACGAGCGACAGCTGCGGGACGACACCCGAGGCCTGCACGTTCCGCCAGAAGATCTCCGCGTAGCCGGCGAGCGAGACGACGCCCTCCTGTATCCGCGCGCCGCCGGAGTCGTTGATCCCGATCACGGGGCAGCCGTACTTGACGGCCATGTCCATGACCTTGCAGATCTTCTCCGCGAAGACCTCGCTGAGCGAGCCGCCGAAGACGGTGAAGTCCTGCGAGAAGAGGAAGACCTTGCGGCCGAAGACCGTGCCGTAGCCGGTGACGACGGCGTCGCCGTACGGACGGCGGTCCATCATCCCGAAGTTCGACTCGCGGTGGCGGACGTAGCGGTCGAGCTCGACGAACGAGCCGGGGTCGCAGAGCTTCTCCGCGCGCTCGCGGGCGAGGAGGCGGCCCTCCTCGCGGCGGCGCGCGACAGCCTTCTCGCTGCCGGCGTGGAGCGCCTGTTCGCGCAGCTCCTCGAGCCACTCGAGCTTGCCCGCCGTGGTCTCGTGTGTCGTCTCGTGTCCCTCGGCCACCGCTCTGGAGCCTAACGTTCACGGATCGTGAGGCATCGGCTACCTCCCGCATTGCAGTTGCGGTCATTCGCGCTGCTCTGGACGTCGTCGCTTGCGAGCGGCTTCGCGCAGCAGATGCTCGTCGTTGCGATCGGCTGGCAGGTCTTCGAGATCCACAAGAACCCGCTCGACCTCGGGCTCGTCGGGCTCGCCGAGTTCGTGCCGCTGCCGCTGCTGGCGCTGCCGGCCGGACAGCTCGCCGACCGCGCGCCGCGGCGGCTCGTCGTGGCGGCGGGCCTCGTCGTCCAGGTCGGGATTGCGGGCAGCCTCGTCGCGATCACGCTGTCGGGCGCACACGCGCTGTGGCCGTTCCTCGCGGTCGGAGCCACGGCCGGGCTGGCGTCGGCGCTCACGAACCCGGCCGGCCGCTCGCTGACGCCCGAGATCGTCCCGCCGGAGCTTCTGGCGGGAGCGGTCGCGCTCCGGAGCGTCGCCAACCAGGCCGGCATCGTCGTCGGCCCGGCGGTCGGCGGCGTGATCTTCAACGTCGACCCGGTCTCGGTCTACATCGTCGCGGGAGCGCTGTTCTGCCTCGCCACGGTCACGATCGTCGGTGTCTCCTCGGCCGGCGCCGCCGCGCCCGCGACCGAGCTGACGTGGGAGAACCTCGTCGCCGGGATCAGCTTCATCGTCAAGACGCGGATGCTGCTCGGCGCGATCTCCCTCGACCTCGTCGCCGTCCTCTTCGGCGACTCGATCGCCCTCGCGCCGGTGTTCGCGCGGACGATCCTCGACGTCGGCCCGGTCGGGCTCGGCGCGCTACGGGCTGCGCCGTCCGCAGGCGCGCTGCTCGCGGGCATCCTCCTGACGCGGCGTCCTCTCCACTTCCGCGCCGGGCCGACGCTGCTCGCCGTCGTCGCCGCGTTCGGCGCGATGATGATCGTCTTCGGGCTCTCACGCTCGCTGCCGCTCTCGCTCGCTGCGCTCGCCGTGAGCGGCTTCGCGGACATGATCAGCATGAACATCCGCTCGACGACCGTCCTCCTCGTCACGCCCCACGAGCTGCAGGGACGAGTGAGCGCGGTCGAGTGGGTGTTCATCAGCGCCTCGAACGAGCTCGGCGCCTTCGAGGCGGGCGCGGTCGCGTCCCTCGTCGGCACCGTCGCGACGGTCGTGGCCGGAGGAGCCGTGATGATCGGCGTGGCGGGCGCGTGGCGACGGCTCTTCCCGTCCCTCGCCCGGATGGGACGGCTCGACGAGCTGCAGGCCGAGCCGGTGTAGGGTCGCTCGCGTGTCCACTCCGCTCGACCGCTCGACCCACTGGCCGTACGACCTGCACGGCGACCCCGGCCGCTTCTCGTACCAGCGCTTCGGCAGCCCGACCGTCGCCGCCGCGGAGGCCGCGCTCGGCGAGCTCGACGGCGGCACAGCGCTGCTCTTCCCTTCTGGTGCGGGCGCGACGACCGCACTCGCCCTCTCGCTCCTCGAGCCGGGCTCGACGATCGCGCTCGCCGAAGGCGCGTACTACGGGACGGGCCTCACCTTCGAGCTTCTCTCCCGCTGGGGGTTGCGCGTCGTCGAGTTCGACCAGACGGGCCCGCCACCGCCGGACGTCGACCTCGTCTGGCTCGAGGCGCCGTCCAACCCGTTCCTGACGCTGCCCGACCTCGAAGCGGCCGCCACGCACCCCGCGCGGGTCGTCGTCGACGCGACCGCGGCGACGCCCGTCCACCTCCGGCCGCTCGAGCACGGCGCCGACTTCGTCCTCCACAGCGCCACGAAGTACCTCGCAGGACACTCCGATGCGCTGCTCGGCGTCGTCGTCTGCAGGGACGAGGCAGCCGCCGAGCAGCTCCTGACGTTCCGCAGCCGCACCGGCATCGTCGCGGCGCCCGATCCGGCCTGGCTCCTGCTTCGCGGCCTGCAGACGCTCGAGGTGCGCGTGCGGCGGCAGACGGAGACGGCCGGGCTCCTCGCCGGCCGGCTGCGCGACCACTGGAGCGTTCAGACCGTCCGCTGGGCGGGAATCGGCGGGCTTCTCTCCTTCGACGTCGCCGACGCGGACGCCGCGCGCGCCGTCGAGACGTCGACCCGCGTGATCGTCAACGCAACGTCGCTCGGCGGAGTGACGAGCTCGATCGAGAGCCGGAGCCGCTGGGAAGGCGACCGCGTCCCGCCGGGCCTCCTCCGCCTCAGCGTCGGGCTCGAGGATCCGGAGGTCCTCTGGGCCGATCTCGAGCAGGCGCTCGGCGGCCCTCTGAGCTGATTCGCGTCCCGCCCGGCGGGTACCCGCCGTACGACGTTGGCCACTCCGCTCCGGATCCTCGTCGCCGAGGACGACGAGTCGTTCCTCGACGCGATCGCGTTGCTGCTCGAGACGGACGAGCGCTTCGCCGTGGCCGGGCGCGCCCGCAACGGGAAGGAGGCGGTCGAGCTCGCCGAGCGCGTCGAGCCGGACGCCGTCGTGATGGACATCGAGATGCCGGTGCTCGACGGCGTCGAGGCGACGCGGCGGCTGCGCGCGAGCCGGCCCGCGCTCCCGATCGTCGCCGTGAGCGGCCACGACTACGAGGAGCGCGTGCTCGAGATCCGGCGTGCTGGGGCGGACGACTACGTCCGCAAGGCGCGAATCGCGGACGAGCTGCCTCGGGTCCTCGCCGCACTGCTCTCCGCGAGCAGAATGCGTCCGTGACGAAGAAGCAGATCCTCGCCGCCGTCCGCGAGATCTGCCTCGCGCTGCCCGAGACGAGCGAGCGGCTCTCCCACGGCGAGCCGACGTTCTTCGTCGGCGGCAAGCGGACGTTCGCGAGCGTGTGGGACTCCCACCACGGCGACGGTCGCTACGCGCTCATCTGCGCCGCCCCCGCGGGGATGCAGGACGCGCTCGTCGGCAGCGATCCCGAGCATTTCTTCGTGCCGGCGTACGTCGGCCACCGCGGCTGGCTCGGCGTGCGCCTCGACCGTGGCTTCGACCGCGAGGAGATCGCCGGGATCCTCGAGGACGCCTTCGCGGAGGTCGCGCCGCGGCGACTCCTGCCGGCGGACTGAGGAGAAGCCGGAGGTCGGACTCGAACCGACGGCCCACGCCTTACAAGGGCGTTGCTCTACCAGCTGAGCTACTCCGGCATTGCGCGCCCAGAGTACCGCTCGAACTACAGGAGGACTTCGCGGCCCTTCTGGTGCGAGAGGATCTTCCGCTTGACCCGCTGCAGCGCGTTGTCGATCGTCTTCGTGTCGCAGCCGAGCCGCTCAGCCATGTCCTCGTAGGACGCGCCTTCGAGGTAGAGCTTGAGCGCCTCCGCCTCGAGCGGCGACAGGCCGGTGCCGAGGCTGACGACGAGGCTCTGGAGCTCCTCGGTCGAGATGACGACGAGCGGCGGCTCGTGGACGGCCGGGCCCGGCAGCGCGTCGCCGAGCGAGCACTCGCCGTCCCCCTCCTGGCCGGCGGGCGTGTGGCTGAAGGAGACGTACGTGTTGAGCGGCGCGTGCTTGAAGCGGGTCGCAGTCTTGATCGCCGTGATGATCTGCCGTGTCACGCAGAGCTCGGCGAAGCTGCGGAAGGACGTCTCCTTGTCGGTGCGAAAGTCCCGCACCGCCTTGTAGAGGCCGATCAGCCCCTCCTGCAGGAGGTCGTCGTTGTCGCCGCCGGCGAGGAAGTACGAGCTCGCCTTGAGGCGGACGAAGCCGGTGTAGCGGCGGATCAGCGCGTCCATCGCGGCGCTGTCGCCGTTGCGGGCCTTGAGGACGAGCTGGAGATCCTCTAGCTCTCGTTGAGCCTTCTGCGGCGAATACGCTCGCGCGGCGCGCGCAGTCATTGGCGTCTCCCGGCGTCACCAGGGTGTAAGTCTCACCCTGTGGTCGAGGCGAAGATAGCAGGGGGTCCAAGGAATTACAAGTCGAGTTGCGCTGGACCCAGCTTGCCGTGGACCTCGGACGTTACTGTCCGCGCCGCAGACGCTCTAGCTTGCTCAGGGTCTCCGGGTCGAGCCTGTCCCGGAGGTCGCCGCGAACCGAGGGCGGCTGCGTCGGCCGCGAGAGCTCGCCGAGGAACGTCTGGGAGGCGAACTTCCGTACGTTGATTCCCGTCGTGCCCCGGACGGCGGAGTCGGAGGAGACGATCGCGACCTGCTCGGCGCCGCGATTCTCGGCGGCGAGACGCTCGAGCAGCGCGTCGGCGTCCTTCGCCCAGCGCACCCGCAGCGCACCGTGATCCTCGTCAGGGCCGTGGCCGTCGAAGACGAGGACGCCGCGCGCCCCCTGCGCCGCGACCCAGCTCGCGAGCAGGTCGCGCAGCTCCTCCGGCGAGCCGAACCCGCCGGCATGGAGGAGGTTGAAGCCGTCGAAGAGATAGAGGGTCGGCTCAGCCACTGCGCTGTCTCCGTGCCTCGTAGAGCAGGAGCGCGGCGGCGACGCTGACGTTGAGCGACTCCACGCGCCCGAGCTGCGGGATCGAGACCTCGAGGTCGCACGTCCGGCGCACGAGCGGGCGCAGTCCCTTCCCTTCGGCGCCGAAGACGAAGGCGATGCCACCCGAGATGTCCGCCTCCCACATCGGCGTGCCGGTCCCGCCGGTGGCGCCGGCGATCCAGAGGTCCGCTCCCTTGATCTCGCCGAGATAGCGGGCGAGGTTCGTGACGACCGCGACCGGGACGTGCTCGACCGCGCCGGCGGAGGCGCGACAGACGGCCGCGGTGACGTGAGCGGAGCCGTGCGCCGGGACGACGACCCCGGTCGCCCCCGCTCCCTCCGCGCTCCGCAGCACGGCGCCGAGGTTGCGCGGGTCGCTGACCTGGTCGAGACACGCGAGGAGCGGCTCCGCGGCGGCGGCGAGCTCGAACGCGTCGGCGTAGCGGAACGGCTCGCACCACGCGACGACGCCCTGGTGGTCGCGCGTCCCGGCCGCCTCGCTGAGATCTCGCTCGAGCTTCGTCTGGACGCGCGGCCGCTCCACATCGCGCAGCCAGCCCTCGGACTTGAGCGCGTTCTCGCGCGCCCACAGCTCGAGCACCTCGCGCGGCCCGCGCAGCGCCTCACGCACGGGCCGCCGGCCGTAGACGAGCTCGCGGCTCACTTCGGGACGAGCTGGAAGCCGGCGTCGACGTCCCGCACCCGCCAGCCGGCGGCCTCGATCTCGTCGCGCAGCCTGTCGGCCTCCGCGAAGTCCTTCGCCGCCCGCGCCTGCTGCCGCTGCCCGGCGAGCGCGACGAGCTCCGGCGGCGCCTCATCTGGATCGGCGATCGACTCGAGCCCGAAGACGGCGAACGCCCGCCGGAGCAGGTCGTGGTCACGCCACCCGTGCAGGATCGCGAGCGCCTCGGGAGTGTTGAAGTCGTCGTCGAGGGCCGCCTCGAACGCCGCCCAGTCCCCCACCGGCTCGCTCGGCGAGCGGAAGACGTTGCGGAACGTCTCCAGCTGCGCGCGCGCCTGCTCGAGCGTCGCCTCGTTGAAGTCGAGCGGCTTCCGCCACTGGCCGGAGAGGAGGAGCATGAGCGCGACCTCCCTGCCCCACGCGTCGACGACGCCGCGGATCGTCATGTCGTTGCCGAGTGACTTGGACATCTTCTCGCCGCCGCGCATGAGGAGGCCGTTGTGCATCCAGATCCGCGCGAAGTCGTGGCCGAGGGCGAGCGATTGCGCGAGCTCGTTCTCGTGATGCGGGAACACGAGGTCGAGGCCGCCGCCGTGGATCTCGAAGACGGGCCCGAACGCGTCCTCGGCCATCACCGAGCACTCGATGTGCCAGCCCGGCCGGCCCTTCCCCCACGGCGAGTCCCACGCCGTATCCTCGCCGGGCTTCGTCGCCTTCCAGAGCGCGAAGTCCTGCGGCGCGCGCTTCAGCGCGCTCGCCTCCTCCGGCTCCATGTTTTCGACCTTCTGGCGCGACAGCCGCCCGTAGCCGGGATCCGTCATGACGCTGAAGTAGACGTCGCCGCCCGCCTCGTACGCGCGTCCCGCGTCGACGAGCTTCTCGATGAAGCCGACGATGGACAGAACGGAGTCGGTCGCCTTCGGAAGCCCGTCGGGCATGCCGAGGCCGAGATCGGCCGTGTCCTCGAGATACCACTGCGTGGCCTGCGCGGCGAGCTCGGCGCTCGCGCCCGGCGCGGCGTCGTAGATCTTGTCGTTGATGTCCGTGATGTTGTGGACGAGCTCGGCGTCGTAGCCGCTCAGGCGCAGCCAGGAACGAAGCCACATGCCGACCACGAAGGGGCGGGCGTTGCCGATGTGCGCGCGTGCGTAGACGGTCGGCCCGCAGAAGTACATCCGAACCGGGCCGGGCTTCGCCGGAAGCTCGACGAGCGAGCGCGTGGCCGTGTCGTAGAGCCGCACGGCCCCAGGCTAGATGAGTGCCCGCCGCAGCGCCTCGTCGCGCGGGAGCGCGCGCAGAACGGCCCAGAGCTCCGGGCCGCGCTCGGCTCCGGTCAGCGCGACGCGCAGCGCGCGCAGGTCGCCGCCGACGGCTTTGAGCTCACGCAGGAGCGCCTTCGCGGCATCGCGGTCGAGCACCTCGGGAAGCGGCGCGCGCAGCTCGGCGAAGCGCGCGAGCGTCTCGGCGCTTCGCACCTCCCGGCCGGACGGCTCCGCGAGCACCGCGGCGGCGAGCGCGCGCGCCTCGACGAGCTCGTGCGCGCCGCGCATGAGCGGGGCCGCCTCGACGGGCACGCCGGCGCGCGCGGCGAGGTCGGCGTCGTCGAGCCGCGCGAGCACGTC
>DASRED010000046.1:0-3877 GCA_035652255.1 Gaiellaceae bacterium | reverse complement strand
CCGCGCGGGATATCGTGAGGACGTGGCCGTAACGCGTTCCATCGAGCTGAAGACCGAGGTTCCAGGGCCGCGCTCCCGCGAGATCGCGGCGCGGAAGGAACAGGTCGTCGCCGACCCGCTCGGCCTCTATCTGCCGGTCTTCGCGGTCGAGGGGCGCGGCGCGCTCGTCACCGACGTCGACGGCAACACGTTCGTCGATTTCACGGGCGGCGTCGGCTGTCTCAACGTCGGCCACTCCCATCCGCGCGTCGTCGCGGCGGTACAGGAGCAGGTCGCGCGCTTCCTCCACACCGACTTCACGATCGTCCCGTACGAGGTCTACGTCGAGTATGCGGAGCGGCTGATCCCGCTCATGCCGTTCAGCGGGCCGGCGAAGGCGGCCTTCTTCAACGCCGGCACCGAGGCGGTCGAGAACTCGATCAAGCTCGCGCGCAGCTACACGAAGCGGCCCGCCGTGATCGCCTTCGAGGGCGCCTTCCACGGCCGGACGCTCATGTCGCTCACGCTCACCTCGAAGACGCATCCGTACAAGGCCGGCATGGGGCCGTTCGCGCCGGAGGTCTACCGCGTCCCCTTCCCGGACGAGTACCGCGGCATCACCGCCCGCGATTCGCTCGACGCGCTCGAGCGTGCGCTCACGTCGCAGGTCGCCGCTGAGACGGTCGCCGCGATCGTCGTCGAGCCGGAGCAGGGCGAGGGCGGCTTCCATCCCGCGCCGCAGGAGTTCATGGAGGGACTGCGCGCGATCTGCGACCGCGAGGGGATCCTCCTCGTCGTCGACGAGGTGCAGACCGGCTTCGGCCGCACCGGCCGGATGTTCGCGATCGAGCACTACGGCGTCGAGCCGGACCTGATGACGCTCGCGAAGTCGATCGCCGCCGGCCTGCCGCTCTCAGCGGTCGTCGGAAAGGCGGAGATCATGGACTGCCTCTGGGACGGCGCGATCGGCGGCACGTACGTCGGCAACCCCGTCGCGCTCGCCGCTGCGGTCGCCGTCCTCGACGTCTTCGAGGAGGAGGGGCTCGTCGAGCGCGCGCAGCGGATCGGCGAGACGGTCCGGGCGCGGATGCTCTCCTGGCAGGAGCGCTTCGCGGCAATCGGCGACGTGCGCGGCCTCGGCGCGATGCTCGCGATCGAGTACGTCGAGGACCGCGCGACGAAGGAGCCGGCCCCCGCGATCGCGACCCGTGTTGCCGAGGAGGCTCTCGCGCGTGGCCTTCTCCTGCTCAAGGCCGGCGTCCACTCCAACTGCAACCGCGTCCTCTGCCCGCTCGTGATCACGGACGCGGAGCTCGAGGAAGCGCTCGGCGTCTGGGAGGACGCGTTGGAGGCAGTGCTCGCGTAGCCGGAGCGGCGGGTCGCGCGTTCTAGAGGTGTGCCGGGTTCCAGGTCGACCACGCATGCCGCGTCGCGCGCTCCGCGCGCCGGCGACCAGATCGCGGATCGCTACGACCTCGAGGAGCTGTACGGCTCGGGCGGGATGTCGAGCGTCTTTCGCGCCCACGACGTCCAGCTCGACCGCCGCGTCGCCGTCAAGATCCTTCACCAGCGCTACGCAGGCGAGGACGAGTACGTCGAGCGCTTCCGCCGCGAGGCGCGCGCGGTCGCGCAGCTCTCGCACCCGAACATCGTCACGGTCATCGACCGCGGCGAGGACGGCGGGCGCCAGTACATCGTTTTCGAGTTCGTCGAGGGCGAGAACCTCAAGGATCTGATCCTCCGCTCCGGCCCGCTGCCGCTGCGTCGGGCCATCGAGCTCACGGTCGCTGTCGCGGACGGGCTCGCGTTCGCGCACAAGCGCGGTCTCGTCCATCGCGACGTCAAGCCGCAGAACGTCCTCCTCTCGAGCGCCGGCGAGGTGAAGGTCACGGACTTCGGGATCGCGCGGTCGCTCGAGGTCGATCACGGCGTCACGCAGACCGGGACGGTGCTCGGCACCGGCGAGTACCTCGCGCCGGAGCAGGCGAGCGGCGAGCCGGTCTCGCCGGCGACGGACGTCTACTCGCTCGGCGTCGTGCTCTGGGAGCTGCTCGCGGGCGAGGTGCCGTTCGGCGGCGAGAGCTTCGTCGCGATCGCGATGCGCCACGTCAACGAGCCGCCGCCCGACGTGCGGGAGGTTCGTCCGGACGTGCCGCCGCGTCTCGCGGCCGCGGTCGAGCGCGCCCTGCGGAAGGACCCCGCGCAGCGCTTCCCGACGATGGAGGCGTTCGCGGACGAGCTCCGCTCCTGCCTCGCCGCCCTGGACGCCGACACTGGCCCCGACATCGGGGCAACGGCGGTCATCCCGGCCCAAAGACCTCCAAGTGACAACTTGTTACTAAGTCGAAAGCCCCGCACACGGCGGAGTTTTCGTCCGCTCGGCTACGCGATTCTTGCGCTTGCGTTCGCGGTTGCCGGTCTCGTCGCCGCGCTCGTCTTCGGCGGCGCAGGGCAGCATGGGGCGAAAGGACGGGGCGGCGGAGGTGCGGGCGGAGGCTCCGGCGCGGCCGTCCACCTGAGCGCCGTCGGCGACTACGATCCGCAGGGCGACGGCGGCGAGCTCTCCTACACCGCGCACTTCGCGACGGACGGGAGCTTGGCGACCGACTGGCAGACGGAGCGGTACAACACGCCCGAGTTCGGCGGGCTCAAGTCCGGCCTCGGGCTCGTCGTCTCGACAGGTCGCGCGGTCACGCTCAGGCGCCTCACCGTCCACACGCCGACGCCGGGATTCCTCGCCCGGATCGAGGTCGGCAACTCGGAGCAGGGACCGTTCGCCGTCGACTCCGGGACGGAGACCGTCGCGAACGGGACGACCTTCTCCCTCGACGGCAAGTCGGGGAGCTACTACGTCGTCTGGCTGACGCGGCTCCCGGCGGGCGGCACGGCCGAGATCTCCGAGCTCAGCGCTAGTAGATGAGCTTGGAGCGGCGCTCGTGCCGTTCGAGGGCGAGCTCGATCAGCCTGTCGAGCGCCTCGGCGTAGCCGATCCCGGACGCCTCGAACAGCTTCGCCCAGACGCTCGTCGCGGTGAAGCCGGGCATCGTGTTCAGCTCGTTGAGGACGACCTCGCCGTCGCTCGCGCGGACGAAGAAGTCGACGCGCGCGAGGCCCTCGCACTCGCAGGCGACGAAGGACTCGACGGCCCGCCGCTGCAGGAGCTCGATCGTCTCCTCCGAGAGCCCCGGCGGCGGCACGAGCAGCTCCATGCCGCCGTCGTCGTACTTCGACGCGTAGTCGTACCACTCGTGCCCGAGCGTGTCGATCTCGCCGGGGAGGGAGGCGACCGGCGGCGGGACGCGGTTGCCGAGGACCGCGACCTCGACCTCCGTTCCGTCCACGAACTCCTCGACGAGGACCTTCTCGTCGTGCGTGAAGGCGAGCTCGACGGCGGGAGCGAGCTCCTCCTCCGAGTGCACCTTCGTGATCCCGACCGAGGAGCCGAGCCGCGCGGGCTTGACGAAGACCGGGTAGCCGAACGGGTTCTCGACCTCGTCGCCGAGCCGGATCGCCCGGTGCGCGGCGACCGGGATGCCGCTGTCGCGCATCACCTTCTTGAACAGGTCCTTGTCCATCGCGAGCGCCGAGGCGGCGACGCCGGCGCCGACGTACGGGATCCCGGCGAGCTCGAGGAGGCCTTGCACCGTCCCGTCCTCGCCGAACGGCCCGTGCAGGATGGGGAGGACGACGTCGACGGTGCCGAGGCGCTCGAGCGGCCCGCCCTCGTAGGGGACGGGAAGCGTCTCGGCGGTCGTCTCGCCGGTGCCGAGCTCCCAGCGGCCGTCGCGGCCGACGCCGATCTCCGCGACGTCGTAGCGCCCGGGGTCGAGCGCCGCGACGACCGAGCGCGCCGAGGCGAGGGAGATGTCGTGCTCGCTCGAGCGTCCTCCCGCGAGCA
>DASRED010000045.1:0-11481 GCA_035652255.1 Gaiellaceae bacterium | reverse complement strand
CCTGCGCCTTGAGCCGCTGTTGCCAGAGCGGCGTCCGCTCGCCCGGCCGGCGGCGCGGGATCAGGAGGGCACGCGCGGCGTTCTCGCGGAAGCGGGCGCCGAAGAGCGCCGTCTGCCCCACCTCCGCGAGCACGAGCTCCTCGAGCTCGTCGGGATCGAGCATCAGCAGGTCGGTCGCCGGAGGGGAGTCGGCGTCGGGGAGGTGGAAGGCGATGCCGTCGTCCGACCAGATCGACTGCACCTCGAGGCCGAGCGATTCGCGCAGCCTCGCGCCGACGGCCATCGCCCACGGCGCGTGGACGCGAGCGCCGAAGGGCGTGAGGATGCAGACGCGCCAGTCGCCGATCTCGTCGCGGAAGCGCTCGACGACGACCGTGCGGTCGGAGGGGAGCGCCCCGGTCGCGCGCTCCTGCTCGCGGAGGAAGGCGACGAGGTTCCGCTGCGCGCGCTCGTCGAGATCCGGCACCTGCGGCTCCTGCTGCGCGAGCAGCTCACGCGCGAACTTGCCGATCGCCTCCCCGAGCTCGTAGGGCCGGCCGACACCCTCGCCCTTCCAGAACGGCACCGAGCCGGGCACACCGGGCGCCGGCGAGACGAGGACGCGGTCGCCGGTGATCTCCTCGATCCGCCACGACGAGGCGCCGAGGACGATCACCTGGCCGGCGCGCGCCTCGTAGACCATCTCCTCGTCGAGCTCGCCGACCCGGCTCGCTGGCTCGACTCCCGCGACGAAGACGCCGAACAGCCCGCGGTCGGGGATCGTCCCCGCGTTCGTCACCGCGAGCCGCCGTGACCCCGGCCGGCCGCGGATCACGCCGGCGGTGCGGTCCCAGACGATGCGCGGCCGCAGCTCCGCGAACTCGTCCGACGGGTAGCGGCCCGCGAGCATGTCGAGGACGTTCTCGAGCTGCGCCCGCGAGAGATCCGCGAACGGATAGGCGCGGCGGACGAGTTCGTGCAGCTCCCCGACCTCGATCTCCTCGTCGGCGCAGATCGCGACGATCTGCTGGGCGAGGACGTCGAGCGGGTTGCGCGGGATCTGCGTCTCCTCGATCGCGCCCGCGCGCATCCGCTGCGCGACGACCGCGGACTCGAGGAGGTCGGCGCGGAACTTCGGGAAGATGCGGCCCTTCGAGACCTCGCCGAGCGAGTGGCCGGCGCGCCCGATCCGCTGCAGCCCGCGCGCGACCGACTTCGGCGACTCGACCTGGATGACGAGGTCGACGGCGCCCATGTCGATGCCGAGCTCGAGCGACGAGGTCGCGACGAGGCACGGGATCCGCCCCGCCTTGAGGTCCTCCTCGATCTGCGTCCGCTGCTCGCGCGCCAGCGAGCCGTGATGGGCGCGGGCGATCTCTTCCTCTGCTGCTTCGTTGAGGCGCAGCGCGAGCCGTTCGGCGAGGCGGCGGTTGTTGACGAAGACGATCGTCGAGCGGTGGGCGCGGACGAGGTCGACGAGCGCGGGATAGATGCTCGGCCAGATCGAGCGCGTCTCCCAGCCCTCCTCACGCGACTCGCCCGGCTCGGTCATGTCCTCGACGGGAACGACGACCTCGAGGTCGAGCTCCTTCGCGACGCCGGCGTCGACGAGCTCGATCGGGCGGCCGCCACCGACGAACCGGCCGATCTCCTCGAGCGGGCGCTGCGTCGCCGACAGGCCGATCCGCTGGATCGGCTGCGCGGCGAGCTCCTCGAGCCGCTCGACCGAGAGCGCGAGATGGGCGCCGCGCTTCGTCCCGGCGACGGCGTGCACCTCGTCGAGGATCAGCGTGTCGACGCTGCGGAGCAGCTCGCGCGCCTGCGACGTGAGCATCAGGAAGAGCGACTCGGGCGTCGTGATCAGGATGTCCGGCGGGTGGCGCAGCATCGCCGCGCGCTCCTTCTGCGGCGTGTCGCCCGTCCGCACCGCGACTTTCAGCTCCGAGCGAAGCCCGGCGAGCGGCCCGCGAAGGTTCCGCTCGACGTCGTAGTTGAGCGCCTTGAGCGGCGATACGTAGAGGACGCGGAGCGCATTGGGCTCTGGGGTCTTTCTGCGGTCTTCCGGCCGGGAGTCGGTGGCTTGGCCGCCGACTCTTCCAGCCATCGTCAGCCGGTCGATGGCGGAGAGGAACGCGGCGAGCGTCTTGCCGGAGCCGGTCGGCGCCTGGATGAGGACGCTCTTGCCGCTCGCGATGACGGGCCAGCCCTTCTCCTGCGCGGGCGTCGGGGCGGCGAAGTTGCGCTCGAACCAGGCCTTCGTCTCGGGACTGAAGACGTCGAGCGCAGTCATCCGTTCGAGCATAGCCCGCGAACATGTGTTCGTGCTCAAACTCTTTACGGCGCCGCGCGATTGAACTTCGAGCCACATGGAACAACGCGCCCCGATGGCGAAGCTGTCGTGGCTGGGGGTGGCTATCTGTGGCGTCCTGCTGCTCGCCGGTCCGGCGACGGCGGGCAAGCACCGTCCGGCGAAGAGCCGCGCGGCCGCCAAGACGCACTTCGTCAACTTCGGCCTGGCCCAGACTCCCGGGGTCTCCTGCCCCGGCTCCGCGAAGTGCTCGAACATCGCCGCCGAGCCGGCGATCCGCGCCGACGCCGCAGGCGAGCTCTTCGCCTCGTCCGAGAACGGCCTCGGCAGCGGGACGGAGGCATGGCGCTCGCTCGACGGCGGCCGCCACTACACGGCGCTCGATTCGCCCGACCAGGGCTCGACGTCGAACAACACCGGCTTCGCTCCCGGCGGCGGCGACACCGACCTCGCGGTCGCGACGGCGAGGAACCCGGCGCACCACTACAACGTCTACGTCGCGACCCTGACGCTCGCGAACGTCAGCGTCTCCACGTCCACCGACCAGGGGAAGACGTGGACGCTCAATCCGACCGGCGCGGACGTCGGCGGCGCCGACGACCGGCCGTGGATCGCCGCGGACGGCGCCTCGAAGGTCTGCGTCTCGTACCACGACGGCCCGCAGAACATCGACGTCGACTGCTCGACCGACGCCGGCCAGACGTTCACGCAGCTCGCGAGCGCGATCGACACGAGCCACGCCTTCCAGATCGGCAACAACGAGATCGGCAACCTCGCGATCGACCCGAAGACGCACGACGTCTTCCAGACGTACTCCGCGATCACGAGCCAGTCCGAGGTCGCGTGCGCCCCGCAGCTCGGCGTCTCGGCCGGCACGTGCGGCTACCACGGCGTCTACATGGCCGTCTCGACGGACGGCGGCCAGAGCTTCACCGACTACCCGGTCTACGTGAACAAGAAGGCGACCGTCGACTACGGCCACCAGTTCGTCAACGTCTCCGTCGACCGCGCCGGGAACGTCTACTCCGTCTACACCGACGACCACCACGTCTACTACTCGTTCTCGACCGACCACGGCAAGACGTGGAAGGGCCCGTACCTGATCACGACGACGCGCGGGACGCAGATCTTCCCGTGGTCGACCGCGGGAGACGCCGGCAAGCTCGACGTCGTCTACTACCAGACGCCGTACTACGATTCGAAGCAGATCCCGGACACGTATCCGAGCTCGGCGAAGTGGACGGTCGGCTTCGCGCAGGACCTCCACGCGCTCACGCCGGGCTCGAAGTGGGTCCGGTTCACCGCTTCGCCCGTCGTGCACGCCGGCGCGGTCTGCGAGTCGGGCGCGACGTGCAGCGGCAACCGCGACCTCTACGACGACTTCGGCGTCGCCGCGAGCCCGAGGACGGGCCTCGCCTCGATCGTCTACAGCGACGACCAGTGGGCGAAGAACGGCCGCACGAACCCGAGCTGCACGGCGAAGTCGGACACGAACTCGTCGAGCTGCGACCACACCGCGGTCGCGACGCAGACGTCCGGCCGCCGGATCTTCTCGCGCTAGAGCTCGGAGACGGGCAACGCGTAGCGCTCGCGGAGGTGCTCGGCGAGTGAGGCGTCGCCCGGCAGGACGACGATCTCGTCGCCGCCGACGGTATGGAGCGTGTCCTCGACGGCCTCCTCCCCCACGACACCGACGACACGCAGGTGCGGGCCGCCGAGCCCCTCCGCGGCCGCGGCCGCGCGGAGCGCCCCCTCGGCCTGCTCGGCGTCGACGTCGTTCGCTAGCCGGTGGAGCGGTGAGGCCTCGAGCGGTGCCACGACGACGACCCGCCGCTCGTCCGGTGGCCCGGCGTGCTCGATCGTCTCCGGCACTCTGCGTTCCCGGCCGTGAACGTAGAGGGCGACGGCGGCGGCCGAGACGGCGGCCCACGCGACGATCGCCGCGACCGGCCCGCCGGCGGCGGACGCAGCGGCGACGATCCCGAACGCCCCGACGGTCAGGAGAAGGAAGTGGAACGCGCTGCTCTCGCTGCGAAACGGGTTCCGCATAGGCTGAGCGTCCCTCACGGCGCGCCCGCGGGCATCGGTGCCCACCCCGATCGGCAATGCGTAGGATCGAGTCGTGCCCGAGGCGCTCTGGTTCACGGATGACGACGAGGCGTGCCGGCTGCTCGCGGAGGATCCGTTCGCGCTCCTCGTCGGCTTCGCGCTCGACCAGCAGGTCACCGTCCAGCAGGCGTTCCTCGGCCCGCTGCGCCTCAAGCAGCGGCTCGGCACGCTCGAGCCGGCCGCCGTCGCGAGCGCCGATCTCGAGCCGCTCTTCCGGGAGAAGCCGGCGATCCACCGCTTCCCCGGCTCGATGGCCGGGCGCGTGCGCGAGCTCGCCGCGACCGTGCAGGAGGAGTACGACGGCGACGCGTCGCGCCTCTGGACGGAGGCCGCCGACGGCGCCGACCTCCGCCAGCGGATCGGCTCGCTGCCGGGCTTCGGCGAGATGAAGGTCAAGGCGCTCGGCGCCGTGCTCGCGAAGCGCTTCGACGTGGCGGTGGCGCGCGATCTCGTGCCGGGCCATCCGACCCTCGGCGACGTCGACTCCCCGCAGGCGCTCGACGACTACCAGGCCGCGAAGAGGGCCCACAAGGCCGCCGTCCGGTCGTCCACGCGCTGACTGGGTGCGATGGGCGAGCGCGATGCAAGGACGCAGGGAGCGCCGATAGCGGTGTTTCTATCGGCCCGACCGAGGACGCCGCAGCCCGCCGCCCAGCGCGGCCAGACGACCCGTGCGTCGGCCGGATGGCGGCCGTAGGCCGAGTGGACGGCGTCGAAGTCCGGACGCTGACCGACGGCGGGCAGCCGGCGGAGGAGACCGCCCGGGCCCTCGCCTCGTTCGTCGGCGCCGCGCAGCACACGCTCGAGGTAGCGGTCTACGACCTCAACCTGCCTCCCACCCTCCACGACATCGTCGCCGGCGCCTTCACGGCAGCGGCGAAACGCGGCGTCTCCGTCCGGCTCGCCTACAACGTCGACCACGGCAAGGAGATCCCCGTGCCGCCGCCGGGGCACGTCGATCCCGACGCCATGGCGGAGATGCCGTTCCCGACCGAGGCGATCCCGGGCGTCCCCGACCTCATGCACCACAAGTACGTCGTCCGCGACGGCGCCGCCGTCTGGACGGGCTCGACGAACTGGACAGCGGACTCGTGGACGCGCGAGGAGAACGTCATCGTCACCGTCGACTCCGCCGCCGTCGCCGCGCGCTACCTCACGGACTTCGAGCAGCTCTGGACGACGCGGCAGGTCTCACACAGCGGCAAGGTCGACACCGCGCCGGTCGACGGCGGCGCCCGCGTCTGGTTCTGTCCCGGCCGAGGAGACAAGCTCGCGCACCGGATCGCGAAGGCGATCGGCGGCGCCCGGCGACGGATCCGGATCGCCTCGCCGGTGATCAGCTCGGGCCCGATCCTCGGCACGCTCGCGCAGGTCGCCGCCGACGGGAAGGTCGACCTCGCGGGCGTTGTCGACGCGACGCAGATCCACGAGGTGCTGTCGCAGTGGCACGAGAACGGCAACGCCGACTGGAAGAGCCCGCTGCTGCGGGCGGCGCTCACGCGGGCGCCCTTCTCCGGCAAGGTCTCCACGCCGTACGGGCCGGGCACGGTGCACGACTACATGCACGCGAAGGTCACGGTCGCCGACGACATCGTCTTCGTCGGCAGCTTCAACCTTTCCCACTCCGGCGAGATGAACGCGGAGAACGTCCTCGAGCTCGCGGACGCCGCGCTCGCCGACCGCCTCGCCGCGTTCATCGACGGCGTGCGGGCGCGCTACCCCGCCGTCACGGTCTGATCGCAGCCTGACCCTTCCGGGGGAGGCCGGGGTCATACGGACCCCATACGGCCCGGCCACCCCGATTCATAGGCGCCGGAGCGACTCTCTAGTTGTCAATCGGGCCACGTGCCCGCCGGTACGAAAGAGATCAGGAGACAGAAACCATGCGCAAGCTTCTCGCACTCAGCAAGACCAGCAAGCTTCTCCTCGCGACCGTCATGTCGGTCACGGTGTTCGGAAGCGTCTACGGCTTCGCCGCCTCGCTCGGCATCAGCACGAGCGGCCTCGGCGCCGACAACAAGGTCATCGCCTCCTGCGGTTCGGGCATGACCTTCGCCTACACCACGACGTACTACTCGGGCCTCCCCGGCTACGCGGTCAACGGGATCAGCCTCTCGAGCATCCCGAGCGGCTGCTACGGCAAGAGCCTCGCGGTGACGTTCAGCGACAGCGGCAACGCCGCGCTCGGCTCGGAAGTCACGGCGACTCTTCCGTCGGCTGCGACCGGCAGCGTGTCGATCACCCCGGCGACGAACGACATCGACGCCAGCAAGGTCGCCAACGTCTCGGTCGTCGTCTCGTAACAACGGCCTCGGCTCGTACCGGCGGAACTTCGGGCGGGGCCCTGCGGCGCCCCGCCCGACCCGTCTCCGGAGGTAAGCAATGAAGCGGCTCTCCCAAACCCTCGGTCTCCTCTCCACCGCAGCACTGCTCACGGTGGGAGTGGCCTCTGCCGCGAGCCTCGGAATCGGGACGGGGAAGCTCTCCGCCGGTAACCACGCCGTGAGCGGCTGCGCCTCCGCCGCGCTCACTGCGACCCGCAATGTCAACAACAGCGGCGATGTCACCGCCGTCAACGTGCTGAGCGTTCCCCAGGCGTGCTCCGGCCAGACGCTCGCCGTGACGCTCGAGAACGCGTCGCACGCGAGTCTCGGGAGTGCCACGGCCACGGTCGGGACGTGCACCGGCGGCTGCACCGTCAGCCTCAGCGGCTTCGGCACCGTCCTCGCCTCCAACCTCGCCTCCTACGCCTTCTCACTCACCGCCACGTAAGGCCATGCGCCGCTTCCGCCTCACGCCACTTCGCCTCGCCGCCGCCGTCGTCCTCGGCGTCGTCGCGTCCATGAGCATCGCCTACGCGGCGAGCCTCGGCGTCGGCACGAAGCAGCTGCACGCCTGGAACCAGACCCTGACGAAGGCGGCGTGCAACCAGACGTACAGCACGGCCGACGACACGTTCGTCCAGAAGTCGAAGCCGACGACGACGAGCGGCGCGGCCACGACGCTGTCGATCGCCGGAGGCGCCAATCCGGACTACGGGTTCATTCGCTTCGACCTCTCGGCCTGCAATCTCCCGACGACCGCGGGCGCCGACTCGGCCAGCCTGACGCTGTTCGTCACGAGCCAGCAGGGCCACACGATCTCGCTCTATCCCGTCTACACGAGCTGGAGCGGCTCGACGCTCACGTGGAACGGCGTCAGCTCGCTCACGATCGGCACGACGGCGACGACCTCGTTCACTCCGACCAAGAACCAGGCCTACACGGTTCCGGTCACCGCCGACGTCGACGCCGCGATCAAGGCCGGGACGCTCTGGGGGTGGGAGCTCGTCGACACGACCTCCGGCCCGGCGAAGACGACCCAGATCGCCTCGGCGGAGAACGCGACCACCGCGAACCGCCCCTCCCTCACCCTCAGCTATGAGAAGTAGCGTCGAGACCCTTCCGCTGCCGCGGACCTCCTCGGCGACGCGGCGCCACGGCCTGCCGGATTGGCTGCCGCTCAAGCGGCTGCTCGTGATGCTCGCGCAGCTCGGCCTCGTCGCGGCGATGCTCTGGTTCTGCCTGCCGCAGAGCCTCGGCGGCCGCGCCGGCTGGGTCGTCGTGAGCGGGACGAGCATGCTCCCGCACATGCACACCGGCGATCTCGCGCTCGTGGAGCGGCAGTCGAGCTACCACGTCGGCGAGGTCATCGCCTACCGCGTCCCGCAGGGACAGGTCGGCGCCGGCTACGAGGTGATCCACCGGATCGTCGGCGGCAACGCGCGCACCGGCTGGATCGTGCAGGGCGACAACCGGACGCTGCCGGATCTCTGGCATCCGCACAACTCCGACATCGTCGGCGCGCGGCTGCTCTGGATCCCGAAGGCCTACCTCCTCCTCCGCTTCCTCCACACGCCGCTGCTGCTCGGGCTTCTCGCCGGCTTCGGGATCTTCTTCAAGATCCTGCTCGGCGAAAAGGGGGACGCGGAACCCGAAGGAACGGAGCAAGATTCATGACCGTGAGCTCGGCGGCAGGTCACTACGCGGGCGAACGCCGCTACACGTTCGCGCGGATCCTCCGCGCCCTCGCGGCGATCCTGCTGCGCCGGCCGGTGCTGCTCGCGCTCGGGACGCTCGGCCTGCTCGGCAGCTTCGCCGGGCTGATCGCAGTCGGCGACACGGGCCGGCTCGCAGCCTCCGCCTTCGTCCCCTGGGTCATCGTCCTCGCGAGCCAGGTCGGGCCGAACGGCGGCGCGATCGCCGGGCTCGGCGCGACGGCGCTCTACGCGATCGCCGTCGTCGAGGTCGGCGGGCCGCACGACGCGGTCGCCCTGACGGTGCGGATGGCGGCGCTGACGGCGATCGGGCTCGGGACGGGCCTCGTCTCGCGCCGCATCTCCTCCGACGCGCAGGAGCTGCAGGCGACGACCGCGCTGCAGGGCGCGCTGCTCGACTCGACGCTCGACGGCATCTGCCTCACCGACCCCGACGGGAACGTCCTCCTCTCGAACGCCCCGCTCCGCCGCATCAGCCTCGAGTTCGGGCTGCCGCCGTTCGGGACGGTGAGCGAGCGGCTGCTCACCCTCGCCGACCGGACGACCGAGCCGGACCGCTTCAAGGAGCGGATGCTCGCTCTCGCGACGAACCTCGAGCCGAGCTCCGACGAATTCGAGTTCGGCGACAGCGGCCGCGTCTTCCGCGGCTACACGGCGCCGGTCTGGAAGGCGGACGGCTCGATCCTCGGGCGGATCTGGACGCTGCGCGAGGTGACCTCCGACCGTCACCTCGAACGCCTGCGCGACGCCTTCGTCGCGGCCGTCTCCCACGAGCTCCGCACGCCGCTCACCTCGATCTCCGGCTTCGTCGAGATGCTCGAGGACGAGGAGGAGACGCTCGGCGACGCGGCGCGCAGTTACCTCGACGTGATCCGGCGCGGCACCACCCGCCTGCAGCGGATCGTCGAGGACCTCCTGCTCGTCGCGCAGATCGAGGCCGACCGGCTCGAGCTCCGCATCGGGGCCACCGACCTCGGGAAGATCGCCGCCGCTGCCGTCGAGGAAGCGCGCCCGACGGCACTGGAGAAGGAGATCGAGCTCGAGCTGCACACGAACGGGGCGCTGCCGCTCGCGGCCGACGCCGGCCGCCTCGGCCAGGTGCTCGACAACCTCGTCTCGAACGCGCTCAAGTTCACGCTTCCCGGCGGCTCGGTCGCCGTCACCGTCCGCGGCGCCGACGGCCGCGCAGTCCTCGAGGTCGCGGACACGGGCATCGGGATCCCGAAGGACGAGATGGGCCAGCTCTTCTCCCGCTTCTACCGCGCCTCGAGCGCGACCCGGCGCGCGATCCCCGGCACCGGGCTCGGGCTCGTCATCGCCCGCGCGATCGTCGAGGCCCACGGCGGCGCGATCTCGCTCGACAGCAACGAGGGCCAGGGGACGAAGGTCACCGTCTCCCTGCCGCTCGCCTAGCCGTACCGGTAGCCGAAGCCGCGGACGGTCTTGATCGCCTGCGAGCCGTCGGGCGCCGGGCCGAGCTTCTTGCGCAGGTACGAGACGTAGAGCTTCACCTGGTCGCGCGAGACGCCCGCGGAGTGTCCCCAGCCGTGCTCGATGAGCTGGTCGGGCGAGAGCACCTGGCCGGAGTGCCGCGCGAAGGCGGCGAGGAGCCGGAACTCGAGCGGCGTCAGCCGGACTGGCAGGCCGCGGAAGATCACCGAGCGCGCCGCGAAGTCGATCGCGAGGACGCCGTCGTCGAAGTTGTCCGCGTGGCTCGCCTGCGGCGCGCGCCGCAGCAGCGCCTCGACCCGCGCGAGCAGCTCCTGCCTGCCGAACGGCTTCACGACGTAGTCGTCGGCGCCCGCCCGGAAGCCGCGCACCTTGTCGATCTCCCCGCTGCGGGCAGTGAGGAGGATGACCGGCACGTCGCTCAGGTCTCGCAGCCGCTCGAGCGTCTCGAAGCCGTCGAGCTCCGGCATCGACACGTCGAGGACGACGAGGTCGCACGGCCGTGCGTGAAAGGCGCGCAGAGCCGCCCGCCCGTCGGCGGCGGACTCGACCGCGTAGCCCGCGGTCTCGAGCAGCTTCTCGACGAGCCGCCGGATGTCGCCGTCGTCGTCGACCACGAGCAGGCGTCGTTGGGGGGAGGCCATTCCGAAAAGTATGGGGCACCATGCGGCAAATGAAAGTCCTTGCCGCATTTGCGCTCGCCACGGCCGTCGCGCTGCTCGGCGGCGGAGCCGCCCGCGCCCTGCGGCTCCCGAGCGCGCCGAAGTGCCCGGTCTTCCCGGCGGACAACGCGTGGAACGAGCGCGTCGACACGCTGCCGGTGGCGGCGAACTCGGCGCAGATGATCCGGTCGATCGGCCTCAACGCCCCCATCCACGCCGATTTCGGCTCCGGCACGTGGGACGGCGGCCCGATCGGGATCCCGTTCGACGTCGTCTCGAGCCGGACGCCGCTGTCTCGCGTCTCCTTCGACTACGCCGACGAGTCCGACCGCGTCCGCTACCCGATCCCGCGCGGCGTCCACATCGAAGGCGGGCCGCGCTCGACGGGAGACCGGCACGCGATCCTCGTGGACAAGAGCTCGTGCCGGCTCTACGAGCTCTACGACCTCCGTCACACGAGCCACGGCTGGACGGCCGGCTCCGGCGCGACGTGGAGTCTCCGCTCCGACCATCTCCGGCCCGCCGGCTGGACCTCCGCCGACGCGGCCGGGCTGCCGATCTTCCCCGGCCTCGCCCGCTGGGACGAGGTCTCGCGCGGCGTCATCGACCACGCCCTCCGCTTCACCGCGCCCGAGACGCGCCGCGCGTACGTCTATCCCGCGCGCCACTACGCCTCGAGCTCGACGAGCCCGTCGCTGCCGCCGATGGGGCTGCGCGTGCGGCTGAAGGCGAGCGTCGACATCGCGTCGTTCCCGCAGCAGGCACGCGTCGTGCTGAAGGCGTTGCAGGTCTACGGGATGATCCTCGCGGACAACGGTTCGCCCTGGTACGTCTCGGGCGCGCCGGACAAGCACTGGTCGAACGACGCGCTCCACTCGCTCAGCCGGCTGACGGGCGCCGACTTCGAGGTCGTGGACACCTCCTCCCTGCCACACCCC
>DASRED010000044.1:0-139271 GCA_035652255.1 Gaiellaceae bacterium | reverse complement strand
ACAGCGGCGCCGGGCAGATCTTCGGGCTCGCCGTGATGGCGGTCGCCGCGTCGGAGGTGTGCGTCGGGCTCGGCCTCGTCGTCGCGCTCAACCGGAAGAAGCTCGCGATGGACGTCGACCGCCTCTCGGAGCTGCGCGGATGACCGGCGGCGCGTGGCTCTGCCTGCTCGCGCCGCTCGGCGGCACGATCCTCATCCTGCTCGGCGGGAACAGGCTGCCGCGCGTCGCGGCCGGCTGGGTCGCGACGACGAGCGTCTTCGTCGCGTTCGCGGGCGCGATCTGGGCGTTCTTCGGCGTCGTCCGCGCCCACTGCATTCCGGCGAATGTGCCCGGACCTCTTGGCGCGCACTACTGCAGCGCGCCCTACGGGAAAGGCGAAATCACAACCGCGTGGACATGGCTCTCCAGTGGCAACTTCCACGTCGGCCTGCAGGTGCTCGTCGACCCGCTGAGCACGGTGATGATGCTGATCGTCAGCGGCGTCGGCGGGCTGATCGTCCTCTACTCGATCGGCTACATGCACGGTGACGCCGAGGAGCGCCGCTACTTCGCGTACATCGCCTTCTTCGTCTTCTCGATGCTGATGCTCGTCGAGGGCGGCAACCTGCTGCTGCTTCTCGTCGGCTGGGGTCTTGTCGGCCTCTCGTCGTACCTGCTGATCGGCTTCTGGCACGAGCGCGAGAGCGCAGTGCGGGCGGCGAAGAAGGCCTTCGTGATGAACGCGTTCGGCGACGCGACGATGGCTCTCGCGTTCTTCGTCCTCATCGCCCACACGCACTCACTGTCGTTCGCCAACAACTTCCCGAGCGGACATCTCTCCTCCACCGCGACCAACCTCGTCGCGCTCGGCCTGCTCGGTGGCGCGGCGGCGAAGTCGGCGCAGATCCCGCTCCAGACGTGGCTGCCGGACGCGATGGAAGGCCCGACGCCGGTCAGCGCCCTCATCCACGCCGCGACGATGGTCACCGCCGGCGTCTACCTGATCGCGCGCACGCACCCGATCTTCGAGCAGGCGCGGACCGTCGAGCTGATCGCCGCCGGCACCGGCGCGCTCACGCTCGTCGTCGCGGGGCTGATTGCGCTCGTCCAGACGGACATCAAGCGCGTCATCGCCTACTCGACGATGTCCCAGATCGGCTACATGTTCCTCGGCGCGGGCGTCGGGGCGTACGCGAACGGGATGTTCCACCTCATGACGCACGCCTTCTTCAAGGCGCTGCTGTTCATGACCGCCGGCCTCGCGATCCACGCCCTGGCCGGCGAGCAGGACATCCGCAAGATGCGCGGGCTCGGGAAACTGATGCCGTTCACGAAGTGGTGCTTCCTCGCGGGCGCGCTCGCGCTCGTCGGGATCCCGCCCTTCAGTGGCTTCTTCTCGAAGGACTCGATCGTCGCCTCGGCCGCCGCGCTCGGCACGTGGTACGGCTGGATCTTCTGGGTCTGCGGCGTCGCCGGGGCCTTCCTCACCGGCCTCTACACGTTCCGCCTCTGGTTCCTCGTCTTCCCCGGCGAGCCGAGCCCGTTCGTCCGCGAGCACCACCATCGCGACGGCCGCTTCGGCGAGGGCTCGCTGACGATGCTCGTGCCGGTTGGGATCCTCGCCGTGCTCGCGACCGTCGGCGGCTGGCTGCAGTGGTCGCCGCGCTGGCACCCGTTCACCGACTGGCTCTCGTCCGCCGCGAGCACGCTTCCCGCAGCGGCACCGACGAACACGCAGGAGTACTACACGTCCGCCGCGACCGTGATCGCCGGCCTCGTCGGGATTGGCCTCGCGTGGGCGATCTACTCCGAGGAGCGCGTCCGGATCCCGGTGCTGCCGTTCTGGCAGCGGCTGCTCGAGAACAAGTTCTACTTCGACGCGCTCTACGACCGGCTCTTCTACGCGCCTGCCGCGGAGCTCTCGACCGGGCTGCTCCTCGACTTCGAGGAGCCCGTGATCCTCCAGACCGGGCCCGACCTCGGCGAGACGACGCTCGAGGCGGGCGGGCTCGTGCGCCGCATCCAGACCGGCTTCCTCCGCACGTACGTCCTCTTCCTCGCCGCCGGCGCCGCCGCCGTCGTCCTCGCCTTCCTCATCGCCAAATGAGCAGCGCGTACCTCACCTCGATCCTCATCTGGCTGCCGGTCGCCGGCGCGATCCTCGTCTGGCTCCTGCCGCTCTCCCGCTACGCGACGGGAGCGCTCGCGATGCTCGTCTCGCTCGCGGAGGTCGGCTTCTGGATCGAGCAGGCGGCGCGCTTCGACTTCTCCAAGCCCGGCCTGCAGATGGAGGAGCGCGCACGCTGGTTCGGCGACCTCGGCGTCACGTACCACGTCGGCGTCTACGGCTTCTCCGTCTGGCTCGTCGGCCTCACCGTCGTCGCGATGGCCGCGGCGACCGGCTACGGCTTCTGGGTCGGCCGCGACCGGCCGCGCGGCTACTTCGCGCTCATGCTCCTGCTCACGGGCGCGACGGTCGGCGTCTTCGTCGCCCAGGATCTCGTCGTCTTCTACGCCTTCTTCGAGGCGATGCTCATCCCGCTCTACGTCCTGATCGGCGTCTGGGGTGGCGCGCGGCGGATGGAGGCGACGGTCAAGTTCGTCATCTACACGATGGCCGGCTCGCTCTTGATGCTCGCGGCGATCATCGCCTACGGCCTGCAGGCGCACACGTTCGACCTCGTCGACGGGCCGGCGAGCGGCAGCCGCTGGCTCTTCCTCGGCTTCATGCTCGCCTTCGTGATCAAGGCGCCACTCTGGCCGTTCCACGGCTGGCTGCCGGACAGCTACCGCGAGGCGCCGCCCGAGGTGACCGCCGTCCTCTCCGGCGTGATCGCGAAGGCTGGCCTCTACGGGATGCTGCGGATCGCGATCCCGAAGTTCCCCGACCCGACGAGCTTCTACCGGACGGCGATCCTCGCGCTCGCGGCCGCGGCTCTCGTCTACGGCTCGCTCCTCGCCTTCCGCTCGACGGATTTCCGCGGCGTCGTCGCCTACTCCTCGCTCGCGCAGTCCGGCCTGATCGCACTCGGCCTCTTCGCCGGAACGGATCTCGGCTTCGACGGTGCCGTCCTCCAGATGGTCGCGCACGGCTTGGTCTCCACCTCGCTCTTCCTCATCGCCGGCGTCGTCGAGCGGCGGACGACGACCGGAGAGTTCCGCCTGCTCGGCGGGATGGCGCGCGGACGGCCGGCGCTCGCGACGCTGCTGATGACGGTCGGCGTCATCTCGCTCGCCGTGCCCGGCTCGGCGAACTTCGCCGGCGAGTTCCTGATCCTCGCGGGCGTCTTCCAGCGCGCCTGGTGGTGGGCGGCGATCGGCGCCGGCGCGATCGTCCTCGCCGCGATGTACATGCTCCGGCTCATCTCCGCCGTGCTCCACGAGGCGCGCGGCACGACGGTCGCCGACGAGGCGCTCGACGTGCGGCCGGGCGAGCTCGCGCTCATCGCGCCGCTCGTCGCCGGCCTGCTCCTCCTCTCCGCCTGGCCGGCCGCGATCAGCCACCACTCGTTCTTCGGGAACAGCCCCGCCGCGACGGTGAAGGGACAGTTCAAGTGAGCCTCCACACCCCGCACGTCGACTGGTTCTCGCTCGCGACGATCTTCGCCCTGCTCGCGGCGTCGGGGGTCTCCCTGCTCGGCGCCGTCCTCGTCCCGAGGCCGCTGCGGCGGACGTTCGGCGCGAGCGTCGCCGGGCTCGGCTTCCTCGGCGGGATCGTCGCCGCGGTCTGGCTCTACGTCGACTCGCGGCACAGCCATGCCGTCGTCTCCGGCGCCTTCTACCGCGACCGCTGGACCGCGCTCGCCCAGGTGATCCTCTGCGGCGTCGGCCTCGCGACGACCCTCCTCTCCGTCGAGCACATGCCCGGCTGGGGACGCGACGCGGATCCGGAGCGGCGCGACGACCACATCGCGGAGTACTTCGCGCTCCTCCTCGCGTCCGCCGCGGGGATGGCGTTCTTCGTCGGCGCGGGGAACCTCATGACGCTGTTCCTCTCGCTCGAGTGGTTCTCGATCGCGCTCTACGTCATGTGCGCCATCGACTACGACTACGAGGGAGCGCTCGAGGCGGGACTCAAGTACCTCGTCGTCGGCTCGTTCGGCTCGGCCGCGCTCCTGTTCGGCTCGGCCCTCGTCTACGGCGCGACGGGGACGATCTCGTTCCACGGCATCGCCGCCGCGATCGCGGCGCACGGGCTGACCGGCGACGCGCTCCTCTCGATCGGCCTCGCGCTCGTCATCGCGGGGCTCGGCTTCAAGATGTCCGCCGCGCCGTTCCACATGTGGACGCCCGACGTCTACGAGGGAGCGCCGTCACCCGTCACCGCCTGGATGTCCGCCGCGACGAAGGTCGCCGCTCTGCTCCTCGCGCTGCGGCTCGTGCGGACGGCCTTCCCGCAGGACGAGCACCTCTGGTCGGTCGCGTTCGCCGTCATCGCGGTCGCCTCGCTCGCGATCGGGAACCTCGCGGCGCTCGTCCAGACGAACGTGAAGCGGATCCTCGCCTACTCCTCGATCTCGCACGCGGGCTTCATGCTCATCGGCCTGAGCGCCGGCACCGCGCTCGGCGGCCGGGCGGTCATGTACTACCTCATCCCGTACTCGGCGATGGCGTTCGGCTCGTTCGCGGTCGTCGCGGCGCGGGAGCGCGAGCTCGGCGTGCCGGTGACGCTCGAGAACCTCGCGGGCTTCGGCTGGGAGCGGCCGTTCCTCGGCGTCTCGATGTGGTTCTTCCTCTTCGGCTTCGCCGGCCTGCCGCTCGGCGGCGGCTTCGTCGGGAAGTTCTACGTCCTCGCCGCCGCGTACCGGCACGGCTGGGCGTGGCTCGTCATCCTCGGCGTGATCGCCACGCTCGTCAGCCTCTACTACTACCTCGGGATCGTGCGGGCGATGTACATGCGCCCGTCGGAGGAGCGCGCCGTCCTCGCGGGCGGCTCGCCGCCGGCCGAGCGCTTCCTCCACCTCGCCGTCGGGATGGCGCTCGCCGTCTCGGTCGGCTCGCTGTTCGCCGTCCAGCCGCTGATCGAGCTCGCACGGCACGCGGCATCCGCTCTCCCCTTCTGAAAAGCCTCTGCAAAAGATCGGCCGACTTCGACCGGTCGAGCCCTTCGCTCCGTTACGACTGGCCGCGCAGGATGTCAATCGTACTGCGAAGGAGTTACACATGACACGAGCGAGACTCGGAACCATCGTTGCGATCGCGGCTGGCGCGCTGTTCGTCGGCGCCGTCTTCGGACAGCCCGGCAGCGGCCGCGCGGGCACGACCGCCGCCGCTCCCACCAACACGACCGCGCCGACCATCACGGGGACGGCCCAGGAGGGACAGACGCTGACCGCGAGCCCGGGAACCTGGACCGGCAGCCCCACCGCGTACGCCTACGCCTGGAGCCAGTGCGACGCGAGCGGCAAGTCGTGCACGGCGATCGCCAAGGCCACGACGGCGACCTATGAGGTCGCGGCCGGCGACGTCGGCCACACGCTCGAGGTGACCGTGCAGGCGACGAACGCCTCCGGCTCCGGCCAGGCCACCTCCCAGCCGACGGCAGTCGTCAAGACCGCGGCGCCGACGAACACTGCTCCCCCGACCGTGACGGGGACGCTTCAGCTCGGCTCGACGCTGACCGTCGGCAACGGCAGCTGGACCGGCAGCCCGACCTCCTATGCGTACAGCTGGAGCCGCTGCGACCCGAGCGGCGACCACTGCTCACAGGTCTCCGACGCGACGAAGAACACGTACTCCGTGACGTCCGCCGACTCGGGCGCGACGCTGCGGGCGTCCGTCACGGCGACGAATGCGGGCGGCTCGGCGCAGGCGACGTCCGCGCCGACGGCCGTCGTTCCCTCCCCGGACGGCTGCCCCGCCGACACGGGGACGATCCAGATCGCCGACCTGCTCCCGCCCGCACGGCTGATGATCGAGCACGCGACCGTGCAGCCGGCTCCGGTCACGCTTCGGACGCACTCGATCCGGCTGACCGTCAAGGTGACCGCGTGTGACGGGCGGCCGGTGCAGGGCGCTCAGGTCGCGGCGGTGGCGATCCCGTACGACCAATTCGCCGGCAACGGCGGGACGACGGGAGCCGACGGGACGGCGACCATCACCGAGTCGCGCGAGAGCGGCTTCCCGGCCCGGAGCTCCCGGCAGGGACTCCTCGCGGTTCTCGTCCACGCGGTGAAGCCCGGCGGGTCGTCGCTCGGCGGCGTCTCGACCCGGCGCACGGTGGCCTTCGAGGTCGCTCCGTACTAGGAGACGACGAGAGCGGTGGCGGCGACTCGGCCGCCACCGCTCTCCCCTGCTGCGCTTGTAACTGCCCGCACGAGGTGCTTGACTCCCTCCCACATCCGGGGGGAGACAGGAGCCGAACAGATGCATCGCACTCGCCACCCGGCGACGATCATTGCGGCGATCGCGCTGTTCATTGCCCTGGGAAGCGGAGCCGCGCTCGCGGGCGGCCTCATCTCAGGCAGCAAGATCAAGAACCACTCGATCCCGGAGAGCAAGCTGACGAGCTCCGCGGTCTCGGCGCTCAAGGGTCAGAGGGGACCGACCGGCCCGAGTGGGGCGACCGGACCGACAGGGGCGACCGGAGCAACCGGCGCGACCGGCGCGACCGGCGCCACGGGGCCGACCGGGCCGCAGGGGCCGATCGGGCCGAGCAGCGCCGCGTCGGTCTACGACGGGACGAGCGAGCCTACGGGCAACGGTTCGCTCGCTGTCATCACGTCACTGGCCCTGTCGGCGGGCTCGTACGTCGTCGAGGCGAATACGACAGTCGCCGACTACTCGAACAACACCAACGCGGTGTGCGAACTGGTGGACAGCACGGCCGGCGCGATCGACCAGGCGTACACGTCGTCGGTCAGCACGTACGGCACGCAGCAGCACTCGCTCAGCCTGATTGCCCCCCTGACCACGACGGGCAGCACGGTCTCGGTTCAGTGCAACTCGGACAGCGCGACCACGATCGCCGCGTACACACACATCGTCGCGATCAAGCTCGGATCTGTCAGCGGCACGGCGTCCCATGTCCCAGGCGGCACCGCCACCCGGTTGGGGAGCTAGACGGCTCACGCCGCGTGGCAGAACTTCCTGGCGCGGCGGCGGCATCCGGCCGCCGCCGCGCCTCCCGTCCGCCACCTGAAAATCTTCTGAAAATCTTCTCTCGCCGGCCTCTGGCGCGCACGCGGCGCGGGTACGTCCGCTGCACTGCACGACCACCCACCAAGGAGCCGGCCATGAAAGGCCCACGTTTCACACGCATCCTCCTCACGACGCTGGCGGTCGGCGTCGGCGTCGTCCTCGGAGCCGTCGTCGGCCAGCCGGGGAACGGCGTCGCGAGCACTGCCACCGCGCCGAAGAACACCGCCCTGCCGACGATCTCCGGGCTGGCCGAGGTAGGCCAGACGCTGACCGCGACGGTCGGGAGCTGGAGCAACAAGCCGACCTCGTTCCACTACGCGTGGAGCCTGTGCGACTCGACCGGAGCCGCCTGCCTGGCGATCGGGGGCGCGACGGCAAAGATCTTCACGGTCACCGCGAGCGACGTCGGGCACACGCTCCGCGTCTCCGTCACGGCCCGGAACTCCTCCGGCGCTGACACCGTGACGTCCGCGGTTACGCCGGCCATTCCGCCGAGCGGCTGTCCGCAGGGGACGGGGACGATCCAGATCGCCGACCTCGCGCCGCCGGCAGACCTCGTCATCGACGGCGCGAAGGCCGTCACCCGCCTGACGCGGTCGTCGAAGCAGCTCGAGCTGCATTTCGAGATCACCGCCTGCGGCGGGCGCGCGGTCCAGGGCGCGACGGTCTACGCGAGCGCGATCCCGTACGACCAGTTCGCAGGGGAGCAGGGGACGACGGCCGTCGACGGCTCGGTCACGCTCACGGAGCCTCGGCGACCGAACTTCCCGGCGGGCACGCATCAGCGCCTGCTCGCGGTGTTCGTGCGCGCGACGGCGCCCGGACAGCCCGGTCTCGGCGGCATCTCGGCCCGCCGCCTGATCGCGATTCCGATCTTCTAGGCGGCGCGGGAGAGGACTTCGTCGTCCTCGTAGACGCGGCGGCGGCGTTCCGGTCGCCGCCGCGTCACCTTCACGGGCTCGAGCACCCAGGCGACCGCGGGAAGCGAGTAGGAGAAGAGCGCGGCGAGGAGCGCCCACGCGGCGAGCCGCGGGGTCGTCCCGACGGTGGCATTCGAGCGGACGGCGTCTCCGAGCACCACGAGGGCGAGCGCGCAGCTCGTCGTCACCGCGCCCAGCAGCGCCGGCCGGCCTTCGAGCGCGTCGCTCACGCACACGAACGCAGCGCCCGCAGCAGCGGGAACGGCGAGCAGTCCGAGCCAGAGAGCGAGTCCGCCGAGGCCGACCGTCCCGGCCGCGAAAGCGGCCGTCACGAGAGCCAGCGGTAACAACCGGGACCCCACTCCTACACAGGTTCGTCGCGGCATCGGACGGCCCTTCCCGAGTAGGCTCGCGCCATGGAACTCACGTGGCTCGGACACTCAACATTTCGCCTCGATGCGGGCGGGAAGCGCATCTATATCGACCCCTTCCTCAACGGCAATCCGAAGTGCCCGGAGGGCGAGCAGACCCCCGAGCGCGTCGACGTGATCGCGGTCACGCACGGTCACGGCGACCACGTCGGCGACGCGGTCGATCTCGCGAAGCAGCACGGCGCGACGGTCGTCGCGCCGGTCGAGCTCGCCGGCTGGCTCGGCGGTCAGGGCGTCGAGAACGTCCTCGACCCGAACAAGGGCGGCACGGTCGCGGTGGACGACGTGCGCTTCACGATGACGAACGCCTTCCACTCGAGCTCGAACAACGACGGTGCGTACATGGGCGAGCCGTGCGGGATCGTCGTCCGCGCGGAGGGCAAGAGCGTCTACTTCGCCGGCGACACGTGCGTGTTCGGCGACATGGCGCTGATCGGGCGGCTCTACAAGCCCGACCTCGCCGTCCTCCCGATCGGCGACCACTACACGATGGGGCCGGAGGAGGCCGCGCTTGCGCTCGAGCTGCTCGGCGTCAAGCGCTGCGTCCCCTGCCACTACGGCACCTTCCCGCCGCTCGTCGGCCGGCCCGACACGCTGCAGGAGCTCGCGCCGAGCGTGCAGGTGGAGGCGATCGAGCCGGGCGAGTCGGTCACGATATGAGGGAGCGCTGGTGGGGAGCGAGCGGGCGCCGCGTGCCCGAGCTCGCCGTCGAGGGGGATCCCGGCATCCCGCTCGACGAGGCGCTCGTCGTCGGCGCGGCGCACGACCCGAACGAGCTCCACGCCGCGTTCGAGGCGGGCACTCCCGTCGTCGTGCGCGCCGCCACGCCGGAGGCCGTGCGCGAGGCGCTCGCCCGTCCCGAGGTCGCGGTCGTGCTCGTGCCGGAGGATCGCCGCGACCTCCTCGACCTCGACCTGACGGAGCTGACCTATGGCCACTGAACCGATCGTCGCGACCTATTCCATCGCCGCCTGCGACCTCGAGGCGAAGCAGTGGGGGGTCGCGGTGCAGTCGAAGTTCCTCGCCGTCGGCGCGGTCGTGCCGTGGGCGGAGCCGGAGGTCGGCGCGATCGCGACGCAGGCGTACGCGAACCCGAGCTACGGCCCGAACGGGCTCGTCCTCCTCCGCGACGGCTTGTCCGCACAGGAGGTCGTCGACCGGCTCGTCGGCGAGGACGACGGCCGCGACCAGCGCCAGCTCGGCGTCGTCGACGGCAACGGTGGCAGCGCGAGCTTCACCGGCTCGGAGTGCAACGAGTGGGCCGGCGGCCGCACCGGGGACGGCTATGCGGCGCAGGGCAACATCCTCGTCGGCGCCGAGACGGTCGACGCGCTCGCCGTCACGTTCGAGGCGAACCCGCAGCTGCCGCTCGTGCAGCGGCTGATCGAGTGTCTCGCCGCAGCGCAAACCGCCGGCGGCGACCGGCGCGGCCAGCAGTCCGCCTCCGTCCTCGTCGTCGAGAGAAACGGCGGCTATGCAGGACTTTCCGACTCCCTCGTCGATCTCCGCGTCGACGACCACGAGAAGCCGATCCAGGAGCTGCGCCGCATCTACGGTCTCCACCGGCGCCTGTTCGAGGTCACGCCGCGCGAGGACTGGCTGCCGCTCGAGGGCGAGCTCGGCGCGGAGGTGAAGGAGCGGCTCGCCTCGCTCGGGCACGACTCGCTCGCGGGCTGGGCGGGCGTGGAGAACCTCGAGGAGCGGGTGGACGGCGAGAGCGAGATCGATCCGGTCGTCCTGGACGCACTGCGGGAGACGTCCGCGTGAGCGACGGCTACGAGATCCTCACGCTCGACGAGGTTCAGACCGCCGAGCACCGCGGCAGCAACCTCATCCCGGTCCGCTACACGCTCGGCTACCGCGCCGCCGGCGTGAACGGCTGGATCGCCGACGCCGGCGGACAGCTGATCCCGCCGCACGAGGAGGACAGCGGCAACGAGGAGCTCTACGTCGTCGTCCGCGGCCGCGCGAGCTTCGAGGTCGGCGACGAGACGCAGGACGCGCCGGCCGGCACGCTCGTCTTCGTCCCGCCGCTCGTCCACCGCACGGCGACCGCGCACGAGGACGGCACGATCCTCTTCGTCGTCGGCGCGACCGTCGGCGAGGCGTTCGACGGCGGCGGCTGGGACACGTTCGCGATCGCCTTCTCCCTCCAGCAGGCGGGAGACATGGACGCCTGCCGCGCGCTGATGCAGAAGGAGATGGAGAAGCGCCCGGAGATGTGGGCGCTCCCGTACAACGCCGCGTGCCTCGAGTCGCTCGCGGGGAACGCGGACGAGGCGTTCGCGATGCTCGCGCGCGCCCGCGAGCTCGCTCCGGCCGACGAGATCGCCGAGTACCTCCGCGAGGACAGCGACCTCGACAACCTCCGCAACGACCCGCGCTTCCAGGAGCTGCTCCCGTGAACGTCGCGCACATCGACGAGCTCGAGGCGGTCGAGCTTCCCGACGGCTTCACCTGGCGTCCCGTCCGCAGGCATTTCGGGATCAAGGCGTTCGGCGTCAATGCGTACACGCCCGGCCCGGGAGGCCGAATCGTGGAGGAGCACACCGAGCGGCGCTACGAGCACGAGGAGATCTACCTCGTCCTGCGCGGCCGTGTCTGCTTCACCGTGGACGGAGACGAGCACGAGCTCGGCCAGGGCCAGCTCGTGTTCGTGCGCGATCCGCAGCTGAAGCGTGGCGCGGTCGCCCTGACCGACGACGCGGCGGTGCTCGCGATCGGCGGGAGGCCCGGCCAGGCGCATCGGATCTCCTCGTGGGAGTATGAGTTCCTCGCGATCCCCCACCTCCGCGCCGGGCGCTACGACGAGGCGAAGCGACACCTGCACGAGGCGCTCGACGCTTTCCCCGGCCAGGCCTCCGTCCTCTACAACCTCGCCTGCGTCGAGGCCCTCGCCGGCGAGAGCGACGCCGCGCTCGAGCACCTCAACGACGCGGTGTCGAACGACGACGAGCTCCGCCGCGCGGCCCAGGACGACGAGGACTTCGTGTCGATCCGCGACGACCCGCGGTTTCCTTCCTGAGCGACGTCTTCTGGCTCGGCGGCATGTCCGGCGTCGGGAAGACGACCGCGGCGCTGCGGCTCGCGCACCGCTACGACCTCCGCCTCTACACGGTCGACGCGCGCACGTACGAGCACGCGGCGAAGCTTCCGTCCGATCCTCGAACGCTCGACGAGATCTGGGTCGAGACGGCGCCGGAGCGGCTCGCGGACTCGTTCGAGAACGGGTCGCGCGAGCGCTTCGCTCTCATCCTCGACGACCTCGGGCGGATCGACGACGACGCGCCCGTGCTCGTGGAAGGACCGCAGGTGCTGCCCGATCTCGTCCCGGCCGGCGCTGCGGCGCTCTTCGTCGTCGCGCGGCCGGAGCTCCAGCAGCGTCTCCTCCAGGCGCGCGGCCCCGGCGTGTCGGCGCGGACGAGCGACCCCGAGCGGGCGCTCGCGAACCGGCTCGGGCGGGACGTGCTCCTCGCGGAGCGGCTCCGGGCCGGCGCCGCCGAGCACGGCTTCGAGCTCGTCGAGGTGCGCGAGGTCGAGGAGACGCTGCCCGCGGTCGAGGCACGGCTCCGGCCGCTGCTGGGGGACTGGCCCGAGCGGGAGCACGGGGACGTCTCCGCCCGGCGGCGCGAGGAGAACGACACCCGGCTCCGGCAGTGGCGCTCCCACGTCGACGCGGCGCCGATCGCGGATCCGGGCGTCGTCGAGCTCGCCTGCGAGTGCGACGCGCCGGGTTGCGAGCTGCCGGTCGCGATCGGCCTCGCGGACGCCGAAGCGGCGCGCGCCCGCGGCGAGCGCCTCGTCTCAGCGGCGCACTAGCGGTCGCCGGGAAGGCGCACGCCCGAAGCGAGGTCGCGCAGGGCGGGAACCGGGTCCGACTCCGGCCGCGCGACGAGGAGCACGGCGCCGTAGCCGTCTTCCCGCTTGAGCGCGTCGACGAAGAGCTGCAGCGCGAGGGCGAGGGCGAACGCCTTGTGCGCCTGCTCGCCCCCGAACGGGACGACGTCCTCCTCCTTCGCGAGGCCCGCGACGACGTCACCCCACGTCACCGCCGCCATCGAGACGTCGGTGACGACCGGGTCGCCGCCGCTCGACGGGATCGCGATCGCGAGCGGAGCGGTGCTCGCGAGCTTCGCTCCTCCGGACGGATGGCCGAGCCGCCGCGGCGAGGTCGTCGTCATGAGCGCGACGAGGCCGCCGTCGGCGAGTCGCCGCACGTGGTGGCCGAGCATCCCGGTCGGGAACGTCCGCTCGCAGACGACGAGTCGCGCGTGCGCAGGCGGCCGCGCGAGCTGCTCGCGCACGACGCGCGCGGCGACGAGGTAGCCGATCGCGCCGCCGCCGTCCCAGCGCTGGAAGCCCTCCGCCTCCTCGACGAGGGACGGCTCGGCGGCGGGGTCGTAGCCCTCGAGCTGCTCGAGCCAGGGGATGCGCGGGTGGCCGTGGCTCGGCTTGCCGCGCCGCTCGGCCTCGTCGAAGTGCTCCCAGAGCGCGTGCGCGTCGTCCTCTGCGAAGCCGAGCGCCCGCAGCCGCGCGAGGCCCTCCTCAGCGGTCATGCGACCTCTTGGCGAGGAGCGCCGCCGCGACGCCGATGCCGCCGGCGACGATCGCGGGCGGGACGCGGCGCCGCGCGTGCGGGTAGGCGCGTCCGCTGAACTCGAGGATCGGCCAGCCGCGCTCGGCCGCCGCGTTCCGCAGGTCGCGGTCCGGGTTCACGGCGACGGGATGGCCGACCGCCTCGAGGAAGGGCAGGTCGGTGTGACTGTCCGAGTACGCCGTGCACTCGGCAAGGTCGTAGCCCTCGCGGGCGGCGACGGAGCGCACGCAGTCCGCCTTCGCGTCGGCGTGGAGCGCCCGCACTGCGCGGCCGGTATAGCGGCCGTCCTCCACCTCGCACGTCGTGCCGAGCGCCCCGTCGAAGCCGAGATCGGCCGCGATCGCGTCGACGATCTCCTGCAGCGTCGCCGAGACGATGTAGACCGGCTCGCCCTTCCGCCGGTGCTGCTCGACGAGGTGGAGCGGCTCCGCGTAGACGAGCGGCCGGAGGACGGGCTCGAGCGCCTCCGCGACGAGGTCGCGCAGCTCGTCCGGCGTGTGGCCGGCGAGCACGCGCAGACCGTCCTCCGCCGCGCGGCGCACCGCCTCGTGGCTCGCGCCGCGCGCGACGAAGAGGAGCTGCCAGGCGGCGGCGCGCAGGAGCTGCCAGCGGTTGATGATGCCGCGCTCGCGGAACGAGCCGGCGAGGGCGAGCGCCGACGAGCGACGCAGGAGCGTCCGGTCGAGATCGAAGAAGGCGGCTGCCGCCACCGTCTCATCCTCCCGGATCAGCCGACGAGCGGCAGCGGCTTGAGGATGCCGCCGGACGGCTCGCGGCGCAGCGCCTCGATCTCCTGCGCGATGGCGACGATCGCGCGCGCGGACTCGGCGTCCGGCCGGGCGGAGACGACCGGCGCGCCGGCATCGCCCTGCTCACGCAGGACGGGATCGAGCGGCACGGATCCGAGCAGCGGCACGCCGAGCTCGCGCGCGAGCTCCTCGCCGCCGCCGCTCCCGAAGACGTCGCCGGCCATGTTCTCGACGACGCCGAGGAGGCGCATGTTCGTCTTCTGCGCCATCGACGCGGCCCGCGCCGCGACGTCCTGCGCGAGCTTCTGCGGCGTCGTCACGACGACGACCTCCGCGCGCGGCAGGAGCTGCCCGAGCGAGATCGAGACGTCGCCCGTCCCCGGCGGCATGTCGACGACGAGCGTGTCGATCTCCCCCCAGTGGACGTCGGTGAGGAACTGCTCGAGGGCGCGGTGGAGCATCGGGCCGCGCCACATCACCGGTTCGCTGCTCGTCTCGAGGAAGAAGCCGATCGACATGAGCTTGAGGCCGTCCTTGACCGGCGGGACGATCATCTGGTCGACGGCGACCGGCCGCTGCCGGATGCCGAGGATGTGCGGGATCGAGTGGCCGTAGATGTCCGCGTCGAGGACGCCGACCTGGTGGCCGAGCTCCGCGAAGGCGACGCCGAGGTTCGCGGCGAGCGACGACTTGCCGACGCCGCCCTTGCCGCTCGCGACGGCGAGCACGCGGCACTCGGCCGGGATGCGGATCACGCCGTCGTTCTCGGGCGCGCCGCCGCGCAGCTTCTGCGTCAGCGCCTGCCGCTCCTCCGGCGTCATCACGTCGAACGAGAGCTCGAACCCGCGCACTCCGGCGACCCCGGTGAGCGCCTGCTCCACCTGCTGCTCGAAGGAGTCGCGCAGCGGGCAGCCGGCGACGGTGAGGACGATCGTGAGCGCGACGACGCCGTCGTGGATCTCGACGCCGCGCACCATGTCGAGCTCGGTGACGGGACGCCGGAGCTCCGGGTCGATCACCTGCTCGAGCGCCTTGAGGACATCCTCACGAGACGGCTCCATGCGGGCGAGCGTAGCGCCTACGGCGCTTCGTACGTGTGCCGTCCGGAGCGCCGGACGCGTCCCGCCGCAACGGCCTCGTCGAGCGCACGCCGGAAGCGGCCCGGCCCCCAGCGGCGGGCGCCGACGAGCCGGAACAGCTCGTCGCGGGAGATCGGCCCGCCCTCGTCGACGGCGCGGCCGATCGCCTCGACCTCGTTCTGGAGCGCGGTCAGCGGCGCGGGACGGCGCACCGCGGTGCCGACGAAGCCCGGCGAGTAGTACGGATAGTCGAGTCCCGGGCCGGGCCGGTAGCGGTGCCGTCCCTCGCGCTCGCGCTCCGGCGTGTGCTCGGCCTCCTCGGCGGTGAGCGGCTTCGCGATGTCCTCGAGCGGCACCTGCTCGGCCTTGACGCCGAACAGCACCTCCGCGAGGCCGCCGACGGCCATGACGCCGGCGCCGATGAAGAACGCCGTCGCAACCTCGCCGCGGTTCCCCGAGGCGATGAGGTTCCCGAACAGGAGCGGCCCGATGATGCCGCCGATCCCCGTGCCGACGGCGTAGAAGAAGGCGATCGCGAGCGCGCGCGTCTCCATCGGGAAGATCTCGCTCACGGTGAGGTACGCGGCGCTCGCCCCGGCCGAGGCGAGGAAGAACGTGCCGAAGATGAACGCCTCGAACGTCCACGGCGAGTTGCCGAGGCTGTGCCCGGTGAACAGGACGGCCATCACCGCGGCGACCACGGCGGAGCCGAAGTACGTCCCCGCGATCATCGGCTTGCGACCCACGGTGTCGAAGAGCCGGCCGAGCAGGAGCGGCCCGAGGAAGTTCCCGACCGCGAAGACGATGATGAAGACGGGGACGAAGCTCGAGGAGACCTTCCAGAACGTCGTGTACAGCGTCCCGAGGTTGAAGGTCACGCCGTTGTAGAGGAACGCCTGGCCGATGAACAGGGCGAGGCCGAGGATCGCGCGGCGCGGGTAGCGCTGGAACGCCGTCTTCGCGATCTCGCGGAACGGGATCGACTCCCGCTGGCGAACCGTGATCGTGTCGTCGGGCTCGTCGAGCTTCTCGTCCGTCTCCTCCTCGACGCCCGACTCGATGTCGCGGACGATCTGCTCCGCTTCCTCCTCGCGGCCGTGGATGAACAGCCAGCGCGGGCTCTCCGGGACGTTGCGCCGGACGAAGAGGACGGCGAGGCCGAGGATCGCACCGAGCAGGAACGAGAGCCGCCAGCCGATGTTCGACGAGAGCAGCGCCTTGTCGAGCAGGAGGATCGCGACGGCCGAGCCGGCGGCGGAGCCGACCCAGTACGAGCCGTTGATGATCAGGTCGACGCGGCCACGGACGCGCGCCGGGATCAGCTCGTCGATCGCCGAGTTGATGGCCGCGTACTCGCCGCCGATTCCCGCGCCGGTCAGGAAGCGGCAGAGGAAGAAGAACCACGCCGTCCACGACGCGGCCGTCGCGAGCGTGGCGAGGATGTAGACGCCGAGCGTGAGGAGGAACAGCTTCTTCCGGCCGAAGCGGTCGGTGAGCTGCCCGAAGAAGAGCGCGCCGGCGCAGGCACCCGCGACGTAGACCGCGGCGGCGGTGCCGATCTGGGCAGTCGTGATCGCGATGCCGCTGCCGTGCTCGGTCAGCCGTGGCGCGATCGAGCCGACGATCGTCACCTCGAGGCCGTCGAGGATCCAGACCGTCCCGAGTCCGATCACGACGAGCCAGTGGAACTTCGCCCATGGCAGGCGGTCGAGCCGCGCGGGGATGTTCGTCTCGAGCCGTCCGGTCTCGACAGTCGCGCTGGACGCGTTCACGTTCCTGTCAACGATGTGCCAGGGCGCCCGGTTACGCTCGCGAGATGCTGCGTTGCGCCGTGTTCGGGCACCGCTACCGCTTCCGCGCGGAGGGAGCGACGATGCGCTGGAGCTGTCAGCGCTGCGGCGAAGCCGGCGGCGAGAAGCTGTACGGCAGTCCGGCCGAGGCGCTCCAGTTCGCGCGCGCGTTCGATCGCGAGGACCGGGACGAGCTCGGGCGGCGGGCGCCGCTGCTCGGGATGTTCCCCTTGCGGATGTGGCACCGGCTCACGAAGCGCCGGTAGCAGGATCCGCGCCGCGCGTGGCGAAGCGCGCGCGGATGGCTTCCGACTCCAGCGGCTGGCCCGTTCTCGAGGACCGGCCCCCGCTCGGACGCGTCCGGCACGCGACGCCGCAGCCCCGGCGCCGCACGCGTTCGCGCTCCGTCTGGCTGCTTCCCGTCCTCGCGTTCATCTGCGGCGCGCTCGTCAGCGCGGCCGTGTTCACGATCGGCTGGCGCCACCAGACGCAGCAGAACACCGCGGCGGAGAGCGCGCTCGTCCGCGAGACGGCGCGCAATCACACGCTCACCGCGTCGCTCGCGGCCGCCCGCGCGGCAGAGGCGCGCGACCGCCACGTCGCCGCGGAAGCGCGCGCCACGGCGAGGAGGCTCGTCCACGCCGGAGCCGCGGTCGCGGCGGCGGCGAGCGCCTCGACCACCGCGGCCGGCTCGCTCTCGGACGGCGCGGCCGGCATCTCGTCCGCGGCGGCGAAGCTCGCGAGCGAGCTCAAGACGCTGACGACGTACCTGACGACGACACCGACCTCCCAGCTCGACTCCGGCTACATCCAGAGCCAGGCCGCGTACCTGACGAAGCAGATCGACGGCCTGCAGGGGAACGGTGCGAGCCTCGGAAGCACGGTCTCGACGTTCGACACCGCCGCCCGGCAGCTCGGCCGGCTCGCAGCGGCTCTCGCCGCGCGAGACTGACTGAGAAAAACACATGTAAACCTTCGCGCAGGTGCTCCAAATCGGGGCTAGCCTGCTTGGGCCGAGGATGAAGAAGGTCGTACTCGCTTTCCTGCTCGCCGCCACAGCACTCCTGCTCGGAGCGGCTCCCGGGCGCGTCGGCGCAGCGCCGGGCCCGCATCCGGCCGGCATGGTGCCCCATGCCAACGCGTTCACCGAAGGGCTCGGCCTCGATCTCTTCGCGCCGGCAGCTCCGCGCGCCCTCGACAACGGCCCCCTCCTCTACAACGGTGGGCCGATCATGCAATCGAACGCCGTCTACGCCATCTACTGGATGCCTTCGGGGAGCACCTGTAGCGCCACGTCGTGCGCAGGCTACGAGAACTCGATCGACACGTACTTCAGCGATGTCGCTGCGGCAAGTGGCGACGCCTCGAATGTCTACTCGGTCGCCACGCAGTACTGCCAGGGCGTGGCGCTCTTTGCATCCTCCTGCAACGGAGGAGGCACTCCGATTGCCTATAGCTCCACTTTTCAGGGTCACTACATCGACACGACCAACTACCCGTCGAGCGGCTGTATCGACGGTTACGACCCAAGGTGTCTGACAGACGCTCAGCTTCAGACAGAGATTCAGGCCGACATTGCGACGCAACACTGGCCCACGGGACTGTCCACTCTCTTCTTCATCTTTACGCCGGACAACGTCGGCATCTGCACAGACACCTCGGCTGCGGATTGCAGCACCACGCCTGGGACGGGCTTCTGCGCATACCACAACTACATCCCTGGCGGCGGCGGCGTTGTGTATGCCGTCGAGCCGGACAACGCCACGATCCCGACGCCCGGCTGCGACTTTGGCGAAGAGCCCACCAATCCGGCCGCCGACCCGACGATCAACACCATCAGCCACGAGCAGAACGAGGCGATAAGCGATCCCGATACCACCGGGGGTTGGTTCTCGGCCGCCCAAAGCGAGATGGGGGACCTCTGCGCCTGGGACTTCGGCACGACCTCCGGGTCACCGGGAACCAAGTACAACGAAACGATCCACGGCGACCACTACCTCCTGCAGCAGGAGTGGAGCAATGCGTCGCCGCTCCAGGGCGACGGCACGCGTTGCGTCCAGAGCTACACGCCGTCCTCCCTTCCGGCGGCGCCGACGAACAGCGCGCCACCGATCGTCTCCGGCGTCGCGGCCGTTGGGAAGACGCTCTCGACCTCGGCCGGCAGCTGGACGGGCTCGCCGACGGCCTACACGTACCAGTGGCAGCAGTGCTCGGCGAGCGGGACGAGCTGCAGCGACATCTCCGGCGCGAGCTCCTCGGCGTACACGCCGAGCGCCGGCGACGCCGGCCACGAGATCCGCGCCGAGGTGAGCGCGGCGAACGGCGGCGGCTCGTCGAGCCCGGTGCCGTCGGCCGCGTCCAACGTCGTCGTCCCCGTCCCGGCGGCGAGCACGCCGCCCGCGGTCTCGGGATTCGCGGCGGTCGGGAAGACGCTCTCGACGACGACGGGAAGCTGGAACACGCCCGCGAGCTACACGTATCAGTGGCTCCGCTGCTCCGGCAGCACCTGCTCGAGCATCGCCCACGCGACGTCCTCGACGTACGTTCCCGGCTCGGCCGACGAGGGCCACACGCTCGAAGCCCGCGTCGCCGCGACGAACGCGGCCGCGACGACGACGGCGACCTCCGCGCCGACGGCGAGCGTCGTCGGCCTTCCCGTCGCGACGAAGCTGCCGCACATCGCCGGCCAGGCGAAGGTCGGGAAGAAGCTGTCCGCCGGCAAGGGGACGTGGAGCGGGCCGCCGGCGACCTACCGCTACCAGTGGTTCCGCTGCTCTGCGAAGGGCAAGGTGTGCGTCCACATCGCGGGCGCGACGAAGTCGACGTACATGCTCGGCAAGAAGGACGCGAAGCACCGCCTCCGCGTCCGGGTCACCGGCTTCAACCTCGCCGGCAGCCACGCCGCGTTCTCCGCGACGACCCGCGAAGTGCCCGCCGTCAAGACCGCCAAGAAGCACCACTAGCCGGGAGTGCTCAGGCTCGCGCTCGCCGCCGCCCTTGCCGCCGGCGCCGTCTGCACCGCCGCCGCGGCAGGATCCGGTGACGGCCGCGCCGCGTCGACGCCCCTCCCCGGCCTCATCCCGCACACCTCGCCCCACGCCACCGCTCGGCCGAGCGCGCGGAGGACGTCCCAGACGACGGCCTTCAGCTGCGGCGTCGCGGCCTGCACCGGCTACGAGAGCGCGATCGACCAGTTCCTCACCGACGTCGCCCACGACAGCGGCTCGAGCAACGTCTTCTCGGTCGCGACCCAGTACTCCGACAGCACGGGCAGGATCGCCTACGACTCGACCTTCGGCGGCGCCTACGTCGACACGACCCCGTATCCAGCGAGCCAGTGCAACGACGCCACGCGCGACGGACAGGACTCCGTCTGCCTGACGGACGCCCAGCTCCAGACGGAGATCGCGCACGCGATCGCCGTCAACGGCTGGACCGAGGACAGCACGCGGCCGGCCCACCTCTACGCGATCTTCACGCCGACGAACGTCGGGATCTGCGACACCGTCGGCTCGGCGTCCGGCAACAGATGCAGCACGAACGTCTTCTGCGCCTACCACGACGACTTCTCCCCCGCCCCCAACGTCGTCGCCGCCTACGCCGTCCTGCCGGACGACGCGACGGTTCCCGGCGGCGGCTGCGCCAACGGCAGCTCGCCGAACGGAACCGGGGCCGACATGACGATCAACGCGCTCGGTCACGAGATGAACGAGGCGATCACCGACCCCTGGCCGGAGGCCACTCCCGCGTGGTTCTCGAGCGCCGGCACAGGCGGGGAGATCGGCGACCTCTGCGTCTCCGACTTCGGAACCGTCCTCGGATCGACCGCGACCGGGAGCTACAACCAGGTGATCAACGGCCACGACTACTGGCTGCAGGAGGAGTACAGCAACGCCGGCGGCGGCTGCGTGCCCTATCTCGGCGGGCCGGTGTCCGCCCCGCGCGGCTCGGGCCCGGTCGTCTACCACGGCGGCCCCGTGATGCGGACGAACACCGTCTACGCGATCTACTGGGTCCCGACCACGACCGCCCAGGTCCCGGACTCGACGGAGCCGCCGGTCGTCACCGGCACGGCGGGAGTCGGGAAGAAGCTCACCACGACGAACGGGACGTGGGCCGGGTCGCCGACGAGCTACGCGTACGAGTGGCTGCGCTGCTCGGGGAACGGGACGCACTGCGCCGCCATCCCCGGCGCCGGCTCCGCGACGTACACCGTCGCGCAAGCGGACGCAGGCCACGACCTCATGGCGCAGGTCACGGCGACGAACGCGGCGGCCTCCGTCTCCGCCACGAGCCTGCCGACCTATCCCGTCGTCGCCGTTCCCCACCTCGTGCGCAAGCCGCGCATCGCAGGCGTCGCCAAGGTCGGGAAGCGGCTCCGCGCGACGTCGGCGCGCTGGAGCGGCCCGCCGACCGCGTTCCACTACCGGTGGCTGCGCTGCTCGGCGAAGGGCACGTCGTGCCGGGCGATCCACGGCGCGAACGGCTCCTCCCACGTGCTCGCGACAGCAGACGCGCGCCACCGTCTGCGCGTCCAGGTCACAGCCGTGAACGCAGCGGGCCACGCGAGAGCGACGTCCGCGGCGTCGCGCGTCGTCACGTAGTTCCAGCGGAGAGCCCTATGCGGACAGGGCGCGCGCGATCCGCGAGCACACGTCGTCCGTTCCCGCTGCGACGACGCGCGAACGCTGCTCGAGGTCGAGCGGCGCCGCGCCGAACGGCTCCTCGACGTCGAACAGGTCGACGGCGAGGCCGAGCTCGCGGCAGAGGAGCTGCGCCGCCGCGATGTCCACCGAGCGCGCCGGCTTGAGCGACACGACCGCGTCGACGCGGCCGGCGGCGAGGTGGCAGAGCGACAGCGCGAGCGAGCCCATGATCCGCAGCCGGTGCGCGAGCTCGGCGACCTTCGGCGCCTCCGCCGCGACGAGTGACGTGCGCGTCGCCTCGAAGGAGAGGATCTCGACCGTCTCCTTCGGCCGCACCGCGCCGAGCGGCACGCCGTTGAGCCACGCGCCCTCGCCTCGCCGCGCGAGCCACTCCTCGCCGGTGCCGAAGTCGTGGACGAAGCCGAGGTGGACGTCGTCCATCGTGCGGTTTTCTGCAACGGCGATCGACAGAGCGAAGAACGGGATGCCGCGCTTCGCGTTGAGCGAACCGTCGATCGGGTCGATCACGACGACCGTCTCGTCGCCGTCGAGCAGGCCGACCTCCTCGGAGACGATCGAGGCGCCGGTCGCCCGGAATCGCTCGACGATCACGTCCTCCGCCGCCTGGTCGATCGCCGTCGTCTCGTCGCCGCCCTCGCCCGCCCCGACGACCGGCTCGCGCTCGGCGCGCGTGGGCAGGCGGTCGAGCACCGCCTCGACGTCGGCGACCGCGGCCCGGCAGAGCTCGAGCCAGTCAGTCAAGCGGGAGCATCAAGAGGCCGGAGGTGAGCTTCGGATAGAAGAACGTGCTCTTCTGCGGCATGACCTCGCCGCGCCGCGCGACCTCCCAGACGTCCTCGATCCGGGTCGGACGGAGGAGGAACGCAGCTGCCGCGTCGCCGCGGTCGACCGCCGCGACCGCTTCCTCGCGATTCGGCGTGTACGTGACGCCGACAGGCTCGAGCGCCGCGACGACCTCCGGATCGAGCCCGTCGCCGTGGAGCAGCTCGTAGCGTCCTTCGCGGTAGAGGACAGGTCCCGGCAGGACATCGCCCGGCGTGGGTATCGGCTCGCCGGCCGCGCCGTCGACCGACTCGGCGAGCCGGTGCGTCGGGAAGATCGTCAGCCCCTCCTGTCCCGTCGGGACGATCACCGCGAGCAGCCACTCCTCGCCCGAGGCGAGCGTCGTCTCGTAACGGTGGTGGCCGTCGGCGATGAGCAGCTGCGCGTCGCGAAGCTCCTCCGTCAGCGCCTCGCCGAACTCGCTGTCGAGCCGCCAGAGGCTGTCGCCGCCGCTCCGGATGTCCGGCTCGCCGAGCCCGTCGACCTCGATCGTCCCGTCCCAGAGGAAGAAGAGCGGCTCGAGCTGGACGCAGGTCGCGCGGAGGAGCCGGAGCCGGCCCTCCTTCGGCCCGGCGTGCGTGCGCTCGTGCGGGAGAACGACGCGGTTCTCGTACGGCTCGACGTGGAGCGCGGCGACGAATCCCTCGCGACGGCGGCGGACGCCGTCCGGCCCCTCGTAGTCCTGCGCGAGCCACCAGTACGCGGGCTCGTCGTCCTGCACGAGCACTCCGCGCGCACGCCAGTCGGCGAGCGCAGCGGCGGCCTCCTCCTCGTCGTCGGGGAGGGTCAGGTGGACGACGTTGTGCGGGCTCGCTCGGCGGAGCTCTTCACGCTGGTCGGCTCCGATGACGTCGTACGGCGGTGCGACAAGCGCGTCGAGCTCGCCTGCGACAGCCTCGTCGTAGCGGAGCGCGCGGAACGGCCGTATCGCTGCCACGGCACTGACCGTACCAATCTCACCGACTCCCTCCCGCCGCGCCTTCCGGCGGAGTAGCCGCGCTTGCTCGCCGCTGCGACGACGGGGGCGCCGACCCGCCAGGCCTCCCGCGCGAACCGCGCAAGAAGGGTGGCGAGATCGAGCAGGAGGATGCCCGTGGTGATCGCTCCCCGGCCGGCGAGCGCGGCCGCCTTGTTCAGCCGCTCCTTTCGCTGCGGATGCCGCGAGACGCCGACGGCGCGGCCACCCTCGACGACGAGGCGCCGCTCCGACGGGACGACCGCGATCACCGCGGAGACGGGGATGCGCCGCAGGCGCTGCCGCTTCGTCCGCACCTCGAGGTGCGACGGCGCGAGCGGATCGTCCTCCGCGAGGACTCGCTCCACCGTCCCGTGCGCGCCGCCGTCGAGCGAGAAGCCGACGGAGTGGGCGACCCAGTAGCGCGTGACGGGGCTCGAAGCGGCGAACCGCTTGCTCTGGCCCAGTGCGACCGCCATCCTCGCTTCGGTCCCCGCCCGGATCAGATGCGAAACTCCTCTCGTGACGGCCATCGCCCAGCTCGAGGAGAACCGCACCGTCGAAGGCGTCTACGCAGTCGCCCGGAAGGAGCGGCTGCGGACGCGGAGCGGCGCGACATACCTCGCGCTCGAGCTGGTCGATCCGAGCGGCCGGATCTCCGCGCGCGTCTGGAACGACGCCGACCTGCTCGACGGGCGCTTCCAGACGGGCGATGCCGTGCGCGTGCTCGGACGGGTCGAGAAGTTCCGGAACGAGCTCCAGGTCGAGGTGCGGACGCTCGAGCCGGCGGAAGGCGTCGATCCGGCGGGCCTCGCGGTCGGGTTGCGGCGGGATGCGGAGGAGCTCGAGGGCTTCCTCGAGTTCCTCGTCGCGGAGGTTCACGACGACGGCCTGCGGACGGTCGTGACCCGCGCGCTCGCGGAGGCGCCGCTGCGCGCCTATCCGGCGACGCCGGACGGTCACCACTCCTACGCCGGCGGCCTGCTCGAGCACACGGTCGGGGTCGCGACGCTGTGCCGCGAGCTCTGCCAGATCCACCCGCGGCTCCGCGCCGACCTCCTGATCGCGGCGGCGCTCGTCCATGACACGGGCCGCACGCGCGAGCTCGGGCCGCCGCCGGTCTTCGCGCCGACGGAGCAGGGCCGGCTCCTCGGTCACGTCCACCTCGGGCTGCGGCTGCTCGAGGAGCTCGACGCGCCGGCCGAGCTCCTCCACGCGGTCGCGTGCCACCACGACGCGCGCGCGGCGCGCACCGCCGAGGCCGCCGTCCTCTACCACGCGAACCAGCTCGACGCCGTCGCCGCCACGAGGCCCGTCCCGGCTTGATCGCCGTCGCGCTCGCCCTCGCGGCGAGCCTTTCCTGGGGCATCGCCGACTTCGGCGGCGGAATCGGCGCGCGCCGCATCCAGATCGTCTGGGTGCTCGTCGTCTCCCAGGTGGCCGGGCTCGTGCTCGTGGGGACGCTCGCGCTCGCGACGCAGCCGCACGTGCCGACCGGCCGCGAGCTCGCGTGGGGCTGCTTCGGCGGCGCGATGGGCGCCCTCGGCCTCGGTGCTTTCTACCGCGCCCTCGCGATCGGGACGATGGGGATCGTCGGGCCGATCTCCGCCACCGGCGCGGTCGTGCCGGTGGTCTACGGGCTCGCCCGCGGCGAGCATCCGTCCTTCCTCCAGGCGCTCGGAATCGTCCTCGCGGTCGGCGGTGTCATCGCCGCGTCCCTCGAGCCGCTTCCCGAGGGAGCGGGCCGGAAGATCACGACCGGCGCGGGCCTGGCGCTGCTCGCCGCGCTCGGGTTCGGCTCGTCCCTGCTCGGCCTCAACCGCGTCTCGCAGGCGGGCGTCGTCTGGGGGACGCTGAGCCTGCGGCTGACGGTCGTGCCGATCGTGCTCGTCGCCGCGCTCCTCGTGCGGCCTTCGACCGAGCGGCTGCGGCCGATCCTGCCGCTCCTCGTCGCGACGGGGCTCTTCGACACCGGCGCGAACCTCCTCTACGGCGCGTCCGCGCGGCGCGGGCTGATCAGCGTCGTCTCCGTGCTCGGCTCGCTCTACCCGGTCGTGCTCGTCGCTCTCGCCCGCTTCGTCCTGAAGGAGCGGATCGCGCCTCCGCAGCTCGCCGGCGTCGCGGTCGCCCTCGCGGGCGTCGCGCTCATATCGGCAGGCTAGAGACCCTCTCCTCGATCACCGACCGCAGCTCGCGGACCTCCTCGAGGCAGAGTCCGACCGGGTCGGGAAGGTTCCAGTCGGCAGTGTCGACGACGAGATCCTCCGGCGCGGGCTCGTCGAGCCGACGTGGAAACGGGAGGTCGAGCTCCTCGATCGCCTCGACGACCGCCTCCTGCGGCGCGGGCCCGGCGTATGTCCGCCCGGCGAGCGCTGCGGCCAGCGCCCCGTGCGCACCGACGAAGACGACGCGCGTCATCCGCCCAGCGTACGGCGTAGCTCACGCACCGCGTCGGACGACGGCCGTGTCCGCAACCGACATGTCCGGTGCCAGGCACCGGACGTGTCCGAAAGGGTCAGACGTTGAAGCGAATGTTGAGGACGTCGCCGTCCTCGACGGCGTACGTCTTGCTCTCGAGCCGCTGCTTGCCCGCACGCGCCGCCTCCGCGTGGCCGCCCGCCTCGACGAGGTCGTCCCAGCGCACGACCTCGCAGCGGATGAATCCGCGCGCGATGTCGGAGTGGATCGTCCCGGCCGCGTCGATCGCCGTCTCGCCGCGCGTGAGCGTCCACGCGCGCGTCTCCTTCTCGCCCGCGGTGAAGAACGTGATCAGGTCGAGCGTCTCCGCCAGCCGTCGCACGACCTCCCCGAGCGCGGACTCGCCGCCGCCGCGGAACTCGGCCGCCTCCTCCGGCGACAGCTCGCCGAGCTCCGCCTCGAGCTCGAGGTCGATCCCGTCCGGGCCGTTGACGAGCTCGAGGAGCGGCTTCGTCGTGAGCGGATCGAGCTCGCCCGGCAGCGCGCCGTCCCACTCCGCCGTCGTCCTGCCGGCGTCGAGATGCGCGAGGAGCCGCTCGAGCTCCGCCGCCTCCGCCTTCAGCCGCGTGTCGCCGGACTTCGCCTGCTTCGCGACGCGCTCGAGCCGCCGCTCGACGTGGTCGCGGTCGGCGACGAGCAGCTCGAGCTTCAGCGTCTCGAGGTCGTCCGCGGGAACCCGCGTGCCGGAGAAGCCGTCGAGGACGACGAGGAGCGCGTCGACCTGGCGGAGATTCCCGAGCAGCGCCGGCCCCGTGCCCGGCACGTCGACGACCCGCACCGCCGCGGGCGTCACTTTGCGGGCGCCGACGACGCGGGCGAGCGCGTCGAGCCGCTCGTCCGGGATCTGCGCCATCCCGACGTGCTCCTTGCCCGAGCCGGTCGCCTCGGCATGCGTCAGCGCCCGGAAGAGCGTCGTCTTCCCGGAGCTCGGCAGTCCGACGATCCCCACCTCCAGCGCCACGCGCGGAGGCTAGCGGGAGGGGGCGGTGGGACGGTGTTCGGTGCAGGGGTGCGATGGGCGTCGCGCGGCAAGGACGCAGGGAGCGCCGATAGCGGTTTCTATCGGCGCGACTGAGGACGCTGCCTCGCGGCGAGCCGGCGCGGCCCTGCGCCACAGCACTGTCCCGCCGGCCCCTCCTACGGCGTCTCGACCTGCTTCTGGAGGGAGACGAGCGCGCGATGCTGGAGCGACTTGATCGCGCCCTCGGTCTTGTCGAGGATCGCCGCGACCTCCGCGTTCGGGAGGTTGAAGACGAACTTCAGCGTCAGCACCTGCTGCTGCTCGGGCGAGAGGTCCTCGATCAGCTTGAGCATCGACTCGCGCCCGATCGTCCGCATCGCCTCGAGCTCGGCCGACGGCTCCGCCTCGCTCGGCGGCGGCTCGGGCACCTCCTCCTCCGGCTGCCAGCGGCGGCGCGACCGGAAGTGGTCCATCGCGAGGTTGTGCGCGATCCGGAACAGCCAGGCGGAGAACGGCGCCGACTGCCACTTGAAGCTGCCGATCTTCTCGAGCATCTTCAGGAACGTCTGCGTCGTCAGGTCCTCGGCGTCGTGGCGGTTGCCGACGCTGACGTGGAGGTAGCTGTAGATCCGGTCGAAGTGGATGAGGTACAGCTCCTCGAGCGCGTCCCGGTCGCCCTGCTGGCCGCGCGCGACGAGATCGCGGACGTGCTCGACCGATTCGCGGGCAGGCCGCTCCTCTGCGGACGCAGTCATCCCCCGTGCGTTCCCCGAGAAGCGGGTTGAGCTAACGCGCCGATGTCAGGCGGAGGCAAAGCCGACGCGGCCGGCGCGGACGATTCGCTTGTAGTACGCGACGTTGGCGACCACAACGTGGAGCGGCCCGTCCTCCGTCTCGAGCACGACCACCGGCTGGCCGGGGCCGGTCGAGGCGAGCGCCGCCTCGAGCCTGTCGGCCGAGCTCGAGTCGACGAACTCGCCGACGATCTGGCCGCCGGCGAAGCCGAGCTCGATCCGTACGCGATCCTCAGCCACTCGCCACCACCTCCGAGAGTACGCCGTGGACCGAGTCTGGATGGACGAACGCGACTTCGAGGCCGAACATGCCCCGCCGCGGCGTCTCGTCGATCAGCTGCGCGCCGGCGTCCGCGAGGTCGGCGAGCGCCGTGCTGATGTCGGCGACCTCGTACGCGACGTGGTGCATGCCGGGGCCGCGCTTCGCGAGGAAGCGGCCGACCGGCGTGTCCTCCCCGAGCGCGCCGAGCAGCTCGAGCCGGCTGGTGCCGACCCGCATCGACGCGGCCTCGACGCCCTGCTCCACGACCCGTTCGCGGTGCTCGAGCGTCGCGCCGAACAGCCGCTCGTACGTCTCGATCGCGCCGTCGAGGTCGTCGACGGCGACCCCGACGTGGTGGATCGAGCGAGCTGCGGCCACGCGGCGATGGTATGTGAAAGGATCGCTGCGATGCGGACGAGGGGACCCGTACTCCTTCTGGCTGTCGCGCTGCTCGCCGGTTGCGGCGGCAGCGGCGGCAAGAGCGGCAGCACGTCGAACGGCGAGGCGTCGAAGCCGGCGACGAAAGTGCTCGCCGACGCGAAGAGCGCGGCGGTCGGCGCGTCCTCGCTCCACGTCTCCGGGAGCATCGACTCAGGCGGCACGCCGACGAGCCTCGACCTGTCGCTCGTCAAGAACAAGGGCGCGACCGGCTCGATGAGCACGAGCGGCTTCCGCTTCGACCTGATCCGGATCGGCAACACCGTCTACATCCGCGGCAGCGACGCCTTCCTCAAGCACTTCGCGGGAAGCGCGGCGAGCATCTTCCACGGCAGGTGGCTGAAGGCGTCCGCGAAGAGCGGCGGCTTCGCCTCGCTGACGCCGCTCACGACTCCGAGCACGCTGTTCGGCGCGATCGCGAACAGCCACGGCAAGCTCGTCAACGGCGGGCTCACGACGTACAAGGGACAGCAGGTCGTCGAGATTCGCGACACGTCCGACAACAGCAAGCTCTACGTCGCGGCGACGGGAACCGCCTATCCGGTCGCCATCGTCGGCGGCAAGGGCGGAGCCTCGGGCGCGATCACGTTCGGGGACTGGAACCAGTCCGTCTCGCTCAGCACGCCGAAGGGCGCGATCGATCTCTCCACGCTCGGCGCCGGCTAGCCGTTACGGCCAGAGGCGGCCGGCCTGGCTCGCCACGACGCGCGGCACGCCGACCGTCTCCGACGCGCGCGACTCCGGCTCGACGTCCTTGAACAGCTCGAGCACCTCGTCGCGGACGAGCGTCTCCTTCTCGAGGAGCGCGCTCGCGATGCGGTCGAGCGGCGGCCGGTGCTTCTTGAGGAGCCGCAGCGCCTCCTCGTAGGCCCCGTCGGTGAGGCGCGCCTGCTCCTCGTCGCGAAGACGCTTCGTCGCCTCGGAGAGCGCATAGTTGTCGGCGCGCATCGTCCGCGACGTGACCGAGTCGGACATGCCCCAGTCGAACACCATGTGGCGGGCGATGTCCGTCACCTTCTCGAGGTCGTTCGCCGCGCCGTTCGTGACGCGCCCGAAGACGACCTCCTCGGCGGCGCGGCCGGCCAGCGCGACGACCATCCAGTCCTGCAGCTCCTCCTTCGTGTGGAGGTAGCGATCCTCCTCGGGCAGGTGGAACGTGTAGCCGAGCGCCGTGCCGCGCGCGACGATCGTCACCTTCTGCAGCTCCGAGATGCCGCCCATCAGATGGGCCATGAGCGCGTGGCCGCCCTCGTGGAAGGCGAGGATCCGGCGCTCCTTCTCGGTCAGGACCTTCTTCTGCTGCAACCCGGCGACGACGCGCTCGATCGCCCAGTCGAAATGCACCTGCGAGAGGGCGCTGTCGCCGCGGCGGCCGGCGGCGATCGCGGCCTCGTTGCAGATGTTCGCGAGCTCGGCGCCCGTGAGCCCGGACGTCTGGCGCGCGATCGTCGTGAGCGAGGCGTCGGGATGAAGCGGCTTGCCGCGCGTGTGGACGGCGAGGATCGCCTCGCGGCCGGCGAGATCCGGCGGCGGCACGAGAAGCTGGCGGTCGAACCGGCCCGGCCGCAGGAGGGCGGGATCGAGATCCTCGATCCGGTTCGAGGCTCCCATCACGACGACCTGCTCGGCTCCCTCGAAGCCGTCGAGCTCGACGAGGAGCTGGTTGAGGGTCTGATCCTGCTCGCGGTTGAAGCCGTGCCCGGTGCGCTGCGCGCCGACCGCGTCGAGCTCGTCGATGAAGACGATCGCCGGCGCATTCTTGCGCGCCTCCTGGAAGAGCTTGCGAATCCGCGCGGCGCCAAGGCCCGCGAACATCTCGACGAACGAGGACGCGCTCGCGGCGTAGAAGTTCGCGCCCGATTCGTGGGCGACGGCCTTCGCGAGCAGCGTCTTGCCCGTGCCCGGCGGCCCGTAGAGGAGCAGCCCCTTGGGCGTCTTCGCCCCGAGCTGCTCGAAGCGCTTCGGATCCTTGAGGAAGTCGACGACCTCCATCAGCTCGCCGCGCACCTCCTCGACGCCGGCGACGTCGTCCCACGTCGTCTCGTCGCTCGACTTGCGCGCGAGGTTGACCGGCTTGATGCGCGGCATCATCCCGACCATCCGCCAGAGCAGCCACGCGGTCAGCGCGAGGATGAGGATGAAGAAGACCGGCAGCCACGTCGTCGCGAAGTTGAGGAAGTCGTGCAGCCACTGGCCCACGAGCGTGTGGTGAGGCGCGGGCGGCGCGAGGATCTTGACGACGCGCGTGTGATTCGCGACGTGATGGGGGGACGTAGCTAGCCGCACTCCATGCCTCATCGGCATCCTTCCACGCCTTCCTTAGCGCAGCGAGCGCAGCGCCGGCTCGAGCCGCTGCCGCGTCGTGAGGACTCCCTCGAAGAGGTCGCCGTGGCGGCGGATCCGCTCGAGCACGACGTCCATCGTGAAGCTCGCCGGATCGAGCTTCTCCGTCACCTCGTCCCAGCGGAGCGGCGTCGAGACCGGCGCGCCCGGCCGCGGCCGCACGGAGTAGACCGAGGCGATCGTCTTCCCCTCGCCGTTCTGGTTGGCGTCGATGAGCACGCCGCGCCGCTTCGCCTTCGACCACTCCGTCGTCGCGAGGCCGCGGTGCGCCCTGGCGATCGCCCCGGCGACGATCTCGCAGAGCTCGCGCGTCTCCCCGTACGTATAGCGCCGCTCGACCGGCACGAGGACGTGCATCCCCTCGGCGCTCGACGTCTTCGGGAACGAGACGAGCCCGAGTGCGTCGAGCGCCGACTTGACGATGAGCGCGACCTCGACGACCTGCTCGAAGCCGACGCCGTCCGACGGGTCGAGGTCGAAGAGGACGAAGTCGGGCCGGCCGGGCTTGTCGACGCGCGAGTACCAGGCGTTCATGTCGATGCAGCCCATGTTCGCCATCCAGAGGAGCGCTCTCTCCTCGTTGACGAGCGGCGCCTCGATCCAGCGCCTCTTCGGCGGCCGCTCGCGCGTCGAGACCTCGACGCGGAAGCGCGGGATCCAGTCGGGCATGTGCTTCGGCGCGTCCTTCTGGAAGAACGCCTTGCCGTACGCGCCGTCGGGATAGCGCCGCATCGTGAACGGCCGCCCTTTCAGATGCGGGACGAGGACGGGCGCGACGGCGCGGTAGTAGTCGAGCAGGTCGCCCTTCGTGATCGGCCCGGCCGGATCGTCCTCCGGCCAGAAGAGCTTGTCGAGGTTCGAGAGCTTCACGCCGTGATCCTCCGCCTCCACGGGCGTCTCGCGGCGCACGGCCCGCGCCGGCTTGTCGTCGCGGAGCCCCTGGAACGACGGCGCGCGCAGGTGCCCGTCGTGGGTCCACTCGAGGAACTCGACCTCGCAGACGAGCTCCGGCTCGACCCAGACGACGCCGCCCTTCCGGATCTTCGGCATCTTCGGCTCGGCGGGGAACGGCGTCGTTTCGCGGCGCAGCGGCTCGAGCTTCGCGCGCAGCTCGTCGATCGTGCGCTCGCTGAAACCGGTGCCGACGTTGCCGACCCACACGAGGTCCTTGCCGCGCCGGACGCCGAGGACGAGCGAGCCGAAGCTGCCCGAGCGACGGCCCTGGCCCTTCGTCCAGCCGCAGATCACGAACTCCTGCCGGCCGTGAGTCTTCACCTTGAGCCAGTCGCGGCCGCGCTTCCCCTCCTGGTAGCGCGAAGTCGCCTTCTTCGCCATGACGCCCTCGAGCTGCTGCTCGCGCGCCGCCTCGAGCAGCGCCTCGCCGTCCTCGAACGCGCCGGACACCTGGACGGCCCGCGACGGGACGACGAGCTGCTCGAGCCGCTCGCGGCGCTCGGTCAGCGGCAGGCTGAGGAGCGGCTCGCCGTCGATCTCGAGGACGTCGAAGATCTCGTAGACGAGCGGCGTCCCCGGCTTGCCCTGCTGCATCGCGGAGAAGCTCGGGCGGCCGTTCTCGTCGAGCGCGCAGACCTCGCCGTCGACGACCGCGTCCGGCGTGCGCAGCGCCTTCGGCAGCTCCTTCGCGATGCTGCTGAACCGTTGGGACATGTCGTTGCCACGCCGCGAGCGCAGCGTCGCGTCGCCGCCGTGGACGTAGCCGAGCGCGCGATAGCCGTCCCACTTCGGCTCGAACAGCCAGCCCGCGCCGGTCGGGAGATCCTCCACGAGCGTCGCGAGCATCGGCGCGTAGTCGCGGCGGCTCCCCGCCGCCGCGGCGCCGTCGTCGCGCTTGCGGAGGATGAGCCAGTTCTTCTCCTCGCCGGAGAGATGCGCGGGGACGAGCGCCCACGTCCCGTCGAGGCGCTTGCCGTGCAGGCGGACGGTGAGCCCGCCGTCCTTCTTCTCCTCGAGCAACTCGTACGTGCCGCGATCCCAGATCTCGACCGTGCCCGCGCCGTAGTTGCCCTGCGGGATCTCGCCCTCGAAGCTCCCGTACTCGAGCGGGTGATCCTCGACGTGGACGGCGAGATGCTGCTCGCCCGGCTCGAGCGGGACGCCTTTCGGCACGGCCCAGGAGACGAGCACGCCGTCGCGCTCGAGGCGGAAGTCGTAGTGGAGCCGCCGCGCGTCGTGCCGCTGCACGACGAAGATCGGCGCCTTCGCCCGGCGGCGCTCGGCGCCAAACGGCTCGGGAGTCTTCGTCGGATTCCGCTTGCGCTTGTACTCGCCGAGGCGTTCGGTCACGAGGGCTTTCTACCGCCTCTGCGCACTTCGCCAACGGTGCGGCGCGTCCCAAAACCGGGATTTTCAAGGTTGCAAGCCATACTCATCCCGTTCACATGGCGCATACATCCCCGGGGATAAGCCTGTGGACGCTGTGGACAGCGGGGACGAACGTCACCCCCGAATCTGAGCGAACCTACCGCTAGTTGCCTGCTCAGGCGTAAACGCCGAGGCGGCGGAAGCGCGCGCGGCGGCGACGTCGGAGCTCCTCGCCCGGAATCCCGTCGAACTCCGCGAGGGAGTCCCGCAACGCCTCGCCGAGGAGCCGCGCAGCCATGTCGTGATCGATCTGCGCGCCGCCCTTCGGCTCCGGCACGACGTCGTCGATCACGCCGAGCTCGAGGCAGTGGATCGCGTCCGGCCGGAAGGCCGCGGCGGCCTTCTTCGCCTGGCCGGCGTCGCGCCAGAGGATCGAGGCGCAGCCCTCCGGCGAGATGACGGAGTAGATCGCGTTCTCCTGCATGAGGACGCGGTCGGCGAGCGCGATCGCGATCGCGCCGCCCGAGCCTCCCTCCCCGATCACGCACGCGACGGTCGGCACCGTGAGCCGCGCCATCGTCGCCTGCGACGTCGCGATCGCGGCTCCCTGGCCGTGCTGCTCGGCGACGACTCCGGGATAGGCGCCGGGCGTGTCGACGAGCGTCACGATCGGGAAGCCGTGCCGGTCGGCGAGCTCCATGGCGCGCATCGCCTTGCGGTAGCCCTCGGGATTCGGCATCCCGAAGCGGCGGCTCGCGCGCTCGTGGATGTCACGGCCCTTCTGCTGGCCGACGAGGACGATCGTGCGGCCGGCGAACTTGCCGATGCCGGCGATCATCGCGCCGTCGTCCCCGAGCGCCCGGTCGCCGTGCAGCTCGAACCAGTCGGTGAGCAGGCGCTGGACGTAGTCGAGGGTGTACGGCCGCTCGTCGTGGCGGGCGAGCTCGACCTTGCGCCAGATCTCCTCATCCGTCGCCTCCTCGCCGATCCGGTCGATCTGCCGCTGCAGGCGCTCGAGCTCGCCGGAGAGCTTCGCGCCGCCGAGCAGGGAGAGGTTCTTCAGCCGCCCGAGCCGCTCGCGCAGGCGGAGCTCGTGCTCACTCTGGGGCATCGAACAGCCTCAGGAGACGGGCGAGCGTCGACCGCAGCTCGGGCCGCGGCACGATCGCGTCGATCTGGCCGTAGCGGACGTTCTGCTCCGCCCGGCCGAAGTCGTCCGGCAGCTTCTCGCGGGTGATCTCCTGCACGACGCGCGGGCCGGCGAAGGACATGAGCGCATTCGGCTCCGCGAGGAGGACGTCCCCGAGCGTCGCGAAGCTCGCGAGGACGCCGCCGGTCGTCGGATGGGTCATCACGCTGATGAGCGCCTGGCCCGAGTCGCGGAGATCCTCGACCGCGGCGATCGTCTTCGGCAGCTGCATGAGCGCGAGGATCCCTTCCTGCATGCGGGCGCCGCCGGAGCTCGTGACGCTGACGAGCGGCACGCCGCCCTCGGCCGCCGAGTCGCACGCGCGCGAGAACTTCTCCCCGACGACGCTCCCCATCGAGCCGCCCATGAAGGCGAAGTCCATGACGGCGAGCTCGCAGCGGCGTCGCTCGATCGCGGCGCGGCCGATCACCATCGCGTCGGCGAGACCGGTCTTCATCTCGGCCTCCGCGAGGCGCTCGGTGTACGGCCGCAGGTCGAAGAAGTGAAGCGGATCCTCGGAGTGGAGGTCGGCCGCCTCCTCGGCGAACGAGCCGGGATCGGCGAGGTGGGCGATCCGCGCCCGCGCCCGCATCGGGAAGTGGTGGCCGCACTGGGTGCAGACCCAGAGGTTCCGCTCGAGCTCGTCGTCGCGGTAGTGCGAGTGACAGCTCGGGCAGGTGTTCGGATGGCTGGGCGGAGGCGCCGGCTGGTCGCCGGTCTCGACCGAGACGTCGATCTTGGCCACGTCGCCAGCTTAGACCTACGGTCGCCGGCGGCGGTTGCGCCGCTAGAGGCCGAGCGCAGCGGTGAGGTGCTCGAGCTTCTCGACGTTGGCGGGATCCGGCGCGAGACCGGTGAGGCCGGCGCCGGCGAGCTTGCCGCTCGCGCGCACCTGCGCGAACAGCGCTTCGACCTCCTCGAGCGTCGGGCCGTTCGGCTCCGGCATGAAGACGGCGAGCTCGCCCGGGTCGAAGACGTCGACGTCGAGCGCGACGTAGACCGCGTCCACCCGTCCGAGCAGCGCCTCGAGATCGCCTCCGATCCCCGCCGCCGCGATGTACTCGACCTCGGGCGGGTCGAGGTTGCGGGCGCCCCAGAGGACGACGTCGGCTGGATCGACGGCGCCGTGGTCGATGATCATCCGCAGCGGCATCCCCCATTCGTTCCCGGACGGCGACGTCTCCGGCGTGTTGAGATCGCCGTGCGCGTCGAGCCAGAGGACGCCGAGCCGGTCGTGGCGGGCAGCGAGCCCTTCGACCGCGCCGATGTGGGAGCAGCAGCAGCCGCCGAGGACGAGCGGCCGCACGGGGAGATCGGACGCGACGGCGAGCGTCTGCATCGCCAGAGCGTCCTCCTCGACGACGGCGACCTCGGGATAGTCGAGCGGCAGGGCGGCGGACTCGATCATCTCCTCGCCGCCGTCCCCCCAGGCCCGCGGCACACGGACGAGCCCCGCGGCGAAGGAGCGGCCGCAGGCGTGGCACTCGTAGAGGTCGTCGACCGCGACCGCGGTGAGCGTCCGGCAGTCGGGGCACTTGGCGCGGAGGATGCTCACGCGTAGATCTTCTCCCACACGACGTTCTCGAGCTCGACTTCCATGCCGACGCTCTCGTAGAGCTGGGTGGCGCCGGTGCGGTTCGCCGCATCCACGCCGAGTGAGGCGCGGGTGTGGCCGCGCCGGCGGAACTCCCGGAACGCATGGAGGAGCAGGTCGCGCGCGTAGCCCCTGCGGCGCCAGGCCGGGCGGACGCCGAGCATGCCGACATAGCCGCCGTCCTCGCGGCTCTCGCCGCGGCAGATCGCGGCGATCTCGTCGCCGTCACGGATGAGGAACCAGAGCGACGGGTCGTGATTCGAGCGCCGCCGCTGCCGCTCCCACCAGGCGTCGAACGACTCGGGGACGTGCTTCCAGCCCTCCGCGAACGCCTCCTCGAGCGCCGCGTGAAAGGCCGGGCCGTCCGCCTCCCGAAAGGTCTCGATCCGGGCGGCGGGCTCGGGCGGCTCGGGGGCGAGGTCGATCGCCATGTCCCAGAAGCGGCGCACCTCGCGAAAGCCGCGCGCGGTGAAGAGCTCCTCCGCCGCCGAGTCGCCCGCGATCGTCCAGGCGTGGAGCAGCTTCGCCCCCTCCTCCGTCATGCGGGCCTCCATGAGCTCGACGAGCCTCGTGCCGAGACCGCGGCCGCGCTCGGACGGATGGACGGCGCCTGCCGCGTTTCCCTTCTCGCCGAAGAGCTGCGCGAAAGCGCTCCCGACGAGCTTGCCCCCGTCCTCGAGGATCCAGGTGTTCGTCTCGAGCGCGATCGTCTGCAGCCATGCGTCGACGACGTCGGCGTTGAGATGCGACGGGCGCCCGGATGCGGCCTCGTCCGCCGCCGCGAACAGCGCCGCGATCACGGGGTAGTCCTCGGGCGTGGCAGGACGGACGTTCATGCGGGGACGAGGGAATCGAGAGCGTCGGCGAGCCCGTCGAGGCTCTTGAGCTCGAGGTCCGGCTGTGGCTCGGGCGTCTCGCCGAGTCGGTTGATCCAGGCGGTGCGCAGTCCCTGCGCGGTGGCCGGCGCGATGTCGTGGAAGAGGCTCGCCGCGACGTGGACGTGCGCGCTGCGGTCGGCGCCCGTCCGGGTGAAGAACGCGTCCCAGTGGAGCAGCGCCGGCTTGTACGAGCCGATCTCCGAGGCGACGACCGTCTCGTCGAACGGGACGCCGATCCGTGCGAGCGAGGCGTCGATGAGGTCGCGGTCGGTGTTCGAGAGGACGGCGAGCCGCCAGCCGCGGCGCCGCGCCTCCTCGAGCGCAGCGGGAACCTCCGGGAACGGCTCCCAGCCGGGGAGCGACTCGGCGATCGCGCCGTGCTCGACCGCGGGCGCGCCGAGCTGAGCGAGCGTCAGCGCCGTCACGTCCCGGTAGCTCCGGCTCGGATCCTCCCGCTGGATCTGCGGCTCGAGCTCGTGGTAGCGGTGGAGGAGCGCGCCGGCGCGATCGGCGCCGAAGAGCCGCTCGAGCTCGCGCCCGATCCCGCCGTTCCAGTCGATCAGCGTGCCGTAACAGTCGAACGTCGCCCAGCGTTCCACACGACGAGACTATCGAGGGCGCGGAGCTAGTCCTCGAAGCCCCTGAAGACGACGCAGGCGTTGTGCCCGCCGAAGCCGAAGCTGTTCGAGACGGCGATCCTCACGTCGGCGTCGCGGGCCTCGTTCGGGACGTAGTCGAGGTCGCAGGTCGGATCCTCGACCTCGTAGTTGATCGTCGGCGGGAGCTTGCCGTCGCGAATCGCGAGGATCGCGAACGTCGCCTCGATCGCCCCGGCGGCGCCGAGGCAGTGTCCCGTCGCGCCCTTCGTGCCGGAGACGGGCGTCTTGTACGCGATCTCCTCGCCGAGCGCGTACTTGAGCATCTGCGTCTCGGAGCTGTCGCCGACGGGAGTCGAGGTCGCGTGGGCGTTGATGTAGTCGATGTCCTCGCCGCCGATCCCGGCGTCGGCGAGCGCCATCTTGAAGGCGTTGACCGGGCCCGTGGGATCCGGCTCGGTGATGTGCTTCGCGTCGGATGAGAGCCCGTAGCCGGCGACCTCGGCGTAGATCTTGGCGCCGCGCGCCTTCGCGTGCTCGAGCTCCTCGAGGACGAGCGCCGCGCCCGCCTCGCCCATCACGAAGCCGTCGCGCTCGGCGTCGAACGGGCGCGAGCCGCGCTTCGGGTCGTCGTTGCGGAGGGAGAGCGCGCGCATCGCGGCGAACCCGGCGATGCCGACCTGGTTCACCGCCGCCTCGGTGCCGCCGGCGATCATCACGTCCGCGCGGCCGAGCCGGATCGCGTCCGTGGCGTCGCCAATCGCCATGTTCGACGCGGCGCAGGCGGTGCACTCCGACATGAGCGGGCCTCGGGTGCCGAGCTCGATCGAGACCCAGCCGGCGCCGAGGTTCGGGATGATCGCCGGGATCGCGAACGGGTTGACCCGGTCGGGGCCGCGGTTGACGAGCGTGTCGTAGCACTCCTGGAAGGAGCGGATGCCGCCGATGCCGGTCGCGATCGACGCGCCGGTCCGGTCGGCCTCCTTCGCGATGTCGATTCCCGAGTCGGCTTCCGCCTGGCGCGCCGCGGCGAGGATGAGGTGGGTGAAGCGGTCCACCCGCCGTGCGTCCTTGCGGTCCATCCAGTCGTTCGGGTCGAGGCCCTTCACCTCGCACGCGAAATGCACCTTGTAGTCGGAGTGGTCGAACTGGGTGATCTCGGCCGCGCCGGACTCGCCGGCGAGCAGGCTCGACCACGTCGTCTCGACGTCGAGCCCGAGCGGCGACACCGCGCCCAGGCCGGTGACGACGACGCGTCTGCGTCCGTTAGGAGAACCGTTCTGGCTCATTACATCCCGAGTCCGCCGTCGACGAGCAGCACATCCCCTGTGATGAATGCCGCAGCGTCGGAGCAGAGGAAGCGTACCGCCCCCGCTACGTCCACCGGCTCGCCGAGCCGGCCGAGCGGCGTGTTCGTGAGCATCGCGGCCGTCGCCTCCTCCGGCAGGACGTCGGTGAGCTGCGTCTTCACATAGCCGGGCGCGACGACGTTCGCGCGGACGTTACGGCTGCCGAGCTCGCGCGCGAGGGACTTCGTGAAGCCGATGATCCCCGCCTTCGAGGCGGCGTAGTTCGTCTGGCCCCAGTTGCCGTGGACGCCGACGATCGACGAGACGTTGACGATCGAGCCGGCGCGCTTCTTCATCATCGGCCGGCAGACGGCACGGCACGTGTAGAAGACGGAGGAGAGGTTCGTCTCGATCACCGTCCGCCAGTCGTCGTCGGACATCCGGGCGAGCAGCCCGTCGCGCGTCAGGCCCGCGTTGTTGACGAGGATGTCGAGGTCGCCCGCCTCCTCGACGAGCCGCGCGGCGTCCTCCGCGCTCGAGACGTCCGCCTGCACGGCGCGGCCGCCGATCGCCTGCGCGAGCTCCTCCGCCTCGTCCGCTCCCGTGCGATAGCCGACGACGACCTCGGCGCCCCCGCGCGCGAGCTCCTCGGCGATCGCCCGCCCGATCCCCTTCGACGCGCCGGTGACGAGGGCGCGCTTGCCTTCGAGAGAGGCGAAGGTCACGCGCGGCCGGACAGCAGCTCCGGGAGCCGCTCGAGGGCGTCGAGATTGTTGATCGAGACGGCGTGGACGCTGCGGTCGATCCGCTTGACGAGGCCCGAGAGGACGTTCCCCGGCCCGACCTCGACGAAGGTGCGCACGCCTTCGCGCATGAGCTCCGTCGCCGACTGCGTGAAGCGGACGGGAGCCGTGAGCTGGTCGACGAGGAGCGGGCCGATCCGGTGCGCCGACTCGACGCGCGCCGTGACCGTGGACATGAACGGCGAGACCGGCTCCTGGAACTTGACCTTCTCGATCGCCGGGCGCAGCCGGTCGGCGGCGCGCGCGACGAGCGGCGAATGGAACGCACCCGAGACCTTGAGCTTCACCGCGCGGCGGGCTCCCTCGCTCTGCGCGTCCTCGATGCAGCGGTCGACGGCGGAGTTCTCGCCGGAGACGACGACCTGGCCCGGGCAGTTGTAGTTCGCCGGCCAGACCCCGAGGATCCGCCGGCAGAGCGCCTCGACGACCTCGTCGGCGAGACCGAGGATCGCCGCCATCGAGCCGGGATGCTGCGCCGCGGCCTCCGCCATCGCGAGCCCACGCTCGCGGACGAGCGCGATCGCCTCTTCCGCAGTCATCGCCTCCGCCGCGGCGAGCGCCGCGAACTCCCCGACCGAGTGGCCGATCACGAAGTCCGCCTTGACACCGCGCTCCTGCAGTGCCGCGAGCATCGCGAGCGACGTCGCGACGAGCGCCGGCTGCTGCACCGCGGTGTCGAGCAGCTCCTCCTGCGAGCCGTGGAAGCAGAGGCGCTCCAGATCGAGCCCGCTCGCCTCGCTGCCGCGCCTGTACACCGACATCGCGGCGGGGATCGCCTCGGCGATGTCGCGACCCATCCCGGCCTCGAACGAGCCCTGGCCCGGGAAGCAGAAAGCGATCTTGGTCACGCGGTCCACCGCATCAACGCGCTTCCCCAGGTCAGCCCGGCGCCCATTCCCGTCATCAGTACGAGCTTTCCCGGCTGAAGCCTGCCGTCCGCCTGCGCTTCGGCGAGCGCAAGCGGGATCGAGCCGGAGGACGTGTTGCCGTAGCGGTCGACGTTGATCACCACTCGGTCGGACGGAATCCCGAGCTTCTTGGTTGCGTGATCGATGATCCTGACGTTCGCCTGGTGCGGGACGTAGACGTCGACGTCGTCGATCGTCGCGCCGTGCCGCTCGAGCACGGCCTCGGCCGACTGGACGAGGACGCGCGTCGCGAACTTGAACACCTCGCGGCCGTTCATCTTCACGTGCTTGTCGGGCTCCTCGAACAGGCGCGAGCCGCTGCCGGGCAGCCAGAGGTGCTCGCCGCCCGCTCCGTCGGCTCCGAGCTCGAAGGCGAAGAAGCCGGGCTCCTCGGAGAGCTCCATGACGACCGCTCCTGCGCCGTCCCCGAACAGGACGAGCGTCGAGCGGTCGGTCCAGTCGAGGATGCGGGAGAGGACGTCGCCGCCGACGACGAGCGCGCGCCGCGCGAGCCCGCCGGCGAGCATCCCGTACGCCTGGGCGACCGCGTACATGAAGCCGGTGCAGCCGGCCGAGAGGTCGTACGCCGCCGCGTCGACAGCTCCGAGCCTGTCGGCGAGGATCGCCGAGGTCGACGGGAAGGACATGTCCGGCGTGACCGTGGCGACGATGAGGAGGTCGATGTCCTTGCCGGTGAGACCCGCCTGCGCGAGGGCCGTCTCGCACCCGGGCAGCGCGAGGTCGGAGAGCGCCTGCGACTCCGCGGCGATTCGCCGCTCGCGGATGCCGGTGCGCTCGATGATCCACTCGTCGGAGGTGTCGACGAGCTGCTCGAGATCGGCGTTCGTGAGCCGTCGCTCGGGCGCGTAGGCCCCTAAGCCGGTGATCGTGACGTTGACGTCGCTGCGGCCGTTGCCGATCAAACCGCGTCGTCTCCGCTCCCGATGAAGACGGTGAGCATCGCCTCGGCGGCGACCTCACCGTCGACGCTGGCGCGTCCCTGTCCCTTCGCGATCGGCCCGCGCACGCGGAGGAACTCGCACTCGAGGTCGAGGACGTCGCCCGGCTCCACGACGCGCTTGAAGCGGCAGTCGTCGATGCCCGCGAAGAAGGGGATCTTGCCGCGGTTCGCCTCGTCCGCGAGCACCGCGACCGCGCCGCACTGCGCGATCGCCTCGATCGTGAGGACGCCCGGCATCACCGGCCGTCCGGGGAAGTGACCGGGGAACCACCAGCCGTCCGCCGGCACCGTCAGGCGCCCGCGCACCTTCCGGCCCGGCTCGAGCTCGACGACCTCGTCGACGAGGAGGAACGGCGGGCGGTGCGGGATGATCGACTCGATCGTCTCCCGCCCGAACGGCACGGTCAGGTCGGTCATGCGACGTCGCGCTTCTCGAGCCGCTCCCGCAGCCGGCTCCGCCCGCGATGCGCGTGGCACTTCGCCGTCCCGACCGGCATATCGGCGGCGGCGGCGATCTCCTCGAACGTGTAGCCGAGCGCGTCCTTGAGGACGATCACCTGCGCCTGCTCCGGCGAGATGCCGGCGAGGGAGTCGCAGAGCTCGCGCCGCAGCTCGGCCATCCGCACACCGCGCGCCGGGTCGACCTCGACGTCGGCGCCGAGCTCGTCCGGCAGCGGGTCGTGCGTCCTGGAGCGCTGGCGCTCGGCCGCGTCCCGGCACGTGTTGACGACGAGCCGGTGCAGCCAGGTGGAGAACTGCGACTCGCCACGGAACTGACGGAGCCGCACGCAGAGCTTCGCGAGCGACTCCTGCGCGGCGTCGCGGGCGTCCTCCTGGTCGCGGAGGATGTGGCGGGCGAGCCGTTCGACGCGCGGGGCGTGCCGGGCGCAGAGCGCCTCGAGCGCGTCCGCGTCGCCGCTCTTCGCGCGGGTGACGAGGATCGGGTCGCTGAGGCTCTCGTAGTCGAGCCTCCGCTGCTGGCGCAGGGGCTGGCGGGTCGCCTTCAAGGCGCATCTAGTCTAAGCGGCCGTGTCGTCGGACCTGGCTCCAGCGGTCGTGCTGCCGCTCCTGCGCGGCCGGCTCGGCACTCCGTACCGCCACGTCCCCGAGTGCGAGTCGACGCAGCGGCTCCTCGGCCCGGAGGAGCCGGAGGGCGCGACCGTCGCCACCGACCATCAGACCGCAGGCCGCGGCCGGCTCGGCCGTGTGTGGGAGGACGTGCCCGGCCACGGGCTCCTCTTCTCCGTCGTCCTGCACCCGGCGCCGCCGCTCGCGGTCTGGCCGGAGCTCTCCGTCGTCGCCGGCGAGGCGGTCGCCGCCGCGCTCCCGGTCGCAGCGGCAATCAGCCATCCGAACGACGTGATGGTCGACGACCGGAAGATCGCCGGGATCCTGCCCGAGGCCGGCGAGGGCCGGGTCGTGCTCGGGATTGGGATCAACGTCAACCAGACCACGGCCGAGCTCCCGGCCGCCGCCGTGAAGCCGGCGACGTCCCTCGCGATCGAGACGGGACGAGCGTGGGAGCGGGCGCCACTCCTCGCGGCGATCCTGCACGAGCTCGAGCAGCGCTACGACGCCTGGGCGCGACGCCCGACGGCGTGAAGCCAGTCCTCGCCGCGCTCGCTCGTCTTCATCTCGAGCAGCTCGACCTCGAGGTCGGCTCCCCCGAGCGCCGCTCGCAGCTCGTCCGGCTCGTAGCGCGCGAAGAGCCGGCGTGGCGCCTCGCCGGCTTGCTCCCAGCGCTCGCCCGCGCCACGCTTCACGGTCACGACGACGAGACCGCCCGGCGCGACGACGCGTCGGAACTCCTCGAGCGCTCTCACCGCGTCGGCCTTCGGCAGATGCAGCAGCGACGCGTTCGCCCACACGAGGTCGAAGGAGGCAGCGGGGAAGGCGAGCTCCCGCATGTCCATGAGCTCGAGCGCGCCGCTGCACCGCCGGCGCGCGAGCTCGAGCATCCGTGGCGAGACATCCGTCCCGACGACGGTCGCGCCGCGCTCCTCGAACCAGGCCATGTCCCGGCCGGGGCCGCAGCCGACGTCGAGGACGCGCGGAGACGCCGCCACACGGACGAGGGCACGCTCGCCGAGCGCCGCGACCCCAGGCGGCATCGCGGCGGTCGCGGCCGCGAACGTACGCCGCCGCGTGCCGTGCCGCCACGGAGTCGCGGGAGCAGGGGCCGTGCATGCGCGCTACTGCTCGGGAATCTCGTCGAGCCCGCGCTCGCGGAACTTCCGGGCGGCGTCGATCGCCGCGCCGAGGTTCAAGCCCTTGTCCTTCGCCTGCTTGATGAGCATCACGGTCTCGAGCGCGTCGATGTCGTAGATCCGCTGCTTCTTGCCCTTCGTCGGGATCTGCGCCTTGTTCGTCCAGTAATCGAGCTGCATCTTCGAGATGCCCGCGATCTGGCACACCTGTCCGAGATAGAGCTCGACCTTGTCGAGATGCTCGGCCAGGTTTATCGGTTCGAGAAGATCGACCTGCCGGCTGACCGCCATGTACGCCCTCGCCGCCCGTTGGGATACCCCGTGCGAGAGTTATAGAGCCCTGACGCGACTTTGGGAAGAGCAGGAGCCGAAAACGTCAGTCCTCGGCGGGCATCTCGCTCTCGAGCGCAGGCTCCTCGGAGCCGTTCGTCTCGTCCGACTCGACGACCGGAGCGAGCGCGGAGACCGTCTCGTCGTCGCCGCGGAGCCGCATCACGATCACGCCTTGCGTCGAGCGGCCGAGGCGCTTCACGTCCTCGACCGGGATCTTGATCACGGTGCCGGCAGTCGAGATGAGCATCACCTGGTAGCCGTCGCGGACGACGCGCGAGCCGACGAGGTAGCCGCGCGCCTCGTTGAGCTGGACGGTCTTGACGCCCATTCCGCCGCGGCCCTTGACCGGGTACTCGGAGACGCGTGTTCGCTTGCCGAAGCCGTTCTCGGTCACGACGAGCAGGTCGGCGTCGTCCTCGGCGATGTTGATCGAGATCACCTCGTCGCCGGCGCGGAGCTTCATGCCGGCGACCCCGGACGTGTCGCGGCCCATCGGCCTGGCGTCGGTCTCGTGGAAGCGGATCGCCTGGCCCTTCTTCGAGACCATGAGGATGTCGTCGCTACCGGTCGAGTGGCGGACGCCGATGAGCTCGTCGCCGTCGCGCATCTTGATCGCGATGATCCCGTCGGCCTTGAGCGGCGTGTTGTACGCGGCGAGCTCCGTCTTCTTGACGACGCCGTTCTTCGTCGCGAAGACGAGGTACTTCGCCTCCTCGAAGTTGCGGGTCTGGATCACTGCGCGCACCGACTCGTCCTGGCGCAGCGGCAGGAGGTTGACGATCGCGCGGCCCTTCGACTGGCGGGAGCCGAGCGGCAGCTCGTGCACCTTGAGGCGATAGACCTTGCCGACGTTCGTGAAGAAGAGGATGTAGTCGTGCGTCGAGGCGACGAAGAGGTGCTCGATGTAGTCGTCCTCCTTGAGCTCCATCCCCATCACGCCGACGCCGCCGCGCCGCTGCTCGCGGTACGCGGTCACCGGTAGCCGCTTGATGTAGCCGGAGCGCGTGATCGCGATGACCATGTCCTCCTCCGCGATCAGGTCCTCGAGCTCGAGCTCCTCCTCCGCAGCGACGATCTCGGTGCGGCGGTCGTCGCTGCGGCCGTAGATCTGCTTGATCTCGAGCAGCTCCTCGCGGATGACGGCGTCGATCTTCGCCGGGTCGCCGAGGATGTCGCGCAGCTCGGCGATCCGCTCGGCGAGGTCGGCGAACTCCTTCTCGACGTTCTGCCGCTCGAGGGCGGTGAGCGCGCGCAGCCGAAGGTCGAGGATCGCCTGGGCCTGGATCTCGGTGAACTCGAACTTCTCCATCAGGCCCGTGCGCGCCGCGTCGACGTCGTCGGCGGCGCGGATCAGGGCGATGATCTCGTCGAGGTGGTCGAGCGCCTTGAGGTAGCCCTCGAGGACGTGCGCGCGGGCCTCCTTCTTGCGGAGCTCGTCCTTCGAGCGGCGCGTCACGACCTCGCGCTGGAAGTCGAGGTAGTGCGTGATCAGCTCGAGCAGCGAGAGCGTCTTCGGGACGCCGTCGACGAGCGCGACGGCGTTGTAGCCGAACGTCGACTGGAGCGGCGTGTGCTTGAACAGCTTGTTCAGGGCCACCTGCGGGACGGCGTCGCGCTTCAGCTCGACCTGGATCCGCATCCCCGTCCGGTCGGAGTGGTCGGCGAGATCGGAGACCTCGGTGATCGTCTTGTCCTGGACGAGATCGGCGATCTTCCGGATCACGCCCGTGTCGCCGCCCTTCTTGACGCCGTACGGGAGCTCCGTGATCACGACCGCGGACTTGCCGCCGCGCAGCTCCTCGATGTGGGCGCGCGCGCGCATGACGATGCGGCCGCGGCCGGTGCGGTACGCGTCGCGGATGCCGCTGCGGCCGACGACGATCGCGCCGGTCGGGAAATCGGGGCCCTTGACGTGCTTCATCAGCCCCTCGACGTTGATCTCCGGGTCGTCGATCATCGCGACGACCGCGTCGATCGTCTCGCCGAGATGGTGCGGAGGCATGTTCGTCGCCATCCCGACCGCGATCCCCGTCGAGCCGTTGACGAGGAGGTTCGGGAAGCGGGAGGGAAGGACGGACGGCTGGCGCCGCGACTCGTCGTAGTTCGGCTCGAAGTCGACGGTGTTCGCGTCGATGTCGCGCAGGAGCTCCGTCGCGATCCGCGCGAGCCGCGCCTCGGTGTAGCGCATCGCGGCCGGCGGGTCGTCGTCGATCGAGCCGAAGTTCCCCTGGCCGTCGACGAGCGGGTAGCGCAGCGAGAACGGCTGCGCCATCCGGGCGAGCGTGTCGTAGATCGCAGAGTCGCCGTGCGGGTGGTAGTTCGCCATCACGGCGCCGACGGTCGAGGCGGACTTCTTGTACGGCCGGTTCGGCTGCAGGCCGGCCTCGTGCATCCCGTAGAGGACGCGCCGGTGCACCGGCTTCAGCCCGTCGCGCACGTCCGGCAGCGCGCGCGAGACGATCACGCTCATCGCGTAGTCGAGGAAGCTCGAGCGCATCTCCTGCTCGAGCTCGCGCGACTCGATCCTGCCGCCGCCGAGTGCTCCGGTGTCGACCTCGGACATCCCTAGCTCCTAGACGTCAAGGAACGCGTCCTTCGCGTTCTCCTCGATGAAGATGCGGCGCGGCTCGACCTGGTCGCCCATCAGCATCGAGAAGAGCTGGTCGGCGGCGCTCGCGTCCTCGACGTCGACCCGGACCATCAGCCGCTTCGTGGGATCCATCGTCGTCTCCCAGAGCTGCTCCGGGTTCATCTCGCCGAGGCCCTTGTAGCGGGAGAGCTGGATCCCGACCTCCTTGACGAGGTCGAGCGCCTCGTGCCGCAGCGCGGGGAAGCTGAGCGCCTCGGCCGAGTTCTTGCCGAGCGCGAGGGAGAACGGCGGCGGGCCGACGATCTCGACGAGCTTGCGGTACGCGCTCCGCACGTGCTCGTAGATCGGGGAGGCGAGGAGCTCGGCCGTGAGCCCGACCGTGTGCGCCGCGGACGTCTCCTCCTCGATGATCTTCACCTGGAGGCCGAGCTCGTCGCGCTCGAGCACCGAGACCTTGTAGCCGTTCGCCGGCAGCGCCTCGATGCCCTTCTCGACGTCGGCGGGGGTAGAGCCCTCGAGCTCGACGAGCCGGTGCGCGACGACGAGGTCGGCCGCGTGGTGGCCGAAGTCGGCGCGGAGGCGGGCGGACCAGCCCTCGAACTCGGCGAGCGCGCCGGAGAACTTCTTCCAGCGCGCCTCGGTCAGCTTCACCTCGGCGCCCTCGCGGTCGCGGACGTCGAGGTCGCCGAAGCGCTCGCGGACGAGGAGGTCCTCGAGCTGGGAGTCCTTCTCGAAGTAGAACTCCTGGTTGCCGAGCTTCACCTTGTAGAGCGGCGGCACCGCGATGTAGATGTGGCCGTACTCGAACAGCTCGCGCATGTGCCGGTAGAGGAAGGTGAGGACGAGCGTGCGGATGTGGGAGCCGTCGACGTCGGCGTCCGTCATCACGACGATCTTGTGGTAGCGGAGGCCCGAGATGTCGAACTCGTCGCCGATCCCGGTGCCGATCGCGGTGATCATCGCCTGGATCTCGTTGTTCGAGAGGACCTTGTTGATCCGGTTCTTCTCGCTGTTGATGATCTTCCCGCGCAGCGGCAGGATCGCCTGATAGGTGCGGTCGCGGCCGGTCTTCGCGGAGCCGCCGGCGGAGTCGCCCTCGACGATGAACAGCTCGGCGAGCGACGGGTCGCGGATCGAGCAGTCCGCGAGCTTGCCCGGCAGCGAGGAGCTGTCGAGCGCGGACTTGCGCCGCGTCAGCTCGCGCGCCTTGCGGGCCGCGAGCCGCGCGCGCATCGCGGCGATCGCCTTGTTGCAGATCGCGCGGGCGTCCTGCGGGTTCTCCTCGAGGAAGCGGCCGAGCGACGAGTTGACCGTGGTCTGGACGAGACCCTCGATGCCGGGATTGCCGAGCTTCGTCTTCGTCTGGCCCTCGAACTGCGGGTTCTGGAGCTTGACGGAGACGACGGCGGCAAGACCCTCGCGCACGTCCTCGCCGTCGAGGCTCTCGTCCTTCTTCAGGAGCTTGAGCTCCTGCGCCTTCGCGTTGAGCGTGCGCGTGAGCGCGCTGCGGAAGCCGGAGAGGTGGGAGCCGCCCTCGACGGTGTTGACGTTGTTCGCGAACGTGAAGACCGACTCCTGGAAGGAGGCGTTCCACTGCATCGCCACCTCGACCGCGCCCTGGTCGGTCTCTCCCTCGAAGTAGGCGACGTGCCGGTGGATCGCGTCCTTCGCCTCGTTGACGTAGGCGACGAAGTCGCGGATGCCGCCCTCGTAGTGGAACTCGACCGTCTTCCCGTCCGCGCGCTCGTCGACGAGCTTGATGTAGAGCCCCTTCGTGAGGAAGGCCGTCTCGCGCATGCGCTGGGTGAGCGTCGCGGCGTCGAGATCGAGCGTCTCGAAGATCTCGGAGTCGGGGAGGTACGTGATCGTCGTCCCGGTGGGGTCGCCCTCGGCCATCTCCCCGACGACCTCCATGTCGCCGACGGGGGTGCCGCGCTCGAACTCCTGCCGGTAGACGTGACCGTCGCGGCGTACCTCGGCGACGAAGCGCTCGGCGAGCGCGTTGACGACGGAGACGCCGACGCCGTGCAGGCCTCCCGAGACCTTGTAGCCCGCGCCGCCGAACTTGCCGCCGGCGTGGAGCTTCGTCAGGACGACGGTCATCGCCGGCAGGCCCTGCTCCGGCATGACGTCGACGGGGATTCCCGATCCCCAGTCCTGGACCGTGACGGAGTGGTCCGGGTGGAGGGTCACCTCGATGCGGTCGTTGCGGTCCGCGAGGGCCTCGTCGACGGCGTTGTCGATCAGCTCGTGGACGAGCTGGTGGAGGCCCCGGAGCCCGGTCGAGCCGATGTACATCCCCGGCCTGAGCCGGACCGGCTCGAGGCCTTCGAGGACGGTGATGTCCTTTGCGGTGTAGTCCGTTTCGGTCATGAAAAAAGCCCTGCAAATCGCGGATTTGCGGGCGAAGTGCAGTGTATCAGACGGGGCGGTCGGGCGGGGCTCGAACAAGCGCCGCTTTTATGACTTTCGCGACAGATTCGCGCAACTCTCGATCAGCGATCCCGGCGGTCATCTCCTCGGCCTCGCGAACCTGCTCGGGCGAAGCCTCGGGCGGAGCCGGCGGCTGCGCCTCCGCGACCTCGTCGGGCAACGGCCCGGGGACGAAGCGGAGTCGCGGCCGGCCCGGCAGCCGCGCCGCGATCTCGCTCGCGCGGTGGGTGAGCTCGAAGCCCCAGATCGAGTCGCGCACATGGACGACGAGCGTCCCGTCGGCCTGGAGACGGGCCGGCCAGGCATTGCGCGCGATCTCCGGGCCGACCGCCGCGAGCCAGCCGTCCGTCGTGTCAGGAGCGGCGCTGCTCTCGGCGCCGAGCCGCCGCAGCTCCTCGCGGATCTCGCCGCCGACCGGATCCATCACGCTGCCTCGGCGATCGCGCCGGGGGTCACCGCGAGCAGCTGGTCGGGAGCGGCCGGCAGCATCGCAGCGTCCGTCGCGGTGACGAGCGCCTGACCGACGCGACGGACCCGCTCGGCGAGGATCAGCCGGCGGGCCGGGTCGAGCTCGGAGAGCACGTCGTCGAGGAGCAGAAGCGGCGGCACGCCGCTGCGCTCGGTGATCGCCTCCGCCTCGGCGAGCAGGAGCGCGAGCAGCGTCAGCCGCTGCTCGCCCTGCGAGCCGAAGCCGCGGAGGTCGCGACCGCCGGCGAGCAGGACGACGTCGTCGAGATGCGGGCCGAGCGAGGTCCCGCCGCGCTCGAGATCGCGCGCGAGAACCGAGTCGAGCGCTTCCCGCGTAGGCGGCTCCCCCTCGTAGCGAATCGCCGCGCCGGCGAGACCGAGCTCGTCCGCACGCTCCGCGAAACCGGACTCGAGCGTCGCGATCGCCTCGAGCCTCCCCGCCACGAGCTCAGCGCCGAGCGTGACGGCGCGCTCGCTCCACGGCTCGATCGCCTCGCGGCTCGAGTGGCCGCCGGCCGCCCGTCGCAACGCGGCGTTCCGCTGCGCCACGGCCGCGCCGTACTCAGCCGACAGAGAGGCGCGCGCCGGGAAGAGCCGCGCGAGGACGCGGTCGAAGTAGGCCCGCCGTGCGGCGGGGGCCCCCTTGACGACGCCGAGCCGGTCGGGTGTGAAGACGAGCGTCGCGACGGTCGTCCGGAGCTGCTCCGCCGCCCGCAGCGGCGCGCCGTTCAGGCGGGCACGCTTCCCCTCGCCCGGCCGGACCGTCACCTCGACCTCGAGCTCGACGTCGCCCCGCCGTCCGCGCACCGCCGCGCGAGCGCCGTCGTCCCCGAAGCGGACGAGCTGCGCATCCGTCCGCGTCCGCGGCGAGAAACCCTGCGTCGCGACGTGCATCGCCTCGAGGAGGTTCGTCTTGCCCACGCCGTTCGGGCCGACCGCGAGCACGAGCCCCGGCCGCACCGACAACTCGAGCCGCTCGTACGACCGGAAGCTGCGGAGAGTGACCGTCTCGACGATCAGGCTGTGCCCGTCGGGCCGGCTTTCAGCCGGGCAGGCGGATCGGCATTACGAGATACGTGAAGTCGCCGTCCGCCCCCTCGAGCACCGCCGGCCGCAGCGGGCTGATCAGCTTGAACTTCACGTCGTCGCCGTCGACCGACTCGAGCCCGTCGCGGAGGAACTCCGCGTTGAAGCCGATCTCGAGCGGCTCGCCGGTGTACGGGACGGGCATCGACTCGCGCGACTCGCCGACCTCGTGCGTCCGGGCGACGACCGTCACCTCGCCGTCGGCGAAGCGGAGCTGGAGCGGCGTCGCGCGCTGGATCATCACGGCGGCGCGGCGCACGACGTCGAGCAGGTCGGCGCGGGGGATCGTCAGCTCGTGCTCGAACGACTCCGGCAGGAGCTGGCGATAGTTCGGAAACTGGCCGTCGATGCGGCGTGTCGTCAGCCACACGTCGCCGAGCGCGAAGAGCACCTGGTTCTCCTGCACGCCGACCGCGATCTCGTCGGCGTCGCCGGCGATGCGTGCGAGCTCCTGCAGCGCGCGGCTCGGGACGATCGCCTCGAGCTCCGCCGCGGCCGCGCCGAGCGACGTCTCCTTCACGGCGAGCCGGTACGAGTCCGTCGCCGCCATGACGAGCTTGTCGCCGGCGAACTGAACGAGGACACCGGTGAGGACGGGCCGCGCCTCGTCGCGCGAGGCGGCGCGCGCCACACGTGTGATCGTCTCGAGCAGCGGCTCGCGCTCGACCGCGAACGTCTGCAGCTCGGCGATGTCCGGGAGCCGCGGGAAGTCCTCGGCGTTGAACGTCTGGAGGGTGTAGCTCGCGCTGCCCGACGAGACGTGGACGACCGACTCGGCGGCGCGATGCTCGAGCGTCACCTCGTCCGCCGGCAGCAGCCGCGCGATGTCGACGAGCGTCCGCCCCGGCAGCACGACGGATCCTTCTCCCTCGACGCTCGCGGTGACGGTGGCCCGCACCGACAGCTCCATGTCCGTGGCGGCGACGCGAACTTCGCTGCCGCTCGCCTCGAGCAGGATCCCCGAGAGGATCTGGATCGCGGTGCGCGTCGAGAGCGCGCGGCCGACGAGCGACAACCCGTGCACGAGCTCGTCCTTCGAACACGTGATCTTCAGGTCTGCACCGACTGTGATGTCACTCTCGATCATCTAATTGGTCCTCATAGAAGTAATAGGGAGTGTGGACGGCGGGGACGACGGGTCGAAGGGCGCGTGGCTGCGGCGATTCGCGTGTGGACGCTCATTGTGGACGATCGGGCGGTTCCCACAGCGAGCAAGGATCAGCGGACCTGCTTCACACGTGCGGTCAGTTCTTGCACGAGGTTGTACACAGACCTGTCCTCTTTGATCAGGCGGGCGATCTTGGACGTCGCGTGGATGACGGTCGTGTGGTCGCGCCCGCCGAACTCCTTGCCGATCTTCGGCAGCGAGGAGTCCGTGAGCTCGCGCGAGAGATACATCGCGACCTGGCGCGGATAGACGATGTTCTGGGAGCGCTTGTCGCCGCAGAGCTCCTCGAGCGAGAGGCTGAAGCGTTCCGCGACGAGATCCTGGATCCGCTTGATCGAGACCTCCGCCGCCTCTCCCTGCGGGAAGACGTCACGAAGGACGTCCTGCGCGAGCTCGACCGTCATCGGCCGTCCGGTGAGCGAGGAGAAGGCGACGACGCGGGTCAGCGCACCCTCGAGCTCCCGGATGTTCGACGAGACGCGGCTGGCGATGAACGTCAGCACCTGCTCGTCTTGCACGTGGATCCCGTCGACCTTGACCTTCCGCCGCAAGATCGCGATCCGCGTCTCCAGGTCGGGCGGCTGGATATCGGTGATCAGGCCCCACTCGAAGCGGCTGCGCAGCCGCTCCTCGAGCGTCGCGATGTCGCGCGGTGGCCTATCGGACGAGAGGACGATCTGGGAACCCGCCTCGTAGAGGGAGTTGAACGTGTGGAAGAACTCCTCCTGGAAGCGCTCCTTCCCCTCGAAGAACTGGACGTCGTCGATGAGGAGCACGTCGTACGTGCGGTAGCGCTGCTTGAAGCCCTCGATCCGCGACTTGTCGCGCAGCGAGTTGATGAAGTCGTTGACGAAGGCCTCGCTCGTCACGTAGCGGACGGAGAGCGACGACGAGTGCTCGCTCACGTACTGCGCGACGGCCTGGAGGAGATGCGTCTTGCCGAGGCCGGTGCCGCCGTAGATGAAGAGCGGGTTGTACGCCTGCGCCGGCGCTTCCGCGACTGCGAGCGCTGCGGCGTGCGCGAACCGGTTCGACGAGCCGATCACGAACGAGTCGAACGTGTACTTCGCCTTGAAGCCGCCGCTCTCCGGCCGCCGCGGCAGATGCTGGACCATGGGAACGACGTCCTCTTGCCGAACACCGTGCTCCGTCTCGGTCTCGCCGACGCGGAGCTCGAGCGGCCGGTCGTTCCCGACGATGTCGCGCACCGCGGCGCCGAGGAGCCCCCGGAAATGCCCGTCGATCCAGTCGCGGGAGGCCTCGTTCGGGACGGTGAGGACGAGGGTCTCGCCCTCGAGCTCGAGGCTGTGGACATCGCCGAACCACTTGCCGTAGGTGCGGTCGTTCAGCGCTTCGCGAAGCCGCCCGGAGATCTCGCTCCAAAGGTTCTCCGCAGACAGCTCGATTTGATGCTCCACTACTTGTCCGACCCTCCTCCGCCAGCCCGAACGGCCAGCATAACAGGGGCCTTTCTGGGGGCAAAAAAGCCGGATTTGCAGGGCGTTTCTGGGCCGCCAGAATCCCTCCACAGCTGTGGACAGGCGTGGGGGAAACTCCTTCGAGCGGCATGTCTGCGGGCTTGGCGCTTGTGGACAAGCCGGTGGACGAGGCGTGGCTATACTGCCGCCCACGCCCCGCCGCCGGCGGGGATTTTTCTGGCAAAGACGAGCCTTTTCGCCTCTCGTGAAGCGCACCTACCAGCCGAATGTCCGTCGCCGCAAGCGCAAGCACGGCTTCCGTGCCCGCATGTCGACGAAGGCCGGCCGCGCCATCCTGAAGCGCCGCCGCGGCAAGGGCCGCGCCAAGCTCTCCGCGTAGCTCGGACGGCACTAAGCTGCCTTCCGTGAAGCGCGCCAACCGCTTGTCCCGCTCCCGGGACTTCGACGCGGTGCACCGGCGAGGCCGCTCGGTCTCCTCGCGCTACCTCGTCCTCTACTGGCTCCCGCAGGAGGAGCCGGCCGAGCCGCGCGTCGGGTTCGCCGTGCCGCGCGCCGCCGGCGGAGCCGTCGAGCGGAACCGGATCAAGCGGCAGCTCCGCGAGGTCTGGGACGAGCGCCTCGGCAACGTCTCCGCGGGGCACGACTACGTCCTCATCGTCCGGCCGGGACTGCCCGAGGCGGCCGAGGCGAACGGCTTCGCCTGGCTCTGCGAGCAGGTCGACGAGCTCCTCGGCCAGACGGGCGCGGTGGCGGCGTGAACGCGGTTCTCCGTGCGCCGCGGTACGCGGGCATCGGTCTCGTCTGGGCCTGGCGGCTGACCTTCGGCGCCCTCTTCCCGACCACGTGCAAGTACGAGCCGTCGTGCTCGGAGTACGCGATCCAGGCGGTGCGCAGGCACGGGCTCGCCAAGGGCGGCGCGCTCGCCGGCTGGCGGCTCCTGCGCTGTAACCCGTGGAGCCACGGAGGGCACGACCCCGTCCGATGATCGCCGCCTTCCTCACCGCGACGATCCCCGTCTTCAGCCAGCTCGAGGACGTGATGCGTCACGTCCTCAACTTCTTCCACACGAACGTCGGGCTGACGTGGGCGTGGTCGATCGTCGCGACGACGGTCGTCGTCCGGATGATCCTCGTCCCGCTGACGATCCGGCAGATCCACTCGATGCAGTCGCTCCAGCTCCATGCGCCGGAGATGAAGCGGATCCAGCAGAAGTACAAGCACGACCGCCAGAAGCAGAACGAGGAGCTGATGAAGTTCTACCGGGAGAACAAGATCAACCCGGCCGCCTCGTGCCTGCCGATGCTCCTGCAGCTGCCGGTCTTCATCGCCCTCTACTACACGCTCAAGCACTTCAACACGAACTTCCACGTCGCGAAGAACGCCGACCTGTCGTTCCTCCACTTCATCCCGTCGATCGCCGACGGGACGACGGCGCACTGGGGCGGCTACGTGCTCCTCGTCGTCTACGTCGGGAGCCAGATGGCGTCGGGCCTGTTCATGGCGCCGACCGCCCAGAAGTCGCAGCGAATGATCTTCATGATCATGCCGCTCGTCTTCGTCTTCGTCATCGCACGCTTCCCCGCCGGTCTCGTCCTCTACTGGGTGACGACGAATCTCTGGACGGTCGGGCAGGGGCTGATCACGCGGCGCCTCGTCCAGAAGACCCCCGCGCCCTCGCCCGAGCGCCGTTCCTCGCGGACGCCGCCGAAGGACGACGGCGCGGCCGGCAACGGCGCCGTGGCCGACGGGCCGGAGCCGAAGCCGGCGCCTGCTGCTGCTGCGACCGGGCAGCCGCGCCAGGTGCGGCGCAAGAAGAAGAAGAGCTCGGGCCGGAGATGACCGAGTCGGCGGGGGAGCTCACGGTCGAGACGACGGGCGAGACGGTCGGCGAGGCGAAGTGGGCCGCACTGCGCGAGCTCGAGCAGCGCTATCCGGGGCTCGACAAGGCGGCGGTGCGGTTCGAGGTCGTGTCGGAGGGAGAGCGCGGCCTGCTCGGCGTCGGCTACAAGCCGGCACGCGTCGTCGCGCTCCTCCCGGCGGAGGCCGCGGCCGCCGCGGTCGTCGAGGAGGAGGGTGGCCAGGCGGCGGAGGCGCGCGGGCTCGTCGCGAGGATCGTCTCCACGCTCGGCGTCGACGCGCGGGTCGAGGCGCAGGAGGACGACGAGGCGATCGTCGTCACGTGCAGCGGCCCGGACGTCGGGCTCCTGATCGGTCGCCACGGCCAGACGATCGACGCGATCCAGTACCTCCTCAACGTCATCGCCTACCGCGCCCACGGCGAGGAGAAGAAGGACGTCGTCGTCGACGCCGCCGGCTACCGCGCGCGGCGCCAGGCGACGCTCGAGACGCTCGCCGACCGGATCGCCGAGCGCGTGCGCGAGAGCGGCGAGCCCGAGGAGCTCGAGCCGATGACCGCCGTCGAGCGGAAGGTCGTCCACCTGCGCCTCAAGGACGTCGCAGGGGTGGCGACCGCCTCGGAGGGGACGGAGCCGAATCGCTACGTCGTCGTCCTCCCCGACTGATCTCGACGCCTGGCTCGACGCCGTCCTTGCCGCGCCGGGCCTGACGGCGATCCGCGACCCGGATCGCGCGCGGGCGATGCTGCTCGACGACGCGCTCCGCGCGCTGCCGCTCCTCGACCGCTTCGACGGCCCGGTCGTCGACGTCGGCTCGGGCGGAGGCTCGCCCGGCATCCCGCTCGCCGTGGCGCTGCCCGGGCGCGAGTTCACGCTGCTCGAGGCGGAGCGGCGGAAGTGCGACTTCCTCCGCCGCTGGGCGCCGCCGAACGCGGCCGTCGTCTGGGGGCGCGCCGAGGTGCAGCCGCTCGAGAGCTTCGGCGTCGCGCTCGCGAAGGCGCTCGCCCAACCCGCCGTGGCGGTCGAGTGGTGCCTGCCGCTCGTCCGGACCGGCGGCGCGGCCATGCTGTTTGCCGGGCGGGAAGCAGACCTCGAATCGCTCGAGCGGGTCTCCGGGCTTCTCGGAGGCGGGACGCCGGAGGACCGCGACGGGCTCGTCGTCGTCCCGAAGCTCGAGCCGACGCCGCCCGGCTTCCCCCGCCGCGTCGGCGTCGCGAAGAAGCGTCCGCTCGCCTAGCGACAATGAGCGGGCAATGTCGCGCATCTACGCCCTTGCGAACCAGAAGGGCGGCGTCGGGAAGACGACGACCGCCGTCAACCTCGCCGCGTGCCTCGCGGAGGCGGGCGAGCGCGCGCTCGTCATCGACCTCGACCCCCAGGCGAACGCGACCTCCGGGCTCGGGATGCGCGCGAACGGGACGTCGAGCTACGACCTCCTCGACGGCGCGCCGCTCGCGGACCTCGTCAAGCCGACCGCGTTCGCGAATCTCGACCTTGTCCCCTCCAAGCCCGATCTCGCGGGAGCCGTCGTCGAGCTTGCCCGCCGCGACGACGGCGAGCATTACCTCGCGGAGGCGCTCGCGTCCGGCAGCGAGCAGTACGACTTCGTCTTCCTCGACTGTCCGCCGTCGCTCGGCCCCCTGACCGTGAACGCGCTCGCCGCGGCGAACCGCGTTCTCGTGCCGGTCCAGGCGGAGTACTACGCGCTCGAGGGACTGACCCAGCTCATGCACTCGATCGAGCTGATCCGACGCCGGCTCAACCCCGGCCTCGGCATCGGCGGCGTCCTCCTGACGATGGTGGACGGCCGGACGCGCCTCGCCGCCCAGGTCGAGGACGAGGTGCGGCGCCACTTCGGCCCGCTCGTCTTCCGCAACACCGTGCCGCGCTCCGTCCGCCTCGCCGAGGCGCCGAGCCACGGCCTGCCCGCGATTGCCTACGACCGTCGCTCCGCCGGAGCCGACGCCTACTGGAAGGTGGCGATGGAGCTTGTCGAGCGCGCCTGAGTCCGCACCGCGTCGTGGCCTCGGCCGCGGCCTCGACGTCCTGATCGGCGGCCAGCCGGTCCCGAGCGAGCTGCTCGAGATCCCGGTCGACGCGATTCATCCGAACCCGAAGCAGCCGCGGCGGCGCTTCGAGGCAGAGGCGGCGTCCGGGCTCGCCGACTCGGTGCGGCGACAGGGAGTGATCCAGCCGCTGCTCGTCCGCCCGCGCGGCATCGGCGGCTACGAGATCGTCGCCGGCGAGCGCCGCTGGCGGGCCGCGCGCGAGGCCGGCCGCCAGACCGTGCCGGCCGTCGTCCGCAGCGTCGACGACCGCGAGACGCTCCTCCTCGGCCTCGTCGAGAACGTCGCGCGCGAGGCGCTGACCCCGATCGAGGAGGCGCGCGCGTACGCCGTCCTCATCGACGACTTCGACCTCTCGCTCGGCGAGGTGGCGGAGCGCGTCGGCCGCTCGAAGCCGTCCGTCTCCAACCGGATCCGCCTGCTCGAGCTGCCCGACGACGTGCTCGGGATGGTCGAGCGCGGCCAGCTGAGCGAGGGGCATGCGCGGGCCGTCCTCGCCGTGCCCGACCACGAGGGCCGCCGCCGGCTCGCGCGGGAGATCGTCCGGCGCGGCCTCTCCGTCCGCGCCGCCGAGCAGCGGGCGAAGTGGGCGGGCGCGCGGCAGCGGCCGCGGACGCGCTCCGTTCCCGTCGATCCGGCCCTCGCCGCCCGCGTGCGCGACTCCTTGAAGGCGCTGACCGGCTACGACGCCCGCATCGCGAACGGACGGATCGAGCTGCCGTTCGCCGACGAGCACGACCTCGCCGAGATCGCGGAGGGGCTCGAGAACGCCGTTACAATGCGCCTCCGCGCGGGCGATTAGCTCAGTTGGTTAGAGCGCCGCTCTGATAAGGCGGAGGTCCCTGGTTCGAATCCAGGATCGCCCACTCCCCCGTGGCCGGCGAGTCGTGATCGAGCGAATCGGAGCACTCGCGGCGGCGGCGGCCGCGCTCCTCGCCGCCGGCTGCGGCTCAGGCGCGAGCCACGCTCTCTACAGCACGACGATCCCCTGGGGCGAGGGCATCACGGAGCCGGCCGGGCAGGTGTGGGCGGCGAGCGGGGTCGCGCTCTGCACCAAGGGCCACGCGCCGGTCACGCTCACGAGCATCACGCCCGTCTCGGTTCGCGGCGAGATCCATTTCGACGGGAGCCGCGCCAAGCGGGGAGTCCAGGGCGAGCTCGCCTTCCAGCCGGGCACGCCGTTCGGCAGCCGTCCCGTGAACGGCTTCGTCATCCCGTCCCCGTCGCCGTGCCGCTGGCCACGCCCCACGTCTCCTCTCTACGAGGCGATCGTGCTCGCGCATGCCACGGGGTCGCACGGCGGCTCGATCGTCGGGCTCCGCGTCCGCTATCGCGTGGGCCGCACGCCCGGCGCCTACACGATCCCCTTCACATACCGGCTGCGCTAGTGAAGGCGATCCGTGCGGACGAGGTACTCCTCGACCGCGAGCAGGAAGCTCTCGTCCTGGGCGAGCTCGACGAGCCGTCCCTTCGTGGCGTCGTCGAGATCCCGGTCGCGCGCGATCTCGACGAGGAAGCTCGGCGTCCGGCCGGTCTGCGAGAGCGCGGCCATTCGGAGGAAGATCGCGCGGGCCTCCTCGTTCTGCGAGATCGCCTCGAGGGACTCGAGGTCGTCGAGCCAGAGCTGCTGCATGGGTGTCGAACGCCGCGCTCGTCACAAGGGATACGCGGGAGTTTCCGGCTGCGCGGCCTGAGCTATATTCGGGACGAGTCGCGCCGATGCAGGAGATGAACATCTACGGGGTCAGCTTCGATCTCGTCGGCAAGCAGCCGATCGTCCTCCTCAAGACCGCGGACGGGAACAAGTTCCTCCCGATCTGGATCGGCCACCCGGAGGCGGCGGCGATCCTCATGAAGCTCCAGAGCCAGGCCTCGCCGCGGCCGATGACCCACGACCTCCTCAGCGACATGCTCGAGCAGCTCGGCGCGACGATCTCCCGCATCACCGTCACCGAGCTGCGCGAGAACACCTTCTACGCGCAGATCACGGTCACGCAGGACGGCCAGGAGATCGAGATCGACTCGCGTCCCTCCGACGCGATCGCCCTTGCCATCCGCGCCGAGGCGCCGATCTTCGCGGCGGACGACGTGATCGCCGAGTCGGCGATCGAGTTCGAGGGCGAGGAGGTCGACGAGGAGCAGCTCGAGGCCGAGGTCTCGCGCTTCCGCAGCTTCCTCGAGGACGTCACGCCCGACCAGTTCGTCGTCGAGAACGGCGACGACGACTAACTAGGTCAGGACGGCCAGGGCGAGCGCGGCGCCGTTGAACAGCGCGTGCACGACCATCCCCGGCACGACGCTGTCCGTGCGCGCGCGAAGCCAGGCGAGCGCACATCCGAACGGGACGAGGATGAGCAGCGCCTCCACGAGCCCGTGCGCGACGCCGAACGCGACGCCGACGATGAGGATCGACGGCGCGTTCCCGAGGAAGCGGAGCAGCGACTGGCCGACGCCGCGGAAGCTCAGCTCCTCGACGAACGGCGCGATGACCGCGAAGAGGACGACGTTGGCGGCGAAGGCGCCCGCGTGCGCCGGCTCCCAGTGGACCGTCGTGATCCCCTGCTCCCGGCCCGGGCTCTGCGGCAGCGGCAGCGTCGAGACGACCGCCTCGACGATCCAGATCGCGACGATTACGCCGCCGGCGAGGCTCGCCGCCCGACGCCAGCTGCGCGGCCGCCGCAGCGCGAGCAGGTCGAAGCGGTCGATGGCGATGAGGAGGACGATCCCCAGCCAGACGGCGTAGATGATCGTACCGCCGGCGAACGTCGAGTACGAGTAGACGCTGACCGTCGAGGTGCCGCCTCGCGTGGAGCTGCCGCCGAAGCGCTGGTAGTAGTTCGTCGCCGCGATGAGCGCGACGAAGAACGTCCAGAACGCGAGTCGCCGGTAGCTCGGGCGCGGGGCTGCGGCTTCCACGAGCGCGCAGCATAGGGTTCCGGCCATGCGTCACTTCACGCCGGAGGAGGCGAACGCGGAGCTCGAGCACGTGCGGCCGCTCGTCGAGCAGCTCGTCGCCGCCCGCACCGAGCACGTCGCCGCACTCGAGCGGCAGGAGGAGCTCGAGCGGAAGATCAAGGGCAACGGCGGCGGCATCCCTCCCGCCGAGCTCGCCGAGGCGACGGCGGAGGTCGACGCGCTCGCGCGGCGCCTCGCGAAGCTCGTCGACGAGATCAACGAGCACGGCGCGGAGGTCAAGGATCTCGACACCGGCCTGATCGACTTCCCGGCGCTCCGCCACGGCGAGACCGTCCTCCTCTGCTGGCAGCTCGGCGAGGACGAGATCGCCTTCTGGCACCGGCTCGACGACGGCTACGCCGGCCGCCGGCCGCTGCCGCTCGACTGAGGAAATGCCGCCCGCGCGGCGAAATCCGCGCCGATGCCCTTCTGGCACCGCATCGTCATCGCCGGCGCCGTCTTCCTGCTCGTGTCGCTCCTCGCGCGCGCGGTCGACTGGTGGCTCGCCCGCCGGCCGCTGCCGCCGCAGTCGGAGACCCGCTACCGCGTCCTCCGTCGCAGCGTCACGACCGCGATCCTCGTCGTCGGGCTCTTCTCCGCGCTCCTCGTCATCCCGCAGGTCCGGGCGATCGCGGGAGGGCTGCTCGCGTCCTCCGCCGTCCTCGGGGTGATCATCGGCTTCGCGTCCCAGCAGACGCTCGGCAACTTCGTCGCCGGCATCCTCATCGCGCTCGCGCAGCCGGTCCGGATCGGCGACCGCGTCAACTACGCCGGCCAGGACGGCGCGATCGAGGAGATCGGGCCCACGTACACGTTCATCCGCACGCTCGACCGGCGGCGCCTCGTCGTCCCGAACAGCAAGCTCGCGTCGGACACGATCATCAACGCGTCGATCCGCAGCCGCGAGACGCTCGCGGAGGTGACCGTGCCGCTGCCGCTCTCCACCGACGTCGACGCCGCAATCGAGGCGCTCCGCAAGGACGTCGCCGGCGAGCGGGACGCCGACGTCTACCTCGACTCGATCGACGGGAACGCGACGGTCGTCGTTCGCGCCTCGGCGCCCGACGAGCTCGCCGCCGAGCGGCTCGAGCGCGAGCTGCGTCTCCGCGCGCACCGCCGGTTGCGCGAGCTCGGCGTCTGGGCGGCGTAGATGCCCGCACGCCGCCGTACGCCGAGGCGGAGCCGGCTGCGCCGGATCCTGCTCTTCGTGCTCGTCGTGCTGCTCGTCGCCTTCGCCGCGACGACCGCGTACGGGCTCGACGTCTACTACGGCGCGAGCTGCGACCTCAGCGCGCTCAAGCCCGTCCGGCAGGGAAACAGCTCGCTCGTCTACGGCGCGAACGGGAGCCTGATCGGTGTCCTCCCCGCCGTCGAGAACCGCACCGTCGTCGGCCGCGCCGCGCTCGGGCGCTGGCTGCCGAAGGCGACGGTCGCGATCGAGGACCGCCGTTTCTACGGGCACGGCGGCGTCGACCCGATCGGGATCCTCCGCGCTTTCGTCGACGACCTCCGCGCCGGCCACATCGTCGAGGGCGGCTCGACGATCACCCAGGAGCTCGTCCGCAACCTCTACCTCTCGCAGGAGCAGACGGTGCAGCGGAAGGTCGTCGAGGCGTGCCTCGCGATCAAGCTCGCGCGGGCGTGGCCGAAGGACAGGATCCTCACCGCGTACCTCAACGACGTCTACTACGGCGACCACGCGTACGGCGTCGAGGCGGCGGCCGAGACGTACTTCTCGATCCCCGCGAGCCGGCTGAGCCTCGAGCAGGCCGCCGTCCTCGCCGGGCTGCCGCAGGCGCCGTCCCTCTACGACCCGCTCGGCAACCCGCGAGCGGCGCTCGCCCGCCGCGACGAGGTGCTGCGCGCGCTCCGCACGAGCGGGGACATCACGCAGTCGCAGCTCGACGCCGCGCTTGCCGACCGCAGCCTCCATCTCCGCCCGAGCCCCGCCTACAACGGCAGCGACCAGCCGTACTTTCTCGGCTACGTCGAGGACGAGCTCCAGCAGCGGTACGGCGCCGCGATCGTGCGCACCGGCGGGCTGCGGATCTACACGACGATCGAGCCGCGCCTGCAGCGCGCAGCCGTCGCGGCGCTCTCGAGCGTCGTCTACGAGAAGACCGATCCGGCGGCCGCGATCGTCTCCCTCGATCCGGCGACCGGTGCGGTGCGCGTCATGGCCGCCGTCACGCCCGGCACCGCGGCGAACACGTTCGACCTCGTCACGAGCGCCCGGCGGCAGGCCGGCTCGACGTTCAAGCCGATCGTCCTCGCGGCCGCCGTCGAGCGGGGAATGAACCCGTGGGCGACGCGCTACCTCTCCGCGCCCTTCTCCTACCCGCCGCTCCAGTGGCACGTCACGACGTACGACGGGACGTACGCCGGGCCGGAGACCGTCGCCGCTGCGACCCTCCACTCCGACAACACCGTCTACGCGCGGCTCGCGCTCGACGTCGGCTCCGACGCGATCGTCTCGACCGCGCAGGCCCTCGGGGTGACGACGCCGCTGACGCCGGCTCCCTCGCTCGCGCTCGGCTCCGAAGCTGTGACGCCGCTCGATCTCGCCTCCGTCTACGCGACGCTCGCCGCGGGCGGTGTCCACGCCGCGCCGTGGGCCGTCCGGCGCGTCGTCTTCCCCGGCGGCAAGGTGGACGCGAGCTCTCCGCCGCAGCCGGCGCGCGTCCTGCCGGACTGGGTCGCCGCCACGGTGACCCGCGTCCTCGAGCAGAACATGCTGCACGGCACCGGCATCGGCGCTCACGTCGCGGGCCGGATCGACGCCGGCAAGACGGGGACGACGGACAACTACGCCGACGCGTGGTTCTGCGGCTACACGCCGTCTCTCGAGGCCACCGTCTGGCTCGGCTATCCGCGCGGCGAGATCCCGATGCTCGACGTGCACGGCGCGACGGTCTCCGGGCCGACGCTGCCCGCGACGGCGTGGCGGCTGTTCATGGAGAAGGCGCTCGCCGGGACACCCTCCGCAGACTTCCCCCAGCCGGCGGCGCCGGCGGCGTTCCAGCCCTGGACGGGGCGGTACGCCTACACCGCGGCTACGCGGTAGTCGCGCCGGACATCGACGCCGTGGTGGTCGTCGCCGGCGCTGTCGTCGTCGGGACGGTCGTGGGGACGGTCGTCGGATAGGTCGTGGTCGGCCAGGTGTACGTCTGCGTCGTCGGTGGGCTCTGTGTCGTCGTCTGGGCGGTGCTGGTGTGCGCGGTCGTCGTCGGCGCGTGGGTGCTCGTGCCGGCGGTCGTCGTCGGAGCGTGGGTGCTCGTGACGGACGTCGTCGGCCGCGTCCGGCTCGTGTGCTTGCGGCCGGTCGAGACGACTCCTGCCGGCGCGGTCGGAGCCGGCCGCGTCACGGCCCACGCGAGGACGCCGCCGAGGCCGGCGAGCAGGAGAAGCGCGACGGCGATCGCGACGGCGCCTCGGCGGGACGTGTGCACGACCTCCTCGTCCAGCGCGACGGCCGGGAGGACGGTGGTCGCCTCGGTGTCCGTGGTTGCTGCTGCGCCGACAGGCGCCGCTCCGAGCGCCGCGAGCACGGCGGCTCCGTCCGCGGGCCGATCGGCTGGATCCTTCGCGAGCGCCGCGTTCGTCAGCGACGCGAGCGCCGGCGGCACGGCCGGGTTGACCGTCTCGACCGCCGGCGCCGGCTGCGTGCGGTGCATGTCCACGAGCGCGAGCGCGTCGTCCGCGACGAACGGGAGCGCGCCCGTCAGCATCCGGAAGAGGAGGACGCCGAGCGAGTAGACGTCGCTCGCCGGAGTCGCGGGCTCTCCCCCCGCCTGCTCGGGCGAGATGTAGGCGGCCGTGCCGAGGACCGTCCCGGCCTCGGTCAGCGTCCCCGCCCCCGCCGCACCGCGCGCGAGGCCGAAGTCCGCGAGCTTCGGCCGTCCCTCGGCGTCGAAGAGGACGTTCGCCGGCTTGAGGTCGCGGTGGACGAAGCCGCGCTCGTGCAGGTGCGCGAGCCCCGCGGCGATGCCGACCGCGATCCTGCCCACCTCGCCCGGATCGAGTGCGCCGCCGCCGAGCCGCTCCTCGAGCGTCCCGCCCGGCAGCCACTCGAGCGCCATGTACGGGCCGGCCTCCGCCTCGCCGTAGTCGTAGACCCGCATGACGTTCTCGTGGCCGAGCGAGGCGACCGCGCGAGCCTCGCGCCGGAAGCGCTCGAGGTCGGCGGTCGGCGCGAGGATCTTGAGCGCGACGGTGCGGTCGAGCGTGGCGTCGTGGGCGCGCCAGACCTCGGACATCGGCCCGCGTCCCGCCAGCTCCTCCAGCCGGTAGCGCCCGGCGACCTCGTCTCCAGGAGTCACGACTACGGTATGCACCCACCGTGGCTTCCCTACTCACGTTCGAGGAGGCGCTGGAGCGCGTCGTCGCGGCCGCGCAGCCGCTGCCGGCCGAGACCATCGCCACGGCCGGCGCCGCGGGGCGGGTCACGGCGGAGGCGATCCGCTCGGCCGTCGATCTGCCGCCGTTCCCGAGCTCGGCCATGGACGGCTATGCGGTGCGGGCAGCGGACGTGCCCGGCTCGCTGCGCGTCGTCGGGGAGTCCGCCGCCGGGCGCCCGTTCGACGGGGAGGTCGGCTCTGGCGAGGCCGTCGGGATCTCGACGGGCGCGGTCGTTCCCGCCGGAGCGGATGCCGTCCTCCCGGTCGAGTATGTTGTCAAGAACGACAACAACATCGAGACGGAGCAAGAGCTTGCGCCGGGCGCGAGCGTGCGCCCGGCCGGCGGCGATCTGGCGGCGGGCGCCCTCGTCGCGCCTGCCGGCGTGCGGCTGAACGCGGCGCGGATCGCGGCGATCGCGGCCGCCGGCGTCGCCTCGGTCATGTGCGCGCGCCGCCCGCGCGTCGTCGTTCTCGCGACGGGCAGCGAGCTCGTGCGGCCCGGCGAGCCGCTCGGCCCGGGGCAGATCTACGAGAGCAACACGCTGATGTTGGCGGCGGCGCTCGCGGCCGCCGGGGCCGAGGTGGACACCGGGCCCGCCGTCCCGGACGACGAGGGCACGCTGCGGCAGGCGATCGAGGCGGGGCTCGGGGCCGACGTCCTCATCACCTCCGGCGGCGTCTCGGTCGGGGAGCACGATCTCGTCCGCGCCGTCGAGCAGGAGCTCGGCGTCGAGGAGGTGTTCTGGCGCGTCGCGATCAAGCCGGGCAAGCCCGTCGCCTTCGGGACGTGCGGCGCGACGCTCGTCTTCGGGCTGCCAGGCAATCCGGTGTCCGCCCTCGTCGGCTCGGAGCTCTTCGTCAAGCCGGCGCTCCGCGCGCTGCAGGGGAGCGTAGAGCCGCTGCCCCGCTTCGAGCCCGGGCGCCTCGCGGCGGCGCTGCGGCGGAACGCGGAGCGCGACGAGTTCGTCCGCGCCCGCACGCGCGCGGGGGACGACGGCCTCGTCCTCGAGCCCGTGCTCGGCCAGGAGTCGCACATGATCGCCCGCTCGAGCGAGGCGACGGCCCTCGTCCACGTTCCACGTGGAAACGGTGAGCTCGAGGCCGGCTCGCTCGTCTCCTGGCTTCGGCTCGGCGCCGAATAGCGGCTACTGCACGGCGCGATTCGCCTGATCGGCGACCGCGCGCCGCCGCTGGGCGAGGACGAGCGTGCGGATCAGCTCGCGGATCGGGCCGCGCCGCGACCGCTCGCGTGGTCCGGGATACGGCGCGTAGCGGTTCGCGGCGAGCGCGAACAGCTGTCCTGCCGCCGCGAGCCAGGCGAGCGCGACCACGAGGAGCGTCGGCGGCGCGTAGCCGACCGCGAAGAGCCTCGCGATGTACCACGGCGCGTCCCAGCCGAGCCCGTAGTGGGCCGCGAACGTCCACACGAGGTAGGCGGGCCCGGCAAAGCCGGCCAAGAGAACGGCGGTCCGCGCGAGGAACGGCCGAGCCTGCAGCTGCGGCAGCCAGAGCCAGAAATGGAGGCACGGCAGGAGGAAGAGGAGGGCGAACGGGTTCGTCGCGGCGACGAGGAGGCCGACGACGGAGAGCGCGAGGAGCGCCGCCGCGTGCCCGGCGAGCTGCTCCTCCCGCCGGATCGGCCGGCGCGGCAGGAGCCGCTCGCGCGAGACGAGCCACCCGATCGCCGCGAGCAGGCAGAGAACGACGATCGTCCCCGCGGGCCAGCTGACCCCGTTGAGCGACGGCGCGCGTCCCCCGCCGCCGCCCCAGAAGCCGAACGCGCCGAAGACGAGGAAGAGCGCGCCGACCCAGATCCAGAAGGCGAGGCGGCTGCGGTAGCTCCGCAACGCGGGCGAGACGCGGATCCGCCGCCGGCGGCAGCGCGCGAAGAGGTCGACGGCTGCGGCGATGAAGGGCAGGAGCATCGCCACGAGGACGATCTCGACGGCCCAGCCGCGCACGAGCCGCTGGCCGAGGTAGACGTAGGTCGCGGGCCCTTGCGCGAGCGAAACGCCTTCCTCCATCGCGTCGACCGTGTCCTGGACGGCGAGCCCGATCTCGCCCAGATGGGTGAGATCGAGCGATTCGCGGCCCGTGACGACCGCCGGAGGACGCGGTCCGCCCGTCGTGACGGTGACGGCGGGGATGCCGCGACTGACGAACGGCGCCTGCTCGTACGCGCTGAAGGGAAAGCCGAGTGCGACGAGCTGGGTCAAGCCGCTCGGCCGGGACGGGTCGCCGCCGCCCGCCTCGTGCGCGATTGCCGTCCGGAGCGTCTCGAGCAGTCCCGGCGCGGGCGAGCGGACGCTGTCGGCGGCGAACTCGAGGCGTGGCCGTCCGGTGCCGGCGATGGAGTCGAGGTTGATGACCGCGATCGCCGCCTGGCGCGTCGCCGCCTCTGCGGCGAAATGGGCTGCCCCGAGCGCTCCCTCCTCGGCGCCGTCGGTCGAGACGAAGACGAGCGAGTATGGGAGCGACTTGCGCTGGGCGGCCGCGGTCGGCGCGTACGAGCGCGCGAGCTCGATGAGCGCTGCCGTGCCCGAGGCGTTGTCGTCGAGCCCGCTCCCGGAGCCGCTGTCGTCTCGGTGGGCCATGACGACGATCTCCCGCGACGAGAGGCCGGCCTTCTCGGCGACGAGGTCGGTGAGCACCGTGCGCCGCCCGCCGACGGTGGCGGTGAACCGGTCGGGGCGGACGGCGAACCCGTACGGCGCGAGCTGCTGCCCGAACCACGTTGCGGCGCCGAGCGCGCCGGGAGTGCCGGGCAGGCGATCCGGATAGCGGAGGGCGAGCTCGTTCGCGAGGCTAGCGGCCGCGGTTCGGTCGAAGGCCGGCGGTAGTCCCGGCAGCTGCAGGGCGGCCGGCCGGGAGACGCTGAAGGCGAGGAGGAGGATCGGCAGGCCGACGAGCAGCCACGTCCCGCGGTACAGCCGCCCGTTGATCGGACGGTCAAGCGATCCCGGCCGCGGCCGTCTGCGCTCGGGTGCGGGCGAGGCGGCCGTCATACGCGGCCCATCCTACGGTGGCGTCCTCGCGCTCGTTTTCCCGTGGAAACGCGGCGTGGTTAGGACCGAGGGCCGAGAGGGAACGCGGGCAGTGGCGACGCCTCGGCACGGGTCGTTGGTAGAAATCGACAGGTTTAGAACTCCGAACCTACGGAAATAGGTGACGCAAGCATGAGTGAGGCGGCAGTGGTGGAGGCGGCGGGCGAGGAGCTCGAAGGCGTGCGGACGATTCGTCTGCGCATCCCGGCGCGCGCCGAGTACATCGCCCTCGCCCGGCTTGCGCTCAGCGGCCTCGCGGACATCGCCTCTCTCTCCGACGAGGACCTCGCCGACCTCAAGCTCGCCCTGACCGAAGCGGTCTCGAACTCCGTCCGCCACGCGTACCACGACGGCAGCGGCTTCGTCTCGATCTCGTACGAGGTCGGCGCGACCACGCTCGCGATCGAGGTCGTCGACGACGGCGCCGGCTTCGATCCGGAGCGCCCGCCGGCGCTCGAGGGCGAGGAGCTGAGCGAGGGCGGTCTCGGGATCGCGATCATCCGGACGATCGCGGACGAGTTCGAGATCCAGTCGCGGCCGGGCGCGCGCGGCTCCCGGCTCCGCTTCGCGAAGCGCCTGCAGCGCCCGTAGCCTAGTTGTCTACCCGGACAACGCCTCGCCGCAAGCTGCTCATCGTCGCCAACCGGGCGCCGGTCACGTACGAGCGCCGGAAGGCGCGGCGGGGCGGCGGAGGCCTCGTCACTGCGCTGGCCGGCCTCATCGCGCACCACGACGTGACGTGGATCGCGAGCGCGATGAGCGACGGGGACCGCGCCGTCGCGGCGGAGCGTGGCGGCTCGTTCGAGGAGACGACGCGGGACGGGGACACGTACCGGCTGCACCTTGTCGCCCACGATTCCCCTGCATATGACCTGTTTTACAACGTCGTCGCCAATCCGGCGCTCTGGTTCCTGCAGCACCGCCTCTGGGATGCCGGCATGGCGCCGGAGCTCGGCGCGGAGTTCCGGCGGGCCTGGGACGCCGGCTACGTGCCGGTGAACGAGGCGTTCGCCGCCGCGACGCTCGAGGAGCTCGACCGCGAGCCCGAGGCGGCGGTCCTCTTCCACGACTACCACCTCTATCTCGCGCCGGCGCTCGTCCGGGAGCAGCGCCCCGACGTCCTGAGCTCCCACTTCATCCACATCCCGTGGCAGGAGCCGGACGCCTGGGATCCGCTCCCGTCCGATCTCGCCGCGGCGATCCACGCGGGGCTGCTCGCCAACGACGTCGTCGGCTTCCACACCGAGCGCTGGTGCCGCGCGTTCCTCGAGTGCGCCGACCGCTTCGTCCCCGCGCATCGCGCCGCGCGCGTCGTCGCCCGTCCGATCGGCGTCGACCCGGACGAGTTCGAGCGCTTGCGGAACGACCCGGCGGTGCTCGAGCGGGAGGCCGCGCTCGTCGCCCGCCGGCCCGAGCAGCTCGTCCTCCGCGTCGACCGGAGCGACCCCTCGAAGAACATCGTGCGCGGCTTCGAGGCGTTCGGGCTGCTCCTCGAGAGGCATCCCGAGCTGCACGGCAAGGTCGGCTTCGTCGCGATGCTCGCCCCCTCGCGCGAGGACATCGCCGAGTACGCGGAGTACGCAGCCGCCGTCGAGCGTGCGGCGGCCGCGGTGAACGAGCGCTTCGGCGGCGACGACTGGACACCCGTCGAGCTCGACGTCGCGGACGACTTCCCGCGCTCCCTCGCCGGCTACAAGCAATTCGACGTGCTGTTCGTCAACCCGGTCTTCGACGGCCTGAATCTCGTCGCGAAGGAGGCTTTCCTCCTCAACGAGCGGGACGGCGTCCTCGTCCTCTCCCGGAACGCCGGCGTCCACGAGGAGCTCGCCGCGTGGGCGCTCAGCGTCGACCCGGCCGACGTCTCCGGCCAGGCGGACGCGCTCTACGAGGCGCTGACGCTCGAGCCGGAGGAGCGGCGCCGCCGGGCCGAGGCGATCCGCGTCCACGTCCGGCGTCATGACATCCGCGAGTGGATCGACGCGCAGCTGACCGACCTCGACGCCGTACGATCCTCCCGATGAACGAGCTCTCCCACGTGGACGAGACCGGCGGAGTCCGGATGGTCGACGTCGGCGGCAAGGCCGTCTCGCGGCGGCGGGCGACGGCGCGCGCCGAGGTGCGGATGGCCGCCGCGACCGCGCGGACCCTCCGCGAGCTGCCGAAGGGCGACGCGCTCGCGACGGCGCAGCTCGCCGGGATCATGGCCGCGAAGCGGACGAGCGAGCTCATTCCGCTCTGCCATCCGCTGCCGCTCTCGCACGTCGAGGTGACGCTCACGGTCGGCGAGGAGTCGGTCGAGATCGTCGCGTCGGCGGAGACGACGGCGCAGACCGGCGTCGAGATGGAGGCGCTCACGGCCGCGTCGGTCGCCGCGCTCACCGTGTACGACATGGCGAAGGCGGTCGACAAGGAGATGCGGATCGTCGAGGTGGCGCTCGTCGAGAAGACGAAGGAGCCGGTCGGCTGAAGGCTGCGGTGCTCACCGTCTCGGACGGCGTCGTGGCCGGGACGCGGGAGGACCGGAGCGGCGACACGCTCGAGGAGCTTCTCCGCGGCGACGGCTACGAGGTCGAGCGCCGTGTCGTCGCCGACGAGCGGGACGAGATCGCTGTGGCGATCCGCGACCTCGCCGGACGCGCTCGTGTCGTTCTCACGACCGGCGGCACCGGTCTCGCGCCGCGCGACGTCACGCCGGAGGCGACCCGCGACGCGATCGAGCGCGAGGCGCCCGGCATCGCGCAGGCGCTGCGCGCCGACTCGATCGCGAAGACTCCGCACGGCCTTCTCTCGCGCGGCACGGCCGGCGTCGTCGGCTCGACGCTCGTCGTCAACCTCCCCGGCTCGACCGGCGGCTGCCGCGACGGGTTCGCCGTCCTCCGGCCGGCGCTCGCGCACGCGCTCGAGCTCCTCGCCGACGATCCGACCGAGCACGAGCAGACGTGACGGCCGGGCTCGCCCCGCTGCCGGCGCGCTACGCGCGCCTCGTGAAGATCGAGCACACGGTCTTTGCGCTCCCGTTCGCCTATGTCGGCGCCTTCCTCGCCGTCAACGGGACGCCGAGCGCGCACGACCTCCTCTGGATCACGCTCGCGATGGTCGGCGCCCGCTCCCTCGCCATGGCGCTCAACCGCCTGGTCGACGCCGGGATCGACGCGCGCAACCCGCGCACCGCCGGCCGGGAGCTGCCGAGCGGACAGCTCTCGACGCTCCAGGTCTCGCTCTTCTGCGCCGCGTCGCTCGCGCTCTTCCTCGTCGCCGTCTGGCAGCTGAACCCGCTCGTCCGCTGGCTGTGGCCGATCCCGGTCGTCGGCTTCGTCGTCTACCCGTATCTCAAGCGGTTCACGTGGCTCTGCCACTTCTGGCTCGGCGCCGTCGACGGGCTCGCCCCCGTCGGCGCCTGGGTCGCGATCACGGGGAAGCTGCCGTGGCAGGCGTGGCTGCTCGGCGCGGCGGTCGCTCTCTGGGTCGCCGGCTTCGACCTCTTCTACGCGCTCTTCGACGAGGAGGTGGATCGCCGGGAAGGGCTCCACTCGATCGTGACGCGGTTCGGCGTGGGCGTCGCCTTTCGCGGGGCCCGGCTGTCGCACGCCGCGACGGTCGCCTGTCTCGTCGCCGCCGGCCTCGGACTGCCGGTCGGAGCGTTCTACTGGGTCGGCGTCGCCGTGGTCGCGCTGCTCCTCGGCTACGAGCACTCCCTCGTCCGGCCCGGCGACCTGCGCCGGCTCGACACCGCGTTCTTCACGATGAACGGCGTCATCTCGGTCGCCTTCGCCGTCTTCGTCGTCCTCGACGCCGCGACATAGGAGCGAGGGGACGCCGTCGCGAAACGGCGCCCCCGGTCGGTGTCTCTCTCTACCTGTGCTTGCGCACGTGGCTCCTGACCGCGCGGTGGCAGTAGCCGGCCGAGATCACGACGCCCGATCCCGTCGAGACCCCGGAGCCGAGCAGGCCGTTCGAGAAGCCGCTGCTCGGGTCGAAGCCGGAGGCGAGCGTGGCGACGAGATGTCCCCACGGCTGGTGTAGCTCCGCTCTGGCGAGCCCGCTCGCGAGGCCGTCGGAGACGGCCGAGGAGAACGTTCCCTTGGCGTTGTCGCCGTCCGCGCCGACGATCCTGAACGCGCCGGAGACGCGGCCGCGACCAGTCGTCGTGTCGATGACGCTCTGCGCCCGGATCGTGAGTGCCCCGTCGAGCCGCGGGTCGGCGCTCGTCGCCGTCCCCGTGTACGTCGCGTTGGTCCCTTCGAAGCTGTCGCCGCCGGCGATGCTGCACGTCACCTGCTTGAGGACCGAGACGGTCGTCGCGTCGAAGCCCGCGGTCGCGGACTGCGCGCTCGCCGTGCGGCTATGAGTCGCGGCCGCGATTCCCGCTCCCGCCAGCGCCATGCACGCGACTGCCGCGAAGATCCAAAGTCGCTTCCTGCCCATGCTTGCTGCCCCCTTGGTCGGTAGTTCCCTGCGGAGCAGAAGCAGAGCGGAGCCGGGCACGCCTGACGGCAAAGGCGCCGTAAAACGGCGGTAAACCGTGCAGCGCACCTATCCTGGCCGCGTGCTCACGGCCAGCCGGCTCGGCAAGCGCTACGGCGAGAAGCGCGTCCTCCGCGGCGTCGATCTCGAGCTGCCGCCGGGCGGCTTCCTCGTCGTCACGGGGCCCAACGGCTCCGGCAAGACGACGCTCCTTCGGATCTGCGCCGGCCTCGCCGCGCCGAGCGAGGGAAGCGTCGAGCGCCGCGTCTCGCGCGCCGAGCTCGGCTACCTCGGGCACGAGGCTCTCGTCTACCGGGAGCTGACCGCGTTCGAGAACCTCGAGCTGTACGGGCGGCTCTACCGCGTGCCTGAGCGCCGCGAGCGGATCGGGATGCTGCTCGAGCGCTTCGGGCTCTGGGAGGCGCGCCACGATCGCGTCGCCGCGTACTCGCGCGGCATGACGCAGCGCCTCGCGCTCTGCCGCGTCCTCCTCCACGATCCGGCGCTGCTCGTCCTCGACGAGCCGTACACGGCGCTCGACGAGGCCGGCGCGGAGCTGCTCGACGCCCAGCTCGCCGAGCTGCGCGGGGAGCGGACATTCCTCGTCTCCACCCACGACCCCGCCCGCGTCGAGCCGTTGGCGACCGGCCGCCTCGCCCTCGCGACATGACCTACGTCCGCGACGTCGGCGCGCTCGCGCGCAAGGACCTGCTCCTCGAGCTGCGGGCGCAGGACACGCTGCCGGCGATGCTCCTTTTCGTCGCCGCGATCTTCGTCGTCTTCCACTTCGCCCTGCCGGGCAACCCGACGCGGCTCGAGACGTCGGGCTTCCTCTGGGTCGCGATCCTCTTCACCGCGCTGCTCGGGCTCGGGCGAGCCTTCGTCCCGGAGCGGGAGCAGAGGACGATGGACGGTCTCGTCCTCGCGCCGTGCGACCGGAGCGCGATCTGGCTCGCGAAGTCCCTCGCGACGCTCGCCTTCCTCGCGGCGGCCGAGGTCGTCGCCCTGCCGCTCTACGCGCTCTTCTTCCACTCGGTCGGCGGAGCGACGGTGCTCGCGGTCGTCCTCGCCGATCTCGGGATCTGCGCGGTCGGGACGTTCCTCGGCGCGATGGCGGTCGTCACCCGCGCCCGCGACCTCCTTTTGCCGCTCCTCTTCCTCCCCCTCGCGATGCCGATCGTCGTCGGCGCCGTCGGCGCGAGCGTCGGCCACTCGCCCGGCAAGTACCTCGGCTTCCTCGCCCTCTACGACCTCCTGTTCGGCGTCGTCTGCTGGGGCTCGTTCGAGTACGTCGTCGCCGAATGAGCGCGCCTGGTGCGACAATCCGGAGGACGGTGGGTCTCTCTCGTATTCCTCTGCCCGCGCTCGCGGCGGCGTCGCTCGTCCTCGTCACGACGGCGCTCGTCCTCGTCTTCTTCGTCGCGCCGACCGACATCAACCAGGGCTTCTCGCAGCGGATCTTCTACTTCCACGTCTCGCTCGCCTTCACCGCGTACGCGTGCTTCGTCTGCGGTGCGTGGCAGGCGCTCCGCCACCTCTGGAAGCGGGATCCGCGCGCCGACCTCCAGAGCTACGTCTGCGTCCACCAGGGCCTGATCTTCGGCGCGCTCGTCCTGCTCACCGGCTCGATCTGGGCGAAGATCTCCTGGGGGCACTGGTGGGTGTGGGGCGAGGACGAGCTGGTCCTCTTCCTCATCCTCTACCTCTTCTACTGCGCGTACTTCATGCTCCGCTTCTCGGTCGAGCCGGGGACGCAGCGGGCGAACCTCAGCGCCGTCTACGCGCTGTTCGGCGTCGTGTTGATCCCCGTCAGCTTCGCCGCGATCCGCCTCTCGAAGGAGTTCCTCCACCCGCGCGTGTTCACCCTGAGCGGGCCGAACTTCGGCGGCTGGATCCTCGTCACCTACTGCGTCGCGCAGGCGGCCCTGCTCGTGCTCGCGTACACGCTCTACCGGCTCGAGCTCGCGGGCAAGCGCCTCGATCTGCGCCTGCGTGAGCTGCGGGAGGTGCTCGCGTGAGCGTCGCGGAGAAGTACGTGACCGCCGCGTACTGCGTCGTCTTCGCCGTCGTCCTTCTGTACGTCGTGATCATGGCGCTCAAGCTGCAGCGGCTCGAGCGCGAGGTGGACGAGCTCGCCGGCCGCGCGCCGGCCGAGCCCGAGGCCGACGAGGAGCGGGAGCCGGCCCCCGTTGGCTGAGCTGCTCTTCTGGCCCGCGCTTCTCCTCTACGGCGAGGCCGCCGTCGGCTATCTCGGCGACGTCCGCCGGCCGGGAAGCGCCGGGCGCTTCGCGACGTGGGGCGTCCGGCTCGGCTGGCTCGCGCAGACGGGCCTCCTCGCGGTGCAGGCGGTGCGCGACGACGGCTTCCCGTGGGGGACGTGGGCCTCGTCGCTCCAGCTGTTCGTCTGGCTCGTCGTCTCCGCGTATCTCATCTGGGGCTGCCGCCGGCCGTACCGGCTGCTCGGTCTCGCCGTCATGCCGCTCGCGGTGGCGCTGCTCGTCGCGGCGCGCGCGGGCGGGGGAACGGCGGTTGGGAGCGCGAGCCACTACTCGAACCTCTTCCTCGTCCTCCACGTCGGCCTCGTCCTCGCCGCCTTCGCGGGCTTCACGCTCGCGGCGGCGCTGTCGGGGCTCTACGTCTGGCAGGAGCGAAGGCTGAAGACGAGACCCGCGGCGATCCTGCGCCGGCAGGTGCCCGCGCTCGCGACGCTCGACGAGCTCGCACTGCGGACGGTCGCGTGGTCGGTGCCGCTCCTGACGCTCGGGATCGCGGTCGGGCTCGCCCGTCTCGTCACGAGCGGCGACCGCTTCGACGCGCTCATCGCCGCGACGGTGGCGACGTGGCTCGTCTGGAGCGCGTATCTCGTCCTGCGTCTCGCGGCCGGCTGGGCGGGGCGACGTGCCGCGTATGTCGCGCTCGCCGGCTTCGTCCTCGTCGTCGTCGTCCGGCTCGCGCTGCCGGGGAGCCACTTCGCGTGATCCGCCTCGTCCTCGTCGGCACGTCGCACCACCACGCCCCCGTCGAGCTGCGCGAGCGCGTCGCGCTCGAGAAGGAGGAGGCGCGGGCCCTCGCCGCGCGGCTCGCGGAGGACGGCCGGGAGGCGGCCTGTCTGTCGACGTGCAATCGCACCGAGCTCTATCTCGCCGCCGAGGACGGCGCGGCCGCGGAGCGGGCTGCGGTGGCCGCGCTCGCGGAGCTCGAGCCCGACGTCGAGCCGGCGCTCTACCGGCTCCACGACCATGCCGCGGCTCTCCACCTGTTCCGCGTCGCGGCCGGGCTCGACTCCCTCGTGCCGGGTGAGGGGGAGATCCTCGGCCAGGTGCGCGTCGCTCACGAGCTCGGCACGACCGGGCCGGTGCTCGATCGCGTCTTCCGGCAGGCGTTGCATGCCGGACGCAAGGTGCGGGCGCAGACCGCGATCGGCGAGAGCCCCGCCTCCGTCTCGTCCGCGGCTGCGGCGCTCGCGGAGCAGGTCTTCGGCAGTCTCGCCGGCCGTTCGATCCTCCTGCTCGGCGCCGGCAAGGTGAGCGAGCAGGCGGCGCGGAACCTCCGCAGCCGTGGAGCCGAGATCGCCCTCGTCGCGAACAGCAAGACGGACGCGGAGGAGATCGCGGCGCAGCTCGGGTCGGTCGACGTCGTCATCGCCTCGACGAGCGCGGCGGGGCTCGTGCTCGACGCCGGCACCGTCGCGGCCGCGCTGAACGGCCGCCGCGGCCGGCAGCTCCTCCTCGTCGATCTCGCCGTCCCACGCGACCTCGATCCGGCGATCCGCGAGCTCGACGGCTGTTACCTCTACGACATCGACGATCTCGAGGAGATCGTCGCCGAGACACTCTCCGGGCGCCGGCGCGAGGCGGAGCGGGCCGAGTCTCTCGTCGCGGCCGAGGCGGAGAAGTTCCACGAGTGGCACACGTCGCTCGATGTCGTCCCCGCGATCGCCTCCCTGCGGGCGAAGGCGGAGGAGATCCGGGCGGCCGAGCTGCGGAAGGCCGAGTCGCTGCTCGCCCGGCTCGACGACAGCCAGCGGCGGGCGGTGGAGGCGGTGACGGCGCAGATCGTCAACAAGCTCCTCCACCTGCCGACCGTGCGCATGAAACAGGCGGCCGCGGCAGCCGATGGGGTCCTCTATGCTGAGGCCGTGCGGCACCTCTTCGGTCTCGGCGAGGACGAGCGCTGAAGGTTCGGCCCGTCAGCGGGCGTCCTTTGCCGCTTCAGGCGCCGACGGCTTTCATCCGGGTGCGCCCACGCGCCGCGGGTTGTGCCCCTCCTGTGCGGAAGACGGTCGCCTGTGCTCGTCCGCGTCGGCAGCCGCGGCAGTAGGCTCGCTCTCATCCAGGCCGAGCGCGCCCTGGGGGCGTTGCGCGCGCCGGGAATCGAGCTCGCGCTCGTGCCGATCACGACCGCGGGCGATCGCGACCGCTCGCGGCCGTTCGGCGAGATCGGCTCGCGTGGCGTCTTCGTCAAGGAGCTCGAGGAGGCGTTGCTCGAGCGGCGGATCGACGTCGCCGTCCACTCCGCGAAGGACCTGACCGCGACGGAGCCGGACGGCCTCTCGATCGGCGCCTTTCTACGTCGCGACGACCCGCGCGACGCGTTGTGCGGCGCGGACCGCCTGCGGCCCGGCATGCGGATCGGGACCGCCTCGGTGCGGCGGAAGGCGGAGCTGCTCGCGCTCGAGCCGTCCCTCTCGATCGAGCCGCTGCGCGGCAACGTCGAGACGCGGCTGCGCAAGCGCGGTGAGCGGGGGCTGGACGCGATCGTCCTCGCCGCGTGCGGCCTCGACCGGCTTGGGCTGGCGGGCGAGATCGGCCACCGCTTCGACGTCGAGGAGCTCCTCCCCGAGGCAGGGCAGGGCGCGCTCGCCCTGCAGGTGCGAACCGGCGAGGAGCACCTCGTGGCTGCGACCGACGACGGCGAGACCCGGGAGCGGGTGGAGGCTGAGCGCACGGTGGTCGCGGTGGTCGGCGGCGGCTGCCTCGCCCCGGTGGCCGCGCACCACGACGGTGGGACGCTCGCCGGCCTCGTCGCCGCCGAGGACGGCTCGTGGCTCGAGCGCCGCACCGGAACCGATCCGCAAACGCTCGGCGAGGAGCTGGCCGCGATCGCGTCCGCGCACGAGAAATGATCCCAGCGCCACAGAGTTGGCACGGCTCCGCCACAGCCGCCGCGCTACCGTCGCCCCATGCCCCTGGGTGGGTGGGGGTTTGGGATGGACGTTGAGAGCTCGCGCCCGCGCCCGCGCGTCGGCGTCACGCGCGCTGCTGGACAGGCCGGCGAGTTGGCGGAGCGGGTCGAGGCGGTCGGCGGCGAGCCCGTTCTCTGGCCGTTGATCGCCATCGAGCCGCTCGGCGACGCGCCGATCGATCCGAGCGGCTACGACTGGGTCGTCGTGACGAGCCCGAACGGCGCCGCCGAGCTCGCGCGGCGGCTCGTCTCGCCGCCGGCCAGGCTCGCCGCGATCGGCCCCGGCACCGCGGCCACGCTCCGCGCTCACGGTCTCGAGCCGGCGCTCGTCCCGGCGGACTCCACCCAGGAAGGGCTCCTCGCCGAATTGCCGCGGCCCGCCGGCCGCGTCCTCCTCACGGCGGCGGAAGGAGCGCGCCGCCTGCTCGCCGACGAGCTCGGCGCCGACTTCCTGCCCCTCTATCGGACGGTCGAGCTCGCGCCTGCCGAGACACCCGAGCTCGATCTCGTCCTCCTCGCCTCGCCGTCCGCCGCGCGCGCGCTCGCTCGGACAGTGGCGCGGGAGGTCGCCGTCGTCGTCATCGGCCCGCAAACCGCCGCGGCCGCGCGCGAGCTCGGTCTCGACGTCGCGGCCGAGGCCGAGAGCCACGATCTCGATGGGCTCGTCGCCTCCCTCCGGCGCGCACTCGCGCAGAAGGGCTAGCCTCGGGCGCCGATGGCGCCGCTCATCACCTTTCTCACAGACTTCGGGCTCGCGGACGACTTCGTCGGCACCTGTCACGGCGTCATCGCGAAGATCGCGCCGGATGCTCGCGTCATCGACATCACGCACGGGATCCGACCCGGCCGCGTCCTCCAGGGAGCGCTCATGCTCGCGAACACGCTCCCGTACATGCCTGTCGGGATCCACCTCGCCGTCGTCGATCCCGGGGTCGGCGGAGGCAGGCGCGCGCTCGCGATCCGGGACGCCGGGGGACGCCACCACGTCGGGCCGGACAACGGCCTCCTGCTGCCGGCCGTCGACCGCTTCGGCGGCGTCGCGGCGGTGCACGAGCTCGCGAATCCGGACTACTCGCTCCAGCCCGTCTCGCGGACGTTCCACGGCCGCGACCTCTTCTCCCCGGCGGCCGCCCACCTGGCGAGCGGCGTCGACCTCGCGGAGCTCGGTCCGCCGCTCGACCCCGAAGCGCTCGTGCGGCTGGAGATCCCGCAGTCGCAGATCGGCGCGAACCGCATCCGCGCCACCGCCCTCGCCATCGACCGCTTCGGGAACGTCGCGCTCAACGTCCGCCGCGACCAGCTCGAGACACTCGACCTCGCCGCCGGGACGCGGGTCGAGCTCACCTGCCGCGGCGAGCACTTCTTTGCGGTCTCGGCAAGGACGTTCGCGGACGCGCCGCGCGGCCAGCTCATCCTCTACGACGACAGCTACGGCAACCTCGCGCTCGCCGTCTCGAGCGGCGACGCCGCCCAGTTGATCCGGGCCGAGGAAGGAACGGAGATTTTCCTCGAGCTCGACGTTCCGTGAGGAAATTGCGGACTTTTCGCGGTCGCCGCCCGAGGCGCTGCGGACGACGAGGGAGTAGGGTCCGGCCAACGGTCGTCCGCGACACGGTCACACCGGTCCGAACGACCTGAGGCCCCCGAAGGCGTCACCGCCGTCGGGGGCCTCGTCGTTACAGCGGAAGCGCCGGCTAGCCCAGGTGGCCGCCGAAGAAGCTGTACTGCGTCTGGAGGAACGGCACGAGGAAGTAGAGGACGAACGCCGCGGTCACGATCCACATGACCGGGTGGATCCGCTTCCACTCGCGCCGGGCCGCGCAGATCAGCGTGTACGTGATGAAGCCGAAGCCGATCCCGTTCGTGATCGAGTACGTGAAGGGCATGACCACGATCGTGAGCGCCGCGGAGAGCCCGATCGCGAGATCGTGGAAGTCGATCCCCGCGAGCTTCGAGGCGGTGCCGCCCTGGGCCTCGCCCTCCATCTCCGTCAGCGTCGAGATCATCAGCCAGCCGACGACGATCAGAGCAGCCGCCGTCGCCTGCGCCGGGACCATCCCGATCAGCGGCGAGATGAACATGAACGGGAAGAACAGGATCCCCGCGACCACCGCGACCCAGCCTGTGCGGCCGCCGGCCGCGACGCCCGAGCCCGACTCGATGTACGTCGTCGCCGACGAGGCGGACGCCGCGCCGCCTGCCACGGCCGCGAGGCCGTCGACGATCAGCGCCTTCTTGAACTCCGGGATGTTCCCGTCCTTGTCGACGTAACCAGCCGCCTTGCCGACGCCGATCGCCGTTCCCGAGAAGTCGAAGAAGTCGCTCAGGAACAGGGAGAACACCCAGACGAGCGAGGCGATGATCCCCAGCTGCGTGCTCGAGAAGGAGTGGAGGCTGATCTTGCCGAGCAGGTGGAAGTTCGGAGACGCGTAGAGGTGATGCCAGCCGGGCCACGTCGCCACCGACGTGCCGAAGACGCGGTGGTGGCTGACGAGCGCGTTGATGACCGTCGCCACGACCGTTGTGCCGATGATCCCGACGATCAGGTCGCCCTTGAAGCGGATCGCGCGCATCGCGAACGTGAAGAGGATCCCGAAGATCGCGACGAAGATCGGCCACGTCGTGAAGCTGCCGAGCTGGACCGGCGTGCCGTTCGCCGGGATCGACGCGACGATCCCGGAGTTGTAGAGGCCGATGAAGGCGATGAACAGGCCGATGCCGATCGCGATCGCCTTCTTCAGCTCGAGCGGGATCGCCTTGAAGATCAGTTCCCGCAGGCCGCTGACGGCGAGCACGACCATCGCCACGCCCTCGAGCACGACGAGCCCCATCGCCTCGGGAAAGCTCGCCTTGCCGCTCGCGACGAGGCCGTACGCCACGACCGCGTTCAACCCGAGGCCCGGCGCGATCGCGTAGGCGTAGTTCGTCGCCACGCCCATCAGGATCGACATGACGCCGGCGACGAGGCAGGTGCTCGTCAGAACCGCGGAGAACGCGAGCGGTGCGCCGAACTTCGGCGTCGCGCCCGTGAGGATGATCGGGTTGAGGAAGATGATGTACGACATGACGACGAAGGTCGTGACGCCGGCCATCGTGTCCCGCGCGAACGTCGTCCCTCGCGCGGCAAAGCCGAAGTAGCGCCCGAGGAGGCCGTCTCCTCCGAGCGCTGCAGCGATCGTGCTCATTGCGTGTGTCCTCCCCTGGACTATGTGAACGACCCGAGACAGGAGAAGCTAAAGCCTGCTCCTGACGGATCAAGGCCCCGGCGGCCAAAAGGCCGCACTTTGCGACGAATCGCGCGACCGGATCGTCCCCGTCCGCGCGATTGGAGAAGTAGCCGCAGCAGCGCATAATCCCCCGGGATGGCGACCTCGCTGCGGCGGCTCGGGGTGGACGACATCGGGAGCCGGCGGCGACTCGTACGGTCGAGTGCCGCCGTCGGGCTCGCGATGGCTGCCGGCAACGCGCTGACCGCGGTCACCCAGTTCTCGCTCGCCAGGCTCCTCGATCCCGGCGAGTTCTCGGTCGTCGTCGCGCTCTTCGTCGTGATCACGGTGGCCGGCGTCCCGCTCGGCGCGCTGCAGGCGATCGTCGCCCGCAACGTCGCGTCGGCGCTCGCGGACGGCGGCGACGCGGCCGCCGGCACCGCCCTTCGCGCAGCCTCGCGCGAGCTCTGGCGTCTCTCCCTGCCGGTCTTCGCGGCCGCCTGCGTCGTCGCCGTGCCCGTGGCGTACGCGCTCACTGTGCACCGCATCGGCGCCCTCGTCGCGACCGCGGTCGTCGTCGCCGCGTCGGTCGGCCTCACCGTCGTCTGGGGAGGACTGCAGGGCTCGCACCGCTTCGGCCTCTTCGCCGGCGGCCAGGCCGGATTCGCGCTGGCGAAGCTGGGCGCCGCGGTCGCGGCCGCGGCGCTCGGCTGGGGAGTGACCGGCGTCCTTGCCGCGACTGCGCTCGCGACCGTGCTCATGCTGTTCGCCGGGCTTCTGCCGTTCCGGGCGTATCTCGGGATCGAGCCCCGGCCCGACAGCGGCCGCCGCTACGCGCTGCTCAACCGCTACAGCGGCGGCGCCGCGCTCGCGCTGACGCTGTACGCGGTGCTCACGACGGTGGACGTCGTCGTCGCCCGGCTCGCTCTCAGCCACGGCGACGCAGGCGCGTACGCCGCCGCCTCTGTCGTCTCGCGCGCGCTGCTGCTCGTGCCGATCGCGCTCACGACCGTGCTCTTCCCGCGCGTCGCGACGCTTCGCGACCCCGTGCGGGAGCAGCGGCACCTCCGCGCCGCGCTCGCCGTGACCGTCGTCGTCGGAGCCGCCGCGGCGCTCGTCCTCTGGCCCGCCGGCGAGGAGATCATTCGCGTTGCGTTCGGAGCGAAGTACTCGGCCGCGGGAGGCTGGGTGCCGCTGCTCGCCGTCGCGATGACGTTCTACGGCGTCGGCTTCGTCTACCTCTTCCACACGCTCTCGCTCGGCCGCAGCCGCTTCTGGCTCGCAGCCCTGCCGCTCGCCGTCGTGCAGGGACTCGCCTTCGCCCTCGTCCACGGCAGCGGGCGGCAGCTCGCGCTCGTCCAGGTCGGCGTCGCCGCCGCCTTCGCCGTGACCGCGGATCTGTACCACCGCAGACGGGCATGAGCCCGGCCCCGCTCGTCTCCGTCGTCATCCCGGCCTTCAACGAGGAGGATCTCGTCGCCCACTGCGTGACGGAGACGGTGGCAACGCTCACCGAGCTCGGCTTCCGGCACGAGGTGATCGTCGTCGACGACGGCTCCGCCGACGGGACGGCCGAGCTCGCTCAGACCGTGGCCGACAGCTACCCGAATGTCCGCGTGATCGGCCACGAGGTGAACCTCGGCAAGGGCTCCGCCCTGATCCGCGGCGGCCTCGCGGCGCTCGGCGACCTCGTCCTCTTCGTCGACGCCGACCTCGAGGTGCACCCGCGCCAGCTCGAGCTGCTCCGCCAGGAGATGGACCGGACGGGCGCGGACGTCGTGATCGGCTCGAAGCTCCACCCCGACTCGCAGATCGAATACCCGCGCCAGCGCCGCGTCCTCTCCCGCGGCTACTACATCCTCGTCCGCACCCTCTTCCGCCTGCCGGTGCGCGACACGCAGACGGGACTCAAGCTCTACCGCCGGGAGGTCCTCGCCCGGATTCTCCCGAGACTCGTGATCAAGCGCTACGCCCACGACCTCGAGCTGCTCGTCAACGTCCACCGGCTCGGCTACCGGATCGTCGAGGCGCCGGTCGTCGTCACGAGCGTCCGCCCGTTCTCGCGCCTCGGGCTGCGCGACGTCTGGCACGTCGCCTGGGACACGGCGGCGATCTTCTACCGGACGTACCTCCTCCGGTACTACGACCGGCTAGACGAAGCCGCGCCGGCGCAGGTCGTCGACTACGAGCGCGGTTGGTGAGCCCTCGGGCGGCGGCGTGTGGCGCCGGTGGCGGCCGGGATCGGCGAGGAAGGCCGCGAGCGCGTCGAGCCGGAGTTCGGAGAGGACGGCGGTCTCGCCGAGCCCCTCGACCCGCTCCGTCCGGCGGCGGTGGACGAGGCACGGGAGGTCGAGGTAGTACGTCTCCTCCTGCGCGCCGCCCGAGTCGCTGACGACGAACGCGGCGCGCCGCAGCAGCCGGATCCAGTCGAAGAACCCGAGCCGTGGCACGCGGCCGGGTGCGTCGAGGCCGTAGCGGCGCAGCGCGGCGGCGGTGACGGGATGGTCGACGAAGACGAGCTCGTGCTCCGACGCGCGCAGTGTCTCCAGCGTCGCCGCGAACAGCTCCCGGTCACGGAGGAGCTCGAAGCGGTGGAGGCTGACGACGCCGAACGGCCCGCCGCCGAGCGCGAGGGGCGGGTCGCCGGGTGGCACGAGCGCGAGCGCGTCGGCGAGTGTGTTCGCGTGCGTGTCGACGACGTCCCCGTGGCCCTCGACGACGCGAGCCGCCCGGGCGCCCGGCGCGTAGTGGACGGCCGCGAGCCGGGACGTGACGCGCCGGATCGCCTCCTCCGGCAGCGGATGGCGGAGGTCGCCGCTGCGGAGACCCGCCTCGACGTGGGCGACGGGCCGGTGGACGACGCGGCCCATGACGGCGCCGAGCGCGGTGGTCATCGTGTCGCCGTGAACGACGACGCAGTTCCCGGTCGCGAGCAGGCTGCGGTGCCGGACGAAGCCACGTGCGACCGAGGCGAGCCAGGCCGGGACGTCCCCCACCGCGTCGAGGTCGCGGCCGCGTGCCCCGCGCGCGAGCCACACGTCCGGCGGCCGCAGCCCGAACTCCGCGAGCAGCGGCTCGATCTGCGTCGTCTGCTGCGCCGTCGTCGCAAGCCGGTAGTCGCCGTCGAGGCGGGCGAGGAGCGGAGCGAGCTTGATGAGCTCTCCGGTCGTCCCGGCGACGACCGTGATCATCGGCGCCGCAGCGTCAGGGCCCGCCACATCCCGAGGCCGTGTGCGGCCCCGTACACCGGCGCGAGCAGCGCGAACGAGGCGACGTCGGCGCGCGGCCGGCCCTGCCGCGCCGCCACGAGCGCCGCGCTCCCGGCGACCGCGACGACGAGGGCCGGAACGGCGAGCGGCTGCCAGACGGCGAGGGCGAGCGCCGCGAGCGAGACCGGGTAGAACGCGAGGACGACGGGCCGGTAGGAGGACTCCCGCCGCCCATGGCCGTCGACGAAGACGACGCCGCGGTGGAAGGCGTGCCGGAGGAAGCGCCGCAGCGACGCGGGCGGCCCGTAGCTGCACGCGAACTCGGGCGAGATCCAGATTCGTTCCCGGCCGGCGATCCAGCGGATCAGCGGCGTGTCGTCGTTCGCGCGGCGCACGTCGGCGAACCGCGTCTCGAAGGCGTCGAACGCCTGCTCGAGCAGCTCGCGCGGCGCGAAGAAGCACGTCGTCCCCTTCGGATAGGCGTCGAAGTCCTCGCTGCCGAAGCTCGTCGTGCGCGGCTCGTCGAAGTAGCGGCGGAAGGCGAGCGCCGAGACGACGTCCCAGAACCGTCCGAACGGGTTCCCGGCCGACTCGACGACCACGTGCCCGTTCCAGACCCGCCGGCCGAGCTCGAGGTTCCCGGCGACGAACGCGAGCGCCGTCGGCGCGAGACGCACGCGCGCGTCGAGGAAGAGGACGAGCTCGCCGCGGGCGGCGGCGAGGCCCACCCGGCGCGCCTCGAAGCGGCCGCGGTTCGACTGGGAGACGACGCGCGCTCCCGCGCCCTCGGCCGCTTCCCCGCTGCCGTCGGTCGAGCCGTCGTCGACGACGACGACCTCGGTCTCGAACGGCGACGCCTCGGCGGCGGCTCGGGCGGCGGCGATCGTTTCCCCGATCCGGCTCGCCTCGTCGAGGACCGGGATGACGACCGTCAGGGTCAAGAGGCCTTGTTGAGTCCCCAGCCCGCCGGCACGTCGGCCGGAACCGAGTAGAGCATCGTGCGGTCTCCGCCCGCGGCGATCGCGGCGGCGAGCGCCTCGTGGAGCGCGTCCGTCAGCCCGTCGTTCGTCATCGAGTCCTGCGGGAACGACGCGGAGCCGATCGAGACGGTCACGTCCACGACCTCGCCCGGAAGGATCTGGAGGCGCTCCTCCGCGCTCGTCAGCCGGATCCGCTCGGCGACGATCCGTGCGCCCGCGCGGTCCGTCTCGGGGAGGACGACCGCGATCTCCGCATCCCCGAGGCGGACGGGAAGGTCGGTCGCGCGCAGGACGCGGCCGACCACGCCGGCGACGACCGCGAGCAGATCCGCCGCCGCCGCATCCCCGTAGCGGTGCGCGACCTCGTCGAGGTCGTCGGCGTGGACGAGGAGGACGCTGAGCACGTGGTTGTGGCGGCGCGCCCGCTCGAGCTCGTAGGCGAGCGAGTACGGCGCCCGGGCTTCGAGGCCGAGCGCCGCGTCGATCGCGTCGCCGGCGTCGCGCGCGGTGAGCTCGTCGAGAGCCTCGTCGACCGTGTGCTCGCGCAGGGCCACCGTGCGCCCGGCCCGAGCTGCGGCGTACGGGGCGGCGGCGGCGGCGAGCAGGAGGATCGCCTCGTGCCAGTACCGGGCGTGCGTGAGCCGCCCTTCGTGCTCCTCGACGACGGCGATCACGACGGCCGTCGCGGCCGGCAGCACCCAGCGGAACGACCAGCCGGCGAGATACGCCCCGATGCTCGCCGCGCCGAGAACGACGATTTCCGCGGCACGCGCACGCCCTCCCTCGTACGCGAGCGCCGCCGAGATGGCGACCAGGAGGGTGAACGCCACGACGAGCGCGTCGCGACCGGCCCTGGCCGGCTGCGCGAGCGGGGTTGGGGACGACTCCGGCGGAGAGAGTAGGGGCAGTGCCACGAAAGTAGAAAAGCGCAGGAAATCACTAGAAAGGGTGGCGGTGTCAAGGCTACACTCTGCGGCCTACCGGGACGAAGTGGAGACTGCGGATCAAAGCTCGGACGACCTCGCGCGTCCACCGCTCCGGCGCCGATGGCTTGGTGGCTATCGCGCGCCCGACGTCGACGTCTACCTCCTTGCGCTCAAGAGCGAGATTCTGCAGCTCCGGATTCGCGTCCGGGAGCTCGAGACCGACCGCCGCGAGCTGCAGGGGCTGCTCGAGGACTCGCGCCGGCTCGCGGCCGATCTCTCCGCGCGGGCGGCCGAGGCCGCAGCGCGCGGGGAGCAGGTCACGAGCGAGGCGCACCGTGAGGCCCAGCGGATCCTCGACGCGGCGCTCGTAGACGCGGCGCGCATCCGCGACGACGCTTCGGGCGAGGCGGCCGGGTTCCGGGTCCAGATCGACTCGCTGCTCCGTCTCCGTGACACGCTCGCGGCGACGATCCGCACCGTCGTCCGCGACTTCGAGCGCGTCATGGCCGAAGGCGAGCTCCGCACGCCCGTCGATCCTGGCGGCCCGGTGCGGCCGGCCGTCTTCGGCGCTCCGGCTCCTGCCCCGGTCGCACCGGCTGCGGCCGACAGGCCCGCGCCCGGCTCACGGAACGTCTTCGGCCGGCACGTCGAGGTCGAGGCCGGGCCGTTCTCCGACTTCTCGTCCCTCTCCGCCTTCGAGAGCGCGCTCGCCGGGCTGCCGAAGGTCGAGGACGTCTACATCCGCCGTTTCGAGGCGGAGCGCGCGACGATCGAGGTGACGCTGGAAGAGCCGGCGGCGCTGCTCGACGAGATGGCGCAGCGGATGCCCTACTCGCTCACGGTCGACCGGACGGACGGCGACCGGATCGAGCTGAGCGTCGCCGCGGGCGGCTGAGCCAATGGCCACGATCCGGTCGTACCGGCTGCTGTCCCTCGCGCTCCTGATCTGCCTGGTGCTCGCGATCTTCCTCGGGGCGTTCTTCGTCTGGGTGCTCGCCCCGATCGCCCTGCTCTGCGTCTTCTACCTCGTCTTCGTCTGGGTCGAGGAGCGGCGGGCCCTGAAGAACGGCAAGCAGACGAACCGCTCCCGGCGGCGCGCCCAGCTCTCCCGCGAGGCCGACCTGCGCCGGCGTGAGCTCGAGGAGCCGGGATCCGCGCCGTGAGCATCCGCGACTTCCTCGTCGAGTTTCTCTCCTCTCCGGCGGAGACGGACACTCCCGCTGTCCGCCAGGCCGAGCTGGCGGGACTTCTCGACGCCGTGCGTACGCGGCCCGGCGAGCGTCCCGAGGACACGCTCATCGACCTCGGGATCGTCGACGACCGGCGGCTCGCGGTCGCGCTCGCGCTCCGGGGCGGCCGCCGCTACGAGGGCCTGCGCCGCACGCGCGTCAACCCGGAGCTCTTCCTCTACGTCCCGCTCGTCGTCGCGCAGCGCGAGCGCATCGTCCCGCTCATGCTCGTCGGCGACACCCTCGTGATCGCGTCGGCGTACCTCGACCCGGATCTGTCGTATCTGCGGTCGCGCTTCCCGAACCTCGAGCTCGAGCTCGTCGTGTCGCCGCGCAGCGAGATCCTCGACGCGCTGAATCGCATCGAGCCGTAGCGGTGGACGAGGCCTTCTTCCGCCGGCTCGCGCAGCACGCGGACCTTCCCTTCGCCAGCGACGCGGAGATCTCCGGCGTCCCGCTCGGCACGCTCCCCGCCGCGGCCGCTCGCACGTACTCCGTCGTGCCGCTCGCCGACGACGGCGCCACGCTCGTCGTCGCGACGCCCGACCCCGGCGCCGTCGACGTCGAGGCGCTCTCGGTGCTGACGGAGAGGTCCGTCTCGCTCGTCGTCGCGAGCGCGGATGCTGTCGCGCGCGAGCTCGAGCGCGTCGCGCCGCCATCGGAGCCGCCTGAGCCGCGGCAGCTCTCCGATCCGAGCTCGCCGCTCGAGCGGGAGCGGTTCCGGCGTCTCGCGGATCACGCCGGGCTGCGCTACGCCGAGCTCGACGACGCGTACGCCGTTTCGCAGGAGTTGACCGGGCTGCTCGGGCCCGACGCCTGCGTCGCGTTGCGCTTCGTCCCGCTCGGGCTCGAGGACGAGCGCCTTCTCGTCGCCACGGACGAGCTCAACGCGGGCCTCGGCGTCGCGATCGCCGAAGGGCTCACGGGACTCGGGATCACGCTCGCGGTGGCCGCGACGGGAGACGTCGACCGGAAGCTCGACCGGCTGTTCGGGCGGCACGCGCCGGAGCCCGCGAGCGAGCACCGGCTGCTCGGCGAGCTGCTCGTCGCCGCGGGGGAGATCACGCAGACCGAGCTCGCCGAGGCGCTCGCCTACCAGGAGCGGACGGGCGACCGGCTCGGCCAGGTGCTCCTCTCGATGGGGCTCGTGCGCGAGCGGAGCCTCGCCCGCGCCTACGCGGAGCAGGTGGCGCTGCCGGACCTCGACGTCGCCGAGTTCGAGCCGGACGACTCCGTCCTCCGGGTCGTGCCGGAGAGCGTGGCGCGGACGCATCGCTTCGCACCGCTCGCCATCCGCGACCACGTCCTCTACGTCGCCGTCGCCGAAGCCATGGCCGACGACGCGCTCGCCGACCTGCGGGAGCACACCGACCTTCCCGTCCGCACCGTCGTCGCCCCGAAGACCTCGATCGAGCAGCTGCTCCGGCGCGTCTACCGCGACCTCCACGTCGAGGTGGCGAGCATCGAGCTCCTCAACCGGACGCCGGAGGAGTCGGCGTTCCGGGTCGTCACGCACGCGCAGAAGCTCGTGCTCGTCGTGCTCGTCGCCCTCGCGGCGCTCTTCTTCTTCGCCTGGCCGCTCCAGGCGCTCATCTTCTTCACCGTCTCCTCGATCCTCTTCTACTCCACGGTCTCGCTCTACAAGCTGCGCCTCATCTACCGCGCGCTGCAGCACCAGCTCGAGCTGCCGGTCTCGCGGGAGGAGATCGAGGCGCTCGATCCGCACGAGCTGCCGAAGTACACGATCCTCGTGCCGCTCTACCGCGAGGCTGCGGTCATCGAGCACCTCGTCACCTCGGTGGGGAGGCTCGACTACCCCGCGACGAAGCTCGACGTGAAGCTCCTCGTCGAGGAGGACGACCTCGAGACGCGGGAGAGGATCGAGGAGCTCGGCCTGCCGGCGCAGTTCAAGCTCGTCGTCGTCCCGGACTCCAAGCCGAAGACGAAGCCGAAGGCGTGCAACTACGGGCTGATCCAGGCGGAGGGGAAGTACGTCGTCATCTACGACGCGGAGGACCGGCCGGACCCGGACCAGCTGAAGAAGATCGTCGCGGCGTTCGCGCGGGTCGAGGAGCGGATCGTCTGCATCCAGTGCAAGCTCAACTACTTCAACCGGACGCAGAACGTCCTCACGCGGTGGTTCACCGCCGAGTACTCGCACTGGTTCGACCTCCTCATGCCGGGCCTCGACGCCGCGGACGCCCCGATCCCGCTCGGCGGCACGTCGAACCACTTCATCACCGAGAAGCTCATCGAGCTCGGCGCCTGGGATCCCTTCAACGTCACCGAGGACGCCGATCTCGGGATCCGCCTCCACAAGGCCGGCTACAAGACGGGGATGGTCGACTCGACGACGTTCGAAGAGGCCAACTCCGACCTCTACAACTGGATCCGCCAGCGGTCGCGCTGGGTGAAGGGGTACATCCAGACCTGGCTCGTCCACATGCGCCACCCCGTCCGCCTCCACCGCCAGATCGGCTGGCGGAGCTTCTGGTCGTTCCAGTTCATCATCGCCGGGACGTTCCTCTCGTTCCTCCTCAACCCGTTCTACTGGACGATGACGACCCTCTGGCTGATGACGCAGTTCCACGTCATCCAGCAGATCTTCCCGTTCTACGTCTACTACCCCGCGGCGATCGCGCTGTTCATCGGCAACTTCGGGTTCACCTACATCAACGTCGCCGGCTGCATGCGGCGCGGTCACGCCGGCCTCGTCAAGTACGCGCTGCTCTCGCCGATCTACTGGGCGCTGATGTCCGTCGGCGCGTGGAAGGGCCTCATCCAGCTCGTCTACCGGCCGCACTACTGGGAGAAGACGGTGCACGGGCTCGACATCGGCGTCGTGCCGGAGTACGTCCACGGCACCTCCGTCGGCTCGTGAGCACGGTCCTCGAGCGGCCGCTCCCCGAGACGGCCGCGGACCGGGAGGCGGAGCAGCGCTGGTCGAAGTCCCGGCGGCTTCGCCCGGGGCCGAGGCTCACCGAGGATCTCACCCTCCTCGGAGTGGCCGGGGGCGCGTACTTCGCCCTCGGCGTCTGGCTGCTGCGGAGCGAGCACATCCTCGTCTTCGACGGCCTCGCCCGGCTCAGTCACGCGTTCTTCGTGTTCTGGAACTCGCCGCCGAAGCTGACGGCGATCGGCTTCGTCTGGCCGCCGGTCGAAACGCTCGTCTTCCTCCCGTTCGCGCTGATCAGGCCGCTGGCGACCTCGCTGCTCGCGCTCCCTCTCATGTCCGCGTTCTGCGGGGGGCTGCTGCTCCTCGTGCTCAACCGGCTGTTCGAGCTCGGAGGGATGCGCCCCTGGCAGCGGTACCCGCTGCTGCTCGTGTTCGGCGCGAACCCGATGATCGCGTTCTACGCGGCGAACGGGATGGCCGAGATCGTCTACCTCTTCCTCCTCGTCGGCGGGATCTACTCCTTCGTCCGCTGGTACCTGACCCGTGCGGCCGGACCGCTCGTCTCGGCGTCGATGTTCTTCTCCCTCGGCATCCTCACCCGCTACGAGGTCTTCAGCTGGGCGCTGCTGCTCGTCGTGCCGATCACGCTCGTGAGCATCCGGCAGCGCGTCCACCGCTCGGAGCTCGAGGGGACGCTGCTCACGTATCTCGCACCGATCGCCTACTCGATGGGCCTGTGGCTCTTCTTCAACTGGCTCATCGAGGGGTCACCGCTCTTCTGGCTCCGCCAGCAGGCTCCGGGCGCACCGCTGAGCCCGGGCGCCGCCGCGCCGCACGTCGCGAGCACGACGCTGTCGCCGCTGCGGATCGCGGAGAAGCTCGTCGCGCTCAACTGGGAGCTCTTCCCCCCCGTCGTGATCGCGGTCATCGTGCTCCTCGCCGTCGCGCTAGTCCGCAAGGACTGGATGACGTGGACGCTGATCGCGATGCTCCTCGTCAACGCCGCGTTCACCTGGCTCATCGTGGTCGGATCGGGCTCGGTCGAGTACTTCCAGCTTCGCTACAACATGCGCGCGATGCCGATCGCGGTGGCGTCGATCGCGTGGCTCTATCTCCTCGCCCGCGGCCGGCGCAGACATCTCGTCTGGGCGGCCTCTCTCCTCTCGCTCGCCGTCGCGATCCCGTTCACGCTCCACACGATGCGCGTCTACCCGTACCAATTCCGCGAGCAGGCGTTCGTCAACGCGGTCGAGGGAAAGGGCGGTCTGCCGGATCCGCTCGTCGGCGCGCGCAAGGTGGCGAGCTGGGTCGACGCGCAAGTGCACCAGCGCGACGCGATCCTCACGGACGACTCGCAGACGTTCGCGGTCATGCTCCTCAGCGGCCGGCCGGACCTCTTCCTCGATCGCATCGACCACGGTGACGCGAGGTGGCTCGCAGTCCGGGACAATCCGTGGGGGACCGTCCGCTACATGCTCATGATCACCGGCGGCCCCGACCTGATCGCGGCGAAGTACCCGAAGGCGGGGGAGGGCGCGAATCCCGGTCTCACCCCGGTCTTCCGCTCGCAGAACTACATCCTGCTGCGCGTCGCCGCGAAGCCGCCGGCCGCGCGCTAGCGCCGGGGGTTCTGCTTCGGCGTCCGCGGTCCCGGCGGTGCGGGGCCCGAGCTCTTGGCGGTGCTCGTGACGGTGCCGCTGCTCGCGACCGTGATCGGCCAGCTCCACTGGTCGAGGTCGGGGCCGTCCGTGTCCCATGCCGAGACCTTGACGGTGTAGCTGCCGGCGGGGAGGCCGGACGGGAGCGTGATGGTGATCAGCGTCTGGTTCTTCGTCCCGGTCGAGCCGCCGTACGTGTCGACGTAGTTCGGCGGCTGCCCGCTCGTGGCGCTCGTCGAGACCGTGAGGTTCTGGCCGGTCGAGAGCACGGCGGTCGGTGCGAACGAGCCGCTCGTCTGGATCGGCGAATCGTCCATCGCGACGATCTGGAGCTTCGTGTTGGAGGCGACCGTCGGGTCGGCGAGCAGCGACTCGCACTTCTGCCCGGCCCCGGGCCCGGTGGTGCAGGTCGTGGACGGCGTGCTGCCGGGCAGGTCGTCGGCGAGCTTCGTCAGCGCGACGTCCTGGTCGAGCGTGATCGTCGTGCCGACGGCTGCTGCGGCGTCGCTGAGGAACTTGCGGAGGCTCGTGTTCATGCCGTTCGTGTCGCCCTTGTTCCGCGCGTTGATCGCCGCCTGCAGGTCGTTGACGAGCTGCTGGCAGAGGGCCGCCTCCGCGGTCTGCGTCGGCCCGACCGGCTTCGTGCCGGCGAGGAGCGCGGCGTACGACCAGCCGGTGTCGTTGCACGCGGTCGAGAGGAGGTCGCCGTCGTCGGCGCTCACCGAGAACGTGTAGGTCGCGGTCGCGGTGTTGCCGGCGAGGTCGGTCGCGATCGCGGTGAGGGTCGTCGTCCCGACTCCGAAGCTCGAGGCGGGCGCCGAGACGCTCGGGCACGTCGCGCCGGCCGCCACGCCGGAGAGCGCGTCGGTCGCGGAGCACGTGATCGTCACGGTGTCGTCGAGCCCGTACGTCTGCGCGCCCGAGAACGTGATCACGGGCGGGGTCTCGTCGATGTTGACGGTCGGGAGCGTGGCCGTCGCGCTGTTGCCGGCGCGGTCGGTCGCCGTGTAGGCCGGCGCGGACACCGAGGACTGGAGGTTCGTTCCCTCGCTCGTGAAGTGGAGCGGTGCCGGGCAGCTCTGGATGCCGGACAGCGCGTCGTTGCAGCTGAAGCCGACGACGACGTCGTGGTTGTACCAGCCGTGGGTGCCGGGTGTGTTCGTCGACGCGGATACGGTCGGCGGCGCCGTGTCGATCGAGAGCGTGACGCTGCCGGTGGCGCAGTTCCCGTCCCCGTCACAGGCACGGGGGCTCGTGATCACCTGGTTCTGGCCCGTCGTGTTCACGACGGTGTCGGGTAGCGGTCCCGGCTGGCCCGAGCTTGGCGCCGGGTCGACGGCCGTCCAGTGGACGGTGACCGGGCCGTTGTACCAGCCGTTTGCGTTCGGAGCGGTCGTCGGAGTGCCGGTGACCGTCGGAGGCGTCGTGTCCGCTGCGCCGAGCTGGTGGACGAAGACGTCCTCGACCGTGTTCGTGTCGCCGCTCACGAGGTCGCCGGACGAGCTGTGGTACGCGACGAGCATCCCGTCCCCGTCGATCGACGGGTTGAGCTTGTCGCCGGTGACGACGTTGCCCTGGTAGTTGAGGCTCTCGAGAGACGTGGTCTGGGTCGTGAGGTTGCGGACCCAGATCTCCGAGTTCGTGCCGGTGTCCTGCGGCGTGAACTCGTTCGCGGACTCGAACGCGACGAACGTGCCGTCGCCGTTGATCGTGGCGCGCGAGCTGTCGAGCGCGTACTCGGTGCCGTTCGAGTCGACGCTCGCCTGCTCGATCTTGTCGGTGGCCATGTGGTAGACGAAGACGTCCTCGTGGTTGTTCGTGTCGTTCGGGGAGAGGTTCCCCGCGAGGGACGTGAAGGCGATCGTCGAGCCGTCCTCGCTGATCTTCGGCCCGCCGTTGCCCTCGAAGCTCGGCGCGTTGCCCGCGGCGGTGTCCGCGATGTTGTGGGAGACGAGCTTCGTCGTGTTCGCCTGCCGGTCGTGGACGTAGATGTCGTAGGCGTTGTTCGTGTCGAGCCCGGAGAACGGAGCGAGCGTCTCGAAGACGACGTAGCGGCCGTCACCGCTGATCGACGGGAGGAAGCTGTCCTGGCCGATCGCTGCCGGCGTGCCGCCGGTGCCGACGCTGTCGAGCTCGTTCGTGCCGGTCTGGGTGTCGTACGTGAAGACGTCCGCCGTGAACTTCGGGTCGTTCGCGACGATGTTGTTCGCCACCGACCAGTACGTGACGTAGCGGCCGTTCGCGCTCAGCTGCGGCGCGTGGCTCACGCCGTCGCCCGGCGAGCCGTCCGGCGCCTTGCTCACGAGCTGGGTCGTGCCGTTCGGGATCGTCCGGACATAGATCTGGCCGTTCGTCTCCCAGGCCACGGTCGAGCCGTCGTAGCTGATCGCGGGCTCTTCGCTCGTCTGGGTGAACTGGTTGCCGTTCGGATCGACGCTCGCGAGGTAGGTCGTGTTCGCGTTGCGATCGCGGACGAAGATGTCCCGCGTGTTCCCGTTCGCGTCGGCCGTCGCCAGGAGGTTCGTCGCGAGGGACTTGAACGCGATGCGGCTTCCGTCACCGCTGATCGCCGCGTCGACGCTCTGATCGTTCGCCTGCCCGCCGTTGTAGGTGAGCGAGACCCGGAACGTGTCCCCGGGGGCCGCGTAGCTCGACGCGGCAAGCGTGAGCACGATCAGGCCGGCGGCCAGGCCGCCGAGCCAGCGAGCGTTCCTTGTTGTCATCCGCATGTGTCTATGCCCGGAAAGAGCCGCAGCGGCACCCAGACCAACCGAGTTTGTGCTGCCACGCACAGGCGCCGCAATCCCCCGAAGGAGTGACCGGACTCAAGTCGGCGCTTGTTCGTGCCGTTTTATAGCCCGCTTTTTCGCGGGCTGAGGGAGTGAGGAGGAATGGCGAGGGCCGGACTCGAACCGGCGACACCCCGGTTTTCAGCCGAGTGCTCTACCAGCTGAGCTACCTCGCCGCCGTGACGCGGCGGTCAGTGTAGCCGGGTGCGTTGGTTAGCCTCTCCGCCGTGAGCGTCGAGACGAGTGCGCGCGAGATTGCGGTGATCGGCGGCACCCTCGATCTCGGCGCAGGCCGGCGAGGGGTCGATATGGGGCCGTCCGCGATCCGTTACGCCGGCCTCGAGCAGCAGCTGACCGACAAGCTCGGCGTGCGCGTCTCGGACGCCGGCAACGTCATCTCGCCCGTCGCGGAGACGGCAGCGGTGGGAGACCCGCACGCCCGGTATCTCGACCAGATCCTCGATCTCTGCGACCGGCTGTCCGGGCTCGTGGCCGACGCCGCCGGACGCGGCGCGCTCCCGCTCGTGCTCGGCGGCGACCACTCCGTCGCGCTGGGCTCGCTCGTCGGGATGGCGAAAGCCAGGGGAGCCGGCGGCGTCGTCTGGATCGACGCGCACGGCGACCTCAACACGCCCGCGACCTCACCGAGCGGCAACGTCCACGGCATGGTGCTCGCGGCGGCGCTCGGGCTCGCCGGGGCGGCCTTCCGCCGTGACGGCTGGCCGATTCCGGCCGTCGAATCGGGAAAGCTTGCGCTCGTCGGTGTCCGCTCGCTCGACGACGGGGAGCGCGCGCTGTTGCGGAAGCTCGACGCGAAGGTGTTCACGATGAGCGAGGTCGACCGGATCGGTGTCGAGCCGTGCATGCGCGAGGCGCTCGCGCACGCGGCCGGCGCGGCGTTCCTCCACGTCTCCCTCGACATGGACGTAGTCGATCCCGAGTACGCCCCCGGCGTCGGAACGCCGGTGCGCGGAGGCCTCTCGTACCGCGAGGCGCACCTCGCGCTCGAGACCGTCGCCGAGTTCGGCCTCGTCGACTCGATGGATGTCGTCGAGGTCAACCCGATCCTCGACCGTGAGAACACGACCGGGCAGCTCGCCGTCGAGCTCGTCGCCTCGGCCCTCGGCGCCCGGATCCTCTAGCCGGCGTCGCCACGCCACGCCACGTGGCGTCGCCACGCCACGCCGCGCCAGTTGGCGTCGCCACGCCACGCCACCGTGTGACGCCGGTCTACGAGCCAAAGTCGTCCGACTGCGTCGGACTCTCGTCACTGGCACGTGACCGTTTCGTGCCGGCCGTCTCCTCCCCGTTGCCGGACGGCTCGAAGTACGTCCGGTCCTGCAGCTCCTCAGGGAGGTAGCTCTGCTCGAAGCCGGCCGGATCGGCGTGCGGGTAGACGTAGCCCTCGCCGTGGCCGAGCTTCCGGCCGTACCAGGATCCGTCGCGGAGGGCCTTCGGCGGGCGGATCGCGCCGCGCTCCTGAACATCCGCCGTCGCCCGGTTCAGCGCCATGTAGCTCGCGTTCGACTTCGGCGCGCGTGCGAGATAGATCGCCGCCTGGGAGAGGTTGAGCCGCGCCTCCGGCAGGCCGACGTGCTCGACCGCCTGCGCCGCCGCCACGGCGACGAGGAGGGCGCGCGGGTCGGCGTTGCCGATGTCCTCGGAGGCGAGGACGATCATCCGCCGCGCGATGAAGCGGGCGTCCTCGCCGCCCTCGATCATCGCGGCGAGGTAGTAGACAGCGGCATCCGGGTCGCTGCCGCGCATCGACTTGATGAAGGCGGAGGTGTAGTCGTAGTGGGCGTCGCCGGCCTTGTCGTAGACAAGCGGCGGCTTGCGCGCGGCGTCCTCGACGTTCTCGGCGGTGACCGGCCCGTCGGCCGTCTCGTGCGCGAGCTCGACGATGTTGAGCGCCGTCCGCGCGTCGCCGCCGGAGCGCTGCGCGATCAGCTCGACGACGTCCTCCGCCGCCTCGGCACCGACCTCGGCGAGGCCGCGGCGGACGATCTCCGCGAGCTCTTCGTCCCCGAGCGGCTCGAGCTCGTAGACCTGCGTCCGCGAGATGAGCGCGGAGTTCACCTCGTAGTACGGATTCTCGGTCGTCGCACCGATCAGCGTCAGGAGTCCGACCTCGACCCCGGGGAGCAGCGCGTCCTGCTGCGCCTTGTTGAAGCGGTGGATCTCGTCGAGGAAGAGGATCGTGCGCGTGCCGCTCGTGCCGAGCCGCTCCCGAGCACGGGCGAGCACCTCGCGAACGTCCTTCACCGTCGCCGACACCGCCGAGAGCTCCTCGAAGGCCGAGCCGGTCGAGGCGGCGACGATCCGCGCGAGCGTCGTCTTCCCGCTGCCGGGCGGCCCGTAGAAGATCGACGAGTGGACGCGGTCCTCCTCGATCGCGCGGCGGAGCGCCGACCCGTCGCCGAGGATGTGTCCCTGTCCGACGAACTCGGCGAGCGTCGACGGCCGCAGACGCTGCGCGAGCGGCGCGACCTCGCCGGAGCGGCGGTCGGCCGCGTCGGAGAAGAGATCCGACATGGAAGAAGTATGCTCGGCGCATGTCCGCGACCGATCTCCGCGCAGAGGTCACGGACCTCCTCCAGCGCCTGATCCGCGTCGACACGACGAATCCGCCGGGGAACGAGACGGCCGCGGCGGAGCTCCTGCGCGACTACCTCGCCGCGAACGGCGTCGCGTCGGAGCTGATCGCCAAGACGCCGGAGCGCGCGAACCTCGTCGCGCGGATCCCGGGCGGCGACGGCCCATCGCTCCTCCTCCTCTGCCACACCGACGTCGTGCTCGCCGACCCGGCGGAGTGGTCGGTGCCGCCCTTCTCGGGCGAGCTGACGGACGGCGAGGTCTGGGGACGTGGCGCGCTCGACATGAAGAGCCAGGTCGCGGCGAACGCCGTCGCGGTCGCGTCGCTCGCGCGGGAGGGCTTCAGGCCGAGCGGCGACCTGATCCTCGCCGCGACGGCCGATGAGGAGGTCGGCGCCGGCTTCGGCCTCGAATGGCTGTGCGAGGCGCACCCCGACGCCGTCCGCTGCGACTACGCCGTCAACGAGGGCGGCGGCGAGCGGCTCGAGCTCTCGAACGGGGCGGTCGTCTACCAGGCGACGGTCGCGGAGAAGATGACGGCGCCGTTCCTCCTCCGCGTCCGCGGGCGCTCGGGTCACGCGTCGATGCCGCGGATCGCCGACAACGCGCTCGTCCGCGCGACCGCGCTCATCGAGCGGATCGCCGCGTACGAGCCGGAGCCGCAGATCGGGCCGGAGGTCGAGGTGTTCCTCCGCGTCGTCCTCGGCGAGGTGCCGCCGGCGAACGAGGCGGTCGAGCGGCTCGCCGCGGTCTCGCAGCCGGCCGCGATGGGCGTCGAGGCGCTCCTCGCGCCGACGTTCTCGCCGACGATGATCAGCGCCTCGCAGAAGCGGAACGTCATCCCCGCGCTCTGCGAGATCGAGGTCGACTGCCGCTTGCTCCCCGACCAGCATCCGGAGCACGTCGAGCCGATGATCCGCGCCGTGCTCGGCGGTGACGTCGACTACGACCTCGAGTGGATCGAGGCGCGCGGTGGCACGCGGTCGGCGCTCGACACGCCGCTCTGGAGCGCGCTCGAAGAGTTCGTCGCGGACGCCGTGCCCGGGGCGAAGGCGGCGCCGTTCACGTGTCCGGGCTTCACCGACAGCCACTGGCTGCGCGAGGCGTTCGGCACCGTCGCCTACGGGTTCTTTCCGGCGAGCGGCGAGATGCCAGCCGAGGTCTCCGCGACGCTCGTCCACTCGGCGGACGAGCGGATCCCGGTCGCCGATCTCGAGCTCGGCGTCCGCTGGTTGCGCCACGCGGCGCAGGCCGTGCTCGGCTGAGCGTTCGGCAGTACCCTGCACGCATGGCGAGGGAAAAGGTCCGGCTCGGCGGGATGGCTCTCCCGAACGGCGTTCTCGTGCACGGCCCGCATGCCTGGGCGTGCGCGATCCGCCGCGACGACGGCCGGATCGAGGTCGCCTCCGCCCGCAAGCGGCTGCAGGCGGCGCGCGTCCGGAACCCGTTGCTTCGCGGGCCCGCGCGGTTGCTCGAGGCGCTCGCGCTCCTGCCGCAGGTGAAGGCGAAGCTCCCGGCGGCGAAGCTGCCGATGGAGAACCCTTCCGTTCTCGTCTCGATGCTCGGAGCGGCGGTGCTCGTTCGCGGCCTCCGCGAGTCGCCGCTGCGCCCGCTCGCGCGCGAGCTCCTCTCCGGGATCGCGAGCGTGGCGCCGGCGGTGCTCGCCCTTCGCTCCGGCGAACTTGCGGCCTATCACGGCGCCGAGCACATCTCGATCGGGAGCTACGAGCACGGCAAGCGCGCGACGCGCGAGCACGAGCGCTGCGGCGGGCATCTCGTCGGGCCGCTCGTCGCGACTTCGGCCGTCGGGAACACGCTCGCGAGCCTCGCGCCCGAGCGGCACCGGCGCCAGGCGCAGGCCGTCGCGCAGGTCGGCGCGGTCGCCGCCGCCACGGAGCTGTTCGGCTGGATGACGCGGCACCCGGACAATCCGCTCGCGAGGGCGCTCTCGAAGCCCGGCCACGAGCTCCAGCACCGCTTCTCGACCGCCGAGCCGACGGCGGACCAGCTCGAGGTCGCCGAGGCTGCGCTCGCGAAGTGCCTCGAGCTCGAGCATGCCGCCGCTCGGTAGGAAGCCGCGCCTGCGCGTCGTCCCGGTCACCGCGGAGCGGTGGGACGACATGGTGACGCTCTTCGAGCGTCGCGGGCCGCGCGGCGGCTATCGCAACGTCCCCGCCTACGGCTGCTGGTGCATGTACTGGCGCGACCGCTCCATCCCGCACGGCGAGGGCAAGAAGCGGGCGATGGAGGAGCTCGTCTGCGCCGGCCGCGAGCCGGGCCTCCTCGCGTACGGCGACGGCGAGCCCGTCGGCTGGGTCTCGCTCGGGCCGCGGCAGGACTTCCCGGCCCTCCTCCGCTCGCCGCAGTACCGGCCGCGCGAGGAGGGAGGCGGCGACGCCGTCTGGTCGCTCGTCTGCTTCGCCGTGGACAAGGACGCGCAGCGGCACGGCGTCGCCCGGGAGCTGCTCGCCGCCGCCGTCGCGCACGCGTTCGCGCGCGGCGCGAGCTCGCTCGAGGCGTACCCGCACAAGACCGAGGGGACGAACTACATGGGTCACGTCGGACTGTTCGAGACGGCCGGGTTCACGCCGGTGCGTGAGACGAGCAAGCGCGTCATCATGCGGATCGAGCCATGAAGCGCCTGCTGCTCGCGTCCTCCTCGCAGGGGCTCGGCGCCTTGCCGCAAGCCGCAGGACGCGATCCCGCCGGCCTTCGTCTCGCCTTCGTCCCGACGGCCGCCGGACCCGCTCCGGAAGCGAAGTTCTGGGTGCAGGAGGACCGGCGACGGCTGGAGGCGCTCGGCTGCGAGGTGTCCACGCTCGACCTGGCGACTGCCGGCCCCGGCGACGTCGAGCCGGCCCTGTCTGCTGCGGACGGCGTCTTCCTCACCGGCGGGAACGCGTACCTCCTGCTGTGGCACGCGCGCCGGAGCGGCTTCGCCGAGCTCGTCGTCCCGCTCGTCGAGTCCGGCGAGCTGCTCTACGCCGGCACGAGCGCCGGCGCGATCCTCGCCGGCCCGGACGTGTTCCCCGCCGCGTCGATGGACAACAGGGCCGCGGTGCCGCAGCTCGAGTCGACCCACGGGCTCGGGCTCGTCGACTTCAGCGTCCTCCCGCACGACCAGGAGCCGGAGTCCCGCGCCTACCACGACGCGGCCGTCGCCGCCGGAGCCGCGTTCGAGCTGGTCCGGCTCACCGACGATCGCGCGGTCGTCGTCCGCGGCGGCGACCGGGAGATCGTCGAGGAATAGGCCGAACGGCCTATTGCCTTCCACCATCGCCTTCGCAACGATCGGCGCGTTTCTGCGGGTCTACACGAAAGGGTTGAGATGAAGAAGCTCGTCGCTGCGGTTGCGGCCGCGCTTGTTGTCGTCGTCGCCGCCTCGGCTGCGCTCGCCGCCGATCCTCCCGTCAAGGTGAAGCTCGTCCGCACGCACTACGTGATCACCGGCACCGCTTCGGATGCGACGGGCGGCACCGTCATGGACATCGAGGTCACGCAGCACGGTCACACGATCGGCGGGCCGAAGTACACGCCGCCGACCGCGGCGAACGACTGGGCGTTCAGGGTCGTCATGCCGAAGAAGGAGCTGCCGGCCGGCAACTACGTCCTCGTGCTCGCGGACATCATCCCGGGCTCGAAGCCGAAGCTGATCAAGTTCAGATTCGCCATCGCGTAGGCCGAAGCCGGAGGCGCGGGTGGCGTAGCGTCGCCGCCCGCGCCTACGCTTCCCGGATGTTCGTCTCCGTCGTGTCGCACAAGTCCTGAAGCGTCGAACAGGCCGAGCGTGTCTCGGCCGCGCTGCAGGAGCAGGAGCTGAGGAACGGGCTGCGGGAGTCGGCCGCGCGTCCTAGCATCGGCGCATGGCGGTCCAGATCGCGGTGGTCGGCAGCGGTGCGGAACATGAAGAGCGTGCGACAGCAGTTGGCCGCCTCCTCGCGCTAGCGGGCGCGACGGTCGTCACGGGCGGGCTCGGCGAGGTGATGGCCGCCGCGTCGCGCGGCGCCAAGGGCGCGGGCGGGACGACGATCGGGATCGTCCCCGGCGAGACGCGCGACGGTGCGAACGAGTGGCTCGACCATGTGGTGGTGACGGGGATCGGTCATGCGCGCAACCTCGCCGTCGGCGCCTCCGGCGACGCGGTGATCGCCGTCGGCGGCAGCTACGGGACGCTCGCGGAGATCGGGTTCGCGCTCACTCTCGGCCGCCCCGTCGTCGTCCTCGAGTCGGGCTGGCAGGTGGACGGGACGCTGCGCGCGCAGGATCCCGACGAAGCCGTGAGGTTTGCGCTCGCCGCGGCGACGCATACGGGATAGATGCTCGTCCACGTCCTCCTGCTGAACCTCGTCTTCTTCATCCCGGCGACCTGCGGCGCGACGGCGCTCGTGCTCGTCTGGCGCCGGATCCTCCGCACGGCTCCGCCGTCTCCGCCGGCCGGTCCAGGCGGCGGCAGCAACGTGCGATTGCCGAGCGCCGGGCCGAACGACCTCGCGCGCTCCGCCTAGCGGCGCGCGCTAGCCGTGGTGCCGGGCGCGGAAGCTGCGCGCCTTCTCGCGGTTGCCGCAGACCTCCATCGAGCACCAGGCGCGCGAGCGGTTGCGGGACTTGTCGTAGAAGACGACGCGGCAGTGGTCGTCGCGGCACGCCTTGAGCCGCGGCCATTCCGGGGTGGAGGCGAGCTCGGCGACGGCGGCGACGATCGTGCCGAGCGCACCCGCGGCGCCGTCGCCCGCCGGAGCGAGCACGGGCTTGCCGTCTACGAACCGGACGCCGAGCTGCGTCTTGCGGCCCGCGGTCTCGAGTGTCGTGGACGCGGCGGCGGTGTCGGCGACGACGCCGTTGTTCGCGAGCAGGAGCTCCCGGATCGCCTCGCGCACGGCGAGCGCGTCCGCGTGCTCTTCCGCGCTCGGCTCGACGAGGTCGTCGACGAGCCCTTCTTCCGACAGCCACTCGGCGAGCTCGTCCGGCGACGCGATCCGGTCGACCTCGGTCTCGAGGTCGTACGTGTTGACGAAGTCGCGGACGAGGTCGAGCCGGCTGTGTAAAGTCGTAACCACCGTACTTGATTTACAGGTTATGTAACTGGTAATCTCCGAACACTGGTTAGAGAGTACCACGCCGACAGAGGAGAGCGCCATGCACCCCGCGATCATCCAGCAGATGGCCATCGGACACATCAACGGCCTGCGCCGCGACGCAGCCCGCTACCGCCGCGCCCGGCAGGCGTCCCTCCAGCCGCCGCAGCCGGTCCGCGCCGCGATCGAGCTGCGGCTGAGCGCGTGCCGCGACGAGCTCGAGCGGCTCGCCCAGCTGAGCGAGCGGACGCTCCGCGGCGGCGACTGGCTCGTGGCCGACGTGAACGGAGTCCCCGTCGCCGCGGTGTCGCTCGACGACGGCACGACGGTCTACGACCCGTTCAAGCCGACGTCACAGGTCGTGTCGCTGCTCGAGCTCCGTCGCAAGCAGGTTCTGGCGGCCGCGTAGGAAGTCCCGCTCGGCATCGCTCGGGGCGAGTGCGACGGCGCGCTCGTACTCCTGCGCGGCCGGCCGCCCGAGCCGGCGAAGGAAGTCGGCTCGGGCCGCGTGCCAGAGGTAATAGCCGTCGAGGCCGGGAACGGCGTCGAGCAGCTCGAGTCCCGCCTCCGGCCCACGGGCCATCGCGACCGCGACGGCGCGGTTCAGCTCGACCACCGGCGAGGGGGAGAGCTCGGCGAGACGGCCGTAGAGGAGCGAGATCTGCTCCCAGTCGACGTCCTCGGCGAAGTGGAGCGACGCGATCGCCGCCTGGATCTGGTACGGCCCCGCGCCCTGCCGCGCGAGCGCCCGCTCGAGGGAACGCCGGCCCTGCTCGACCTGCTCGAGGTCCCAGAGCGCGCGGTCCTGGTCGGCGAGAAGGACGAGCTCACCCTCCGGCGTGAGCCGTGCGGCGCGGCGGGCGTCCTGCAAGAGAAGCAGCGCGTGCAGCCCGTGCGGCTCCGCCTCGTCCGGCATGAGGGTCGCGAGGACGGCGGCCAGCCGGATCGCCTCCGCGCAGAGCTCGGCCCGCACGGGCGGCCCGTAGCCGGCGTTGAAGACGAGATAGATCGTCGCGAGCACGGCCCGCAGCCGCTCCGGCAGGAGGTGCTCGGGTGGCACGCGGAGCGGGATGCCGGCGTCGCGGATCTTCCGCTTCGACCGCACGAGCCGTTGCGCGAGCGTCGTCTCCGGGAGGATGAAGGCGCGCGCGATCTCCGGCGTCGAGAGGCCGCCGACGAGGCTCAGGGTCAGGGCGACCTGCGCCTCCGCGGCGAGCGCCGGATGACAGCAGGCGAAGATCAGCTCGAGGCGCTCGTCGGGAATCGTCGTCTCCTCGTCCTCCGGGAGCTGCTCGGCTCGGGCCAGGAGCTCCGCCTTGCGGGCGAACGTCTGGTCGCGGCGGATGCGGTCGATCGCGCAGTTGCGCGCCGTCGCGACGATCCAGGCTCCCGGGTTGGCCGGGAAGCCGTCTCGCGGCCACCGTTCGGCGGCGCGAAGGAACGCCTCCTGTACCGCGTCCTCGGCGAGATCGAGATCGCCGAGGACGCGGCCGAGGATCGCGATCGAGCGCGCACGCTCGTCGCGGTAGGCGCGGGCCAGCTCCTCTACGAGGCGACCTCCGCCTCGCGCATCACGACGGGCCGCACCTCGATGCGCCCGTAGCGGGCGGACGGGAGCTTCGCGGCCCACTCGAGCGCCTCGTCGAGCGTGGCGACGTCGATCAGGTAGTAGCCGCCGAGGACCTCCTTCGTCTCCGCGAACGGGCCGTCGGTCGTGATCGTCTTGCCGTCCTCGACGTGGACGACCGTCGCCGTGCCGGAGGGCTGGAGCTGGTTTGCGCCGACGAGCGCGCCGCTGGCGGCCAACGCCTCGGTGTAGCGCCCGTACTCGGCGTAGATGCCGTTGCGCTCGTCCTCGGGCATCTCGGCCCAGTGCGCCTCGTCGTCGTTGATCAGGAGCAGGTACTGCATGGCTGGCCTCCTTCAGGGGTTGACGACTCTACGACGAACGGGCTAGCCGGAATTCGACATCCGCCCGAGAAGCGTGAGCGCGCCGCCCTTGTCGAGGAACTCGTTGAGGTTGCCGCACTTCGGGCTCTGGACGCAGGAGGGGCAGCCGCGCTCGCACGGGCAGCCCTCGAGGAGGGTGACGGTGTCCGCGACCCAGCCCTCGAACTGCTCGAAGCCACGCTCGGCGATCCCGACTCCGCCGGCGTGGCCGTCGTAGACGAACACCGTCGGCGCACCGGTGTCGAGGTGGAGGTTCGTCGAGAGGCCGCCGATGTCCCAGCGGTCGCACATCGCCCAGAGCGGCAGCAGCGCGATGAGCGAGTGCTCGGCGGCGTGGAGGGACGAGAGGAGGAGCGGCATCGCCTCGAGCCCGTCGAGCTGGTGCGGCCGCGGCACGAACCAGACCGCCTCGGTGTCGAACGTCGTCGCCGGCAGCTCGAGCGGAATCGTCGCCAGCGTCGAGCCGTCCGCGACCGCTTTCTTCTGGTAGCCGACGACCTGCTCCGTCACGGAGACGCGGCCGAAGGAGAGCTCGAGCCCCAGCCGCCGCTCGACGCGCAGCGGCTCCTCGATCGCAGTCGTCGTCTCCTTCTTCGCCTGCGTGTACCAGTCGCCGTCGAACGGCTCGACGACCGCGCGGCGCGCCTCGAGGTCGAGCTCGCGCACGAGGAACTGCCGGCCGAGGTGGAGATAGACGGCGCCCTCGTGGACGGTGGAGTAGGCGCGCTCGCGCTCCGCGAGGCCTAGGACGTCGCCGCTCGAGGCGTCGACGACGACGAACGCGTCGGGCGAGGTCGAGCGGAGCGGGACGCGCGCCGCGGGCGACTCCTTCCCGGCCCAGACCCAGCCGCGTGGTGTGTGGCGGAGCTCCGGGACGAGTGGCGCGCGCTCGAGCGCCTCGGGACCGAGCGTCGCCGCGTCCGCCGCGTCGATAGGCGCCTCGAAGGCCGCCGCCGCGACGTGGCCGTCGAGGACGCGCGGGTTGGCGTGGTCGAGGATCGCTGCTTCGACGTGGCGCTCGAGCAGCGTCGGCGGCTCGCGCATGAAGTACTGGTCGAGCGCGTCCTCGGAGGCGATCAGGATGGCGAGCCCGTGACTGCGGCGGCCGGCGCGTCCCCATTGCTGGCGGAGGCTGGCGACCGTTCCCGGGAAGCCGACCGAGATGGCGGCGTCGAGATCGCCGATGTCGATCCCGAGCTCGAGCGCGTCCGTCGAGGTGACGCCGAGGAGCTCGCCCTCGACGAGGCGCCGCTCGATCTCGCGTCGCTGCTGCGGCGTGTATCCCGCCCGGTACGGGGCCAGCCGCTGTGCGGTTTTCGCTTCGAGCCGATCAACGGCGAAGCGGTGGATGAGCTCCGCAGACTTGCGGCTCTTCGCGAAGCAGATCGTCCGGAGGCCGCGGCCGACGAGCCCCGCGAGCAGCCGCGACGCCTCGCCGAGCGCGCTCGCGCGCAGGCCGAGCTCGGCGTCGAGCAGCGGTGGGTTCCAGAGCGCGATCGTCCGCTCGGCACGCGGCGCGGCGTCGTCCTTCACGACTGTCGCCTCCTCGCCGGTCAATGCGCGCGCGAGCTCGTCCGCGTTCGCGATCGTCGCGGAGGCGAGGAGGAACTGCGGCTCGGCGCCGTAGATCCGCGCGAGCCGGCGGAGGCGTCGCAGGACGTTCGCGACGTGCGAGCCGAAGACGCCGCGGTAGACGTGGGCCTCGTCGACGACGACGAAGCGGAGGTTGTGGAGGAAGTCGCCCCAGAGCTCGTGGCGCGGCAGGACGCCGATGTGGAGCATGTCGGGGTTCGTGAGGACGAGGTTCGCCCAGCCGCGGATCTGGCGGCGCTGCTCGGTCGGCGTGTCCCCGTCGTAGATCGCGGCGCGGACGCCGGGAACGCCGAGCTCGGCGAGCGAGCGGGCCTGATCCTGCGCGAGCGCCTTCGTCGGATAGAGATAGAGCGCGCGCGCGTGGCGGTCGGCGACGAGCCCGTCGAGGACGGGGAGGTTGAAGGCAAGAGTCTTCCCCGACGCGGTGCCGGTCGTGACGATGACGTTCCCGCCCGCGCCGGCGGCCGCGTACGACTCCGCCTGGTGCGCATAGAGCTCCGAGATGCCGCGCCGCGCGAGCGCCTCTGCGAGAGCGGGCCGGAGCCCGGCGGGGAGCGGCGCCGTCCGAGCCGCGCGCGCCGGCTCGGTCTCCAGGTGCGCGAGCTCGTCGCCGGCGAGAAGGTCGTCCCAGCGTGCGGTGGACGTCACCCGACCATTGAAGCGGGCTACGAGTCGCTGAACAGTGTCAACTGCGTCCCGTCCGGCGTCCGGAGCCGGGCGTTGCGGCCTCCCCAGGGCGGCACGACCGGCTCTGCCTCGGCTGCGGCGCCGGCTGCGGCGAGGCGTTCCACCGTCGCGTCGAGGTCGTTGGTCTCGATCGCCAGCCGGACCATCCCCGAGACGCGTCGCCCCGCCTCGATCCGGTCGACGCTCTCCGCCTGCCGCTCGTCGAAGAGCTCGAGCGTCGCGCGGCCGGCTTCGAGCAGGATCACGCGGCCGTCCTCGCCGCTCCAGTCGGCGAGCTGCCGGAGTCCAAGACCGTCGCGATAGAACGCGACCGCCGCGTCGAAGTCGGGGACGGTGAGGACGACGCGAAATTCCATGTCCGCTCTAACGCTTCTCCCGCACGGATCCATCCTTCTCGACGACGAGGACTCGCCGTGCGTCGATCCCCGCCAGATCGGTCCCGGCCGGTGCGACGACGGCGTCGAACGTTCCGTCCGGCGTCTCCGCGACGTCGTCGCTCCGCTCCGGCGCGCGAGGATCGCTGTCGACCACGACGACGTCCCAGCCCGCGAGCTCGAGCGGGCGGGCGTGGATCCCGGCGAAGCCGAGCTCGAGCACGCGTCCGGGCGGCTCGCCGAGCAGCTCGAGGATCCGCGGCGTCGCGGAGGCGGCGAGAGCTGGCGGGAGACGGGGCACGCGCTAGTCTCGATACATGAGCGAGAAGGGAACAGGCAAGTTCCTCGGCGTCCCGTACGACTGGCGGCGGCCGACGGTTGCGCGCGCGAAGTCCCGCTGGTGGAACGACGAGGACGAGCGGATCTTCACGCCGAAGACGTACGGCTGGGGCTGGGACGTCAACGTCGCCCAGGTTCTCCGCCGGCTCCGCGTGCGCGGCTAGGGTTTCGCCACCGGGGTGCCGCGGGCGCGGCTGAGATCACACCCGTCGAACCTGATCCGGGTCATGCCGGCGAAGGGAGTGCGTTGGTTCCACGCTGCATCACGATCGCAGGCTCCGACTCCGGCGGCGGCGCCGGGATCCAGGCCGACCTGAAGGCGTTCGCCGCCGCCGGCGCGCACGGCTCTTCCGCGATCGTGGCGCTCACCGCGCAGAACACGGTCGGCGTGAACGCCGTCTTCGAGGTGCCGCCGTGGCTCGTGCGCGCGCAGCTCGACGCGGTCTGGGACGACATCGGCGCCGACGCGGCGAAGACCGGGATGCTCTTCTCCCGCGCGGCGATCGAGACCGTGGCGGATTGGCTCGAGGAGCATCCCGTCCCGCTCGTCGTCGATCCCGTCATGCTCGCGAGCTCGGGAGCGCGGCTGCTCGAGGAGGACGCCGTCGCCGTGCTCGTCGCCCGGCTCTTCCCTCTCGGCACGGTCGTGACTCCGAATCTCCTCGAGGCGCGGGCTTTGGTCGCAAGTGACAACTTGTCACAAGCGGAGTTGGCGGAGGCGATCGTCGAGCTCGGCGCTCCCGCGGCGCTCGTCACGGGCGGGCACGCGGAGGAGCCGGCCGACCATCTCTTCGACGGGCGCGAGCACCACGAGATTCCCGTCGAGCGCCACGAGATCGCGGCGACGCACGGCGCCGGCTGCACGCATTCCGCCACGCTCGCCGCCCTCCTCGCCCGCGGGCTCCCGCTGCCGGACGCGGCGCGCGGCGCCGCCGAGGCCGCTGCGCGTGCGGTCGCCCAGGGCCTCGTCGAGATCGGGGCGGGCGACGGGCCTGTGGACGTGTTAGGACTGCGGCCGTGAGCATCTCTCCGGGGACGACGTTGCGGGAGCTTCGCGAGCGGAAGCCGCTCGTCCACCAGATCACGAACTACGTCGTCATGAACGAGACCGCGAACGCGACGCTCGCGATCGGCGCGCTGCCGGTCATGGCGCACGCGCCGCAGGAGGTCGAGGAGATGGTCGGTCTCGCCTCGGCGCTCGTCCTCAACATCGGGACGCTCTCCGACCACTGGATCGACGCGATGCTGCTTGCCGGGCGCGCCGCGAACGAGCGCGGCATCCCGGTCGTGCTCGACCCGGTCGGAGCCGGCGCGACGCGCTACCGGACCGAGACGGCGCAGCGGATCCTCCACGAGGTCGACGTGACCGTCCTCCGCGGCAACCAGGGGGAGATCGCGACGCTCGCCGGCGCAGAGGCGGAGGTGCGCGGCGTCGAGTCGATGTCGATCGGCCTCGAGCCGGGGGCCCTTGCCCGTGGCGCGGCCAAGCAGCTCGGGCTCGTCGCCTCCGTGACGGGGCCGATCGATCACGTCTCGGACGGCGAGCGCGTCATCGACATCGCGAACGGGCATCCGCTCCTCTCGAGCGTCACGGGGACGGGCTGCATCTCCACTGCGCTCACCGGCTGCTTCGTCGCCGCGAAGCCGGAGGCGCCGCTCGAGGCCGCCGCGGAGGCGCTCGTCGCGCTCGGCGTCGCCGGGGAGGACGCGGCGCACAGCGCGGGCGGGCCGGGCACGTTCCACGCGCAGCTCTACGACGCGCTCGCCGCGCTCGATCCGGACACGCTCGACGGCCGGGCGCGCATCGCCGAGTCATGACCTCGCTCGCGGACGTCGGCGAGCTCGGGCTCCTCGGCGAGCTCGAGCGCCGCGGGCTGGCGAGCGGGATCGAGCACGACGCGACCGTCGTCGAGGGGCTCGTCGTGACGCAGGACCTGCTCGTCGAGGGCGTCCACTTCCGCTTCGATCTCCTCGACTGGCCGGACCTCGGGGCGCGCGCGGCCGCCGTCAACGTCAGCGATCTCGCTGCGTCCGGGGCCGAGCCGCTCGCGCTGCTCGTCTCGCTCGGCGCGCCCGCGGAGACGAAGCTCAACGACGTGATCGCGCTGTACGAGGGGCTCAACTCACTCGGCGTGCCCGTCCGCGGCGGCGACACCTCTCGAGCCGAGGGCGTCGTGCTCTCGGTCACCGCGCTCGGCCGCTCGGAGCGCGTCCCCGGCCGGGCCGGCGCGCAGGCCGGCGACCACGTCGTCGTAACAGGCCCGCTCGGCGCTGCGGGCGCCGCGTTCCGGGACGGCTCCCTCCCGGCGGTGCCCGTCCGGATCGACGAGGGGAAACGGCTCGCCGCCGTCGCGACCGCTCTCCTCGACATCTCCGACGGCCTCGCCCGCGACGCCGCGCACATCGCCGCGCGCTCGGGCGTCCGCCTCGAGATCGAGCTCGAGCGCGTTCCGCTCGCTCCCGGAGCAGAGCTCGGCGATCTCGGCTTCGGGGAGGACTACGAGCTGCTCGCGACGACGCCGGATCCGCTCGACTTCGCCGTGGTCGGGCGCGTCGTCGCGGGAGAGGGCGTCGTCGCGCTCACGCTGGGCGGCGAGCCGTACTCACTCGCCGGCTGGGAGCACTTCCGCTAGCCAGCTCTCGAAGTGCGCCTTCGGGCGGACGCCGACGACCGAGCCGAGCGCCTCTCCCCGTGCGAAGAGGACGACCGTCGGGATCGAGAGGACGTCGTAGCGTGTCGAGATCCCCGGCTCCTCGTCGACGTTCACGCGGGCCACCTCGACCGGGAGGTCGGCGAGGATCGGCTCGAGCGCCTTGCACGGCCGGCACCACGGCGCCCAGAAGTCGACGAGCAGCGGGCCGCCGGAGATCGCTTCCTCGAAGGTCGCCTCGTCCAGCTCGCGCATCGCGGCAATCTACAAGCGCCCGCGCAGCGCGCGGAGCCGCAGCCGCGGCACCTTCCAGATCGCCTCGAGGACGACGGCCCGGCTCATCTTCGAGCGTCCCTCCGTGCGGTCGCGGAAGACGATCGGCACCTCGACGACGCGGAAGCCCTTGCGGCGGGCGCGGAACGTCGTCTCGATCTGAAAGACGTAGCCGGCGGCGTCGATGTCGGCGAGGTCGATCGTCTCGAGGACGCGGCGGCGGAAGCACTTGAATCCTCCTGTCGCGTCGTGCACCGGCATGAGGAGGAGCCGCGTGTAGATCGATGCGCCGCGCGAGAGAAGCCGGCGGAGCAGCCCCCAGTTCCGGGTGCCGCCGCCGGCGACGTAGCGGGAGCCGAGCGCGACGTCCGCCCCGTCCGCGCACGCTGCGATGAGGCGCGGCACGTCGGCCGGGTCGTGGGAGAAGTCGCAGTCCATCTCGAGCACGTACTCGGCGTCGCCGCTCAGCGCCTCGCGGAAGCCGGCGACGTAGGCGGGGCCGAGCCCCTCCTTCTCCGTCCGGTGGAGGACGGAGAGCCAGTTGCGCTCGGCCGCGAGCCGGTCGGCGATCTCGCCGGTGCCGTCAGGGGAGTTGTCGTCGATCACGAGCACGCGAACGCCGAGCGGCTCGAGCGCGTCGATCATCCGCTCGATGTTCTCCTTCTCGTTGTAGGTCGGCAGGCAAACGACGGCGTTCGGCATCGGCAACCTCTATGGGAACACGTAGGCGAGGGACGCGGTCGCAGCTACGAGCAGGACGAGCAGGACCGCGCTGACGGCGCGCTCGGTACGTGTGCTCCTCGTCAGCGCCGCAAGTCCCCAGAACAGCGGAGGAGCGAGCAACCCGAAGCGGGCGTCGGACTCGAAGGAGCCGGTGAAGACGGGGAGGACGACGACTGCCGCCGCGGCGAGCAACCACGTCCGGGGCGTGCCGTTCCGCCAGGCGGCGTAGATGAGCAAGAGGTAGACGAAGAAGAAGAGAACGTCCCGAACGAGCCACGGGTGGCGGCCGAGTTCCTCGGGAAGCTGCGCGAACGCAGCGAGCAGTCCGGTGATCCTGAACTGCCGTCCCCAGGCGGCCTGGGCGCGCGTCCACGCGAGCGGGTCGTGCAGGACGCCGCCGAGATAGAGGGGGAACGAGATGAGCGCCGCAGGGCCGGCCAGGAGAGAGGCGCCGGCTGCGCCGCGCATCGCCGGAGACAGGCGCTCGCGCTGCTGCCAGGCGATCCCGGCGAGCGGCAGGGCGACGAAGAGGCCCTCCGGTCGCGCGAGCGCCGCGGCCGCGGCGCAGATCGCGGCAAGCCACCAGCGTCCTCGCAGCGCCGCGATCGGCGCCGCCGCGACGAGCACGAGGACGAACGCCTCCGGGTAGGCCATCGAGAACACGTAGCTGAGGGGGAAGACCGCGAGGTACGTCGTCGCGCGGCGCGCGAGCGTCTCGCTGAACAGCGTGCGCGAGAGCTCGTAGAAGAGGCTGAGCGCGAGGAGGAAGGCTACGTTCGAGAGGAGCGGTCCTGCCGCTCCCCACCCGATCCCGAGGGCGTGCACTCCGCGCAGGAGGATCGGATAGAGAGGAAAGAACGCCGGATCGCTCGGTCTGCCGGGCACCAGCAGGTAGCCGTACTGGGCGACCATCCGGTACCAGCGCCCGTCCCAGCGGTCGAGCGTCCACACGGACGGCTTGATGGCGCAGGCTGCCGCGAGCACGGCGACTCTGCCCGTCAGCCACCAGCCGACGAGCCAGCGCGGCGCCCGGGGGATCGCGCCGAGGCCGCCGAATGCCGCGGCAGGCTCGGAGCGGCTGCTCACCGGGCTCGGGATCCCGGGACAGGGAGATGGAAGCGGTGAAGCAGGGGCGCTGCGATACGCGTGAGGTAGAGCCGTGTCTTGACGGTGAGGTTCTTGGCGTGGACCACCGCGACGAGCGGCCGGGATGTCTTCGGCGAGACGTACACCGTGAGCCGACCCTGATCGCCCCGCTGTACCTCGAGCGCGAGCGTGGGCTGATGGGCTGCCCACGCACGCTCGACGCTTATGTGGTCCCCGGTCTGGGCGGCGCGGACGAGCGCGAGCTCGAGCGCGCCTGTGCAGCCGGCGTCCGCCGCGAGCCGGGCGGGCGGTACGCGCAGCCGCGAGCCGGAGAGAAGCGAGACACGGCCGCCGGTCGTGACCAGGATGACCGAGCGCTGGCCGAACGACAGGATCCCGCCGGGCCGTGGGCGGCCGCGGCGGACGACCGCGCCGCGCAGGCAGGCCGCGCGTACCGGGCGGGGCCCGGCGTGGAAGACGTCGACCGCGAAGCGGTACTCGTGCAGCCACGTGCTCGCGTCCGCGAGCACGCGATCCGCCGACTTCGGAGCCGGGAGCGCCGCTGCCTGCAGCGCCCAGCCGGACGCCGCAACGCCGCACGCGCCGAACACGCCGATGGCGACGCTCAACAGCGCTCTCCGCACGCGCCCGATGCTAGGTGCGCTGTCTAAGCCGAATCTGAGTGACGCCTATGATCGATGCATCGCCGAGCTGCCGCGTAATTCAGAGGTCGCCGACCACTTCGATCTCCTAGCCGACCTCCTCGAGCTCGACGGCGCCGAGTCGTTTCGGGTCATGGCGTACCGCCGCGCGGCGAGCCGGATGCGCGAGACGTCGGGCTCCGTCGCGCAGCTCGCGCTCGACGGCAAGGCGAAGCAGCTGCAGGGAATCGGCAAGACGATCGAGGAGAAGATCGTCGAGCTCGTCGAGACCGGCAAGATCGCCGCGCTCGAGAAGAAGCGAGCCGGCGTGCCGCCCGAGGTCGTCCTGTTCATGCGGCTGCCGGGCCTCGGGCCGAAGACTGCGGCGAGGATCTGGCGCGAGCTCGGCGTCGAGACACTCGACGAGCTGAAGGCCGCCGCCGAGGCGGAGCGGCTGCGGACGCTCGCCGGGCTCGGCGCGAAGAGCGAGGAGAAGATCCTCGCCGCGCTCGCCTTCCAGGCGCAGACGGCCGAGGCGGGAGACCGGCGGCTGCTCGGCGACGGGCTCGCTCCCGTCCAGGCGGTCGTCGCGACGCTCGCTGCGCTGCCGGCCGCGATCCACGTCTCCGAGGCCGGCTCGGTGCGGCGCCGGAAGGAGACGTTCCGCGACCTCGATGTGATCGCGAGCGCGACGGATCCGGCCGAGCTGACTGCGTGCTTCACGCAGCTGAAGTGGGTCGTCGACGTCGCCGCGCACGGCGACACGAAGGCGACGGTCGTCTCCCGCGAAGGCTTGCGCTTCGACCTCCGCGTCGTCCCGCCGGAGTCGTTCGGCAACCTCCTCCAGCACTTCACCGGCTCGAAGGACCACAACGTCGCGATGCGGGAGGAGGCGGTGCGGCGCGGGCTCTCGATCTCCGAGTACGGGGTCACGACGGTCGAGACCGGCGAGGTCTTCCGCACCGACGACGAGGACGCGGTCTACGAGTTCCTCGGCTACCAGCCGGTGCCGCCGGAGCTGCGGGAGAACGCCGGGGAGCTCGAGGCGGCGCGCGCCGGCGAGCTGCCGAAGCTCGTCGAGCTCGAGGACGTGCGCGGCGACCTCCACACGCACTCCCACTGGTCGGCCGACGGCAAGAACACGCTCGAGGAGATGCTCGACGCGGCGGCCGCGCGCGGCTACGAGTACTACGCCGTCACCGACCACTCGCACTACCTCCGCGACGGGCGGCTCGAGGCGCAGCTCGAGGAGATCGAGACGCTGCGGAAGCGCTTCCCGCAGCTGACGATCCTCGCCGGCGTCGAGGCGAACATCCGCTCGAACGGCGAGCTCGACATCTCCGACGACGACCTCAAGCTGCTCGACTGGGTCGTCGCGTCCGTCCACAACGCGCCGGACAACCGGCCGACCGAGCGCGTGCTCGAGGCGATGGCGAATCCGTACGTCGACTGCATCGGCCATCTGACCGGCCGCCGCATCAACAGGCGGCCGCCGCGGGACGTCGACGTCGAGCGCGTGATCGAGGGAGCGCTCGCGACGGGAACCCTCCTCGAGATCAACGGCCAGCCGGACCGGCTCGACCTCCGCGACGTCCACGCGCGCGCTGCGAAGGAGGTGGGGCTGAAGCTCGTCGTCACCTCCGACTCCCACCAGATCCGGGCGCAGGCATACATCGAGCTCGCGGTCGCGCAGGCGCGGCGCGGCTGGCTCGAGAAGGCGGACGTCGCGAACACGCGGACGTGGAAGCAGCTCGACAAGCTCCGGAAGAAGCGGCCGCGCTGATGGATTTCCGCGAGGACGGGGCAGCCGCGCTCGAGTGGGCGGCCCGCTATCTCGAGCGGGTCGACGAGCTCCCTGTGCTCGCGCAGGTGAAGCCCGGCGAGCTCACCGCGCAGCTGCCGGAGTCGGCGCCGGAGGAGCCGGAGGAGTTCGCCGCCGTTCTCCGCGACCTCGACGAGCTCCTCCTGCCGGCGCTGACGAACTGGCAGAGCCCGCGCTTCTTCTCGTACTTCGCGGTCACGTCGTCGGAGCCGGCGATCCTCGCCGAGCTTCTCGCCGCGACGCTCAACCAGGTGGCGATCGTCTGGCGGGCATCGCCCGCCTCGACGGAGCTCGAGCTTCGCGTCGCCGACTGGGTTCGGCAGCTGCTCGGCCTTCCCGACGGCTGGCACGGCCACATCGAGGACACGGCGTCCACCTCGACACTCGCCGCGCTCATCGCCGCCCGCGACGTCACGGGCCGCAACGTCGTCGTCTGCTCCGAGCACGCGCACTCGTCGGTGGAGAAGGACGCGCGGATGCTCGGGATGGAGCTCCGCAAGGAGGCGGTCGACGACGAGCTGCGGATGCGCGTGCCCGGCGATCTCGGCGACGTCGCCTGTGTCGTCGCGACGGTGGGCACGACGTCGTTCGCCTCCGTCGACCCGGTGCGCGAGCTCGCTGAGGCTGCGCACGCGGCCGGCGCCTGGCTCCACGTCGACGCCGCGTACGCGGGGTCGTCCTGGATCTGCGAGGAGGAGCGCTGGTCCGCCGACGGCGTCGAGCTCGCCGACAGCCTCGTCGTGAATCCGCACAAATGGCTGCTCGTGCCGACCGACTGTTCGCTCGTCTGGACGGCGCGGCCGGAGGAGTGGCGCGAGGCGTTCGCGCTCACGCCGGAGTACCTCCGCACCGACGACGAGGCGTTCTCCCTCGCCGACTACGGGCCACCGCTCGGCCGCCGCTTTCGCTCGCTCAAGCTCTGGGCGACGCTGCGTGTCTACGGCGCCGAAGGGTTGCGCGCGATCCTCCGCGAGCACATCCGCCTCGCGCAGCTCTTCGCGGCGTGGGTCGAAGAGAGCGAGGGCTGGGAGCTCGTTGCGCCGCAGCGGTTCTCCCTCGTCGTCTTCCGGCGGGACGGTACGGACGCCGAGAACGAGGAGTTACTGAGGCGCGTCGACGCCTCGGGTGAGATGTTCATCACGCAGACGAAGCTCGACGGGCGATACGTCCTCCGCCTTGCGATCGGCAACGCGAGGACGACGGAGGCGGACGTGCGCCGGGCGTGGGAGGTCCTCAACAGAGAGGCGGAACGATGATCGTCACCACCATGAACGACATTCCCGGCTACGAGGTCACCGACGTGTTCGGCGAGGTGATGGGGCTGACGGTGCGCTCGCGCAACATCGGCTCCCAGATCGGCGCGCAGCTGAAGTCGATCATCGGCGGCGAGCTGAAGGGGATGACGACGGCCCTGATCGACAGCCGCAAGCAGGTCATGGACCGGATGATCGAGGAGGCCGAGGCGAAGGGCGCGAACGCGATCATCGCCATGCGCTTCGACACGTCCGAGATGGGCCCGCAGTGGACGGAGATCTGTGCCTACGGGACGGCGGTGAAAGTCAACAAGGCGTGACGCGGGCGGCCGTCTTCGACCTGTTCGAGACGCTCGTCGACTACGACGAGCAGAAGTCCCTCGAGTTCTCGACCGCGGCGGCGGAGCTGCTCGGGCGGCCGGTCGAGCAGTTCCATCCACTCTGGCGCGCCGGGCGGCCGGCGCGCGACTCCGGGCCGCTGCGGCCCTATCTCGCCTCGATCGGGATCGAGGGCGACCCGGCCGACCGCCTCGTCGAGCTGCGACGGGCGTCGTCGCTCGGGCTCCTCGAGACGCCGCGGCCGGGAGTGCTGGAGACGCTCGCCGACCTCCGGAGCCGCGGGATCGGGCTCGGTCTGATCACCGTGTGCAGTGAGGACGTCGTCGACGTCTGGGATCGGACGCCGTTCGCCGGGCAGTTCGACTCGGTCGTCTACTCCTGCTCGTGCGGCTACCGGAAGCCGGATCCGCGGCTCTACATGCGGGTGTGCGAGGAGCTTCGGGTGGCCCCGGCCGAGGCGCTCTACGTCGGCGACGGCACGAACGACGAGCTCGCCGGCGCCGAGGCGGTCGGGATGCGCGCCGTGCAGATCGGCTCGACGCAGCCGTGGGACGGCGAGCGGATCGCCGCGATCCCCGAGGTGCTCGCGCTCCTCTGAAGCGGACACGTCCGGTGCCAGGCACCAGCCGTGTCCGCGTCGGACAGGTCGTCTGCATGGTTGAGCCGAGCGATGGCCGAACGGGCCATGTCCGGTGCCTGGCACCGGACATGTGGCGTCGGGACGTGGCTGTTAGAGACGGCGGAGGAGCGCGAGGAACTCCTCGGTCGAGCCGACGACGAGGTCGGCGGCGTCGAGGAGCGCCGTCGGCGCCTCCTCCGACGCGACCGCGACGCGGACCGCGACCTCGAGCCCGTCGAGCGCGGCGAAGGAGTCGAGGTCGGTCGTGTCGTCCCCCGCCGCGAGCGCGCGCCGCAAGCCGTGCTCCGCCAGGAGCCGGCGTACGGCGGTTCCCTTGTGTGAGCCGACCGGCGGCAACACCTCGAGGATCCTGCGGCCGTAGCGCGCCACGAGCCCCTCCTCGCGCGCGGTCTCCGCGATCGCGTCGAGCTCGCGGACGGCCGCCCGCTCGTCGGCGCGGTCGCGGAAGTGGAACGCGATCGCGAGCCCCTTCAGCTCCACCTCCCGCTCGGGCCACGGCGCGTCCGCCGCGAACGCGGCGAGCGTCTTGCGCCAGCGCTCCGCCTGCGGCTCGAGCTCGAGCCCGTGGGAGCCGACGCAGATCACGCCGTCGAAGCCGATCCGCGCGCAGACGTCCTTGCTCGCCCGGCCGCTCACGACGGCTACGAGCGCGTATCTCCCCACGAGCCGTTCGAGCTCCGCCCGCGTCTCGGCCGGGATCCCGGCGTCCTCCGGCCGGTCGACGATCGGGGCGAGGACGCCGTCGAAGTCGAGGAACAGCCCGACCTCGCCCGGTTCGGCGGCAAGGCGTGCCAGGAGATCGTCGACAGGGGGCATGTGCCTACGGTACTTCGCTGCCGGGCATACTTCCGCCGTGGCCGAGCTCGACGAGATCTGGTTCCCGCTGGTCGACGAGCCGATCGGGCAGATCGTCAACCGCATCGTCAAGGACGACCCCGCCCTCGTGGCGCAGGTCGAGACGCCGCACCGGATCCTCGCCTTCCGCACGTTCGCCTACATCCGGACGGGCATCCTGCTCGGCCAGCTCCTCTTCGATCACGACATCCCCGACTGGGACGGATCGGAGAGCTGGATCGAGGCGCTGCTGCGCGAGCCGCGTCACCGCGCCGCGATCGAGAAGGAGGTTCGCGCGGTGGCGGAGGAGATCGCCTCCGATCCGAAGTACGCCGACGACGAGCCGCTCGCCCCTGACGAGGGGGCGCGCGACCGCTTCCGCGCCTTCGCGCGGGAGCACCTGAGCGGTCGCTAGACGGAGCTAGTTGAGCGGCGTGCCGTTGCTGTCGCGGTAGGCGAAGCTGCTCTTGCCGAACAGCTTGCGGCCGAGCCAGCGGCGGAGCGGCGGGCCTGTGAGCGGGTTGAAGAGCAGCCCGATCGTGATCCCGAGGACGAGCAGCAGCCCGTTCCGGCCGGACCGGCCCGACTCGTCGGACTCCTCCTTGGCGACGGACTGGACACGCCCGGCCGCCGCGCGCAGCTCGTCGATCGCCTTCTTCAACTCGTCACGGACGCTGTCGTCCGTTGCCAGCCTGGTCGCGACGTCTGTGACACCGTGGCGCCCGATCAGCTCGTCGTAGACGCTGCGCGCGGACGAGTACGCGTTCCGCACGTTCTGTCGCAGCTCTCGATCACGGAGTGCGCGCTCGACGTACGGCCTCGCGTTGGCCGCCGCGTCCGCGACTCTCTCCTTCGTGCTCGTCATCGTTCGGGTCCTTTCATGGGAGGCAGGCGCTCGATACCCGAGCCCGGCGGGGGGAAACGATCCTCTCACTCTGTCGACCCGGTCGGCTGGACGACCGGCCGTGCCGCAGTGCCGCAGTTGCCCACCGACCGTAACGCAGCGGCCATCACCTCGTCGAGGGAGTCGACGAGGACGAACTCGATCGCGTCACGCGACTCCTGCGGGAGCTCGGCGAGGTCGTGCTCGTTGTCGCGTGGCAGGATCACGCGCGTCAGTCCGGCCCGCTGCGCGGCGAGCACCTTGTCGCGGACGCCGCCGACCGGCAGCACCCGCCCGGTGAGCGTGATCTCCCCGGTCATCGCCACGTCGTCTGCGACCGGCTCGTCGCGGGCGAGCGACGCGATTGCCGTCGCCATCACGACTCCGGCCGACGGCCCGTCCTTCGGCACCGCCCCGGCGGGGACGTGGAGGTGGAAGTCGCGCTCGGCGAACCAGCTCTCCTCGAGGCCGAGCCCGCCGGTGTGGGAGCGGATCCAGGAGAGCGCCGCCCGCGCCGACTCCTGCATCACCTCGCCGAGCTGGCCCGTGACCGTCAGCTTGCCGGTGCCCGGATACGCCTGCGCCTCGACGAAGAGCACCTCGCCGCCGACGGGCGTGTACGCGAGCCCGGTCGCGACGCCGGGCTCGGCCGTCCGCCGCCGCGTCTCGCTCGTGAAGCGGCGTGGGCCGAGCCACTCGCGGACGATTTCCTCGGTCGCGTCGATCGGCTCCTCCCGGCCACGCGCCACCTGCACGGCGGCCTTGCGGCAGAGATCCCCGATCCGCCGCTCGAGGCCGCGCACGCCGGCTTCGCGCGTGTACTCGCGCACGATCAGGCGCAGGACGTTCTCCGGGATGTCGATCCGGTCGCGCTCGAGCCCGTGCTCGGCGATCTGCCGCGGCACGAGGTACCGCTCGGCGATCCCGATCTTCTCGTCCTCGGTGTAGCCCGACAGCTGGATGACGTCCATCCGGTCGAGGAGGGGCGAGGGGATCGTGTCCGGCGTGTTCGCCGTGCAGATGAAGAGCGTCTTCGAGAGGTCGAACGGCAAATCGAGGTAGTGGTCGCGGAACGTCGAGTTCTGCGCCGGGTCGAGCACCTCGAGCATCGCGCTCGCCGGGTCGCCGCGGAAGTCCGCTCCGAGCTTGTCGATCTCGTCGATGAGGAGGACGGGATTCATCGACTCGGCGTCGCGGAAGGCGCGGATGATCGAGCCGGGCATCGCGCCGATGTATGTGCGGCGGTGGCCGCGGATCTCCGCCTCGTCGCGGACGCCGCCGACCGACAGCCGCGCGAACTTCCGTCCGAGCGTCCTGGCGACCGAGTGGCCGAGCGACGTCTTGCCCACGCCGGGCGGGCCGACGAAGCAGAGGATCTGGCCGGCCGGGTCGCGCTTGAGCTTCGAGACGGCCAGGTGCTCGACGATCCGCTCCTTCACCTTGTCGAGGTCGTAGTGGTCCTCGTCGAGGATCTCGCGCGCCCGGTCGAGGTCGAGGTCGTCGGGCGTCGTGATCCCCCACGGCAGTGTCGCGAGCCAGTCGACGTACGTGCGGACGACGCCGTACTCGGCAGCCGCGGCCGGCAGGCGCTCGAGCCGGGCGAGCTCGCGGTCGGCCGCCTTCCGCACCTCCTCCGGCAGGGCGAGCGCGGCGAGCCGCTCGCGCAGCTCGTTCGCCTCGGCCTGCTCGGGATCGCCCTCGCCGAGCTCCTCGTGGATCGCCTTGAGCTGCTGGCGGAGGAAGAACTCGCGCTGGCCCTTCTCCAGCTCGGACTGCACCTGCGACTGGATCTTCGTCCCGAGCTCGAACACCTCGAGCTCGTGGCTGAGGATCTTCGAGACCTCGCGGAGCCGCTCCTCCGTGCCGGCGAGCTCGAGGATCCGCTGCTTGTCCTCGGTCTTGAGGCGCAGCGTCGAGGCGACGAGGTTGCAGAGCGCGTCGGGGTCGTCGGCGTTCGCCGCCGCGATCTGGAGCTCGTCGGGGAGGTACGGCGCGAGGCCGATGATCTGGGTGAAGAGGCTCTGCGCGTTGCGGGTCAGCGCCTCGATCTCGCGGCTCTCGTCAGGTCCCGCCGGGAGCGGGGTGACGCGGGCGACGAGGTACGGCTCGTCCGTCACCGGCTCGCCGCGCCGGATCCGCTGCAGCCCCTGCACGAGGATCCGGATCGTCCCGTCGGGGACGCGGATCATCTTGTGGACGACCGCGGCCGTGCCGACCTCGTGGAGGTCGTCCCAGCCCGGCGAGTCGACGTCCGGGTCGAGCACGGTGACGAGCGCGATGAGGCGCTCGCCGCCGACGACGTCGTCGATGAGCCGGATCGAGCGTTCCTGCCCGATCGCGAGCGGCGTCACCGAGTCGGGGAAGACGACGGTCTCCTTGAGCGGCAGCACCGGCAGCTCGGGCGGGATCTCGTCGACCTGCTCGCGGACGACGTCCGCGAACTCGAGGTCGTCCTGGTGGTCGCTCGGCCCGGTCACGAGGGCGAAATACCCTGTTCGGGGAAGTGACAAGCATCAAGCGCATCCTCGGGACGCTCGCCGGCGCGCTCGCCGCGCTCCTCCACGTCTGGTACCGCGGCGTCCTCGCGGTGCCGGAGGTGAAGCGGCGGAAGGCGGCTAGGCGCGCAACTCAGCGCGCCTGAGCAGCGACTCGGCGAGGCGCCGCGACGCCTCGTCCACGAGCTCGCCGTCGAGCCGGAGCGCGCCGCTCGTGGCGAGGATCCGCTCCGCCTTCGCGACGTCCGCGGGCGACGGCGTGAAGACGAGGTGCACCGGCTCGATCTGGCTCGGGTGGATCACCCACTTGCCGTCGTAGCCGTGCTCGAGCGCGCGTCGCGCCGAGCGGACGAGCCCGAGGTCGTCGCCGAGCCGCGCGTGCGGGCCGTCGATCGCCTGGAGCCCGGCGGATCTCGCCGCGGCGACGATTCGCGCGAGCGCGAAGTCGGAGACGCCGTCCCCGATCGCGAGGACGGGGATGCCGAGCGAGGAGGCGAGATCGGCCGGCCCGAGCAGGAGCGCCTCGATCCGGTCCGACGCGGCGGCGATCTCCTCCGCCGCGGCGAAGGCCGACGCGGTCTCGATCAGGACCTCGAGACCGATTCCGGCCGGCAGGAGCTCGGCCGTGGCGGCCACGTCCTCCGGAGACTCGGCCTTCGGGAGTACGACGACGTCGGGACGCGCCTCAGCGACCGCGCGGAGATCCGCTTCCCACCACTCGGTCGAGCGGCCGTTGACGCGGATTGCGGTCGTCCGCCCGAGCGGCCCGTTCCGGACGGCGGCGACGGCGAGCGCACGGGCGGCGTCCTTGTCCGCGAGAGCGACGCCGTCCTCGAGGTCGACGACGACCTCGTCGGCGCCGAGCGTCGGCGCCTTCGCGAGCATCCGCTCGCTCGAGGCAGGGACGCTGAGACAGGAACGGCGACGGCGCGCGGGCACGCGCGAACGCTAACGCCCGCGGGCGTTCGTCACGGCTGCGCGGGCTCCACGGCCGCGACGAGCGGCATCTCGCCGTGCCGCCGGCCCGCCCGCGCGTAGAGCGCCGCCGCGGGCAGCGTCGACAGCGCGCCGGCCACGAGTGCATACGGGATCCCGAAGACGTTGCCGACGACGCCGAGCACTGGCCCGCCTGCGGCCTGGCCGATCGCGTTCGCCTGGCCGCTGATCGAGAGGACGGTCGCGCGGACGCTCGAGTCCGTGACGAGGTCGTTCAGCCACGTCGTGTAGAGCGGCCCGAGCAGGCTGCGGGAGAGGACGGCGCCGAGGAACACGGCCATCACGAACCAGAAGCCCGTCCCCACCGCGAACAGGATCTGCGCGACGATCGTCAGGACGGTGCAGACGGCGAGCAGGCGGGCGACGACGCCGACGCCCTCCTCGTCGACGCGGCGGATCAGCGGCGTCACGGCGAAGAAGCCGAAGACCATCGCGACGGCCGAGACGACGCCGAACCCGAACACCGGGTTGATCGCGGCGGGGAAGCCGACGTCCCGGATCACGTGCGCCTCGGTCAGCCTGTCGAACGCCTCCGCGCCGAAGCCGGCGATCAGCTCTGTGATCGCGAGGATCACGAGGATCGTGCTCCCGCGCATGAAGCGGACGCCGCTCCGCGCCGTCGCCCAGAACGCCGAGCGCGAGCGCTCGCCGCGCACGAATCCCGTCTCCGGCATGAGGAGGATGCACGCGAGTCCCGCGAGCAGCTCGACGCAACCGGTCGAGATCACGGCTGCGCGCAGCGAGAAGTAGCCGATCGCGACGCCCCCAGCGAGCCCGAGCAGCGATCCCACGCTCGCCACCCGCTGGCCGCGGAGGAAGAGGCTGCCGACGTTTTCGACGCCGATCTCGTCCGTGATCCACGCTTCGTACGCGCCGCTCTGGAATGTGTACGCGAGCCCCCAGCAGCCCCACAGCGCGATCACGAGCCAGGCCTGCGACGAGACGCCGACGCCGACGATCGCCGCGCCCATGCCGAGGAAGCCGAGGATCACCGAGAGCCGCCGGCTGAACGTGTCGGCGAGGATGCCGGTCGGCACCTCCGTGACGAAGATCGTGGCCTCCATCGCAGTCCCCATCAGGATCAGCTGGAGTGGCGAGAACTGGAGGACGCGGACGAGGTAGAGGTCGAAGATCACCCAGCCGACGCCGAGCGCGCGGCCGAAGCTGAGCCCGTAGAACAGCCGGCGGGCGTCGGCGTTCCTCACGGCAGGGGCAGCGGCCTGCGCAGCGAGATCGAGACGGTGCGCGTGACGTAGCCGAGCTTCTCGTTGACGGCGCGCATGTTCTCGTTCCCCTCCTGCGTCCACGTGTAGATCTCGCGGAGGCTCTGGGCGGACGCCCAGGCGATCGTCGTCTCCTTGAGCGCGCGCGCGAGGCCACGGCCGCGGAAGTCGCGGTGGACGGCAGTCAGCGCCTGCTCCGCCCGCTCGGGCCGGTCGCCGTCGCGGATCAGCCCGGCCATGCCGACGACCTCGTCGCCCGCGAGCGCGGCGAAGGTCGCCTCCGGCCACGTCACCCAGTCGGCCTCCCAGCGCTCGGGCGTGATCTCGATCGTCTCCGGCGTCGGCATGTCCTCGAACGCCTGCAACGCGAGCTCGTCGTAGAGCCGGCGAAGCAGCTCCGGGTGCTCGGCGAGGGAGACGATCGCGATCCCGTCCAGCGGCGCGGCCGACGGCTCGTCAGGCCCGACCGCGCGGATCTGCTCGATCTCGCGGCCGACCTCCTCGAAGCCGAAGCGGGTGGCGAAGGAGAGCGCGGCGTCGTCGTCGGCCTTGACGCCGACGTCGTGGAGTCCGAGTGCCTTGACGTGCGCCGCGAGCTCGCGGAGGAGAGCCGTGCCGACGCCCTGCCGCCGGTGCTCTGGGAGGACGCGCGGGACGGCGAAGCCGCTCCCGGTGTCACCGCGGCCGCCGAGCCCGCTGCCTGCGAGCTCCCCGTCCCGGTACGCGAGCAGGAGCAGCCGCTCGGGCGAGGCCTGCCGCCGTAGCTCCTCGAGCGACGGGGTGAGCTCGTACGGGACGACGGCGATGCGGACGCGCCGCCACGCCTCGAGGTCGTCGTCGCTCTCGCACGGGCGGAGCTCGATCACGGCTTTCGCCAGACGGAGACGTGCTTGCGGCTCTCGGCCGTGAACGGGGAGCGGTCCCAGTCCGCCCAGCGCTCGGCGCGCTCGAGGCCGGCGAGCCGCGCCATGAGGTCGAGCTCGGCGGGGGCGACGGCGCGGAACTCGCCGGCGCTCTTCGTCCAGACGCCGTCACGCAGCGAGAAGTGGTGGGAGACGAGACGCTGCGTGTCCGCGTCGTACTCGTCGACGCCGACGTGGTCGTCGCTGAGGTCGAAGACGCTCCAGGGCGTGGCAGGACGGACGCCGACCTCGACGACGAAGACGCCGCCGGGGACGAGATGCCGCGCCGCGTTCTCGAACGCCGCGACCTGCGCCTCCTGCGTCGTCAGGTTGTTGATCCCGTTGAAGACGAGGTAGACGAGCGAGAACGTCCCGTCGACCCGGGTCGTGGAGTAGTCGCCGATCTCGACCTGGACCGCGTCCGTCTTCCGCCGGAGCTGCTCGACCATCGGAGCCGAGTAGTCGATGCCGGCGACGCGGACGCCGCGAGCGGCGAGCGGCACCGCGATCCTGCCGGTGCCGATCGCCAGCTCGAGGGCGCCGCTCGCGGCGAGCGGCTCGAGGAAGTCGACCGTCCGCTCGATCGTGGCCGGCTCGAAGTACGAGCCGGTCGACTCGTCGTAGCGTTCGCCGACGTCCGGGTCGAACCAGCCCATCAGCCGGACCTCTTGAGCTTCCCGTGCCGCTTCGCGTGCCGCTCGCCCGCCTTGAAGACGAGCAGCCCGACCGGCGTCGCGAAGACGGCGATGATCAGCAACGGCCAGACGTCGGCCCACGCAACTCCGGTGCCGGAGATGATCGACGCCCGGTCACCGCGCAACGCGTACGTCGCCGGCGAGATCTTCGCGATCCACTGCATCCACTCCGGCATCACCGTGATCGGGTAGTAGACGCCCGAGACCACGAGCATCAGGCCCTGGCAGACGAACCCGAGCTGCGCGCCCTTCTCCGGCGAGATCAGCGGCAGGACGGAGGTCATGATCCCGACGCCGATGAAGGAGAGCGACGCGAGCGCGAGCAGCAGCAGCGCCGCCCCGTAGTTCGCGTTCGGGGCGTGGATGCCGATGAACGCCGCGACCGCGAAGAACAGGATCGCGGCCCGGATCAGGCCGTAGAGCACCGCGAATGCGCCCTGCCCGAACAGGTGGGCGAACCGCGACAGCGGCGCCATGAACGTGTACTCGATCGTCCCCTCCCAGCGCTCCCAGGCGACGATCTCCGTCATGAACTCGAAGATGATCCCGAGGAAGGCCCAGATCGTCGCTCCGATCAGGAGCTTCGTCGCGAGCGTGTTCTCGGCCGCCGGACCGAGCCCGGCGGACCGTGCGATGAAGACGATCGTGAGGGTGTTCGCGATCGTCCAGACCATGAACGCGAGATCCCAGAGGATGTAGCGCTTGGTCAGGTAGACGTTGCGCTCGACGATCCCGAACAGGCCGACGAGCTGGTTCCTCATTTCTACGGCGTAAGCGCTCACGCGAACACCTCCCTGTACTCGTCGTCTTCGTCGTCGCCTTCGCCCTCGTCGGCGACGTACTCCCGGCCGGTCGCCGCGAAGAACGCCTCCTCGAGCGTGTCGACGCCGAAGCGCCGCTTCACGTCCTCGACCGGCTCGAGGAAGAGCAGCCGGCCGCGGTCGAGCAGCCCGATCCGGTCGGCGAGCGTCTCCGCCTCGGCCATGTCGTGCGTGCAGAGGAGGATCGTCGCGTCGTGCTCCGCCCGCACCTTGCGGATGAAGTCCTGCACCTCGAGCTTCGAGCGCGGGTCGAGACCCGTCGTCGGCTCGTCGAGGAGCAGCAGGACGGGCGAGGTCAGGAGCGCCCTGGCGAGGGCGACCTTCTGCTGCATGCCGCGGGACAGGTTCTCCATCGCCTCGCCGCGCCGGTCGACCGGGAAGCCGACCTCGGTGAGGATCTCGGGGATCGCGACGCGCGTCTGCCTCGGCGTCATCCCGTAGAAGCGCGCCGCGTACGAGAGGTTCTCGGACGCGGACATCTTCTTGAAGAAGCTCGCCTCGACGGAGACGCGGTTGACGAGCCGGCGGATCGTCGACGCCTCCTCGAACGCGTCGTGGCCGAAGATCCGCGCCTCGCCGCCGTCGTTGATCAGCAGCGTCGAGAGCAGGCGGACGAGCGTCGACTTCCCGGAGCCGTTCTGGCCGAGGATGGCGACGCACTCGCCACGGGCGATCGAGAAGGTGACGTCGGCGAGCGCCGGCCACGGACGCTTGCGCGCGAAGCGGCTCGCTTTGCGGTCCTTCCGGCGGAACGTCTTCCGCAGGTCGCGCACCTCGACGGCGGGCGTCTCGGGCGCTACGCGTGCGGTGAGCTCAGATGTGGATGGTGCGAGGGACATGCTGCTCCTTCAGAATCGAAGTACGGAACGGAGAACGGGAAGCCGCCGTTGTGGCGGCGCTCGGACCTAACGCCCGAGGCACGGGCCGGCGAGCCGCATATCAGCGGCACCGGCCTTCCAGTTCTTCACGTTCGCGAGCAACATGACCCGACCAGGCTAGGGGGAATCGCGGACGGCGTCAAATTCCCGGCGTGTACAGGCGCTTTTCGCCCTCCTGGCCCACGCGCCAGCGGATCGAGGTCTGTCCCTTGCCGTCGTACTCGACCCAGGCGGCCCGTTCGGCGAGGAACTCGAAGGAGTGCGAGTCGGGTGCCGGACGCCACTCGATCATCTCCCAGAAGAGGTCCGAGAGCTTCTGCTCGAGCGTCTCGTCGGCGAGGACCTCGGCGCGGCCGGCGAGCTTGAACTCGGGCGAGCCCTCCTTCGCGGTGACGGGCGCGTGGACGTAGACGCGCGGGTCGCGGAGCAGGTCGCGGGCCTTGAGGGAGCGCGGGATCATGTTCGCGAGGAGGTGGCCGTCGACGACGTACGCCTCGACGGGCGTGATTCGCGGCGAGCCGTTCTTCGTCAGCGTGCCGACGAGGACGAACTGGAACTTCTCGATCAGCTCCCGTCCGCGCGCGGCGATCTCCGGCGCGGCCTGCTCGAGCTCGGCCCAGGTGAGCCCGTCCGCCATGCGCTTGTATTCACCTGCGGATGCGTTACCAAATCGTCGACTGCCGCTGGGAGCTCGGGGATGCCCATGCCGGGCGGCGCCTGTACCTCGAAGGGCACGTCCCGGGCGCGTCCTTCCTCGACGTCGACGCCGACCTGTCGGATCTCTCGGTGCGGGATGCCGGGCGCCATCCGCTTCCCTCCGCGGAGAAGTTCGCGGCTGCCGCGGGCAGGGCCGGGATCGGGCCCGGCGTCTTCGTCGTCGCCTACGGGTCGATGGGCGGCGCGGAGCGGCTCTGGTGGCTGCTCCGCCACTTCGGTCACGACGGCTGCGCCGTGCTCGTCGGCGGGATCGAGGCCTGGGGCGGCGAGCTCCAGAGTGGCGAGGAGGAGATCGAGCCGGCGGAGTTCGTCCCGCGCGAGCGCGACGACGACACGATCGCCGCGGAGGAGATCGCCCGGCGTCTCGCCGATCCGAGCCTCGTCCTCGTCGACGCGCGGACCGCGAGCCGCTGGCGCGGCGAGCCGAACGAGATCGACGACCCGGCCGGCCGGATCCCGGGCGCGGTCAACCGCCCGTGGAACGAGGTCACGTCGGCGCTGCCGGACGGCGAGCTCGTCGCCTACTGCGGCTCCGGCGTCACGGCGTGCGTCACCCTCCACCGCGCCTGGCTCGCCGGCCGCGACGGCCGGCTCTATCCGGGCTCGTGGAGCGAGTGGTCGAAGCGCGGCTTCCCTCTCGAGCGCGATTAGGCGAAACTCCGCGCGTGGATCTGCCTGAGACCCGCTATGCGCTGAGCGGCGACGTCTCGATCGCCTACCAGGTTCATGGCGAGGGCACGACCGATCTCATCGTCTGCCCCGGCTGGATCTCCAACGTCGAGCTGACCTGGGAGGACGAGAGTGCGACTGCGCACTGGCGGCGCCTCGGCGAGTTCGCGCGCGTGATCCGCTTCGACAAGCGTGGCACCGGTCTCTCCGACCGCGGCGTCGGCATCGCCGACATGGAGACGCGAATGGACGACATCCGCGCCGTGCTCGACGCGGTCGGCTCTGAGCGGGCCTTCGTCATGGGCGCCTCCGAGGGCGGCCCGCTCGCGGCGCTCTTCGCCGCCGCCTATCCGGAGCGCACGGCCGGCCTCATTCTGTGGGGAGCGGCGCCGCGGTTCACGCGCGCGCCCGGGTTCCCGTGGGGGCCGACCCGCGAGCAGTACCTGGCCGGGGTCGAGGACTACAGCCGTCGCTGGGGCTCGAGGGAACTCGCCGCCGAGATGCTCGCCGGCGCAGGTGAGTCGCCCAGCGATGACGATGTCGACTTCGTCGTGAAGCGGATGCTCCGGAGTGCCAGCCCGGGGGCGATCAGGCAGCTCGATCTGATGAACCTCGAGATCGACGTTCGCGACGCCGTTCAGGCGATTCGGACGCCAACGCTCGTGATGCACCGCAAGGGTGACCCGAACGTTCCCGTCGAGGCCGGACGCTGGTTCGCCGAGCACATCCCGGGCGCACGCCTGCTCGAGTTCGAGGGCACGGAGCACATGATTGCGGGCGGAGACCCGGAATCGGTCGAGCGTGCCCTCCGCGAGTTCCTCAGCTCGGTCGCGCAGGCGGACACGGCAGCGGCCGAGCCGGAGAGCGTGCTCGCGACCGTCCTCTTCACCGACATCGTCGGGTCGACCGCGAAGGCGGCGGAGCTCGGCGACCGCGGCTGGCGCGAGCTCGTCGAGCGGCATCACGCAGTGATTCGCGCCGAGCTCGCCCGCTACCGCGGGCGCGAGGTCGACACAGCCGGCGACGGCTTTTTCGCCACCTTCGACGGGCCGGCGCGGGCAATCCGCTGTGGCCGTGCGGTTACCGAAGCGGTCCGGGAGCTCGGCCTCGAGGTTCGCGCGGGCCTGCACACGGGCGAGTGCGAGATCGTCGACGGCAAGATCGGCGGCATCGCCGTGAACATCGGCGCGCGGGTCGCGGCCCAGGCTCGTCCGGGCGAGGTGCTCGTCTCGCAGACGGTCCGCGACCTCGTCGCCGGCTCGGGTCTCGCGTTCGAGGAACGGGGCGCCGCCGAGCTCAAGGGCGTGCCCGGCGAATGGCGGCTCTACGCCGTCAGCGCCTAGCGGCGGACGCCGGCGCTCGCGGCTGACAGCGCGAACTTCGTCAGCGACTTCGGCATCCGCTGGGCGGAGCGGATCGTCGTGCGGAGCGAGCCGGCGAACTCCTCGACGTCCGCGTCCGACAGGACGAGCGGCGGCAGGATCCGGACGACGGCCATGTCGTGGCCCGCGACCTGCGTGAGGATCCGGTGCTCGGTGAAGAGCGGCACGACGACGAGCTGCGCGAACAGGCCGCGCTGCGCGCGCTCGAGGAGCTTGTACATCCGGCCGTCGCCCTCGAACTCGATCGCCCACGCGAGCCCGAGCCCGCGCACCTCCTTGACGACCTCGAACTCCTCGACGAGCGGCCGTGTCAGCTCGAGGAGTCGCTCGCCGAGGCGCTCGCTCTCCTCGACGAGCCGCCGCTCGCGCAGCTCGTGCAGGGTGGCGAGGCCGGCGGCCATCCCGAGCTCGTTCGGCGCGAACGTCGAGCCGTGCGACATCGCGTGCGGCATCGAGTCGAAGACCGCCTCGTGCACCGAGCGCGCCATGAGGAGCGCGCCGACAGGGACGTAGCCGCCGGAGAGCGACTTCGCGACGGTGACCAGATCCGGCTCGAGCCCCCAGTGCTGGAAGGCGAACATCCGGCCCGTCCGCCCGAAGCCGGTCATCACCTCGTCGACGCAGAAGAGCGTCCCGTGCTTCCGGCAGAGCTCCTGCGCGGCCGCGAGGTAGCCGTCGGGCGGCAGGTGGATCCCCTTCCCCTGCACCGGCTCGACGAGGAAGACGGCGACGTCCTCGCGGCGCAGCTGCGCCTCGAGCGCGTCGAGGTCCCCGAACGGGACGCGGTCGAAGCCGGGGAGAAGCGGCTGGAAGCGCGCCGTGAACTCGGCGTTCGCGTTCGCGGAGAGCGCGCCGAGCGTCAGCCCGTGGAAGCCGTGCTCGGCGGAGACGACCCGCTCGCGCTTCGTCGCGGCGCGGCCGAGCTTGAGCGCCGCCTCGACCGACTCCGTGCCCGAGTTCGTGAACAGGCAGCGCTCGATGCGGCCGCCGGCGAGCCCGATCAACGCCTCGGCCAGCAGTCCGGGGAGCAGCGTCGCCCCCATCGCGAGCATTCCGGGCGTCTCGAGCTCGAGCGCCTCGACGAGCGCGGCGCGCACGCGCGGGTTGTTCCGGCCGACCGCGTACATCCCGAAGCCGCCGAGGAGGTCGAGGAAGCGCGTGCCGTCCGCGTCGAACATGTACGCGCCCTCGGAGCGCGCCCAGGTGCGGTCGAAGCCGATCGTCCGCAGCACGCGCACGAACTGCGGGTTGATCGTGCGCGCCCAGAGGTCGAGGTCCTCGCCGCGCCGCGAGTCGAGCAGCTCCGCGAGGCGGAAATCGCTCATCGCCAGGACTGTACTCCCGCGTTTCCCTTCCTCGCGCCGGGGTAGCCGAGCCGTATGGACGGCATCGGCAAGCTGCTTCTCCGCGTCACCGTCGGCGGCTATTTCGTCGGCCACGGCCTGCAGAAGCTCGCAGGCTGGTTCGGCGGGGAGGGCCCCGACAAGACGGGGGAGTTCTTCGAGAGCGTCGGCCTCAAGCCCGGTCGCGAGAGCGCGCTGCTCGCGGGTGCCGCGGAGGCCGGCGGCGGGGCGCTCCTCACGCTCGGGCTCTTCACGCCCGCGGCGGTGAGCGCGCTCGCCGGCGTGATGACGAACGCGATCCGCCACGTGCACGGGAAGAACGGGCCGTGGATCACGGACGGCGGCTTCGAGCATCCCGCCGTTGTCCTCGCCGCGCTCGCAGCGCTCGCGGACAGCGGGCCCGGACGCTTCTCGCTCGACGACGCACTCGGGATCGACCTGCACGGGCCGGTCGTGATGGTCGCCGCACTGGCCGCCGGCGCCGCGGGCGCGATCGCCGTCGCCGAGCGCGGCCGCGAGCTCTTTGCCCTGCTCGACGCCGAGGCGCCGCTCAGCCGCGAGAAGCAGCCGGCCTAGCCGAACTGCGCCGCGAGCCGCTCCGCGTACCAGTCCTCCCAGCGCTGCTCGCGCGGCTCGGCCGTGTAGTCGCGGTCGAGCTGGACGAGCGCGTGAACGAGGTGGCTGCGGACGGGCGCGGAGCCCAGCAATTGCGGCAGCTCCGAGAGGGAGAGGAGCCAGTCGGCGTACCAGGACGCCCAGTCGGGGTCGTCGCCGTCGACGATCCGGTAGACGACGTGATGCGTCTCGGCGGCTTCGTGGAGAAGGTCGGCGATCGCGGCGGTGTCGCTCACGCGCGCGTCTCTCAGTCGTCCGTGCGGACGGAGGTTCGGATGGCGAGCGCTCGCTCGAGATACTCGAGCGCCTCGTCCGTGCGGCCGGCGGCCTTGGCGATCTCGGCCATCGCCTGGAACGCCTCGGCGGCATGGCGGTCCTGGGCCGGGAAGGACTCGGCGGCCAGCTCGTAGAGCTCGAGAGCCTTGGCTTCGTCGCCGAGATCCCTGAAGATCGATGCCGCCAGGAGGTAGCTCCGGCCGGTGTTGGTCGGGCTCGAGTCGGCGAGCAGAGGCAGGCTTCCCAGGGCGCGAGCCGCTGCAGCCTCGGCATGGCCGAGTCCGAGCTCGGCCCGGGCTCGCTCGAGCTCCAGCCGCCCGACGTTGTAGCGGTTCCCGGACGACCGGACGGCCGGCTCCGCCTGGTCGAGAAGTCCGAGCGCCTCAGCGTTGTGCCCCTGATCGTTCTCGATCATCGCCAGGAGCAGGAAGGCGTTCGCCACGTAGTCGGTGTGCTCGGTCTGCTCGAGGGCGGCGAGCGCCAGGCGCACGTAGCGGCCGGCGAGCTCGGGCTCGCCCTGGGCGGAGTGCAACCTCGACTGAGTCCAGTAGACGAAGGCGCGCTCGGTCGGATCCGTCGCGTCTTTGGCCTGCTCGAGGATCGAGCTGAGCACCACCTCGGCGGCGCCGTAGTCGCAGCGGTCGATCTGCGTGTTCGCCAGGAGCACGGCGAATCGGATCGAGTCCAGCGAGTCGCTGCGATCCTTCGCGGCAGTCAGGTAGAGGCTGAAGAGCGCAAGCGCTTCGTCGAAGCGTCCGGTCAGCGCGTAGCAGCGGCCAAGGCGATCCGCCGCGACCGCGGTCTTCGGCCCGGGCGGCGTGCCGGCGAGGCCTCGCTCGAGCAGGTCGATCGCGTCGGTGTGCTCGCCGGACTCGAAGGCCAGGAGGCCGAGGCCGAGCTGCGCCCGCGCGACAAGTCCGGGCCTGTCGCCGCCGGCGATGATCGCCTGGTAGGCGGCGCGCGCGTGTTCCCGGTCGCCGAGCCGCGCGGCGAGCTCGGCGTCGAAGAGCGGGTCTTCCTCGATGTCGCCGTTCGCGCCCGTCGCCAGGTAGTCGGCTTTGACGCCCAGCCGCCGGCCGAACTCGAGAAGGATCTGGTACGAGGGGATGCGCTTCCCGGCCTCGATCAGGGAGATGTACGCAGCCGTACAGCCGGGGAACGCGAGCTGGCGCTGGGTGAGTCCCGCCGCTTGGCGTGCTTGGCAGAGGCGCTCCCCGACGGCCGTCGGATCGTCGACATGCGTTGACTTCTGCCGCGGCATTGCGAACGACTATATGCGTCCGCCGGAAAAGTAAAAGGGGCGGCGGGTGCCGCCCCCCGCGTATGGCCTCTCAGGGGCCCGGCCAACCGCCGCCGTCGGCGACGACGAGCGCGAGCACGAGCGCGCCGAGGACGACGCCTATCAACAGGAGCCTCGCCTTCACGGGACTGTCCTTTCAGTCGCTTGGCTGGAACAGCCCCGGCCGGGGGAGAAAACAATTGTCTACCCAGTGCCGGACAGACGTCTGCTCATGTTGACGCAGGGGCGATGCGCGCATAGGCTGCGGGACGAGGGCTTGCGGCGCAGCGAGAGAGCCGGCGGGCGGTTCCTGGGCTACGGACCGCCCGCCTGGCACTTCTCACCCCAAGCGAGAACGGCGCTGCGCGAACGAGGAAGCCTCTACTCGCTCCCTCGACGAGAACTTCCTGCTACTAAGCGCTATCCGCCCCCGTAGCTCAGTGGATAGAGCAGCGGTTTCCTAAACCGCGTGCGCATGTTCGATTCATGCCGGGGGCACTGCGCGGGGCGTTAGGAGCGGGCGCGTCCGTTGATCTGGAAGGACGTCGCGTCGCCCGCGAGGCCGTCCGCCGTCGCGCAGACCGTGATCCGGCCCGCTCCCGTGGCACGGACGACCGTCGAGGCTTTGCCGGCGGACGAGTCCGGGCTGGCCGGCAGGCCGCTCACTGCGCCGGCACCGGAGCACTTGGCGAACGTGACGGTCTTCGCCGGCGACTTGACGAGGTTGCCGTAGGCGTCTTCCACCTCGACGGTGAGCTTGCGGTTGTGGCCGACGCCGAGGCTGCCGGTGGAGCTCGTGAAGGCGAGCTGTGCAGCTTCCCCGGAGACGATCCTGAAGCTCGTCGTGGTGCTCATGCCGGTCGTCGAGGCCTTGAGCGTGATCGTGCCGTCCACCGTGCCGGTGACCTCGTCGCTCGCGACTCCGGAGGACGAGGCGAACTCGCCGAGCCCCGCCAGCTTCCCGGTGCCGCCCGTCCTCGTGAAGGTGACCGGCTGGCTTCCGGTCGTGACGAGGTTGCCGGCTGCGTCCTTGAGGAGCACGGTCAGGACGCGATCGCCGCCCGCGGCCAGGGGGCCGGTGGAGCTCGAGAATGCGAGCTGCACCACCGGTCCGGGCACGACGGAGAACGTCGTCGTCGTGCTGAAGACGCCGTCGGAGGCCTGGATGGTGATCGAGCCCGCCAACACGCCCGTGACGTCTCGCGACGCGACTCCGGCGGCCGCCCTCGCGGTGCCGAGCCCGGACACCGTGCCGGTGCCGCCGGTCTTCGCGAACGTGATGTGCGCTGCGGCCGGGACGACGTTGTCGTCGACGTCTTCGAGCTGAGCCGTCAGCGTCCGCGCGTCGCCCGACGCGAGGTCGGAGGTCGAGCTCGTGAACGCGAGGTGAGTCGCCGCGCCCGGCAGCACCGAGAAGGCCGACGTGTCCTGGTCGAGGGCGCCGGACGACACGGTGATCGTCAGCGAGCCGGCGGCCGTGCCGGTCACGACGTCCGTCGCGACGCCGTGCACCGCCGTCACGGTGCCCAGGCCCGTGACGGTGCCCGCCCCGGCCGTGTGGGAGAAGGTCACGCCCGCGCTCGAGTCGACGAGGTTGCCGTAGTTGTCCCGGACCTCGGCGGTGAGCGTCTTCGTCGCGCCCGCGACGACGTCTGCGTTGCTCGACGTGAACTTGACCTGCGACGCCGCCGCGGGAAGGACGTCCTGGTCGACCGAGCCCGTCAGCGCGGTGAAATCGGGGTCGGTCGCGTAGACCGTCTGCTCGCCGGCGATCGCGAGCGACGCTTCGGCCGGGAACGTGTGGACGCCGTTGTCCGCACCGATGAAGGTGTAGTCGGTGGGAAGCGCCTCGAAGGGGGAGCCGTCGGTGGTGGTGAATCGGACGGTTCCCCGGTACGAGGCGGCGGTCGTCCCGTCGCTGTCCTTCGCGGTCAGGGTGAGATCCTGGTTGTTCCCGGCGGTCGTGGTTGCGCCGTCGCTCAGCGCGATTACGAAGTGGTTCGGGACGAGGAGGAACGCCGCCGAGGTTCCACTCTTCGAGTCGTCCACGTGGTCCGCGACCGAGACCGTGACCCCGGGGCCGGAGCGGTCGAGGGTGAAGGAGCGGCTGAGGACGCCGCCGGAGAAGCCGCCGACGTCGCTGTCGCAGCCGCTGTCGCAGGCCGCGTCGTTCGTCGAGAAGTCGACCGGGCCTGCGTAATCCGCCTGGACGTTGTCGTACTGATCGAGCGCCGTCGTCTTGACCGTGAAGGAGACGCCCGAGCGCTGCGTGCCGATCGCGCCTCCCGTGCTCTTCTCCACCGTGAAGCCGGCGAGGCCGGCCGGAGAGACGTTCACGGTCGTCCCCGGCGAGCTCGTCGTTCCGTCCGTCACCGCGATCGACGCGGCTTCCGCGTCGTACAGGACCATGTCGAGCTGTGTGCCGTCGCCTTCCGCCTCGCCGTCCGTGAACGTCACGACCGTCGGGCTGCCGAAGTCGACCGCGTCTCCGTTCTTGTCGGTGACGGTCGGCGTCGAGGCGCCGTCCGGGGCGGTGTGCGCGCCGCTGAACGTCAGCGAGACGTCGCCGCTCACGTCGTTCGGGCCGGACGACTCGAGGTTGCCGTACGCGTCGAGAGCGACGATCGAGAGTCCCTGCTCCCCTCCGGCCGTCTGGCTCGAGCTCGCGACGACCCCGTACTCGGCGATCGCCGCCGGAGCGACGTGCACCTGCGGGGTCGCGGCGAGGTCGGCGAGCGTGCCGCCGGAGCTGCTCGCCTCCTGCGCGGCGAACGAGTAGTCGCCTGTGACGGCCGGAGCCGTCGCGGTGTAGTCGATGGTGAGCTGCTCGGCGCTCGCGAGCGTGACGTTGTCGAGCTCGAGGTTCCCGCCCGGGTAGCTGACGGTGCAGCCGGAGCAGTCGCTCGTGTCGAGCGAGCCGGCGGAGAAGGCCGTCCAGCCCGCCGGGTGGTCGATCGTGATCGAGCCGTCCCCGAGCCCGCCGGCCGCAGCCGTGTACGTGAGCGTCATGTCGTTCCCGGTCGAGCCGGCGATGACGGGATCGGGCGAGACGCCGAGCGAACCGGAGCCGTCCGGCGAGTCGACGTAGACGGCCGGGGAGGCCGCGAGCGGCTCCAGGTCGCCGGAGTCGCTCTCCGTCTGCGACGAGGCGCTCCAGGTCTCGCCGCCGGAGGTCGCGGGCGCCGTCGCGCCGGGGCCGCCGTATTCCGTGCTGCCGTAGGAGATGTAGATCGTCTGGTTCGTCTGGATGCTCGAGACGGTGATCGTCTGGCCGTCGACGGAGACATCGCCCGCGTGGCCGCACGAGGAGCAGCCGGTCTTCGTGTAGCCCGGCGCGTTCGGGTTGGTCGACGGTGCGGGCCAGTCGTCGGGGACGACGATGCTGACCGAGCCGGTGTCCAAGGTCGTCGCCGGGTTGTAGGAGAAGACGATCGTGTTGCCCGTCGAGCCGGGCAGGACGTGGCTCGGGCTCGCGGTCATCGTCCCCTGGCCGTCGGGCGACCCCACCGCGATGCCGGCCGACGAAGACGACGTGGCGAGATCGCCCGTCGCCGTCAGGTGGATCGTCTCCTGCGCGTCGTACGTGACGCCGTGGAGCGTGTCGCTCGAGTCGCCGGAGGAGATCGTCCCGGTCGTCGTCCCGCCGAGGTTGCCGGAGCCGGAGGCGAGGGCGAGCGAGTAGTTCTCGTCCTCCGTCGTGGCGGTGACGTTGCCGTAGTCGTCGAGCGCGCTCGTCGTGACGCTGAAGGGACCGTCCTGGGACGCCTTGGCCGGCACGCTCGTGACGCCGAAGCGCGCCGCCGAAGCGGCGCTCACGTCGACCGTCTGGTCGCTCCCGTCGGGTGTGACCGCGCTCGACTGGCAGTCCTCCACCCGGATGTCGGCGGTCTCGGCGTCGTACAGCGTGATGTTCGTGGTGCCGACGCCGCCGGAGAAGGTGATGCCCGAGGCGTTCGACGGGTCGCTGCACGAGCCGAACGGGATCTGGACGCTGCCCTGGCCCGGGTTGCCGGTGAAGAACGGCGCGGAACCGTCGGGCGCGGTGCTCGCGCCGGTGACCTCGATCTCCTTGGCGTCGAAGCCGTCGAAGCTCGTCGCGTGGTTGTCGTACGCGTCGAGAGCGGTGATCGTGATCAGCCGGCTCAGGCCCGCCGTTTGCGATGACGATCCCGAAACCTTGAAGTGATCGATGCCGGCGTCCGCGACCGCGACGTGCAGATCCCCGGAGTACGTCCCGTCGGTGACCGAGACGTCCGCGTTCTCCGCGTCGTAGAGCTTCATGTGCAGCTGGCCGGCGCCCGTCCCTGCGCCAGCTGACGCGATGCCCGTGGCGAAGGTCGCCGGGATCGGAGAGTCGGAGAACGCCACCACATGGCCGCCGTCGTCGGTGACCGTCGGGTGTGTCCCGTCCGGCGCGTCGTCTGCGCCGCTGAAGGTGAGTTCGTGCTCGCCCGTGTAGCCGGGCTCCTGGTTGCCGTAGAGATCGGCGGCCGTGATCGTGAGGTCCTGGCTCTGGCCGGCTGTCTGGGTGCCAGAGCCGGCGACCACGAGGTGGTCCGTGGCGGCCGGGTCGACACCGATGTGCGAGGAAACGGTGCCGGAGATCGTGCCGTCGGTCACCGAGGGATTCGCGAACTGCCAGTCGTAGAGCGTGATCGGCACGGTGACGATGCCGTGGTTGAAGTGGGAGTACGACGTTTCCCCGAACGCGACCTGGCCGGTGCTGTCGCAGCCTCCGGCGGTCGGCGCGTATCCGCCCGGCGACGTGCTCGCGCCGCTCCACGTGAGCGCGGTGCAGCCAGCGCCTCCGCCGCCCGAGTCGTAGCTCGTGTCGACATTCCCGTACGTGTCCTGGGCGTAGAGCGTGATGTAGTTCGTGGAGCCCGCAGTAGAGGTGCTCTCGGTGACGGCGAGGCCGAAATGATCGGCCGTGAGCGGCGTCACCGTGACGCTCAGCCGGTCGGAGCCGGCGGTCGAGATCGTCCCGTCGGTCGCGGTGATGACGTTGGTTGCGGCGGCGGGCAGGAAGATCTTCAGCTCGTCCGCGGATGCGCCGCCGACTCCGCCGGATGCCACACCCGCGGCGAAGGTGACGGAGATCGCGCCGAGAGCATGGGTGCTTCCGAGCGAGTCGTAGACGTATGGCTGCGTTCCGCTGTTGGAGCCGGCTCCCCCGTTGACGGTGATCGACTTCGTGCCGCTGTAGGTCGTGTCGACGTTCCCGTACGGGTCGAGCGCGCTGATCGTCAGCGCGTCGAGCGTCCCGGCGGGCTCGGTCGTGTCGCCGGTGATCTGGAGCCGGGTGGCGGCGAGCGCGTCGACCGTGACGTCGTCGGAGGTGGTGATGGAGTTGTAGGCGTCGTCCTTGACCGTGACCGTCTGCGCGCCCGCGGTGTCGAGCGTCACTCCGGAGGAGAAGGTGTGCGTCCCGTTGTCGCCGCCCGTGAAGGAATAGGACGCCGGCAGCGTGACGCCAGCCGCCGTGTCGCTCGTGCTGAAGTCGACCGTTCCCGTGTAGCTCGTCAGGGTCGAGCCGGCAGCGTCCTTCGCCGTCACCGTGAGGTCGAACGACGAGCCCGCGGACGCATGGCCGCCGGCGAGGCTGTCGGTGACCTGGAAGCTCGCCGGGTTGACGAAGACGGACGGCGAAGACGCCAGCGAGGTGAGGAAGCCGGAGCCGCCGGGCGTCTCCGATTCCTCCTTCGAGCCGAACGTGTTCGTGCCGTACGTCTCCCCGACCGTGACGCCCGCGCCGCCGGAGCCCTTGTCGCCGTAGACGATCGTGCAGGAGCTGCCCCCCGTGACGCTGACGTGGCTCACCGTGATGATCTGGCCGCTCGCGGCGACGGAGCCGCAGTTGCTCGTCGTGTAGCCGTTGTCGGTGGAGGTCGTGGAAGCGGCGGAGAAGCCGGACGGAACCGTCACCTGCAGGTCGCCGTCGCTCAGCCCTCCGGTCGCCGCGGTGTAGGTCAGCGTGTACGTCCTGCCGGTCGACGCGGCCGCCGTGGAGCCTGTCGGCGAGACCTGCATCGTTCCGGAGCCGTCGACGGAGAGGACGTTGATCTGCGGCTGCACGCCGAGGTTGGCGAGGCCGCCCCCCAGACTCGCCTGTGTCGTCCAGGTCTGCGTGCCGACGTTCGAGTTCGGAGGCACCGACCAGTCCGGGCTCCCGTACGTCAGCGCACAGGTGTTGCTCGAGGGCAGCGGCGTCGAGAACGTCACGTCGATCGTCCGTCCGCCGGTGATCGCGACGCTGCCGCTCGGACACGTGCCGAGCACGACGTAGCCGGCCGAGCCGCTGCCGGCCGTCTGCGGTGTCGTCCAGCCGGAGGGGACGGCGATCGTGAATTCCGCCGTCGTTCCGAAGGCCGGCGCCGTGTAGACGAACTGGATCTCATTCGCGGCCGTGCCCTGCTGCACCGAGACGGAGTTGAGCCCCGCCTGCGCGCTGCCGCCGTTGACGCTCGCCGTGATCGTCCCGTTGCCGACGTTCGCCGACGCGGTCAGGCCGAAATAGAGCGCGGCGGCGGCTGCGAGCAGAAGCGCCGCCGCGAAAGCCGCAGTCTGAATCGGAGTCCGCCGCATTAGTGCGGACTTGCGCATACTCCGGCGCGAAAGTCAACCGCCGCGCTGCGCGACGACCGTCGCGAGCTCGGCGCGCGTGCGGGCGAGCTTCGCGTCGAGCGGCGCGAGGAGCGGCCGGCGGACGCCGGCCGTCTCCAGGCGGAGCCGTTTCCGCGAATACGTCTCGATCCGCTCGAGCAGCGCGCTCACCTGCTCCCGGTAGGAGCTCTGCGCCCGGCCGGTCACGCCGCCTCCTCGAGGACGAAGTGCTCCTCGACCGGTTGCGGCTCCTTCCGCTGCGGCGCGAGCAGTGCGCTGACGAGGAGCGTGGCGAAGAGGAGGACGCCCGCCATCGTCCAGATCGCCGTCCGGAAGCCGTGGTCGAGCGCGAGCCCGCTCACGGCTCCGGCCGCCGGATGACCGCTCGCGAACGAGCTCGTCGACGAGGCCGCGATCGCGCTCATGGCCGCGAGGCCGATCGCGCCGCCGATCTGGCGGCTCGTGTTCACGAGCCCCGACGCGACCCCCGCGTCCGACCGCTCGACGCCCGCGAGGCTCGCGATCGTCACCGGCACGAAAGAGAGACCCATCCCGGCGCCTCCGAGCACGAAGGCCGGGAAGAGATCCCAGAAGTACTGGCCGTGCACGGGCAGCCCGGTCAGGAGGGCGACCGAGACCGTCGAGAGGAGCAGCCCCGCGGCGAGCGCCGACCGGATGCCGATCCGTCCGACGATCCACTGCGCGACGTTCGAGACCACGACGACCGTCCCCGCGAACCCGACGAAGGCGACGCCGGTCTGGACGGCCGAGTAGTGGAGGACGTTCTGGAGGTAGAGCGTGAGGATGAAGAACTCCGAGAACGCGACCGCCCCGACGATCGCCATCGTCGCGTTCGCGACGGAGAGCGTGCGGGAGCGGAAGATCCGAAGCGGCAGGAGCGGCCACGGCGACCGCAGCTCGACGGCGAGGAACGTCCCGAGCAGGGCGACCGAGCCGCCGAGCAGCCCGAGCGTCACGGGCGCGCTCCAGCCGTCGGTCGTCGCGCGCGTCAGCGCGTAGACGAGGAGCATCAGCCCGGCCGTGCTCGAGGCCGCGCCCGCGACGTCGAGGTGCCGGTGGCCGAGATCCGC